>NZ_JAVQKJ010000004.1:0-93127 GCF_031823395.1 Halobellus ordinarius
AGACGACGAGGATGCAGAGGAGGATGAGAATGAAGAAGAAGACGCAGATGACGCGAATGAGAATGAAAACGAGGAGGAAGCAACTGCTACCCCAACACCAGCGCCGACTGCAACCCCAACTCGGACACCAACGCCAACACCAACCGCCACTGCAACGCCAACCGCAACTCAGTCACCAACTCCGACCAGGACGCCAACACCGACGGTCACCCCCACTGCAACGCCAACCGCAACTCAGTCGCCAACCCCCACCGCGACGCCAACGGCGACTGCTACACCGACCGCGACCCCAACCGTAACTCAGTCACCAACTCCGACTGCTACATCGACCGCGACGCCAACACCGATCATCATCCCGGCTGCAATGCCGACCGTAACTCAGTCGCCAACTCCCACCGCGACGCCAACGGCGACTGCTACACCGACCGCGACCCCAACCGTATCTCAGTCACCAACTCCGACTGCTACATCGACCGCAACTCGGTCACCGACGGCAACCGGTACCCCGACAACAAGGCCGGCGTCTACGACCGACACCGCAACTTCGCGATACATAGCGACCGCTCCCGCGACGACCGCAGCACCGACGACTACCGCCGCTGAACCGAGGTTCAATATAATCGGGGCGACGCTCAATAACACGGAGATCACCGCAGGGGAGAGTGTACAGATGGCGCTACGGGTCGAGAACGCCGGCGAGCAGGACGGGACGTTCCAGGCAGATCTGACGATAAACTCCGAGACGGTCGACTCGAGGTCAGTCGTCGTCGGGGCGGGTGAGACCAGGACAATAGTATACGAGCCTCGACTCGATGAACCGGGCGAGTACGATATCGCCGTCGCGGACACGTCACTGGGTACGCTGACCGTGACGGCCGCAAGCGACGACAGAACAGTTACAGCCGGGGCCGGCGACGACGCCGACGAAACCGGACCTATCGAGGTCACCGATGCCACAGCGCCGGCCGATTGGATCAAGAAAGGCTACCAGACCACCGTGAGAGCGACGGTCGTGAACACGGCAAACCGGACGGCGAACCGGACTCTTGCAGTGACTGTCGACGGCCAACCGGTCGCAACGGAGACCGTGACGCTCCGACCCAAGGAGCGCGACGTGGTGGTTATCGAATTCGAGGCCGTCGACGGGACAGTCTCGGTTGCGGGCGTTGACGCGGGACGGATTGCTGTCAGTACGAGGACCAGTGACGTGGGAACGGAAACTGACACCCCCGCGAAGGATGCCTGGCTGGGGTTCGAACACGGCATCGCCGTGCTTGTCGCGTTTGTTATGATTTTCGCTAGTGTCGCCGTTTTATCGAGCGAGGGGTAACGGCGCGGAGTGGTCGTGCAACGAACGTCCCAGATACGGGATAGAGCGTCGCCAGTCCGTGCGAAGGGGACGACTCTAGCTCGAAACCGCGTGATGGCCGTTCTCCACTCACGCCGTTGTGCTTGCCGTCAGATACAGTTGAACGGTCGAACGTCTGAAGGAATAGTCCCGGGCGGATTCGAACCGCCGTCATAGGCTCCAAAGGCCCATATGATTGGCCACTACACCACGGGACTGCACGCGATACTCACGTCGCAATCTTTGAAAACCCATCGGGTCGTCGCCGACGCCGGGCGCAACCTCCTCCCGCTATCCGGCCGATTGTTCGGTGCGTTCGGGCTGTCGACGGTCGTCCACGCCCTCGTCAGGTTCGTGTTCGTCCGCTCTGAACTCGACCGAGTACCCGCCGCACTCCGGGCAGACGTGGTACTGGACCTCGAAAGTCGCCCCGCAGCCCTGACAGGCGTACGGTGTCGTTCGGCCGCTCGATGCCGATCGGTCGCGGGGCCCCAGTCCCGCGAACGACAGCAGTCGATCGATCGCTGCTTTCCCATCCATACGGGGTCCCTCCGGCGCGAGGGTCTTGAAAATGTGGGCTTTCGGTTCGCGGTCCCGGTCGGGCAACTCAGTCTGCGCGCTGCTCTCCGGTCTCGGTGCCCTCGGCCGCGACCTCGAGGTGGCAGCAGGCGTCCGTCTCCGGATCGAAACAGTCCGGACAGTCCGCGTTCCGGTCGATGATGGTGTCGAGTCGTTCGGCGACCAGATCGTCGATGACCGGTTCGAGATCGCTCGCTTCCGCGCGGAACTCGTCGACCGAAAGGACGTTCGCGAGGAACCGCTCGATGATACAGTACGTCTGCAGCGCGTCCCGGGCGCGGACGATGCCCTCGTCGGTGAGGGTCACGCCCTTGTACTTCTCGTGTTCGGCGAGCCCCCGGGATTCGAGTTTGCCGATCATCTCGTTTGCACTCGCCGGACTCACGCCGAGACGGTCGGCGAGCGACCCCGTCGACGCCGGGCCGTTCTCCATCTCCTGGAGGAGGTAGATCGCTTTGACGTACTGGTCGGCCGTGTTCATCGCGTCCCTCCGTGGGGTGTCGTGTGTCGTCTCATGACCGGTTTTCCATAACTTTCGTGACCTCCTCGACGCCCTCGGCCTCCTCCTCGCGGATCTCGACGAGGACGTCGATGAGGTGGTCGCGGTCGATGCCGAACGTCACATCGGAGGCCCGGAGCGCGCCGATGAGATCGTCGTAGAACTTGTAGGCGGTCTCCTCGTTACAGAGCTGATCGTAGAGGATGTCGTCGAAGTCGTCCGGTTCGGTCCCGCCGTACTGCGCCTCGACGAGCGCCTCGATCTCCTCGAACGGGATGCTCTCGGCGTCGAGATCCGCGATGAGCGCTTCGAGCCGTTCGCGGTGGTCGGCGGACTCCTCGGCGGCCGCTTCGAGCAGCGCCTCGATCTCGGAGTCGAGCGCCGGCTCTTCGAGCGACTGGTAGTGGTGATACGAGCGCGCCTCGACCACCTCCTCTAAGACGATCCCGATCTGGAGGAGTCGCGCGAGCTGGTGGTCGGAGTCGACGCGGTGGCCGACGCTCACGGCCGCACCTCCCGGCGTACGGCCGATTCACGGAGCATACTCGATCGGTGGGTGTTGAGCGACTTAAGCGGTTCCCCTTCGGGGACCGCCGCAGTTCCCTCCCGCTTCGGAAACCGTTTTGCCGCCGCGGTGTCGAAAGCGGGTATGCTCTACGACGCGGCAGAGGATCCGGCGACGCTTTCGCCGACGGCGCTTCGCGAGGCCTACGAGGCGCGACTCAGGGACATCGTGACTGATCACGGCACCGAAACCGTCGCTGCGGAATCAGGCGTCGATCCCGCAGACCTCGAATCACTCCTGGATGGGCCGGTCCCGGATCTCTCCGTCACCGACGCCGCGGCCGTTCTCGCGCTCGACGACGACCGGGACGCCGAGACGATCGTTCTGGAACTCCGCGATCACTTGCTTTTGGCGATGACCACCGGCGTCGTCGACGTCGACACCCTCGCATCCAACGTGGACCTCGACCGATCGGGCCAAGAACTCCAGCAGGCGATCGAGGGGCGGACCGAGATGACCCTGGAAACCCTCGCGGCGATCCGGCAGTTCCTCGCCGCGCGGAACGATCGATGAGCGGTGACGTTTCGGGGTCGACGGGCGATCTGGCGGAACAGGGAAGCGACCCGGCGCAGTCGAAGCGCGTCGTCATCGTCGGCTGCGGCTACGTGGGGCTCGAACTCGGCCGCCAACTGACTGCGGCGGGCCACGAGGTGACGGGCGTCCGCCGCTCCGACGCAGGACTTTCGACCGTCACCGAGGCCGGCCTCGACGCCTGCCGGGCGGACGCGACCGACCCCGAGAGCCTGACGGCGCTGCCGGACGCCGACTGGGTGGTCTTCGCCGCCAGCTCCGGCGGCCACGGCGCCGAGGCGGCCCGGGAGGTCTACGTCGACGGCCTCCGGAACACCATCGCGGCGTACGCCGACCGACCGTCGCCCCCCGAGCGGCTCGTCTACACCTCCTCGACCGGCGTCTACGGCGACCACGACGGCGACGTCGTCGACGAGGAGACGCCGATCGAGCCGACGACCGAGAAGACGCGCGTCCTCGCGGAAGCCGAACGGGTCGCCCGCGAGGACGCCGGCGACGCCGGCATCGACGGCACAGTCGCCCGCTTCGCGGGGCTGTACGGCCCCGACCGCTACCGGCTCGGCCGGTACATCGAGGGGCCGGTCACCGAGGGCTATCTGAATATGGTCCACCGCGACGACGCCGCCGGGGCGATCAGCTTCCTCCTGAACGACGATCAGGCGCGCGACGACGTCGTCCTCGTCGTCGACGACGAACCGGTCGACAAGTGGGAATTCGCCGACTGGCTGGCGGCCGAGTGTGAGGTGCCGGAGCCGCCGAAGCGGACGATCGACGAACGGCTCGCGGATCCGGACCTCTCGGCTGCTGCGCGTCGTCGGCTGCAGACGAGCAAGCGCTGTTCGAACGACCGACTGCGCGCGCTCGGCTACGAGTTCGCGTATCCGACCTACCGGGAGGGCTACCGCGACGCGATTGACGCATACCGATCCGGAGCCGATCCTGCCGAGATCTGAGCGCTCACTTCCGCACTGGGACGCCTCCGAGAGGACGTCACAGCTGGAGGGCGTCATAGAAAGGCGACCACACCGAAAACAGGAATCACTCAACTCAGAGTAGCGACGTTGTGTCACTCATATTCTCACAACAATGTTATAGCGGAGTGAGGGTTGCAGTATAGTATGAAAAATAGGGGTGAACTACTCATCTATCGTGGATGTATACCGGTCGTCGATGCAGAATACGACGTCCAGAGTGACAGCTCTGCTACGGAGGCGATCATCTGGGCTGTGGCGGACGCCGTCGGTGTTGATCCGACTGCTCTCCCCCCGCTGTTCGATTACGTTGACCCGGACGCCCTCAACGCGCTGTTTGCCCGCCGTGACAAAGGTACGGGGGGAGGCACTATCCTCAGCTTTCAGATAGACACGTGGAACGTGTTCGTCCGATCCGATGGTCGCATCCGCATCTGTGATGGGACCCAACCAACCGATCCGGAACCGGTCTTCGAGTCCACCATCGCCTAACACGGTTTCTCTGCGGTCAGTGCTGCTGGCTCGTTCACATATCCACTTGCGAATGCTTCCAACCCGTTCTCCGGTGAAACCACCTACGTTGTGAATAGTTCACTCATATCTTTCCCCGAGGGTGCCGTTCTCAGCCCGATGGGCGCCAAAAAATGTCGTTGTGTGGGCGACAAAACGAGGGAATCTTCTTGAGGGTGCACCCGGACGGGGGAGGTATGGAGGTTTCCCGCGCCGCCGTCGACGCGCTCGTGGGGCCGGACCTGCTCGATCGCGCGTGGTCGTTCTTCGTCGCGTATCCGGCGGTCGCTGTCGCGCTCCTCGTCGGACTCCTCGCGCTCGTGGTCGGCGTCTACGCCATCCGGCGGTTCGAGCGGCCGCAGGGGACGCGGTTTCTCGAACAGGTCGCCGACCTCGACGAGGTCGCCGTCCTCCTGCATCCGAACCCGGATCCGGACGCAATGGCGACGGGCGTCGGCATCGCGAATCTCGCCGAGCAGGTCGACACCGACGCCCGCGTGCAGTATGCGGGGCAGGTCAGACACCAGGAGAACCGCGCGTTCGAGACGGTACTGGATCTCGATATCGAACAGATCGACCACGTCAGTGACCTCGCAGCCGAACACGTCGTTCTGGTCGATCACAACGAACCGCGGGGGTTCGCGGGCGCCGACAGCGTGCTCCCCTGTGCCGTCGTCGATCACCACCCAGGCGACGGAACCGGTGAGCTGTTCACCGACGTCCGCACCGACTACGGAGCCGCCTCCAGCATCGTCGCCGAATACTTCGACGACGTGGGCGCGGTGCCGGTCCCGCCGGCCAGACACGAAAGCGAGGTCGACGCGACGTACACCGTCCCTACGACCGTCGCGACGGGACTGCTCTACGGGGTTCTGACCGACACGAAGCGGCTCACTTCGGGCTGTTCGGCCGCTGATTTCGCCGCCGCGGGCTACCTGTACCCCGGTGTCGACGAGGAACGGCTCGATCGGATCGCCAACCCGGAGGTGTCGACGGAGGTACTGGAGCTCAAAGCGCGGGCGATTGCCGGCCGCGACGTCCGCGGGCCCTTCGCCGTCAGCGATGTCGGGCGGATCTCCAACGCCGATGCAGTCCCCCAGGCGGCGGAAGAACTCGCCCAGTTGGAAGGCGTCACCGCGGTCATCGTCCTGGGCGAACGCGACGGCACCCTCCATCTCTCGGGGCGGTCGCGGGACGATCGGGTCCACATGGGCCGGACGCTGGAGTCGGCCGTCTCGGCACTCCGTGACGCATCCGCCGGCGGCCACGCGCGGATGGGCGGGGGACAACTTCCGCTGGAGAGGGGATCGATCGTAGTGGGACCGGAAGAGACGATCACCCGGGACGACTTCGTCGACCAGTTGTTCGAGTCGATGTCGGGCGAACTCTAGGCCTCGCTACCGGCCGTGGAGACCGAAGCCTCGACTCCACAGTCGACGCCCGTTTATCCGCGGGGAGCGAATCGGGAGTATGGCGACCAGTCAGGGGACGTGGGCTTACCGCGATCGGTTCGGCGACGCGTTCGCGCGGACCTACTTCCGCCGGTTCGGGCCGGGCGTCGCGTCCAGCGTGGGGATCGGCACGTATCTCGGCGATCCGACAGCGACGGTCGACGAGGGGTACCGGGCGGCGATCACCGAGGCGCTGGAGTCGGGAGTCAACCTCGTCGATACGGCAGTCAATTACCGGTGCGGCCGGAGCGAACGCGTCGTCGGCGAGGCTCTGGACGCGGCCGACGTCGACCGCGAGAGCGTCGTCGTCGCGACCAAAGGGGGCTTTCTGCCCTTCGACGGCGAGCGGCCCGCCGACCCGGCCGCGTACGTCCGCGAGGAGTTCCTCCAGCCAGGCCTGCTCGCGCCAGAGGACCTCGCGCGCGGCAGCCACGCGATCACGCCCGGATTTCTCGATCAGATGTTGGATCGGTCGCTGTCGGCCCTCGGCGTCGAAACCGTCGACTGCTACTACGTCCACAACCCCGAGACCCAGTTGCAGACACGGAGCCGCGAGGCGGTCTACGACCAGCTCGAATCGGCGTTCGAGACGCTGGAACGGCGGCGCGCCGCGGGCGATGTCGGGATCTACGGCGTCGCGACCTGGGACGCGTTCCGGGTGCCGCGGGACCACGACGCCTACCTGTCACTTCCCGAAGTTGTCGATCGCGCCGCGGCCGCCGCCGAGTCAGTGGGCGCCGACGATCCTGGGCTGGGGGCGATCCAGTTGCCGTTCAACGTGCGGATGGCCGACGCGTACACCGTCGACGCACACCGGCACCCGACCGAGGAGCGGGACGTGAGCGCGCTCGAATACGCGCAGGCGGCCGGACTGGACGTGGTCGCGAGCGCGACGCTCGCACAGGGAGAGCTGGCAGCCGGGATCCCGCCCGGCGTCGACGCGGAGTTGCGGGGAGAGACAGCGGCACAGCGCGCGATCAACTTCGCCCGGAGCGCCCCGGGCGTCACCGCCGCGCTCGTGGGGACCAGTTCGCCCGCGCACGTCCCCGAGAACGTCGCCGCCGGGACGTTCGAGCCGTTGGGGGCGCGGGCGTTCGACGCCGTCTTCGAATAGCCTCACCTGAGTTCCTTCCACTCGCGGTCGCACTCGGGACAGTGCCTGACCGTGTAGACTTCGTCGGGATCGTTTTTCGTCCCCAACGTCTCGCCGCACGGAGAGCAGCTCAACCGTCCGTACATATCCTTCTCCAACTCCCCCTCTCGAAGTCCCTTCCGCGTCGACTTCATAACATCCCGAACGTCGTAGGCGCGGAATATAAAGATCAGTATATACCGCTCCGGAGTGCCGCGGCACTGCAGACAGCGGCGCCCGGGTCGAGGGCGGTCCGGAATCGAGCGGCGCCCGGGTCGAGGGCGATTGGGAACAGAGCGGCGCCCGCGCGGAGATCACAACTGTTGAAACCGCAGCCGCGGAAGTGAGGTCGTGTCCCGGCGCCGGCTCTTCAGCACGCTCTGTGCGATGATCTTCCTGGTCAACCTCGCGAGGGTGATCTTCGCGCCGCTTTTGAGCGAGTTCGTCGCGGTGTTCGGGATCGGCGAGGGGACCGCAGGGTTGATCGCCACGCTCGCGTGGCTCGGTAGCGCGCTCCCGCGGCTCCCCACCGGCTGGGTGCTGACGTGGGTCCCGCGGGAGCGCGTGGTCCTCGTCGCCGGGACGGTCCTCACGATCGCCGCCGTCGTGACCGCGAGTGCGACCTCGGTCGTGTTAGTCGGCACCGGCGCGCTCCTGATGGGACTTTCATCGGGGGTGTACTTCGTCGCGGCCAACCCCCTCGTGAGCGAACTCTACCCGGAACGTGTCGGCTGGGCACTCGGCACCCACGGGATGGTCAGTCAGGTCGCCGCCGTCATTGCCGCGCCCTTCGTCACACTCGTTTTGGCGCTGTTTTTCGACTGGCGGATCGTTTTCGTCTGCATCGCGGCCGTCGCTGCCGTCGTCACCGTCGTCCTGTTCTTCGTCGCGCGAGCGACGGACATCCCCCACGCGGGGACTGACGACCGGGATCTGATCGGGGCAATCCGCGCACAATGGCGGGTCGTCCTGCTCGGCGTCGCCGTGATCGGCACAACCGGGTTCGTCTGGCAGGGCCTTTTCAACTTCTACGAACTGTATATGGGCACGAAAGGCCTCGGCGGCGCGACCTCACGGAACCTCCTGACGGTGATTTTCGCGGCCGGCGTCCCCGCCTTCTTCGTCTCGGGGCGGCTCGTCGACCAGCTCCCGCGGGTTCCGTACATCATCGGGATTGTCGCCGCGTTCGTCGTCAGCGTCCTCGCGTTGACGGCGGCCAGCGGGTTCGTTCCGATCCTCCTCCTCACGGGGATAATCGGCTACGTCGTTCACAGCCTGTTTCCCGCGATCGACACGTATCTGCTGGATACGCTTCCCGACGATTCGCGTGCGAGTGCGTACGCGTGGTACTCGGCCGGAATGATGGCCGTCCAGGCGACCGGCGCCTCGGCAGTCGGGAATCTCCGGGAGGCAGGACTCGCATACGACGCGATCTTCGTCGGCCTCGCGCTGGGCCTCGGTGGCGTGGTCGTCGGACTCACGACCCTCCAGCGGGCGGGACGAATCCCGCAGTAGGGGGTCGCCGCAACCCGCGCGCTTTTCCTCGTCCCGTCCTGAGAGAGGTTCGATGGAGTACGTTCAAGCCCGGGTGGCGACGCTCCACGACTTCGCCGACCCGCTCCCGCCGGCGCCGACAGGTCACACGGCGGTCGTCGTGCCGATGACCGAGCGCGAACACGGGCGGCAGGCCGCCGACCGGGTGTTCCGGACCCTCGAACGGCTGGCGCCCGCCCGCGTGGTTGTTCCGCTACGAGCGCCGGCCGAGCGAGTCTCCCGGATCCACGAGTGGCTCTCGACGTACGATCTCACGCTCGATCTCCTGTGGTGCGACGGACCGCGCGTGGGTGATCTGCTGGCCGACGCGGGGCTGGACGGCGACCGCGGGAAGGGCCGCGACGTATGGCTGGGGCTCGGTCCCGCGACCGAAGAGGAGTTCGTCGTCGTTCACGACGCCGATACGACGACCTACGACGAGTCGTTCGTCCGCCGGCTCCTGTTTCCACTCACACGTGGCTATGCGTTTTCGAAAGGATACTACGCCCGTGTGGAGGACGACCGCCTCTACGGTCGGCTCTTCCGGCTCTTCTACGTCCCGCTCGTTCGAGCGCTCCTCGGCGGAACGCCCCATCCCTACCTCCGGTATCTCGACGCCTTCCGCTACGCGCTCGCGGGAGAGTTCGCTGCCACGGCCGACACGGCCCGCCGGATCCAGGCGCCCCGAAAGTGGGGACTGGAGGTCGGGACGCTCGGTGACGCGTTCGACGTCGCCGGCTTCGACGCCACCGCACAGGTCGACCTCGGCACGTACGAGCACGACCACCGCGCGGTCGACGGGTCGGCCGGCCTCTCGGAGATGAGCCGGTCGGTCGGCGAGACGCTCCTGCGGAGCGTCGTCGAGCGCGGCGTCGACGTCGATTTCGACACACTCCCCGAACGCTACCGGGACACTGCGACGACGCTTGTCGACCAGTACGCCCTGGACGCCGGGTTCAACGGAATGGAATTCGATCGCGAGCACGAGCGCGAGCAGGTCAAGCGGTACGCGGCAGCCGTGCAGGAACCGACCAGCCCCGACGACCGACTGCCGGCGTGGGCCGATGCGCCGGTCACGGCGGAAGCCGTCACTGACGCCGCGACGGCAGACGTCGAGGCCGTCGTCGACGCCACGCAGGCGGAAGCACCCGGACAGGACGATGACTGATGGCGAGACTGGGCCGTCGGCGAGGAGCGAGGAGGCGGGCGACGAGGACCCCACCGACGCCGACGACGCGGATGCAGTCGCCAATGACGCCGACGATGTGGATTCAATTGCTAATGACGCCGACGACGCCGATTCAGTTGCCAATGACGTCGAGGATGTGGATTCAGTCGCCAATGACGCCGACGATGTTGATTCAGTCGCCAATGACGCCGACGAACTGGCCGGCATCGTCGACCTCTTCGGGGCGCTCACGCCAGGGGAACTCGAACAGGCGATCGAAGAACTGGCGTTCAAGCGGGGCCAGGAAGTCGACGCCGAGTCGGTCACCGACGCGATCGAAGACGCCGTCGCTGCATACGCCCTCGTTCGCTACGACGATGGGAACCCGCTTTTGGCGCCCGGCCCGGTCGCGTTCCCCACGCTGCCGGCGAACGCGGAGGATCTGCCACACATTCTCGATATTCCGACGCGTGACGTCGATCGCGAGGCGGCCGGCCGCGCGGTCGCCGAACGGCTCCGGACCGACGCCGCCCGCGCCGTCGACGCGGGCGACGAGGGAACGATCCATCGGCTCCTCGATGTGACCTACGACGTGGAGGTGTGGAGCGGCGCCGTCGCCGTCGACGACGTTCGCGACCGTCTCGACGACGCGCTCGACGCGGAGTAAGCGCGGGAGCGGTCCCGGTCGCGGTGGAGCCATCCGTCTATTTTGGAACCGTCGGCGTCCGATCGGCGGTATTCTTCACGGATCTTCAGCCGACAGTATAAGCCCTCTCGGGTCGTAACCGGTGACGAGTATGGATCTCTCGGGGGTGTCGACGCACACGCCGGATGCTGTCGAGGACGCGGGCCAGGAGGCAGCAGTGCTCGCACCGGTGCTCTACCGCGACGGCGATGCGCACATCCTGTTTACGAAGCGTGCGGACCATCTCGGGGAACATCCCGGACAGATGAGTTTCCCGGGCGGGTCACGCGAGCCTGAGGACGAGGGTCTCGTGTCGACTGCGCTGCGGGAGGCCGACGAGGAGATCGGACTGCGATCCGAGGAGGCGACCGTCGTCGGCCGCCTCGACGACATCCTGACGGTGACGGACTACTCCGTGCGGCCGTTCGTCGGGCGTGTGCCCGACCGCTCGTACGACCCCGACGAACGCGAGGTGGCCGAGGTCGTCGCGCTGTCGGTCGCGGAGCTGACCGATCCGGCGAACTACGAATCCGAACGCCGCGAACACCCCGAGTACGACGCCCGACGCATCCACTTCTTCCACGTCGGCGACTACACGGTCTGGGGCGCGACCGGTGTGATGCTCGTCCAGTTGCTCGAACTCACGACCGACTGGACGATGCCGCCGGAACCCGACCGCGAGGTCGATCCCGACGCCGAACTGCCCGTGTAGCGGCGGGGACTGTTACTCCGCTTCGGACTCGGCGTCGACTTTGGGAATCCGAACCTGCAGCGTGCCGGACTCCGTGACTGTCGCGGTCGCGCCGTCGGGATCGACCGGAGCGCCCGCCGGCAGCGGCGCGACGCCGTCCAGCGAGAGCCCACGGCCGGGGAGACGCATCTCGAAGCCCTCGTGGAAGTCGCGGAAGCGGTCGATCCGAACCCGGACCTCCCGATCCTCGAAGCGGACCTGCACGTCCTTCCCGCGGACGCCCGGGGCGTCGAATACGACGAGGAAGGCATCGTCGCTTTCGAGCAGGTCGTACGGGAGCGGCTTTCGTTCTTGCACGCGGGCGACCGCTCGGCCGACGCGTTCGAGGGCGTTCTCGGCGAGTTCCTCACCCAGTTCCCGGAGCCGATCCGGCCCATCGAGGTCGTCGGGCGTCTCGAACCCGCTCATAGTTCGATCGCCTCCAGGGGAGCGCTCTCGCGACAGTACGGGCAGACGAAGTCGGCGACGCCGACCTCCTCGGGCATATCGTAGGTGTAGTGCAGCTCGAACATATCGAGTTCACACTCGTCGTCGGTACACCGAACTTCGAGCGTCGTAGGCATATCCGACGGTTGGCCCGCCACGGGCATAAGCGCGCGGGCTTGTGGACAGACGCCTCCGGATGGCGACGGGAACAATTGGAGCGCGTCCGGACGGCAACGGAAAGAACCGGAGTCGCTACGCTTCGAGGCCGAGTCCGGCAGCCTCGACGGCCTCGCCGGCTGATGCGTCGTCGTGGATGATCGCGCTGACCGCGCGGGTGATCGCTTCGGGATCGTCGTGCTGGAAGATCGAGCGTCCCATCGAAACACCGGCCGCGCCGGCGTTCATTGCGCCGCGAACCATCTCCGCGGTCTCGCGGTCGGTCCCGCGGCTGCCGCCGGCGATGACAACCGGCAGTCGCGTCGCCGCACAGACACGCTCGAAGGAGTCGGGATCGCCGGAGTAGGCGGTCTTGACGACGTCGGCGCCGAGTTCCTCGGCGATGCGGACGGCGTGGGCGAGGCTCTCTGCGTCGTGTTCGTCGACCCCGGGGCCGCGCGCGTAGCTCATCGCCAAGACGGGAATCCCGAGCCGGTGGGCGGTCTCGGTGAGGTCGCCGAGTTCGGTCAGCTGCTCCGGCTCGTGGTCGCTGCCGACGTTGATGTGGAAGGAGACGGCGTCGGCGCCGACGCGCAGCGCCTCCTCGACGCTGCCGGTCTTGCGCTTGTCGTTCGAGTCGGGACCGATCGCGGTCGAGCCGTTGAGGTGAACGATGTATCCCTTGCCGTTCTTGTTGCCGTGTACGCGCGGCGCGACGCCCTTCTGCGTGAGGACGGCGTCTGCACCGCCGCGCGTGATCGCGTCGACGGTCGATTCGAGGTCGACGAGCCCTTTGACGGGCCCGAGTGTGATACCGTGGTCCATCGGGACGATGAGGTATCGCCCTGCTGTCGAGATCCGGTCGAGTCGCGCGGAACGTCCTGTGTTCATCGTGTGTGAGACTGTGGCAACCGTCGGTTATTTGCCTTCCGCTTGGGGCACGCGTTGTTCGTACCCGCGGAGCGCACCCTCCTTGAGTTCGTGTGCCTTCGCTTCCAGCCTGTCAGCGACTGTCTCGGCCGAATCGCCCGATTCGGCGCCTTCGGCGACGATGTCGACGAGCGCGCTGCCGACGATGATCCCGTCGGCGCCGCCGGCGACGATCCGTTCGGCGTGTTCCCCGCGCTTGATCCCGAAGCCGACCGCCTTCGGGACGTCGTAGTCGGCGATGCGGGCGAGGCTCTCTTCGGTCTGGCCGGAGACGTCGTCTTTCGCGCCCGTCACGCCCAGTCGGGCCTGGACGTACACGTACCCGGACACCTGCGACATAATCCGATCGAGGCGCTCGCCGCGGGTCGTCGGCGCGACGATGAACACCAGGTCCAGGCCGAACTCGTCGCAGGCCTCCCGCAGGGGGTCCGCCTCCTCGGCGGGGAGGTCGGGGACGACGAACCCAGAGAGCCCGACCTCGGCGGCGCGCTCGACGAACGCCCGGGGACCGGGGCTCGCGGCGTCGCCGCTCGCGTCCGAGGCGCCCTGCGCCTCGCTTTCCCCGTACTGGTAGATGAGGTTGTAGTACGTCATACAGACCAGCGGGACGTCGACGTCGAGGTCCTCGACGAACGCGAAGAAGCGATCGGGCGTCATCCCGCCCTCCAGCGCCCTGACGATGGCGCCCTGGATCGTCGGCCCCTCCGCGATGGGTTCCGAGAAGGGGAGGCCGAGTTCGATGACGTCTGCGCCGCCGCGGGCGAGCGCCTCGACGTATTCGAGCGAGGACTCGTAGTCCGGGTCGCCGGCTGCGAGGTACGGGATGAACGCCGGTCCGTCGGCGAACGCGGCTTCGAGGTCCGAGTCGCGGGCGGCAGCGTCGGCGGCTTCGCCGCCGTCGGTCCTCAGTCCGTCCGCGTCGTCGCGGCTGCCGTCGGCCCCCGTTCCGTCGGTGTCGCTGGCGGTGTCGGTCGCGTCGCCCATCTCAGATCCCCCCCGAGAACTCCGCGAGCGAGGGCGCGGCGTCGATGTCCCGCTTTTCGGTCTCCTCGATGACGGTTTCGAGGTCCTTGTCGCCGCGGCCGGAGACGTTCACGAGCACGGTGTCACCCAGGTCTTCGTAGTTCTCTTCGAGGTAGCCGAACGCGTGAGCGGTCTCCAGGGCCGGGATGATTCCCTCCAACTGCGAGAGCCGGTGGAAGGCTTCCAGCGCGCTGTCGTCGTCGACGTTGACCGCGTTGACGCGCCCGTCGTCGACGAGTTGCGCGAGCTCCGGGCCGACGCCGGCGTAGTCGAGGCCGGCTGAGACGCTGTGGCTCTCCATAATCTGGCCGTCGCTGTCCTGCAGGAGCTTCGTCCGCGCGCCGTGGAGGACGCCCTCCTCGCCGGTCGACAGCGACGCGGAGTTCGGCGCGACGCCGGCTTCCTCGTCGACGTCGAGGGTCGATCCGCCCGCTTCGACGGCGTAGAGGGCAACACCGGCGTCGTCTCGCGGCTCGTCGCCGCGCGATTCGTCCGCGGAACGCCGTTCCGCGTCGTCGACGAAGTGCGCGAAGGTCCCCATCGTGTTCGAGCCGCCGCCGGCGCACGCGAGGACGGAATCCGGCAGCCCGCCCGTCTTCTCGCGGAGTTGGCGGCGCGCCTCCTCGGAGATGACCGCCTGGAAGTCCCGGACCATCGCCGGGAAGGGGTGCGGACCGACGATCGAGCCGATGACGTAGTGGGTGTCCTCGACGTTCGTCGCCCAGTCGCGCATCGTCTCGGAGATGGCCTCCTTCAGCGTGCCGCGGCCGGTCGTGACGGGGTTCACCGCCGAGCCGTTGAGCCGCATCCGGAAGACGTTGGGCCGCTGGCGGTTGATGTCGCGTTCGCCCATATAGATCTCACACGGCATTCCCAGGTGCGCCGCCGCCATCGCCGTCGCAGTGCCGTGCTGGCCCGCGCCGGTCTCGGCGACGATCCGCTCTTTACCCATATACTTCGCCAGCAGGACCTGGCCGAGCGCGTTGTTGAGCTTGTGGGCGCCGCCGTGGAGCAGGTCTTCCCGCTTCAGGTAGATGTCCCGACCGTACCGCTCGGAGAGCCGACCCGCGTACTGCGTCGGCGTCGGTCGCCCGCCGAAGTCCCGCAGTCGCTCGCGGAACTCGTCCATAAAGCCGTCCTCGTTTGCCAGTACGTAGCGCTGGTAGGCGTCCGTCAGCTCCTCGATCGCCGGCATCAGCGCCTCGGGAACGTACTGTCCGCCGTACTTGCCGAATTTGCCGTCCGCGTATTGCTGTGTCATCGTGAGTCGGAATCCGTGTTCGTCGGTGTCGTATCTGTCGGCTCTTCGCTCTTATGTGCCGCGCCTGTCGGCGCTCCCTGCACCGACTCCCGGTCCGTCGGCGCTCCCTGCATCGATTCCCGGTCCGGCGGTTCGGCGTCGACAGCCGTGAACCGCTCGGTGTTGGCTCGCACGTCGCCGTCCATAATCGCCGTCCCGATCAGGAGCGCGTCGGCGCCGGCCGCCCGCATCCGCCGCACGTCGTCGACGGTCGTGATCCCGCTTTCGGCCAGGAGCGTCACGTCGTCGGGGACGTGCGGTGCGATCCGCTCGAACGTCCCGAGATCGACTTCCAGTTGGCCCAGGTCCCGGTTGTTGACGCCGATGATCTCCGCGCCGACGTCGAGGGCCTGTTCCAGTTCCGCGCGAGTGTGAACCTCAACGAGCGGCTGGAAGCCCCGCGCTTTCGCCGCTTCGTACAGCGTCGCGAGCGAGTCGGTCCCCTCCTCGTCGAGGAAGCGAACGATGAGAAGCAGCAGATCCGACGCGACGGCGTCCAGTTGCGCCTCGCGGACGACGAAATCCTTCCGGAGAACGGGCACGTCGACGGCCTCGCGGATCCGCTGGAGCCTCGCCGTCGAGCCCCCGAAGTGTTCGGGTTCGGTCAGCACCGACAGCGCCGTCGCGCCGCCGTCGACCATCCCGCGGGCGAGTTCGACCGGGTCGTCCGTCCGTTCGCCCTCCGTCGTCGGGCTGGTCGGCTTGACCTCGGCGACGACCGGTACCCGCCCCGACGCCTCCGCGGCTGCGACCGCCGCGGGGAACGACCGGGCGTCGACGGCGAGTCGGTCCCCGCCGCCGGACCGCTCCCGGGCCGACTCGAGGATCGACCTGACTGCCGGCGCAAGTTTGTCCTCACTAGCGTTCATCTATGTGCATTAACGGACTCTTCTGCACATAAGGCTTGCGCGTCGCCGGCGTTCGCCACCGGCCCCGCCACCAGCGACACGGGACCGTCCCGACACGACGGCTCCCGACCGGGGAATCCATAAAGCCACAGAGCACGTGCTTTTGGGAATGAACGAGTCGGCTGCGACCGGCGAGGCGCCCGGGATCCACACGGCGCCCCGGACGGACGTCTCACAGAACCAGGGCGAATTCAGGATCCACTTCAACTTCCCCGGGCGAGCGCTCCCGGGCCACGAGGACCACGGCTACGGCCCGCTGGCGACGGTCGTGGAGTCGTTTATGGACCCCGGCACGCTGATTCGGATGCACCAGCACAGAAACGAGGAGATCGTCTCCTGGGTCCCGGAGGGGGTGATGCGCCACGACGACCGCCAGGGCAACGAACTCGTCACGGATCCCGAACACCTGCTGGTGATGAACGCGGGCAGCGGCTTCTGGCACGCCGAGGAGACGCTGGCCGACGATCCGCCGCTGCGGATGCTCCAGATCTTCGTCCGCCCACACAGCCTCGATCTCGACCCCGGCATCCAACACGAGCAGCTCCCCGACGTGGCCCCAAACGAGTGGCGGCACCTCTTCGGCCCCGCCGGCAGCGATGCGCCGCTGTCCGTCCGCAACGCCGTACACTGCCACGACTGTCGGCTCAACGGCGGAGCGACCGTCACGTTGCCTACCCGTTCCGGCTGGGATACCTACCTCTACGTGTTCGATGGCGCGGTCACGATCGGGGACGAGGCGGCCGAGGTCGGCTACACCGAGAGCGCGCTGGTGACCGGCGACGGCGAAGTCCCGGTGACCGCGAGAGAGGATTCCATCCTCGTCGCGTTCGCCATCGACCCCGACGCGCCGATCACGCGGCAGGGGACGATCGGCCGGTAGGCCATCGGGTACCACGGTCGTCGAGCGTCAAGACCGGCCTCCATTCCCGGACCGTCAAGGTTCAAGGCCGTCGGCCGCGGAACGCGACTATGGACGACGGCGTCTTCGCCCGCGAGTCGGACCGCCTGGATCGATCCGTCGAGATCGGCATCGTCGGCGGCCGCGTCATCGGCGTGTCGTTCCCGACGACGCTCCCGGACGACGCCGAGACGGCCCATCCGCTGCTCGATCGCGTCTTCGCGTACCTCGACGGCGAGTCGGACCACTTCGACGACGTCGAGATCGGCCTGACGGTTCCCAGAGACCACCGTCGCGTCCTGGAGGCGACGCGCAACGTCCCCTACGGCGAGACGGTGACGGTCGAGCGCGTCGTCCGGATGGCTGGCCTCGATCCCGACGAAGCCGGCGACGTCGAGACCGCACGTGAGGCTCTCTCGGAGAATCCGGTGCCGCTTTTCGTGCCGGACCACCGCGTCCGCGACGCGCCCGGCGGTGAACCGGCAGCCGTCGCGGAACGACTGCGCGGGATCGAATCCGGGTGAGCGGCCCGACTGGCGGTCGACGGCGGCCTCGCGGAGTACGGGTGGAGGCCGCTCTCCCGCTCACTGCCGTCGCAGGAGAAAGTAGCCGAGGAACCCGAGGACGAACAGCCCCGTCGACGCCACCGACACGGTTTCGAAGCCCGGGACGAGTGCGAGCAACTGTGTCACGCCCGCGAGCACGAACGCGGCAGCGGTTCCGATTACGATGCGCTCGTCGTCCGACAGGGAGCGGTTCGTGTACACGACGTACCCGAAGAAGCCGACAACGGCGGCGAAGCCGAGGTCAGCGGCGGTCTGGACCACCGGATTTCCCGTGATAATCGACGCCGCGAGCAGCGCCAGGTAGCCGACGAGCACCGACTGCAGGATCGTCCGCGAGCGCCTGTCCATACCGACTTCGCGTCCCCCGCGGGCAAAAGTGTGAGCCCGCGACAGCCGCGGTCAGTCCGCCTCGGGCGGCCACTCGACCCCGAGCCCCTCGTGGACGAGAAACTCCAGGGCGTTCACCAGGTAGTGGGCGACGGCGACGACGAGCAGGCTCCCGGTGACGATATACCCCGCCGCGAGAACGAAACCGAGCGCGCCGGTCACCACCACGCCGAGTCGACCCTGCGCGCCGTGGCCGAGCGCGAACGCGCCGGAGGAGAGGACCGCAAGGAGCCACGGCGACACCTCGAACCCGGCCGCCATAACGCCAATGAGCGCTCCGCGGAAGAGCAGTTCCTCGAAGCCGGCGATGATGGGCAGGACGACCAAAAGCAGCGTCGCCCACCCGAGCGGCGTCTCCGGTGCGAGCGCACGTCGCAGTCGCTCCCCGCCGCCGAGGTCGAACTGCGCGCCGAGAGCAGCGCCGGCCTCGTTAGCAGCGTAGAGTGCGACCCCGAACACGGCGCCGAGGGCGATTGCTTCCGGACCTATCGTGTCCGGCGTCACGCCGAACGCCCACGCCGGGATCTCGGCGTACCACGCCCCCGCCAGCAGCAACACCCCGAACAGTCCCTGCGAGAGTGCGACGTTCGCCAGGAGCGCCCCCGTCGAGAGGTCCGGGGGCCCCCGCGCGAGTTCTGGCGTCGCCGGCGGGGAGTCCGCATCGGCCGGCAGCGGACCAGGTCCCACGTCCGGCGCCTCGGCTCTCTCTGCCGACGTCGAGCGGGATTCCGGGATCGGTCCCCGAACCGCACCGGCGTGGTCGGAAACGGGATCGTCGTCGTGATGGCTCGTGCCGTTGACGTCGTCGTGATGGCTCGTGCCGTTGACGTCGTCGTGACGGCCTGCTCCGGCGACATCGTGGTGGTCTGCTCCGCCGGCGTCGTGGGCGGCGATCGGCTGATCGCCGGAAGAGATCCCTGACTCCTCGTCGGAAGAGATCCCTGACTCCTCGTCGGAAGAGGCCCCTGACTCCTCGTCGGAAGAGGCCCCTGACTCCTCGTCGAGAGAGACCGCCGGCTCGTCGTCTGGAATCGCGCCACGAGACGCGTACGACAGCAAGAGCAGGCCCGTGGTGACGACGAACGCGAAACCGGCGAACGTCGCCCACGCGGGCATCGAAGATTACTGCGGGCTCGGGCTGGACGGGCCGGAGACGGCCTCGCCCTGCGAGAGCGCCGAGCCGGTGATGCTCTTGAGGCGGGCGACCAGCGAGTCCTTCTCGGCCTCGCCTTCGAGGGCGATGTCGAGGACCTCGCTGATGTGCGAAACCGGAATGATCTCGACCATCTCCTCGTACTCGTCTTCGATCATCACGTCCTGCATATTCGCCGCGGGGATGATGACCCGGGTGCAGCCGGATTTGGCGGCCGCTTCGATCTTGTGCGTGACGCCGCCGACCGGGAGCACGTCGCCGCGGACGGAGAGACTCCCCGTCATCGCGAGCGACTGATCGACGCCGACGCCTTCGAGCGCGGAGATCACGGCCGTCGCGACCGTGATCGACGCCGAGTCGCCGTCGACGCCCTGCTGGCCCGTCTGGACGAACTGGATGTGGATGTCCTTCTCGGAGATGTTCTCGTCGGAGAACTTCTTGATGATCGCCGAGACGTTCGAGACGGCCTCCTGGGCCATCTCCTTGAGCTGCCCGGTCGCGATGACCTCACCGGGGCCCTGCGAGGGCGTGACCTCGGCCATCACCGGGAGCATAATCCCGGAGTCTTCGCCCATCACGGCGAGCCCGTTGACGCGGCCGACCTCGTAGCCTTCCGAGACCTGCAGTTCGTAGTCCTTCCGGCGTTCGATGTAGTCGTCGGCGAGCTGCTGTTCGATCGAGCGGCTGCGGCCCTTCGCCTGTAGCACGTGATCGCGCGTGACGAAGTCGGCGTCCTCCGATCGGGCGATGTCGCCCGCGACCCGGACGAGGCCACCCAGATTCCGAAGCTTCAGGGTCAGGTGGCCCTTGCGGCCCGCCCGGCGCCGCGCTTCGAGGATGACCTCCTCGATCGCTTCCGCGGAGTACTCGGGCAGGCGGCCGTCCTTGCTGACCTCCTGGGCCACGAAGCGGGCGTACTTCCGGCGCATCTCGGGGGTGTCCTCGATGGTGTCGTCCATATACACCTCGTACCCGTAGCCCTTGATCCGCGAGCGCAGGGCCGGGTGCATGTTCTCCATCGCGTCGAGGTTCCCGGCGGCGATCATAATGAAGTCCGTCGGGACCGGTTCCGTCTGGACCATCGCGCCGGAGGAGCGCTCGGACTGGCCGGTGATGTGGAACTCGCCCTCCTGGATCGCGGTCATCAGGTGCTGCTGGCTGCGGATGTCGAGCGTGTTGATCTCGTCGATGAACAGCACGCCCTTGTTCGCCTTGTGGATCGCGCCGGGTTCGACGCGGTCGTGACTCGGCGTCTCCATCCCGCCGGACTGGAACGGGTCGTGGCGGACGTCGCCGAGCAGTGCGCCGGCGTGGGCGCCCGTCGCGTCCTCGAAGGGCGCAGTCGTCGTGTCGGCGTTGTTGACGATGAGGTTCGGCACCATCGCGTCGCCGCCGCGGGAGCCGTAGCGGAAGGCGAGGTAGATGACGCCGGCCGCGAGGATGCCGAGCAGGATCTGCCCGGCGATGATGAAGGAGTAGCCGATGACGATGGCGATGATGATCCACATCAGGAAAGAGCGCATCTGGTTGCGCTTGCGGGCCTCCTCCTTGTGGGCCTCGACGATCTGGTCGCCCTTTCCGGCGGGCACGGTCCGCACCTTGGGGTTGTTGCCGTCGTCGGGGTTGTGATAGACGAGGACGTCCTGGAGTTCTTCCGGCGGCAGGAGTTCGGACATCGCCTTCGCGAGCATCGACTTGCCCGTCCCGGGCGAGCCGATCATCATCACGTGCCGCCGCTGCTTTGCGGCTTTCATTACGACGTCGCGAGCGTGTTCCTGCCCGATGACCTGGTCGACGAGCCGGTCCGGCACGTCGATCTCCTCGGTCGAGTCGATCTTGAGGCCGCCGAGGAGGTCGTCCTCGTCGACGTCGTCCGCCACTTCCGCGTCGACCTCGACGTCGCTGCCGAGGTCGTCGATCGTCCCCTCGGTATCGTCAGGGGCCTCGTCTCGACCCTCGGGAGGTCGACCGTGCTCGTCCGGCGCGGGACCGCGCTCCTCGGGACCCAGCGGGTCCTCCGGCGGGCCGCTGACTCCGTTGTTCGCCCCGCCCGTGTGGTCGGACGGCGGCGAGTCGGGCGCCTCGTCGGTGACGCCGTCCCCCTCGTCGGGGGCGTTCTCGTCGGCTTCCGTGTCGTTACTCATAGAATGATTCGCTATTGATAACGACGGTCGGGCGACTGATATACTTTCTCCTCACGTGCACCCTATGCGCTACGGTGAAAAAGCCCGTACAAGCCGTTAAAGGCGGTATTCTGTGGACTTGAACGGTCTCGCGGAATTTATAAACGATGGGGGCGAGAGACGACGTATGCGGGGGTTCTACATCGGCCGGTTCCAGCCCTATCATAACGGGCACCACCGGATGGTCGAGGAGATCGCAAGCGAGGTCGACGAACTGGTGCTCGGCATCGGGTCGGCGGGCGACTCCCACACCCCCCGGAACCCGTTTACGGCCGGCGAGCGCGTGATGATGGTGACGAAGTCCGTCGTCGATCTGGACATCACCACCTACGCGGTCCCGATCGAGGACCTCGAGCGCAACTCGGTGTGGGTGAGCCACGTCCAGAGTATGTCGCCGGCCTTCGACGTCGCGTACTCGAACAACCCGCTCGTCATCCAGCTGTTCTCCGAGGCGGGCGTCGAGGTCCGGCAGTCGCCGATGTTCAACCGCGACGTCCTGGAGGGCGCGGAACTCCGCGAGCGGATGATCCGCGGCGGCGACTGGGAGAGTCTCGTCCCCCAGCCCGTCGTCGACGTGGTCGACGAGATCGACGGCATCGAGCGGATCCAGCGCGTCAGCGACACCGACGCCACCGGCGACGAGAGCGACGACCCCGAGTGAGGCAGCGACGACGGCCACGCAACAGAGCGCGTAAGTGGCCGAACGGCGTACGACGGCCCGATGATCACCCTCGCCTCCGACTTCGGCTCCCCGTACCCCGCAGCGATGAAAGGGGTCATCCTCCAGCGGACCGACGCCCGACTCGTCGACGTCGCCCACGATTTCCCCCGGCAGGACGTGCGAGCAGCGGCCTTCTGGTGTCGCGAGATCCTCCCGTACTTCCCCCCGGCAGTCCATCTCGTCGTCGTCGACCCCGGCGTCGGCACCGACCGTGACGCGCTCGTCGTCCGCGCGGGGCGACACGCGCTCGTCGGCCCCGACAACGGAGTGTTGCTGCCCGCGGCGCGCCGGATCGCGGCGGCGGAAGGCGCCGAGGGCGCGAGCGGCGAAGCGGCCGAAAACACGAGTGAGACAGGCGCCGAGATCCAGTGTTTCGCCTACGAATACGCGGATCCCGCCTCCTCGACGTTCCACGGCCGCGACGTGTTCGCCCCCGCGGCCGCGGCGGTGCACGAGGCCGGCGTCGACGCAATCGAGACGATGGAGGCACTGTCGTCGGTGGAGTCGTTCCCGGCAGAGGCCACCCCGGAGACCGTCGTCGACTGTCAGTTCCCCGATGCGGACGTCAGCGGCGACGGAGCCCGGGGAGAGGTCCTCGTCGTCGACGACTTCGGCAACGCGATCACGAACGTCCCGGGATCGTTCTTGGACGATCGAAGCGGGGAGACAGTCCGGGTGAACGGGACAGCAGCGACGGTCGCGCGGGCGTTCGCGGCGGTCCCGACCGGCTCCCGGCTCGTGACAGTCGGGAGTCACGGCTACGTCGAGTGCGACGTAAACCAGGGGCGCGGCGACGAGGCGTTCGACCTCGCGGCCGGCGATAGCGTCCAGATCGACGCAAAATAGCGGCGGGGCGGAAACTGGCCGGCCGTAGGCGCGGTCGGCGTCAGGCCGGCTGTAGGCGCGGTCGGCGTCAGTTCGCGGCGATGACGTCGTCGATGCGGATGACCATCGTCGCGGCCTCACTGGCGCCAGTGACGGCGTCGCGCTTCACCGCCGCGGGATCGAACACCCTGGCATCGATCGGATCTCCGATCTCGCCAGTCCGGCCGGTCGCGATGACGCCCGCCGCCCCCTCGCTGTCGAAGGTCGAGCGGAGTTCGACGACGGCGTCGATCGGATCCATCCCGGCGTTCGTCGCGAGCGTCCGGGGGAGCGCCTCCACCGCGTCGGCGAACGCCTCGACGGCAAGCTGCTTGCGGCCGTCGATCCCGGCCACGGCCGATCGGAGGTGCTCGGCGATCGCGATCTCGGTCGAGCCGGCCCCGGGCACGACGCCGCCGGACTCGATCGCGGCGACGGTCACGTCGACAGCGTCGTTGATCGCGCGTTCGAGTTCCTCGACGATGTGCTCTGTCCCGCCGCGGAGCAGGATCGTCACAGTCTCGGCGGCGTCACCGCCCTCGACGAAGGTGAGTTCGTCGTCCCCGAACGTTCGGATCGAGATGCGCTCGGCGCGGCCGAAGTCCGACGGGGTCAGGTCGCGCACGTCGCCGAGTTGCCGGGCGCCGGTCGCTCGCGCGACGGCGCTTGCGTCCCCGCTTTTGACACTCTCGAACGCGAGGATACCGTGCTTCGTGAGGTGGTTTGCGACGCGGTCGGAGACCGACTTCGTACAGACCACGACGTCGACGCCGGCGTCGGCAAACGCCGTCGCGTAGCCGCGGAGCTCCTCGTCCTCGGCGTCGATTGCGGCCTCGAGCTGTTCGACCGACGAGATGGTGTACTCCGCGTCGGCCTCGCCCTCGCGGATGTCGAGTTTCGTATCGACGACGGCGACAGTGGCGTCCTCGACGGTCCGCGGCATCCCGTCGTGGAGGCGTTCCTCGTCGACGACGACCCCTTCGACCAGTTCGGTCGACGAGGAGGACGCCCCGGTCTGCGTGTGGATCCGGACGTCGTCGTCGGCGATCGGTTCGCCCGCTTCGTAGACGGCACGAACCGCGCCGACGACGACGTCGGCCAGGACGTCCGCGGCGACGTCACCGGTCCCCTTGCCCGTCATCGACGACTCGGCGACCGCCGCCAGCACCTCGTCGTCGAGTTCGACGTCGAGGGTCTGCTCGGCGATCGCCTCCTGTGCCAGCCCGACTGCCTCGTGGTACCCCTCGACGACCACCGTCGGGTGGATGTCGTCGTCGAGCAGGTCCTCCGCCCGGCGCAGGAGTTCGCCTGTCAACACGGCCGCCGTGGTCGTCCCGTCGCCGACGCTTTCCTCTTGGGTCTCCGCCACCTCGACGATCATCTGCGCGGCGGGGTGCTCGATGTCCATCTCCTGGAGGATCGTCGCCCCGTCGTTGGTGACGACGACGTCCCCCGAGGTGTCGACGAGCATCTTGTCCATCCCGCGCGGACCGAGCGTCGTCCGAACCGCGCTCGCGACGGCTTTGCCAGCCCGGATGTTCGAGTCGCGGGCGTCCCGCCCGCTGGTCCGGTCGCTATCCTCGGAAAGGACGTACAGCGGTTGCATACGTGTCGACATACTTATGATACTCCATAGAGGAATAAGCCAGCGATTCTATAAATATATTTCGGGTTTAACGGCCGAAAGAGCGCCTCTATAGCCATAATTCCGGTTTCTACTCCTGCATAATCTGCGGCTATACCGCCGAAATTTCCGGATACTACCAGCTTCTGTATGGGAAATATGGCCGCCGACGTAGCGCCGGCGGCGGCGGGGGCAATATCCCTCCGACAAGCGCTACTACTATTTGGATCGCCACGACAGTGTTCGACGATGCTCGAACTGAACCACGGGTTCAGGGTCGTCGACCTCCACGCGCGCCTGGAACCGGGCGACGAGGAGGAGGTCGCGACCCGGGGACGGGAGACGACGCCCGAGGCGCTCGAACGGGAACTCCACCAGGCGGGCGTCGTCAGGGCGGTCGTCTCGCCGTCGTCCGGTAGCGCCCCTGCCGGCCAAGGCTATCTGCAGGCTAACAACGCCGTTGCCCGTCTCAGCGTCGACCGCCCGTTTCTGGCGTTCGCGCGGGTCGACGGCCCCCGCGACCCGAGCTCCCGTGCGTCGGCCCGACTGCGGAACCTCGCCGCCTCGCGCGAGCAGCACCACGCCAGTCCCGACGACATCGAGCAGTACGCGTACGACGACCGATTCCACGGCTTCACGCTCGCGCCGGCCGAAGACGGCCTCCCCGACGAGGAAACCCTGGACCGCCTGGAGGACGTCGGCCTCCCGCTCGTCGTCAACGGCGGCCAGTCGTTCCCGCCCTCGGCCGCCGCCGAGACGCTCCTCGATCGGGATCTCCCGATCGTCCTCGGCGGGTTCGGCGGGTATCCGCTGGATCGTGACCTGATGATGGATGCGATGGATCTGCTGGGGCAGTACGACCAGCTGTATCTCGACACCCGAAGCGTCCGGTTCCGGGACGTCCTCGAACGCGCGCTCTTGGAACACCCCGACCGCGTGCTCTTCGGCAGCGGCGCCCCCGAGATCCACCCCAGCGTCGGCGTGATGGAGATCCTCACCCTCGACGTCTCGGAAGACGCGATGCGGCGGGCCTTCTCCGCGAACCCCTCTCGGATCGTGCCCGGGCTGGCACCCGGCGAGACGTAGACCGTCGCAGGGACGATCTCCGCGGGCCGGGACAATCCCCCCGATCCGCTCCGAGAGTTTTTATACCGAGGGGCGACCACTCCTCCCCGTGATCGGACTGGTCGTGAGTCGGGCGGACGCCGCCTCGGTCGCCATCGGAGAACAACTCCGGTCGCTCGTCGCGTGGGACGAGCGGACGGATCCGACCGGCAGGGACGCCGAGACGCACTACCGGCACGGCGACTTCGAGCTCCGGAGCTTCGAGGGGTGGCACCTCGAACTCGACGGCGTCGCCGCGGAGTTCTCCGAACCGCCCGCGTTCGTCGCGTTCCTCTCGCGGCACGCGGGCGACACCGGCCCGCTTTTGACGGCGCACTTCACCGGGAACTTCGGGCCGGCGGAGTACGGCGGCAAACCGGGCGAACTCGCCCGGACGTGTCCCAACGTTCAGCGGGCGGTCGTCGCGGCGTTCGACCGCCACGCGCCGGATCGCTACGACGTCGGCGTCGAGTGCACCCACCACGGCCCGAGCGACGTCGGCGCGCCCTCGCTTTTCGTCGAACTCGGGAGCAGCGAGTCCGAGTGGAACGACCCCGCCGGCGCTTGTGCCGTCGCGCAGTCGGTGCTGGAACTCTCGGGGATCGGCCCCGACGCAGGTGCGGATGGAGATGGGCGAGACGCGATCGCTCCGGATGCTCCGGAGGCACGCAGGCACGTCGTCGGCTTCGGCGGCGGCCACTACGCGCCGGAGTTCGAGCGGATCGTCCGCGAGACCGACTGGCGCGTCGGTCACGTCGCCGCCCACTGGGTGCTGGGAGCGATGGGCGCCCCCGAAGCCAACGCGGACCTGATCGACCGAGCGTTCGAGCAGTCCGCCGCGTCGCGGGCGCTCCTTGTCGGCGACGATCCCGAACTGGCGGCCGTCATCGACGACCTCGGCCACCGGGTCGTCGACGAGACGTTCCTGCGAGCCACGAGCGGCGTGGACCTCGCACTCGTCGCTGCACTCGAAGACGCGCTCGGGCCCGTCGACGACGGGCTTCGGTTCGGTACGCCGGCGGAAGGGGCGGGAGCCGACGCCCTCGACGAATTCGAGGTCGTCTCGCTGCCGGCGGACCTCCTCGCGGAGGCGTCGGGGATCGACCAGGAGGCGACGCTAGCGGTGCTGCGTGATCGAGTGCTCGCGTTCGAGACCGTCGAAGGCGGGACGAAACCCCGCGGCCGCGCCGCCGTGACCGACGCCGCGGCGCTGGATGGGGTCGTCGACGCGCTCGCGGACGTACTGGCGAGAAAGTACGACGACGTCGTCTGCGAGCCTGAAGCGGTCGTCGCGACCCGCGAGACGTTCGATCCGGCGGCGGCGGCCGAAGCGGGCGTCCCCGAGGGGCCAGCCTTCGGCCGGCTTGCCGGGGGCGAGGCAGTCGAGATCGGCGGGCGGACGGTCACGCCCGAGGAGGTTCGGGTGGAGGAGACGGTCCGATTCCCGGTCTGAGCGCAAAACCGATCTCAGCTCTGAGAACTCGGGATCGGTTCGTGAGTGAATCCGGATCGACCGATTTCGCTGAATCGGCCGAAAACACCCGCCTCAGCGTCAGACGCGCGTCAGACGAAAGGGGGAAAGATAATGAGGCTGTGTCCGGTAGGAGTCCCCAGACAATGGACTCCATCGTCGACGACGCGATTGACGAGGCCGAGGAGACGGGGGATGGGAACGCCGTCGACGGGCCCGAAGACGGGGACGCGCCCCCGACGGGAACGATGACCGACGAGGAACTGCAGGAAGTTCTCGTCGACTTACAGACGGACATCACCGTCGTCGGCTGCGGCGGCGCCGGCGGCAACACCGTCAACCGAATGCACGAGGAGGGCATCGAGGGGGCGACGCTCGTCGCCGCCAACACCGACGTCCAGCACCTCGTGGAGATCGAAGCCGACACCAAGATCCTGATGGGCGAGCAGAAGACGCAGGGCCGCGGGGCCGGGTCGCTGCCGCAGGTCGGTGAGGAAGCCGCCCTGGAATCACAAGAGGAGATCTACGGCGCCATCGACGGCTCCGATATGGTCTTCGTCACGGCGGGACTCGGCGGCGGAACCGGCACCGGCTCTGCCCCGGTCGTCGCGAAGGCGGCTCGTGAGGTCGGCGCGCTCACGATCGCCATCGTCACGACGCCGTTCACCGCCGAGGGCGAGGTGCGGCGGACGAACGCCGAGGCGGGCCTCGAACGCCTCCGCGACGTCGCCGACACGGTGATCGTGGTCCCGAACGACCGGCTGCTCGACGCGGTGGGCAAGCTCCCGGTCCGGCAGGCGTTCAAGGTGTCCGACGAGGTACTGATGCGCTCGGTGAAAGGAATCACCGAACTCATCACCAAGCCCGGCCTGGTCAACCTCGACTTCGCCGACGTGAAGACGGTGATGGAGCGGGGCGGCGTCGCGATGATCGGCCTCGGCGAGTCGGATTCGGAGTCGAAGGCCCAAGATTCCGTCAAGAGCGCGTTGCGCTCGCCGCTGCTCGACGTCGACATCTCCGGGGCGAACTCCGCGCTCGTGAACGTCACGGGCGGGTCGGACATGAGCATCGAGGAGGCCGAGGGCGTCGTCGAGGAGATCTACGACCGGATCGACCCCGACGCGCGGATCATCTGGGGGACCTCCGTCGACGAGGAGATCGACGGCACGATGCGAACGATGATCGTCGTCACGGGCGTCGAATCCCCGCAGATCTACGGCCGAAGCGACGAGGAACCCCAGCCGGAACCGCAGGCCCCGCCGCAGGGACAGGGCGGCGCCGAGATCGACTACGTCGAATAGCGCACCGATCCCTCCGTTCCCGGCCGTTGCCGTCTTGATTCAGCCTTTCTCACCGAGAGTTCCAAGTCGCGTTCGCCGTCAGGTCCGTCCCTTCCGGACCTGTGGCTCCCCCGTGTCGGGTCACCGCATCCACCGGTAGCGCTATCAATAGATAGAAAAAGCCCGGCGTCCTATCGCTCAACAACGATGGACGTCAAGTACGATCTGGCCAGCTACGTGGCGGTGCTGAAGAAGGCGAGCACGCCCTCGTGGGAGGAGTTCTCACAGGTCAGCCTCATCGCCGGCGCCGGCATCTTTCTCGTTGGGTTCCTCGGCTTTCTCATCTACGCGGTGATGAGCTTCCTCCCGGGGGGTGTCTGAAGTGCCGATCTTCTCGGTGAAGACCACCGCCAGCCAGGAGCGAACCGTCGCCGACATGATCGCGAACCGCGAGGCCGAAGAGATCCACGCGGTGTTGGCCCCCGACTCGCTGACGAGTTACGTGATGGTCGAGGCCGACAACGACGCCGCGATCACCCGGGCCTTAGAGGAGATCCCGCACGCCCGCGGCCTCGTCAAGAGCGGCGACCAGGCGGGCCGCTCCTCGATGGCGGAGGTCGAACACTTCCTCTCGCCGACGCCGGACGTGGAGGGCATCGCCGAGGGCGACATCGTCGAACTGATCGCCGGGCCGTTCAAAGGCGAGAAGGCCCGCGTCCAGCGGATCGACGAGACGAAAGACCAGGTGACCGTCGAACTCTACGAGGCGACGGTGCCGATTCCGGTCACCGTCCGCGGCGACCAGATTCGCGTCCTCGACAGCGACGAGCGGTAGTCCCGCTGTCGCGGCGGGAGACAGTAGTGACGTTTTTGCGGTCCGAACACACAGTCCGTGCGGCGTGGGCGCTCTCGCTCGGCAACGGAACGGGTTTTATCGAGAGGTACAGCGGAGATCACCGATGACCGGCAGCCTCACAGCGCGTCGCGGCGCTTGAGTTCCTCGACCACCGAGTGGAGGTCGGCCTCGTCCTCGATGGCGGCCTTGATCTCCTCGCGGACGCGGACGGCCGAGGAGTCGGCGTCGTAGGCGCGGACGTACTCCGCGCGGGAGTGCTCCTCGAAGGCGTGACGGATCGCGAAGTACCCGTCGGGGACCACGCTGCCGCAGACCGTGCACTCGTGGCGGTCGTGGTCGACCGTCTGGTGGATGACCGCGGCCTCGGCCTCCTCGAAGCGCTGCTCGCAGCCGTCGATGCCGCACTTCCACAGGGACATACCCGAACGGACGGACAGCGGTGACAAAACGGTTCCGCAGGCACGGGGAAATAGAAACCACTAACCCGGGGCCGTTCGGACCGACCTACGTGACCGACACGGCCGCGTCCGAATCGGGGACGACGTCCACCGACGAGACGGCCGTGGCGGCATCGGCCGGTCGCTCGGACGCGGCGACATCGACGCGGGCCGGACCGGATCCGGTGGATGCAACCCGCGTCGATCCGCACGTGAAACTCCTGAACGAGCGCGTCGTCGCCCGAGCGAAGGCCCGCGGCCTCGACGCGCTGGTGTACGCGCCGCATTTTACGCGACTGTCGGAGATCCGCAGGCGCGCAGAGCGCTTCTCGGACGAGGACCTGCTCGTCGTCCCCGCCCGTGAGGTGTTCACCGGGAGCTGGCGGAACCGTCAGCACGTACTGGCGATCGGCCTCTCCGAGCCGGTCCCGGACTTCATCAGCCTGGCGGGAGCCCTCGCGGAGTTCGAGCGCCAGGACGCCGCCGTCCTCGTCCCGCACCCGGGGTTTCTGAACGTGAGCCTGAACCGGGAGACCATCCGGGCGAACGTAGAGCGGATCGACGCCATCGAGACGCACAATTTCAAGACGTATCCGCAACAGAACCGCCGCGCCCGCGAACTCGCTGACGAGGCGGGCCTTCCCGGATTCGGCTCGTCGTACGCGCATCTCCTCGGGAGCGTGGGCGAAGTGTGGACGACGTTCGACCGCGAGATCGGCAGCGAATCCGATCTCGTCGAAGCGTTCAACGCAGGGACGCCGCGACGGGTGCTACGCCGCCAGGGTGCACGCCACGTCGCTCGCGCCGTCGCCGAGTTCGCCCACCTCGGCTACGAGAACTCCTGGAAGAAGATCGACCGCCTGTTCCTGTCCGGGACCGAGCCGACGCACCCGGGACACGTCGCCTACGACGGCCGTTTCGAGGACGTCAGAGAGTACTGATACTGAGCACTCTCACTGTTCCCGCCGAGGGCCCTCAACGGAGGTTGCGCTCGGCAGGAAGCGACGAGAGTACTCAGTATGACGGCGCCCCCCGCTCGCACTCACCGATCGGCGCAGTACTCGACGAAGTTCCGGAGGATCCGCAACCCGGTCTCGCCCGATTTCTCCGGGTGGAACTGCGTCCCGAAGATCGTGCCGTCCTCGTTTGCGACGACCGCCGGGAAGCGGACGCCGTAGTCGGTCGAGGCGACGACCGCGTCCGAATCCTCGGGATCGGCGTAGTACGAGTGGACGAAGTACGCGTACTCCCCGTCGACGCCCTCGACAATCGGGTGTTCGCGTTCGACGTTGAGCTCGTTCCAGCCCATATGGGGCACCTTCAGGTCGGTCTCGAACCGTACGTTGGTGCCGGGCACGAAGTCGAGGCCCTCGACCTCGCCCTGCCCCGCGTGGTCGGCCTCCTCGCTCGTCGTGAGGAGCATCTGCATCCCGAGGCAGATCCCGAAGATCGGCTGGCCGCGGTCGGCCGCGTCGGCGAGGGGCTGCCGGAACGGGCCGGCGTTCTCCATCCCCTCGCTAAACGCGCCGACACCCGGGAGGACGATGCCGTCGGCGGCCGCGAAGTCGGCCGGGTCGTCGGTGATCGAGACCGACGCGCCCGCACGTTCGAGGCCGCGCTGGGCGCTCCGGAGGTTCCCGAGGCCGTAGTCGACGAGGACGACGTCCGCTACCGTCTGAGCGCTCATACGATCGCTTCGTGACGGCGGGTCAAGTCGTTTCCGACACTGTCGGGCGTCGCCCCAGCCGGGACCGCGACGGGACTCGGTGGCGACATCGTGGGTCAGAACTCGCCGAGGCTCGACTGCCCGCCGTCGCTCTCGCCGAGCCCCGCGATCTCGGCCGCCCGAACGATCGTCTCGAAGAAAGTCTCCCGCTGGCTGCCGTCGTACAGCGTCGCCGCCGGATGGACGGAGACGAGCGCGCGAAACGGCTCGCCGCCGAGTCGGACGTCGACGACGTCGCCCGCCTCCTTCGTCACCGCGACCGACCGCTCCAGCAGGTGCTCGGAGGGGACCTTCCCGAGCGTCACGACGAGTTCGGGGTCGATCGCGGCGAGTTCCTGTGTGAGGTACCCCCGACAGTTCCCGAGTTCCGCGGTCGTCGGATCGCGGTTCTCCGGGGGTCGACAGCGAACGCAGTTCGTAATTCGGACGTCCGCGCGGGCGAGCCCCGCATCGCGGAGCGCGTCGTCGAGGATGCTCCCGGAACGGCCCACGAACGGTTCGCCCTCCTCGTCCTCGTTTTTACCGGGGGCCTCGCCCAGAAAGACCAACTCGGCGTCCGCCGGACCGACCCCGTTGACGATCTGCGAGCGGGAGTCGACGAGGTCCGGACAGCGCTCGCAGGCCGTCACTGCCAGTCCGTCCATCGCATCGTCGGCCGTGGCGTCATCCCTAGTGGCAGCGTCCGTGGCGTCGTCCATCGCGTTGTCGTCCGCAGCGTCGTCTCCCGATCGCGACGTGCCCGACACCGGGCCGTCGCCGACGCCGTCGTCCTCTGCGGTCATATCGGAGAGGCGGACGGGCGCGACTTACCCGTGACGGTCCGCGTCGTCGACGGCCGTATCGTCGGCGCCGGCGCCGGTGCCGCCATCGCCGGCGCTGGTGCTGTCGTCGCCGGTGCTGCGGTCGCGGTCCCACGCCCGGGCGCCACGGGCCGCGAGTCGAGCCACCCGAAGGGGTTCGGGACGGCCGCCGGTCGGGGTGTAGGCCCGAACGACCCGCGCGGCCTCCTCGCGCGCCATCTCCCGGTCGTCGCCGGGAAGGACACTTCGGACGAACAGCGTCTCGTCGTTCACGCTGAGCCGTCGCCGCGGCGGGAGCCGCTCGTAGAGGGCGAGGCGAGTATCGAGCGCTTCGCCGTCGAAGGCTTCCCGCAAGCCGTCCTCCAGCCCGGGGCTCTCCTCGTAGGAGACCGAAATGACGGGGCGGTCGGCGTACTCGGCGATTCGGGACAGGTCGAGCATATTGAACCACGCCGGGGCGATGCCGGAGACGAGTAGGTACTGGACGTCCGCCCGGTCGAGTCGATCGAGGAGCCGACAGACGGCGTCGGTGGCGTCGAGGGCGCCGACGGTCGCAGTCGCGAAGGCGAAGCCGTCGGCTGCGCGGTCCGCGCGGACGACAGCGCCGCAGAAGAGACACTGACCGCTCTCCTCGTTGGTCGACTCAGCAATCCCGAGCGCCCGTGTTCCGGGTTTCACCACCGGTTAAGTCCGTGTGTAGTTTCGCTCCGCAGTTCCGAACGCACCGCTCCGCGGCCTCATACTGCTTACTCTCACTGTTTCCCGCCGAGCGCGACCTCCGTTAGCGGCGCTCGGCGGGAAGAGACGAGAGTGATCAGTATCACTCCTCTTTGATGTCTTTCAGTCGATCGAGAAGTTCGTCGTTCGACGCGCCGATCTCGAATTCGACGTCCCCCTTGTGGTCCGTCTGGGAGGTCGCGACCCCGTCGTCGTCTTCGAGATCGGTGTCGAAGTCCTGGTTCTCCTGTTCGGACTCATCGTAGCTCCCAAATCCCATACATAGTAAGGTAATACAGCAAACGATAAAAATGCACGGGGGCGTGAGGTCGTTGCCGCTGTCGACCGAGGGGTTCTGTTGCTACCGCGGTCGAGACCATCTCGTCGCTGCCGACGGCCGAGACCATCTCGTCGCTGCCGACGGCCGAGGCTTTTTCGTCGCCGCCGGCGTCGGACCCGCTATGGAGATTCACACTGTCACGGAGGGTGCAACGGAGTTCACCTGTAACGCGTACCTGCTGGCCGGCAGTCCCCCGGCGCTCGTCGACGCCGGCACGATGCCGGGCGTCGAGGACGTCGTCGCAGAGCACGTCGAGGACCTGGAAGCGGTCTATCTCACCCACCAGCACGGCGATCACGTCGGCGAACTCGACGCCGTCCTCGATCGTTTCGACGCCGACCTGTACGCCTACGGCGACCACCCGCGCCGAACCGGCGGCCTCGCCGACGGCGAGACAGTCGAGATTGCCGGCGAGTCCTACGAGGTGGTCTACACGCCCGGCCACGCCGAGGACCACGTCTCCTTCGTCGGCGAGACGCGCGTGTTCAGCGGCGACGTCGTCGTCTACAACGACGGCGCGTTCGACGACGGGAGTTTCGGCCGGACGGACTACACGGGTCAGTCCAGAGAACGGCTCATCGAGAGTCTCGACACGCTGCTGGATCGATTGCCCGAGACCGTCTCGGAGCTGTACGCCGGGCACGGCGACGTCTACCGGGCAGATCCCGACGGCGACTCCGACTCCGTCCGCGACGTCGTCGCCCGGGCGCTTTCCCGCGCCGAACGGCGGGAGCCGAAGTACCCCGAGGAGTGATACTGTCGGGCACGCGTTCGGAGAGAGCCGCCTCACCGAGAAGAGAGGGTGTTCATAAAACGGTAGAGTCCGACAGGGCGAACGTCACTCGACGACGAGCGTCACGGTCGTCTCCTGCGTCTCGTTGAGCGTGACAGTCACCTCGTACTCCCCCGACTCGGATGGGTTCGTCACCGCCGGATAATCGAGAACGACAACGTCGCCTTCAGTCAGTTCGTAGTCCGTCTCCAGGGTCACGTCGAAGGAGTACTCGTTGTTGTTGGCGCCGCTGATCGCGTCTGCGCCGAACTCCTCTTCGAGGCTCCCGTCGTCGTCCGTGTCGACGCCGACTGTGATGGCGTCGTGGCTCGTGCTGTCGACGACGAACCGGTCCCGGGGATACGTCGCGGAGACGACCGACAGGGTCCCCCCGGCGAGCGACTCTTCGACGGGCACCCGCAGCGTCTGGGCTCCTGCCGCGCCCGCGTCGGTGTTTTCGAGTTCGACGTCGGCGCCGTCGGATTCGTCGTCTGACCCGTCACTCCCGGAGCCGCCACCTGTCAGCGTCGAGCAGCCCGCTGTCGCCGCGATCGCCGCCGAGGCGGCCGCGAGATAGGTTCGTCGGTACACGGTGGTGCTCGGCCGCGGAGAGGGGAGTATCTGGTGATCTGGACAGAGCGGAGCCGGCGGGCAGGTCGATCCGGGCGGGCTGCCACAGACACCACAGTAAAGTCGTCCCGTCTCGGTGGAGTTAACCGATGGACGACTCGGAGCGGGACGAGGGGACCGAGCCGGGAGACCGAGGCGAAAGCGAGCCGTATCCGGACAAGGCCGATCTCGACGAGTCGGTCCGTGAAGCCGTCGAGCGCTCGCGGATGGGCGCGCCGGCCGTCGGCGAGGCCGTCCGGGATCGGTTCTCCGCCGACGAGGTGTTCCAGCGGATCATCGCCGCGGCCGACGAGGAGGTCACTTCCTCGGGCCGGGAACTCTTCTTCAGCGGCATCGCCGCCGGCTTCGCGATCAGCATCACCTTCCTGCTGTACGCGTCGCTGTCGGCGGCGACCGACAGCAAGATCCTCGGCGTGCTCCTGTATCCGCTCGGTTTCATCTACATCATCATCGGGGGCTACCAGCTGTACACGGAGAACACGCTCCCGCCGGTCGCGCTGACCTTAGAGCGGATCGCCAGCCTGCCGACGCTACTCAGGCACTGGAGCATCGTCCTCCTCGGCAACTTCACCGGCGGCGCAGTCGGGACGCTCGTCCTCGTGTGGGGCGGCGTGTTCGACCCGGCCGCCGCGGCGGAGGCGCTCGCGATCTCCCGCAAGGGCGCCTTCGAGACCGGCTGGTGGCCGCTGTTCTTCAAGGCGGTCTTCGCGGGGCTCATCGTCGCGGGCGTCGTCTGGGTCGGGTTCAGCTCCCGCGATACGATCTCCCGCATCGTCGTGACCTACCTGGCCTTCCTGGCGATCCCGCTGGGCGGTCTCTTCCACGTCGTCGTCTCCTTCTCGGAGACGCTCTATCTCCTGCTCCACGGCGAGATCGGGGCCGTCGTCGGCCTGACTGAGTTCGTCCTGCCAGTGCTCATCGGGAACACGCTCGGCGGGATCACGCTCGTCACGCTCGTGAACTACTTCCAGACGAGCGAGGACCGCCTCGAATCCGCCCGCTTTGCGGGGATCGAGCGGCGGCTGACGCCACGGGAGTGGGCGTTCGGCCGGTTCGCCGGCCGGTCGTACGTCCCGATTCTCGATCCCTCGGAACGGGCGCTCTCGCGGGGCGACGAGTACCGCATTATGGTCCCGATCGCGAACCCGCGGACGGAGTCGAATCTCGTCGACGTGGCGTGTACGCTGGCGAGCGCGCGGGACGACGCGACAGTGCACGCGGTCCACGTCGTCCAGACCCCCGGCTACCGGTCGTCGGCGCCCAGTCGGAGACAGCGGGAGCGGATCAGTGCCGAATCCGAACGGCTGATGGCTCCGATTCGCCAGACGGCCCGCGGCTACGACGTGAACTTCGAGACGTCGATGACCGTCACGAACCGTTCGTTCGAGGAGGTGTTCGACGCCGCCCGGCGGACGGAGTCGGATCTGGTCCTGCTGGGCTGGGAGGAGGACCGCCTGTGGAGCGACGCGCGCGCCGAGCGTCCACTGGCGGAACTCACGAACCAGCTTCCGTGTGACTTCCTCGTCGTCAGGGATCGCGACTTCGACGCCTCGCGGATCCTGTTGCCCACCTACGGCGGCCCGAACGCGGACCTGAGCGCCGAGGTCGTACAGCTGCTCCAGTCGGCTGTCGGCTCGGCGGTGTCGCTCCTCCACGTCGTCGGGAGCGACGCCGAACGGGAGTCGGGCGAGCAGTTCCTCGAGGAGTGGGCGCTCGATCACGACCTCACCGACGCCGAACGTCTCGTCGAGACGGGTACAGTCGAGGCGGCAATCGAAGGCGCGGCGGCGGACCACACTCTGTTGATCCTCGGCGCCACCGAACGGGGGCTGCTCTCGCGGCTGTTGACCGACTCGCTGCACATCGACGTCATCAACGACGTCGACTGCTCCGTGCTGTTGACCGAGCGGCCACACGAGCGCTCCCTGTTCGAGCGGCTCTTCGGGTGAGCGACCGCCGCGGCGAGACGCAAAGCAACGCTGAGGATGGCGGACGGGAACCGGCCGCGACGGCTGATGATGACCGTTGTAGTCTCGTACCGGTGCTCGCCGGTACTGAGAGTTGCGAGCACCGGCGAAAAGGGACCGCAGTCAGTATGGAGTTCCGTGGTAGCGAGTACCGCACAACAGTTATCCCCCGGCAGGGCGTCGGTACGAGCGCAATGGCAAACGGCACGGTTGATTTCTTCAACGACACGGGCGGTTACGGTTTCATCTCCACCGAGGACGCGGACGAGGACGTCTTCTTCCACATGGAAGACATCGGCGGCCCCGACCTCGAAGAGGGACAGGAAGTCGAGTTCGACATCGAGCAGGCGGACAAGGGTCCGCGTGCGACGAACCTCGAACGACTGTAAGGGGTCGCGGCGATCCCGCGTACTGAACGGAGACTGACGGTGAACCGGGCACGCGAGCCCGGTTCGACCCCGGCAGATCTCTGAAGTGTTCTCTTTGAGAACTGATCGGTGAGTCGCAACGCCGGAAGCACGACAGACACGTCCACAGCGGCGAGCACATACCGGCCCGCCGCCGACACGTTCTCGGCAGCGGGGTCCAAACGGACCGTATGGCTGAAGGAGACGTCGAGATGGAGTACGCCGAGGCGTACGGTGCCCGCGTGCCCAAGGTGGGACTCGGGACCTGGCAGCTCACGGGCGGATCGTGTTACGAGACGGTCTCGCGGGCGCTCGAACTCGGATACCGACACATCGACACCGCGCAGATGTACGAAAACGAGACCGAGGTCGGGCGCGCGATCGCCGACGCGGCCGTCGACCGGGACGCGGTCTTTCTGACGACGAAGGTTTCGCCGCGAAACGCCGGCTACGACGCCCTGCTCCGCTCGACGAAAGAGAGCCTCGAACGGCTCGATACTCCCTACGTCGACCTCCTGTTGCTTCACTGGCCGAACCCGATCGTCTCGGTCGAGGACACGATGCGGGCGATGGACGAACTCGTCGACGACGGGCGGGTCAACCACATCGGCGTCAGCAACTTTCCGCGAGTCTTCCTCGAACGCGCCCGGGACGCCGCGACGTCCCCCATCGTCACGAACCAGGTTCAGTTTCATCCGTACAGGCCGCAACGCGGGTTGCTGGGATACTGCCAGGACGAGGGACTCGTTCTCACCGGGTACAGCCCTCTCGCACGAGGCATCGCGCTGGAGGATGACACCGTCCAGCGACTCGCCGCCGAGTACGACCGGACGCCCGCACAGATCGTCCTCCGGTGGGCGACCCAGCACCGCGACGTCGTCGTGATTCCGAAGACGAGCGACGAAGAGCACCTCGCGGAGAACCTCGCGCTGTTCGATTTCAAGCTCACGGGATCGGAGGTCGACGAACTCACGAAGCCGTCGCTCCGGAAGTCCCTGGGTGCGATGCTGAACGGGTTGGTGAGCGAATTCCGGTAATGTCACGCGGCCGATTCCGGGGCCCGTGGTCACCGCGGCGCGCCCGCCGCGCGGCCGCCGCGTGGCTCGTCGTCGTCGTGCTGGCGTCGGTCGTCGATCCCGCAGCAGTAGGCAGCGCCCTGGGAGGGACCGCGAGCGCGGCTGGAGACACCGGGACCGGAGTCCCGGTCGGTATCGACGGCTACACCCTGGCCCACGTCGTCGCCTACGGCGTCCTCGCGTGGCTCGTCAGTCACGGAATCGACCGGGAACAGAGAAAAAGCGGGGGAAGTACCCTCCGGACCGCGATCCTCGTCGTCGCTGTCGCGACCGCCGCCGGCGGCGCCGTCGAACTGCTGCAGACCGGCGTCGCCGCGCGCTCGGGGAGCGTCGCAGACGCGGCCGTCAACGGGATCGGCGCGATCGTAGGCGTCGTCGCCCGCAGCGCACTTCGTGGCGACAGCAAATCCAAGAAACGGTGACGACGCGCGCGGTTTTTATCCGACCGCCGACAACGGCCGACGAGACGGATGTCAGTCACGACGCTCCACCGACCCGCCCACCGGGACGCCCTCGGGTTGCTGGAACGGGCGTTCGGCGACGGTCGGATGGTGACCGCCTTCGGGCGATGTACGGTCGAGTACGACGGCCGGGCGTCGTCGAGTCTGGGTCCGGGCGACCGACTCGTGATCTGCAAGCCCGATGGGACGGTGCTCGTCCACACCGACGAGAGCCGCGAACCGGTGAACTGGCAGCCCCCGGGCTGTACCCACCGTGCGAGCGTCCGGGACGGGCGGCTCAGGATCCGGAGCGAACGCTCCTCGCCCGACGAACGGCTCGACGTCGCCTTCGAACGGCTCGAACAGGTGACGGCCTACGAGGTCACGGATCGGAGCGACCTGACACTGACGGGCAGCGAGGAGGACCTCCGCCAGCGAATTCTGGACGACCCGAGCCTCGTCGAACCGGGGTTCGAGCCGACTGCGACCGAGCGGGAGACCGCCGCCGGCCCGGTCGACGTGTTCGGCGAGGACGACGCGGGACGACCGGTGATCGTGGAACTGAAACGGCGGCGGGTCGGGCCGTCGGCCGCGAGCCAACTGCGGCGGTACGTCGAGGCAGTCGACGCTGAGTTCCCCGACTCGGGCGTCCGCGGGATCCTCGTTGCCCCGTCGGTGACCGACCGGGCGGCATCGTTGCTCGAAGAATTAGATCTGGCGTTCGTCCCGGTAGCGCCGCCGGAAGAGGACGCCGACGGCGGCGGGGAGTGATACGGGCCTCCCCGGGAGTGAGACGGATCATCGGAACCGCGCTGTCTCACCCATCACCGGAACCGCGCTGTCTCACCCCTCGCCGGCGAGTCGAACGAAGTTCGCGAACGTCCGCTCGACGGAGACGTCCCCGAAGTCGCGGGCGTCGGAATCTGCTGGCCACCCGAAGTCGGCCTCGATCTGCGGCAGGAGAGCGGCGGTGAATTCCGGGTGGTACTGGACGGTCCACAGGGGTGCGTCGCGGTGGCGGCTCCCGACGTCCTCGTAGTAGTCGGCGGTCGCGATCCGCTCCATCGGGTCGCCGAGTTCCGTCACGAAGTCGCCGTGGATCATCGGGACGCGCCCGCCGACGCCCTCGAACAGCGGATCGTCGGCCAGCCGAACCGTCTCGATCCCCTTGTGGAACCCGCGGTGTTCGACGCTGCCGCCGAGGGTATCGTTGACGATCTGGTGGCCGAAGCAGACCGCAAGCGTCGGCACGCGCTCGGCGACGAGTTCCCCGACCACCTCGCGCAGGTCGTCCATCCACGGGTACTCGTCGGCCTCGTAGACCCCGGCGGTGCTTCCCGAGAGAACGACCGCGTCGGCGTCATCGAGGAGCGCGGGTCGACCGCCCTCGTCGGCGTAGGGGGTCACTCGGACGCGTGCGCCGGCCGCTTCGAGGTGGCGACGGATCTCCGGGAGGAAAAAGCGGCTCTCCGGATCCACCTCGTTTTCGAAGACCAGGATCACAGTCGGATACTGGGGCGGGACGACCAAAGTTGTTTCACCGGTGGGGTGGTGGACGACCAGAATTCGGCGGAGAGGCGACTCGCCGACAGCCCGGCGGACAGTTCGAAGCGCTTTTACGGCGAATCGGCCTTGTACTCGACAAGTAACTATGTCCGACAAACCCGCCTCGATGTACCGGGAACTGTCGAAGCCGTCCTACACACGGCGCGAGTACATCACAGGGATCCCCGGCTCGAAGATCGCACAGCACAATATGGGCAACCTCCAGACGGGCCCGCAGGACTACCCGGTCCAGATCAGCCTCCGACTCGAAGAGGAGTGTCAGGTCCGTCACGGCTCGCTGGAATCCGCGCGGCTGTCCGCCAACCGCGTGATGCTCAAGCAGGTCGGCCAGGAGAACTACAAGATGGTCCTCCGGAAGTTCCCCCACCAGATCCTCCGGGAGAACAAACAGGCGACCGGCGCCGGCGCGGACCGTGTCTCCGACGGGATGCGGCAGGCGTTCGGGAAGATTGTCGGGACCGCCGCGCGCGTTCAGAACGGCGAGCGCGTGTTCACCATCTACTGTGACCCCGAGGACGCCGACATCGCGAAGGACGCCCTCCGGCGGGCGTACAACAAGATGTCGCCGCCGTGCCGCATCGACGTCGAGAAGGGCGAGAAGCTGCTCGTCTCGTAGATCCTCCAGGCCGCTGCGACCCCCTCGCTTTTTGCGGGCTGCCGCCGTTCGATCAGCCGATGCTTCGGCTCGCCGTAACGACGGCTGCGGAGACGTTCGAGCGAATGCGCGACCCGCTTGCGGATCGTGACATCGCCGTCGAGCACCTGCAGGCGGACTCGCGGGTCGTGGACCTCGCGTCGCCGCCCGCCGACCGCTTCGACGTCGGATTCGTCTACCCGTCACGGCTGATGGAGGGCGGCGTCGTCGACGGCCGACACCGGATCCCCTGGGTGAACGGCCGCGACGCCGTGGTGACCTCGCGGAACAAGGCGGGCGTCATCGCGGGGCTCGCGCGGGCGGGCGTCCGGGTCCCGGAGACGCGGTTCGTCTCGAACCCCGCGAGCGACGAGGACGTCGCCGCTGCCGCTGCCGATATCGGATTTCCAGTCGTGGTCAAACCCAACTCCACGACCCGGGGTGTCGGCGTTGCGAAGGCGACTGACCTCGACTCGCTTCTCGGCATCGTCGATTACCTGGATCTCGTCCACGACTACCGGGCGACCGGCGACCGGTCGTACCTGCTGCAGGAGTTCCTGCCCGAGGCGCGCGACTACCGGGTGATGGTCGTCGACGGGACGGTGGTCGGCGGTGTCGAGCGCCGGCTGCCGTCGGCGGCGCGCGAATCGGGGCGATGGAAACACAACGTCCACCGGGGTGCGACGGCGACGGCGGTCGACGTGCCGGCGGAACTACGCTCGCTCGCCGTCGAGGCCGCCGAGACGCTCGGGATCGACTATCTCGGCGTCGACATCCTCGTTTCGGGGGAGCGGGCGGTCGTCTCGGAGACGAACGCTCGCCCGACGATCGACCACGAGAAGTACGAGACGGGCTTTTGGGACCGGCTCGCGTCGCTGATCCGTCGGACTGCTGAGCGGTGAGGTGAGCAGTCGAAGTCGTGAAAAATCGGCCTTACTCGAGGTCGATCGACGCGGAGTCGTCGACCTTCTCGAAGGAGACCTGGAGGACGCCGTTGTTGAACGACGCGTCCGCGGTGTGCTCGTCGACCCGCACGGGCAGGCGGATGCGCTCGTCGTACTCCCGGCGGTCACCGGCGGCGGAGATAGTGAGCATCTCGCCGTCACACTGGAGTTCGATCGCGTCCTTGTCGACGCCGGGGAGGTCGGCGACAAGTCGCACTGTCTCACCCTCGTCGTAGACATCGACGTGGGTCTCGGAGGCGAACCCGGCGGCGTCGCTCCCGGTCATTTCGTCCATCATCCGTTCGATGCCGTCGAAGAAGTCGTCGAACGGGTCGTCGCGATCGTCTCTCATCGGATGTGACTAGGTCGGTTTCGATGAAAAGCCTTCTCCCCCCGGCGGGATCGGCCGGACGATGCGATCACGGTGCCAGATGATGAGATCACAGTGTCAGATGATGAGATCACAGTGTCAGATGATGCGATCACGGTGTCAGATGATGCGATCACGGTGCCAGACGATGCGATCACGGTGTCGGAAGAGATGATCACAGCGCCGGACGACGAGCCGATCCTCCGTGGGTGCGAGTCCGGTCAAACGACAGCACAGCGCGGCGTCCGTCGCTGCCCGGCCTTCGAGTGCAATGTCACAGGGATTCAAGTAGGAGGACGGAGTGTACTCGAATATGAGTGAAGAATCGGAAACCAGCGTCGGCGCGACTGTCGACGACGCCGATGCGGTGCGGGTCGGGCTGAACGGCTTCGGCCGGATCGGGCGCAACGTCCTCCGGGCGGTGCGTGACCACCCACGAATCGAACTCGTCGGGATCAACGACGTGATGGACGTCGAGGATATGGCGTATCTCGCCAAGTACGACACGGTGATGGGCCGCCTGGACGTCACCCGCGAGGGGGATTCCCTCGTCGTCGGCGACACGGCCGTCCCACTGTACGACGTACAGGACCCGACCAACCTGCCCTGGGACGACCTCGACGTCGACGTCGCGCTCGAGTGTACCGGCATCTTCCGGACGAAGGCGGACGCGTCCGCGCATCTGGAAGCGGGCGCCGACAAGGTCGTCATCTCCGCGCCCCCGAAGGGCGAGGAGCCGGTCAAACAGATCGTCTACGGCGTCAACCACGACGAGTACGACGGCGAGGACGTGCTCTCGAACGCCTCCTGTACGACGAACTCCGTCAGCCCCGTCGCGATGGTGCTCGACGACGAATTCGGCATCGAGAGCGGGATGCTGACGACCGTCCACGCGTACACCGGCAGCCAGAACCTCATCGACGGCCCGATGGCGAAGACGCGTCGCGGACGCGCCGCCGCGGAGAACATCGTACCCACCTCGACGGGCGCGGCGAAGGCGACGACGAAGATTCTCCCCCAGCTGGAGGGGAAACTCGACGGGATGGCGGTCCGCGTGCCGGTCCCGAACGGATCGATCACGGAACTGGTCGTCTCGCTGGAGGCAGCGCCCTCGATCGAAGAGCTCAACGACACGTTCCGCGACGCGGCCGACTCGGGGCCGCTCGCAGGTGTCCTCGGCTACACCGACGACGAGGTCGTCTCTTCGGACATCCTGGGGCTGCCCTTCTCCTCGACGGTCGACCTCGAGTCGACGAACCAGGTGAACGGCGGCGACCTCTACAAGATTCTGACGTGGTACGACAACGAGTACGGCTTCTCGAACCGGATGCTCGACGTCGCCCGCTACATCACCGACGAGTAGCCTCCCGCTCTCCCGGAGGCCGGCACCGACCCGGTAACTGCCGGGGCGAGCCGCTTCGACTCCACTAAGTACCACGCCCACGACATACCCACCCACAGATGTCCACGCCCACAGCCCCCTTCAGAACCCTCGACGACCTCGATCCCGCACAGCGCGTTCTCGTCCGCCTCGATCTGAACTCCCCGATCGCCGAGGGCGAACCGCAGGACAACCGCCGGTTCGAGCGCCACGCCGAGACCGTTCGGGAACTCGCGGCGGCCGACCACCGAGTCGTCCTGCTCGCCCACCAGGGACGGCCCGGCCGCGACGACTTCGTCTCGCTTGCGGGACACGCCGAGATCCTCGAAGCGCACGTCGGCGGCGACGTCGGCTTCGTCGACGACACGTACGGCGATGCAGCCATCGACGCCATCGAAGCGCTCGCCCCAGGGGAGATCCTCCTGCTCGAAAACACCCGGATGTGCGACGAGGAGTTGCCGGAGGAAGATCCCGAGACGAAGGCCGACACCGAGTTCGTTCAGACGCTCGCGCCGCACTTCGACGCGTACGTCAACGACGCCTACTCGGCGGCCCACCGCTCGCACGCGTCGCTCGTCGGCTTTCCGCTCGTGTTGCCCGCGTACGCCGGCCGCGTGATGGCGACCGAGTACGACGCCAACACCGCGATCGCCGAGCGGGAGTTCGACGGCCAGGTGACGATGGTCGTCGGCGGCACGAAGGCCACCGACGTCATCGACGTGATGAACAGCCTCGGAGAGAAGGTCGACGACTTCCTCCTCGGCGGCATCGCGGGCGAGTTGTTCCTCCGGGCCGCCGGCCACCCGGTGGGGTTTGATCTCGATCCCGAGGCCGACCTCTATGACTCCCAGTGGGAGCAAAACCAGGATCTGATCACTGACCTGCTCGACGAGCGCGGTGAGCAGATCACGCTCGCGACGGATTTGGCGTACGAGGACGACGCGGGCGACCGCGCCGAGGTTGCCGTCGACGACCTCGAAGAGAAGGATGTCTCGTTTCTCGACATCGGCTCCGACACCGCCGCGGCGTACGCCGACGTCGTCCGTGACTCGGAGGCTGTCTTCGTGAAGGGTGCCCTCGGTGTCTTCGAGGAGGAGGCGTTCTCGGTCGGCACCGTCACGGTACTCGAGGCCATCGCCGAGACGGACTGTTTCTCGGTTGTCGGCGGCGGCGACACCTCCCGCGCGATCGAGATGTACGGGCTCGACGAGGCCGACTTCGGGCACGTCTCGATCGCCGGCGGCGCGTACATCCGCGCGCTGACCGGTGAGCCGCTGGCTGCCGTCGAAGCCCTGAAGCGGTAGCGCTCGGCCACGCGAGGGATCGATCCAGGGGCCGAAGCGCTGAAGCGGCAGGCCCGCGGATGCCCACCCGATGCTCGTCGGACTCTGCTCGGACACCCACGACAACCTGGCTCTGGCGCACGGCGCAGTCGAGACGTTCGCGGACGCGGGCGTCGACGCCGTCATCCACTGTGGCGACGTCGTCGCGCCCTTCACCGCCTCGGTCTTCGACGCCGACTTCGACTTCCACGCGGTCCGCGGCAACAACGACGGCGAGTGGTCGCTCGCGGAGACGATCGAGAAGTTGGGGACGTACCACGGTGAGAGCGCCCACCTGCTCCTCGATGGCCTCGACGTCGCCGTCTACCACGGCACGAGCGAACAGCTCGTCGACGCGCTCTGTGCGTCCGGCGAGTACGACTACGTCGTCCGCGGGCACACCCACGAGCGGACCCGCGAGGACCGCGACGGGACCGTCCATATCAACCCCGGCGGCCTCCCGTTCCCCGGCGCCGACGACGATTACCACGTCGCCGTCCTCGACACCGACTCGGGTGACGTGACGTTCCACGAAATCGAGCCGTAAGAGACCTGCCGGAGGCGAGCGGTCGGGCATCCCCCCCGTCCCCTCCGTCCCCGCGTCCTCCCGTCCCGGCATCCCCGCCTACGATCCCGGGAGGATATCGCCCAGCGCCGCGCCGACGCTCATCGGGACGAACGCGACGACGACGGTCGCAAACGCGAGCAGCGGTGACGTCCACTCGACGCGGCCCCAGACGGTCATCATCACCAGCGCATTCACGAACGCCACGCCGAGCACGCCGACCAACCGTCTGGGGACGATGCCGAGGATCGGCTTGTAGACCCGCACGTCCTGGATCTCCGCGACGTACAGGATACCGATGGTGAGCCCGACCGCGCCGATCACGGTCCCGGCCAGCAACGGCGGGTGCGCCGCCAGGAACTCCCCCACCTCGTTGGTGCCGCCCTCGACGAACATCGGGATCCCGAAGAGCAGGCTCCCCAGGAGGGCCTCCGCGAGGTCCGCCCGGTCGTAGCCCCGGATGACCTGCCCGAAGATCTCGTCGTCGTCCTGGGCGGCGACGACCGCGGCGTTGCGGGCGGCTCGGACCTGCTCGCGTTCCTCGGGGGAGTCCACCGTCTTCGCGAGGGTGTCGAACTCCGCGAGGAGTTGCCGTAGCTCCTCGTCTTCCTCGTCCAGCGGGAACTCTTCATCCTCCTCGTCCGGCGGGAACTCTTCATCCTCCTCGTCCGGCGGGAGCACCTCGTCCTCCTCGGCCGGCGGGAACTCATCCGCGCCTCCGCTTCCGTCGGGCGGCGTGTCCGCGGCTCGACCGTCGTCGCTCACGACCGCGACATTTCGGTGCGCGATTATAAACGTATCCGGTGGCCCCGGGCTGCCTTCGTCTCAAAACGACTGTTGCCGTCTCTTACCGGTGTTCACCAGTATCGGTCGCGATGAGAACCGGAGAACAGTTACAACAGCCCGTCTCAGTCGTCCGCGGCCTCGGCTTCGACCCGATCGGTGTCGTTGAACCCCGAGGGATCGCCCGAGAGTCCGAGGCCGAGCGTCCGGTTCGTCCGCGCGATGCTCTCGTCGGCGTCGGCCGACTCGGTCATCGCCCGGATCGCGTCGACGTTCTCGGGGATCACGTCGGACTCCTGGTGGATCGCCTGGAAGAGATACAGGTCCCGCCCCTCGATCGCGATCGACTCGCCCCACACGCAGTTCTCCCAGATGTCGCCGCGGGGACGGCCGGCGTCCAGCGCGAAATCCTTCAGTTTGCCGGCGCCGTCGAGACCGAACCCCTCGGGGATGACGTACACGCGCGATTCCCCTTCGAGCAGCTGTCGGACGTGCGCCGCCGTCACGTCGGATTCGAGCGTCACGTTGAGCGCGTGGACGTGCATCAGGGTCGCCGGGACCTTCAGCCCCATCGTGTCGATGTCGAGATCCGGGAAGATGGTCGTCACGTCGGGGCCGTGGTGTGAGGGGATTTCGATCGGGTTCGGGAGGATGTCGTTGATCGGCCCGCGGGTGTTCTGGCCCGGATCCCCGCCGCGGCGGACCAGGGTCGCCCGAACCTTCTCGACGCCGTAGGACTCCTGGAAGGGCGCGATGAGCCGCGAGAGCCCGGTCGTGTTACACGAGACGACGCGGACCGAGTCGGCGCCGCGGGCGTCGTCGTAGTTCGACCGCGCGTTGAAACTCATCTCGGCGACGTCGGCATCCTCGCCGCCCTGGAAGATCGCGGGCGTGTCGTAGGAGGTATACAACGACTTGTTCTCCGCGCCGATGCCCGACGGCGTGCAGTCGACCATCACGTCGGCGTCGGCGACCAGTTCGTCGACCACGCCAGCGATCTCGATCCCGGCGTCAGAGAAGAGCGGGGCGCGCTCGGGGATCGCCGCGTACATCGCGTAGCCGCGCTCGACGGCAGTGTGGGCCTCGAAATTGGGTTGCGTCTTGGCGACGCCGGCGACCTCCATATCGGGCTGGGCCGCGACGGCGTCGGCGACGCGTTTGCCGATCGTTCCGTAGCCGTTGACACCCACTCGTATCATTACCGGAAAATCGGAGGAGGAGACGCATAGTTATTTCGGAGCGAACGGATGGGAAATTAACTCCTGGGCGAGTAACGCGGGCGATTTCCCCGGATCCGAGTTGTGGAGAGATCCCGGCGACGATGGAACCAGATCGGCAGTCGATCGTCCGTCTCGCGGCGCCATCTCTCACTGTATCCAGGCGCTTCCGATCCGGACCTGAGCCGATGCGATGCGCTCCGGGTCCAGACGAACTCCGAGCCAAACGCGAGCCGATTTCGGTCCGATGCGAACGCCTAACTCCGCGGGGGCCCGAGGGAAGCGTATGTCGAACGATGGACTCGCGGCCGCCGCGACGACGGCGGTCGAACAGTGTATGGCACTCGACGCGGCGGAGTCCTGCGTCGTCGTCACCGACGACAAGCGACGGCCGATCGGCGAGGCCCTCTACGACGCGGCCAGCGCGGTCGCAGCCGAGACAACGATCCTCCAGTATCCGCCGGGCGACCAGCACGGCGAAGAGCCCCCTGGACCGGTGGCCGCGGCGATGGCCGCCGCGGACGTGTTCCTCGCGCCGACGACGAAGAGCGTCAGCCACACCCGCGCTCGCGGCGACGCCTGCGAGGCGGGCGCCCGCGGCGCGACGCTGCCCGGAATCACCGAGGAGGTGTTCCTGACCGGACTCGACGCCGACTACGACGCGATCGCCGCCCACTGTGCGGACGTGCTGGAGCAGGTCGCCGACGCCGAGGAGATCCGCGTGACGTCGCCGGCGGGGACCGACATCACCGTCACGCCGGGCGGCCGCGAGTGGCACACGGACACGGGCATCGTCCACGACGCAGGCGACTTCTCGAACCTCCCGGCGGGTGAGGTGTTCGTCTCGCCGACGGACGCGAACGGAACCTACGTCGTCGACGGAACGATGCGACCGCACGGCCTGCTCGACGAGGGCCAGCGGCTCCGCTTCGAGGTCGAAGACGGCTACGTGACCGAAATCTCCGACGACGAGATCCGCGCGCAGGTCGAGACCGCCGCCGAGGCGGTGGGCCGCGACGCCTACAACCTCGCCGAACTCGGGATCGGCACGAACGTCGGGGTGACGGACCTCGTCGGCTCGGTGCTGTTAGACGAGAAGGCCGCGGGGACCGTCCATCTCGCCATCGGCGACGACGCCGGCATCGGCGGCGACACGGACGCGCCGCTGCATCTCGACGGGATCGTGCGGGAGCCGACCGTGATGGCGGACGGGGAGGAAGTGGAGCTTCCTCGGTAAGCGAACGGCGGAGCCGTGAGCAGGGGAGGTCGTAGACCTCCCGAACGTCGAGCGGTGAATCAGCCCGCAGAAAAAGGGCGCTTGTTACTCAGTTAATTAAATATCGGGAGGCGATGAAAAACTCCGTGTATCATACGGATCCAGCCCAATATACGAGTGTGAAACAAACAGTTCGGTCGATTTCTTTTGATGAGACGATGGATGCGTTAGCGGACGTTCAGCGACGGAAGCTTTTGATTGCGCTAATAGACCACAACCCACAGGATGATTTACCAGTCGTTGTCGCTGACTCTGAAAGCGAGAGCGATAGCGTTGAGCGTCTCATAACGATGCAGCACGTCCACTTACCGAAGTTGGATGATTACGGGTTTGTTGAGTGGAACAAGGATACCCACGAGGTGACGAGAGGATCAAAGTTCGATGAGATCAAGCCACTGCTCGAACTTCTCGAAGACCACGAAGACGAACTGCCACCAGGCTGGTTGTAGGTTCTCACCTGTATTCTCCACAGTCTCCACTGAGCGATACGTGAACCACAGACACTGAACCAGCCGTGTCAGTCACGTTCCGCCGAAAGTATCCGAATCCCCCGTCGGAACGAGCTTACGAGATTTTTCACTTCGTGGAAAAACTGAAATAAAATAGAAGGGACTATGGCTGTCGGTGATTCTATTGAGGGAATGAAATACGACATTTCTCCGGACGAATCCGTCGCCCAAGCAGTTGTGATGAGTGTGAGCGAGTTCGAAAATACCGCTTTCAGTGACCTTCCACCCATCTACGAGACCATAGATCCAGACGCACTAAATACAATATTCACAGACGAGGAGGCGACTATCCATCTCTCATTCAGTTACAGTAACTCCCACATTGTTGTTTGCAACGGGGAATCACTCACAGTCGAAGATACGTAACTGGCGTCCTGTGGTAGAATGCCAGTACGGACTGAGCAGTGCGTCTCTCTCATAGCGAGCGAATCGACGGAGGAAGACCGGGGTCGAGGCCAATTGTTCGACATCCTCACAGTCCTTACCACACGCGGCGTGTCGGAAGGGCGGACTTTTACGGCCCCATAGGCTATGAAGGCGTATGAGCACGCCACAGGACCGCCTCGCGGTCGAGTGTCCCTCCTGTTCGACCGCCGAATCGACGGTCCACGAGGTTCTGAAGGAAGGCGGCGGTCGCCACACCGTCAAGTGTACCGAATGCGGCCACGTCCACAAGGTCAAAATCGAGGACGACGACGAGGTCGAACGGACGGTCGTCATCTCCCAGGACGACGAATCGTTCTCGACGCGGACGGACGTCCCGCGCGAAGAGACGCTCGCAGTTGGCGATGAGTTCATCGTCGACAGCGAGGAGGCGATTATGCTGGTCCGGATCACCGGCCTCGAGATCGGTCCCGAGCAGCGCGCCGATGAGGCGGCGGCCGCGGACGTCGAGACGATCTGGACGCGCGCGGTCGACAACGTCACGGTGAAGACGACAGTCAACCCGAAAGAGGGGACCGGCGACCGCGAGTCGACGCGGAGTTTCGATCTCCGCCTGCCGGGCGACCACGAGTTCGTCGTCGGCGAGACCGAGTCCTTCGGCGACGAGGAGTTCCGCGTGAAGGCGATCCAGGTCCGCGAGGACGCCCCCGAGTACCGTCACGGAAAGCTCGACCACGAGGGCGATATGGTCTACGCGAAAGACGTCAAACGACTGTACGGCACTGACCAGACGACGTCGGCCTGGTCAGCTTGGTGAGACCCGACGGCCCGCTGGCCGCCGGGTGACCTGTCCGCGCCGGTCGCTTCTCAGCCCTGTCGACGGTAGTTTTAGTTCCCACCCGGGAGAATAGCCGCTGCAGTGACACGAACAGCCGCCCATCCCCTCCTCACAGCCGTGGCCCTCCTCACCACAGGAACCGCAGCCGTGTCGGTCGTGCTCGCGGGGCTGGTGTTCCCGCAGTGGACGTTCAGCACCCTCGGATTCGTCGGCTACTTCGCCGCCGTCGGCGCGGTCGTCGCCGCAGGGCTCGCACTGGCCACCGTGGACATCGCGGATGCCGTCGAGCGAGTCCTGGCACCCTAACCCGACGATCGATCACCGCGACCGGGGAAAGATTCGACTCGCTGGAGCGCCTATCCACGGCTGTGACCGCGGATCCGGGGGACGAACGGAACGCGCTCGTCGAGGGACTGCGTCGGCGCGGCCACGTCGAGAGCGACCGCGTCGCCGACGCGCTGCGGACAGTGCCGCGTCACGAATTCGTCCCCGCGGGCCGCCGGTCCCAGGCCTACGCCGACCGCCCGCTGTCGATCGGGAGCGGCCAGACCGTCAGCGCGCCGCATATGGTCGGGATGATGTGCGAGTTGCTCGCGCCCGACGCCGAGGACGAGGTCCTCGAAGTCGGTACGGGATGTGGATATCACGCCGCAGTGACCGCCGAACTGGTCCCGGATGGACACGTCTATTCGGTCGAGTACGACGCCGACCTCGCCGACGACGCCCGGGAGACGCTGGAGCGCCTCGGCTACGCCGACCGCATCTCGGTCCGCGTCGGCGACGGCCGGAAGGGATGGGTGGAACACGCCCCGTTCGACGGCGTCTACGTCACGTGTGCCGTCCCCTCAGTCCCCGACGCGCTCCGCGAGCAACTCCGTCCCGGCGGGCGGATCGTCGCGCCGGTCGGCAAGGCACGCCAGACGCTGGTCGTCCTCGAAAAGCGCGACGGCGGGACCTTCGAGCGCACCGATCACGGCGGCGTCCGGTTCGTTCGGATCCGGGGGTGATACTGATTACTCTCGCTGTTTTCCGTCGAGCGCCACCCCCGTTGACGGCGCTCGGCGGGAAGCGACGGGAGTAATCAGTATGAGGGGAGGACCCCTGCAGGACCCCGGAGCGTGCAGTTGATTAAGCCCCGCCACCGAGATTAGCGTATGGACCCCGGGGAACTGCGTGCGGAGATGGTCGACGGCCTCCAGGAGCGACAGCCAGTCGACGAGGCCGTCGCCGTCGCGATGCGGACGGTTCCCCGCCGGGAGTTCGTCGAGAACGCGCCGTATCAGGACCGGCAGAGCGAGGCGGGCGGGACCACGGTGCTCGCGCCGGCGATGGTCGCGCGACTCCTGACCGCACTCGATATTGTCGCTCCGGACGCCACGCCGACGGCGTCAGATACTGACGAGACGCCACCCGAACAGACGGGCGACGTCCTCGTCGTCGGCGCGGGCGTCGGCTACACGGCCGCGCTGCTCGCGGAACTGCTCGGAGAGCGGCACGTCCACGCGGTCGATATCGACCGGAAACTCGTCTACGCGGCGCGGTCGAACCTCGAATCAGCGGGGTACGGCGGCGTCCTCGTCGACGCCCGCGACGGCGCCGGGGGGTTGCCCGAGTACGCTCCGTTCGATCGGATTCTCGTCGAGGCGGCCGCGATCTCTCCACCCGACCGGCTGGTCGACCAACTCGCGCCCGGGGGCCGGCTCGTACTGCCGCTCGGCGGCCCCGAACAGACCCTCGCCGTCGTCGACGAGTCGGGCGAGGTGATCGACCGGCGCGGTCCCGTCGCGTTCAAGCCGCTGCTCGTCGACGGCGAGCAGGGCAGCGCCCCGGCGCGGAACCGGACGCGCCGGGAAGACGCCGAACGGGAGCGCGAGCCCGGCTACTTCGCGAAGACCGGCTGGGAGCAGGAGTGGATCGACTGGGACGAACAGTTGCGTCGGCGGTGAGTCGGAATCGTCCGTCTGCAGTCCGCTCTCAGTGACGCGACGGTTCAGGTTTTCAGCCCGCTGCCGGTGAGCGGCACCACCACGTCGTCGTCGTGCGCGACGACGCCACGCTCGCGGTATTCGGCGAGCGCGGCCGGGGCGACCGCGCAGGTCGGCTCGACGTAGAAGCCCCGCTCGTAGAGGGCGTCGCGTTCGCGTTCGACGGCCGATTCGGGGAGTGCGATCGCGTCGCCGTCCGTCTCCTCGATTGCGGCCAGAATCTCATTCTTCCGGACGGGCTCTCGGATCTGGATCCCGTCGGCAATATCGTTGTCGCCGTCGGCCGCGTCGTCGCCGTGGAGTGCCACCGCAATCGGCGCGTAGCCGGCGGCCTGCGCGCCGAGGAGCCGCGGCAGCCGATCGATCCAGCCCAGGTCCCGGAGCGTGCGGAACCCCCGATATGCGCCCAGAAAGAGCGTGCCGTGGCCGAGCGGCGTCACGACCGCGTCGGGAGCTGTCCAGTTCCGCTGGGCGCACAGTTCGCAGGCGAACGTCGCCGTCCCCGAGAGAAAGGCCGGATTCCACGCGTGGGAGGCGTACCACGCGTCGCCGGACTCGACCGCGTCGACGCAGGCGGCCGTCACGTCCTCGCGACTGCCCTCGATCGGGACGGGCGTCGCGCCCACCTGCTCGATCGCACGGCGCTTCGCGGGTTTGACCGACGCCGGCACGTAGATCTCGGCGTCGATGCCCGCGCGGGCGGCGTAAGTCGCGATCGCCGCCCCGGCGTTGCCCGAGGAGTCCTCGACGACGCGGTCGACGCCGAGTTCGGCGGCGAGCGACAGCGTCACCGCGGCGCCGCGGTCCTTGAACGAACCGGTCGGGAAGACGTACTCCAGTTTGAACGCCGCGTCCCACGCCGGCGCGTCGACGAGCGGCGTCAGTCCCTCGCCTAGCGTGACGTGCGCGTCGACCGGAAGCAGCGAGTCGAAGGACCACAGGCCGGCGGTGGTGTCGGCCCACGATTCCGGCGGGGCGGACGGCAGCGAGTCGGTCCCGCCAGAGTGGTTTGTTTCGCCGTCGGTCGGTCCCGACGCGAAATTCAGCGGTGCGCCGCAGTCACACCGCCACGTCCACTCGTCGTACGTCCGATCGCAGGCAAAGCAGCGGAGCGCGAGTGCAGAGTGCATCGGGGTCAGTACGTGTCGACGTTGGTGCCGACAGAGCAGACGTACTCGCCGGTCGCGACCTGCGGGAGCCGGCGGGTCCGCCAGAAGATGCCGTCGTTGTTGGCGGTGACGCGGGACTTCAGTTCGCCGAAGACGTCGGTGATCTCGAAGAGCGGTTCGCCCGCGGCGACCCGGTCACCGAGTTCGACCTCGAAGCTGACGAGCCCGCCCGTCGGCGAGCCGTACTGGTCGAAGCTCTTTGCGCGCGTCTGTCGGTCGATCGTGGCGGTGTCGTCGACGAACCCGTAGTCGGCGAGGACGTTGAACACGCCTATGACGCCGGTCGCGATGCTGTCTTCGTCCCAGCCGACGCAGCCGCCGAGTTCGGGATCGATCGTGGGAATGCCCTCGTCGGGGCCGGCCCGGGCGAGTTGGCCCTCCGGGCCCTTCTGGTCGAGCACGTAGCCACAGCCGAACGTCTTCGCGAGCTGGAGACATTCGTCGTGGAGGCGGTGCCGTCGACCGCAGCGGACGCGCACCTCGTCGATCATCCGCGAGGTCGAGCCCTGGTGGAGATCCAAAATCAGATCCGCCCGGGTGGCGGCGTCGAACGTCACGGCGGCGATGCGCTCCGAGGAGGTGCCGTTCTCGTCGCCGGGATACGCGCGGTTCATCTTCGTGTCGTCGATCGGGTTCCGGTGTTCGGCGACCTGGAAGGCGTGGAAGTTGACGACCCCGACGAGGAGGATCGTCCCGGCGACCGCCCCGGGGTCCAGTTGCGGAACCAGGCGGTTGATCACGCCCACGCCGTTCAGTTCGTCACCGTCCGAGGCGGCCTGTAGGTAGAGCGTCTTTCCGTCCGAGGCGCCGTTTACGACCGCACAGGGGAGCCCTATCTCAGTCCCGTCGCGGGTCTGGCCCACCGCAAGCCGGCCCGTATCGACCTCGCCCGGGGCCGCACTCGCCGTGCCGAGTGTCGTCATTATCCGACACTCGGAGGCGTCGGTCTTTAGGGGTTCGGTCTCCGGTGCGTTCGCCCGCCGATAGCCGCCCGGCGCGGGTGGACCGACGACGCTTTGTCGACGGCGATGGAAGTCCACACCGTGAGCGAGACACCGCCCGATCGGCCGCCGCAGTCGGGGCTGGTCCGCGCCCTGAAGGTCCCACGGAACGCTGTTATCGGGATCGGTTTCGGGATCGCCCTCGCCGTCGTCGCGTATCTCGCCCGCGTCCTCGAACTACTCGGGCCCTTCGCGGGGACCCGCGAGTATCCGGTACTGGGTCCCGAAGGGTGGTTTCTCGTCCTCGCGTTCGTCCTCGCGACGTCGACGGCGCTGCTTGTCGCGTCTGTGCTGACCGTCGTCGAAATCGTTCGGCTGGCGCGAACCGTCGACGAGTGAGTGTCCGGGTCGCTGCCTGAGCCGTCGATCTGCCGCCTTTACTCCTCGATAGGCCTCCCTACGCCTCGAACTCCCGAACGTCCCCGACGAGCTCGCTCAGGCGTTCGGCGCCGGCCCGGGTCCCCTTCGCGATGATGACGTCGCCGCCGCGGAGTTCGGTTGTCGGCCCCGGCTGGACGACCCACTCGGCCCCGCTCTCGCCGCGACGGACGGCGATGACGCGCATCCCAGTCTGCGTCTTGACCTGCTGCCCGCCGAGCGTGGTGCCCGCAAGCGGCGCCGCTTTGTCGACCGAGAGGCGGACGATCACTTCGTCGGACTCCTCGATGGCGGCGGCGACGACTGGGTGGGCGTCGATCCCCCGGAGGACGCCCTCGCTGATCTCTAGGGCCGCATCCGAGATGACCTCCGTCGCCGACGCGAGATGCATCAGGCCGCGTAACTGGACCGGGTCCTCGACGCGACTCGCCGCACGGAGGGTCCAGGCCTCGAAGCGCGACTGGAGGGCGTCGACCTCGGCCTCCAGTTCGCGTACTTCCTCGGCGACTCCCTCGCTGTCGAACAGCACCGCGCCGTAGGCTAAGTCGACGGCGAGTTCGCTCATATCCTTCATCAGGGTGATCGAGTCGACGGCGCGTTCCAGATCCTCGATGGGCGGTTCGGTCGCCTCGGGCGGCTCGTAGGGCTCGTCCGTCGCCGCCTCGTAGACAGTCGCGATCCCCTGGCGGGGGCCGCGGAGGAGGATCGAGTCGTCCGCCTGCAGTTCGTCGTCGGGGCCGGGACTCAGCAGCCACCGCCGCTTGCCAGTTGCCGACTCCCGGCGGATCGCGATGACTCGAACGCCCGTTTCGGTCTCCATGTTGATGTCTTCGAGCGTCCGCCCGGCGTACTCCGTGCCGGGTTCGACGCTGGCTCGAACGAGCATCTCGACAGCCTCCGGCAGCGCGGCGCGGATCGCGTCGGGCATCCCGATGTCCTCTAAGACGATCTTGGCGATGTCTCCCGCGGCGTTTGATATCTTCTCGGCGGCACCCATCACGCCGAGTACGGGCGCGAGCTGTTCGGCGTCCTCGGGCTTCCGAGCCGCCATCAACAGGCTCATCCGGCCCTGGAGCTGGAGGATGTCCATCCGGCCTTCGAGTTCGAGGACTTCGCGAGCGATCTCGTCGCTGCCGTTGAGGACCGCCGAGTACGAGAGGTCGATGAGCAGTTCCGCGGTGTCTTTCATCTCCGAGAGGACCGCTTTGACGCTGACCGGTTCGTACTCGACGTCCCGTGAACCCATACCCCGCCTTCGCCGCGAACGACAAAAACACTTGGTGGACGGCACGTGCCGCCGCCATCGAACGATCCACCCGGAAACGATAACGCTTTTTTTACACGCAAAGGAACCAGATAGGTATGTCAGACGACCTGAAGCGCGGGCTGGAAGGCGTCCTCGTCGCCGAGTCGGAACTGAGCTACATCGACGGCGACGCCGGGAAACTGGGCTACTGCGGGTATCCGATCGAGGATCTCGCCCGCGAGGCGTGCTACGAGGAGGTCGTCTACCTCCTGTGGCACGACGGCCTGCCGGACGCCGACGAACTCGCGTCCTTCAAGTCGTGGATGGCCGGCGTCCGGTCGCTCGACGACGAGGTCCTCTCGGTGATCCGCGATCTGGCGGCGGCCGACGAGGTCCCGATGGCGGCGCTGCGGACGATCGTCTCGACGCTGTCGGCGTACGACGAGGACGCCGACCACGAGGACGTCACAGACCTCGATGCGAACCTGCGGATGGCGTGCCGGATCACGGCCAAGATCCCGACTGCCCTCGCGGCGTTCGAGCGCTGCCGGAACGGCGACGAGCCGATCGAACCGCGCGAGGATCTGGACCACGCCGCGAACTTTCTGTATATGCTCAACGGCGAGGAACCCGACGAGGTCCTGGCCGAGACCTTCGATATGGCGCTCGTCCTCCACGCCGACCACGGGCTGAACGCCTCGACGTTCTCGGCGATGGTCACCGCCTCGACGCTCGCCGATCTCCACAGCGCGGTGACGTCGGCCGTCGGCACCCTCTCAGGGTCGCTGCACGGCGGTGCCAACGCCAACGTGATGCGGATGCTGAAGGAGGTCGACGAGAGCGATACCGACCCGACGACGTGGGTCGAAAACGCGCTCGAAGAGGGGCGGCGGGTCCCCGGCTTCGGCCACCGCGTGTACAACGTCAAAGACCCGCGCGCGAAGATCCTCGGTGAGAAGTCGAAGGCGCTGGCGGAGGCCGCGGGCGACACCCGGTGGTACGATTACTCCGTCGCCATCGAGGAGTACATCGGCGAGGAAAAGGGTCTGGCCCCCAACGTCGACTTCTACTCGGCGTCGACGTACTACCAGATGGGCATCCCCATCGACATCTACACCCCGATCTTCGCGATGTCCCGCGTCGCCGGCTGGATCGCCCACGTGCTCGAACAGTACGAGGACAACCGGCTGATCCGTCCCCGGGCCCGCTACGTCGGCCCGGAGGACGCATCGTTCCCGCCGCTCGGAGACCGATAAGCGTCGGTCCCCCCCGACCCCCGTTGCTCTCCGTCCGGAATATCAGCCCTCTTCAGCCGGAAGGCTCCCCCGCTCTCTGAGCAGTCCGGCGGCCGTCCCAGCCCAGTCGGTGTACCGGAAGGCGAGAACGAGCGTCGCCCCCATCCAGACGTGCGCGAGGACGACCCCTGCGTAGACGGCCGGTAGCCCGAGCGTCGTGAACTCGACTGCGAAATACGGGAACCCGACAAAGAAGCCGAACATTCCGGTGAGTCGGGAGAGAAACGGCAGTCGGGTCGCGCCGGCGCCCTGGAGCGCCCCGGACAGCGCCGAGAACAGTGCGAGTCCAGGCGCGGAGATGCCGTACACGACGGCAAACGACGCGCCGTATGCAAGTGCCGCAGGTGAACTGCCGAACCCGAGAAACGCGACCACCGGGTCGGCGAACGCCGCCAGCAGGATACCGATGCCCCCGACGGAGAGCGTCGCAAGCGCAGCAGTCGCCCAGCCTTCGTAGCTGGCTCTCGCGGAGTCCGACCGACCCAGCGCCTGCCCGACGAGAATGCTCGCGGCGATGTTGTACCCGCGAGAGAGCGGGCCGGTGACCTGCTGGTAGACGCGACGCCCGACCTGAAACCCGGCGTTGATCACGTCACCAGGTGCGGCCCCACCGACGGCCGCGGCGGGGACCGCAGCGTTCCCCAACGAAAGCAAAAGCGCGTTGTACGGAAACTCGGCGAGTTCGGAGACGAGTCCCTCGGCGGCCCGGGGGGCGCTGACCCGAACGAGTTGGGTCGCGATCGTCGGATCAGTCGGGCGGGCGAGCGTCAGTGGCGACGACGGCCGGTAGAGTGCCACAAGGAGCAGTGCTGCGGAGAGGACGTTTGCCGTCGCGGTCGCGTACCCGACGCCCCGGACACCGAGCGCCGGAAGGCCCACGAGGCCGAACCCCAGTCCGACAGAGAGCGTCACGTTGACGACGTTGACGAAGACGTTGACGTACATCGGCGTCGTGGTGTCACCGATCCCCTGCAACGCCCGCGCGCCGACGATCGCGACGTGCCGGGCGGGAGCAGTGACGAAGATGATCCCGAGATATATCCCGCCCAGTCGGATCGCATCGTCGCTGGCGGGAAACTGGCCGATGAGCGCCGGGGCGACCAGCAGGCCGCCGGCGACGAAGGGAAGTCCGGCGAGCATCCCGAGCAGCAGCGACTGTATCACGGTTTCATCGCGGTTGGCGTTCGCACCGCTGCCAGTGTCCTGACTGGAGAGGGCGATCGCGCCGCCGCCGAGGCCGATCCCGATCCGCAGCGGGAAGCGTGCATAGAGGTCCGCGAGTCCGATGGCCACGACGGCCGCTGGCGACAGTGCCGCCGTGACGAGCACGTCGACCGTCCGCATCAGCGTCCGGAACGTCTGCTCGGCCATCACCGGCCACGAAAGCGCGATGATCCGTCGCCACACCGTCACGAGTCGACCGCTGTCCATCCGTCCGCTCCGAGGAACGGCGTGCGTTTGAGACTACTGATCCAGTGGATACGACCAGAAACGTTGGCCGCAACGATCGTGTAGAGAATCTAATAGGTGAAAGACAACCGTCAGACGGCGTCGAGTTTCCCATCGCAGTCTTGCGATTTTCACTTTCACCGCGCGTGGGGGATATTTATGTATCTGCCGGTCGGATAGGCTAGTGCACGTCACACGCGTGCATTCCCCCCCTTTCCCCTTTATCGCTCCTGAGTCGCGACGCTCCGCATCGAGGTCGGCCCGTCGCCGACAGTCAGGGAGCACGATCATCCCAAGTATTACACCCGACGACGGGGAATCGTCGACCGATATGCTCTCTCTCTCCGACGTCGAGGCGGCCCGCGAGCGGATCGACGACGTCGTCAGACGGACGCCGCTTGAGTACTCCTACGCGTTTTCGGAGATGACAGAGGCAGACGTCCACCTGAAACTGGAGAACTTCCAGCGGACCGGGGCGTTCAAGATCCGCGGGGCGACGAACCGCATCGCGACGCTCTCGGCGGCAGAGCAGGCGGCGGGCGTCGTCACCGCCAGCGCGGGGAACCACGCCCAGGGGGTCGCGCTCGCGGCCACCCGCTCGGGCGTCGACGCGAAGATCGTGATGCCGGAACACGCGCCGATATCGAAGGTGAAAGCGACCGAACGCTACGGCGGCCAGACGGTACTCCACGGCGCGGACTACGACGAGGCGCAGGCGAAAGCCCACGAGATCGAGGCGGCGGAGGGACGAACCTACGTCCACGCGTTCGACGACGACGAGGTGATGGCCGGCCAGGGAACGATCGGGCTGGAGATCGTCGAGGACTGCCCCGACGTCGACACCGTCGTCGTCCCCGTCGGCGGTGGCGGCCTGATCTCCGGCATTGCCACTGCAGTGAAGGCGCGGAAGCCGGACGCTCGCGTGATCGGCGTCCAGGCCGAGGGGGCGGCGTCGCTACCGGACTCGCTGCAGGCGGGCGAGATCCGCGAACGGGAGTCGGTGAACACCATCGCCGACGGGATCGCCACCCGGAAGGTCGGCGAGCGCCCCTTCGCGGTGATCCGCGAGCGGGTCGACGAGGTGGTGACCGTCACCGACGAGGAGATCGCGGTCGCGCTGACGTACCTGCTCGAACGCTCGAAGACGCTGGTCGAGGGCGCCGGCGCGGTGTCGATGGCGGCGCTGCTTTTCGAGGCCTTCGACTACGAGGCGGGAGAGACGATCGTGCCGGCGCTGTGCGGCGGCAACATCGACACGAATCAGCTGACGACCGTGCTCGTCCGCGGACTGGTCGAAACCGGCCGGTACCTGAAGATCCGAACCGTGCTGCGGGATCGACCCGGCGCGCTCGAAGACCTCGTGGAGATCATCGCCGAGCGGCGGGCGAACATCTACGCGATCCAGCACGATCGCACCTCGCGGGACGTCGCGATGAACGAGGCCGACGTGGAGATCGACATCGAGACCCGCGGCCACGACCACATCGAGGAGGTACTCGGGGCGCTCAGAGACGCGGGATACACTGTCGAGGTGCTGGCGTGATACGGACTGTTGGGGCTTCTTACCGGAACTCGCCGGTATCTGGAGCAGTAAGCACCAGCAGACAGTTACAACAGTCCGGATGACCCGACGCAGATCGGCCGTCCTGTGGGGACTGATCGGTGCGTTGAGCTTCCTCGTCCTGTTGCAGGGCTACCGGCTTCTCGTCGGCCCGCTGGACGTCAGCACCGCGGCCGCAGCGGGCGTGGCTCTGTTCGTCGGCGTCGTCGTGACCCTGCTTGCGTACGTCGCTGAGCCCCGAATGCGAGCGAAGGGAAGGACTTAAACGACTCAGTAGGTTACCTCCGAGCGAGCCGGGATGGCCGAGTGGTAAGGCGCACGCCTGGAAAGCGTGTTCCCTCTGGGATCCAGGGTTCAAATCCCTGTCCCGGCGCTTTTCCGATCCGACACATAGCGAGGCGTTTCATCGCCGAGCCACTGCCGTCGGATCGGTAACGACGACTACGAGGGGATTTGAACCACGCGAGACGAGCGAAGCGAGTCTCGCCATCGGGTTCAAATCCCTGTCCCGGCGTTTTTGTGGATCCGACGCACACGGCGAGGCGGCTCGTCGCCGAGCCGCTGTCGTCGGGAGTAGTAAAACGGCCCCGCCACCGTCATACTGATTACTCTCACTGTTTCCCGCCGAGCGCCACCCCCGTTGACGGCGCTCGGCGCGAAGAGACGAGAGTAATCAGTATCAGTCGTTCAACGCAGCCTCGACGTCCGGCGTGTGGTTCCCTCTGAGGGGCACGGTCACGCGGATCGTGGTGCCGTCCGCACCGGTCGTCGCGCTGATCGAACCGCCGCGGGAGATGGCCAGCCAGTTGACCTTCCAGAGGCCGAGGCCGCTGCCGTGCCGGAGCGGCTCCTCGCTGCCCTCCTCGATGGCGATCAGTTCCTGTTCGGACATTCCCGGGCCGTCGTCTTCGACACAGAGAACCAGATCGTCGCCGACCTTCGACAGGGTGACGTGTGCATCGGCCGCCGCCGGCGGGCTGTCGTTGTGGAGGATCGCGTTTTCGACCAGTTCCTCGACGATCTGGTTCAGTTCGGTGTCGATCTGATAGGCGGCGATGTCGCCGTCGACGTCGACACGACAGTCACACCCGAGCGTGGTCGCGGTTTCGCGGGCCGTCTCGGCGACGTCTCGGACCGAGGTTCCGACCCGTCCCGTTTCGTTCGAGAGCACCTGTTCGATCTCCCGGGCGGTCTCAGCCTGGCTCGCCACCTCCTCGGCGCGGTTGCGGATCGTCTCCGTCGAGGCTTCGATCTCCGGCGTGAGCGCCGAGGCTGTGGTATTGTCGCGGAGGCGCTCTTCGAGGAGATCCGTGTATCCCTGGATCACGTTGACGGCGGTCCGGAGGTTGTGGCGCAGGACCCTGCTGAGCACCGAGAGCCGCTGTTCGCGCAGGAGCTTCTCTGTGATGTCGATCTGGATCGCGACGAAGGCTTCCGGCTCGCCTGCGTCGTTCGTGACCGGGGAGATCGTCTGGCGAGCAGTGTAGCGGTCGCCCGATTTCGTCTTGTTGACGACCTGCTCTTCGAAGACGTCGCCGTCGAGGATGGTTTCCCAGAGCGTCTCGTAGTGATCCTCGCTCATCTCGCCGGAGTTGAGGATCCGGTGGGTGTTCCCGACAGCCTCCTCGGCCGTATAGCCGGTGAGTTCCTCGAACGCCGGGTTGACGTAACCGATCACGCCGTCGGTGTCGGTGATGCTGATCGCCACGCCCGCGTGTCTGATCGCCTCCTCGTACTGGAGCGCCTCCTCGTGGGTCTCGATCATCTCGATGGCCTGTGGGATGCTCTCGCTGATCTCCTCGATGACTTTCGTCTCGGTGGAGTCGAAGCCGCCCGGTGCAGTGCTGTAAAGCCCGAGAATGTACGTCCGCTGGTTCGTGAACTCCATCGGGACCGCAAAGCAATCGGTGATCCCGTGTCCGGCAGCGCGGCGTTCCCACTCGGCGTCCGGGTCCTCGACGGCGACGTGTTGGGTCCGGTCCCGGGCCGCCGCGGCGAAGACGGGTTCCTCGGACGCGGCGTCGGCGACGGCCCACGTCGCGTAGTCGGTTTCGCCGGCGGCGACTCCGGGGACCTCGTCGCGGGCGGTGTTGAACAGGCGCGCGCCGGAGGCCAGGGCAGTCGGACGGTCGGGCTCATCGCTTTCGTCCATCGGGTACAGCCAGACCAGATCGTAGGCGTCGATCCGCGTGAACGTCTCGGGGATCTCCCGGATCAGTCGCCAGGGCTCGGTGACGTCGATGAGCGCCTCGTTGATGTCGCGGTGGAGTCGCATCAGCTGTTCGAGCCGGGTCGCCCGCGTGACGTCTTTCAGCGTGATAACCTCCGCCGCGGTGAGCGATTCGGTGACCCGCGAGCGCTGGAGTTCGTAGGTACGGGTGTCGCCGCCGACCTCGTAGGTGATGCGCCGGGTTTCGCCCGGATCAAGCGACGCGAGTCCCGGATCGATCTCCTCGATCGGCGCGCGTGGGATCGGGTGCTGGCCCAGGATCGTCGCCGCCCGATCGTTCGAGTTGATCACGATCCCCGAATCGTCCAGCACGAGGCCCCCGTCGGCGAAGTTGTCTGCCAGCGCCGACTGCTCGGGCGAACTGTGGTGGGCGAACTCCGTCCGCGCGTAGAACAGCGTCCCGAGCGCGAACACCGCGACTCCGAGGGGTTCGTAGTTGATGTTGAGCAGCAGGACCGAGTAGCCGGACAGCGCGTACGGAATCACCGGGAGCGCGGTGACCAAAACCAAAACGTACAGCGTGGTCGGGCGCGATTCCAGCCGCTCGAAGGACTCGAACAGCCAGAGAAAGCCCGTGACGGTGGCCGTATAGGCGAACCCCGTCACGAACCAGTGGGGGGCGCCGTAGCTGAACTCCGGATGCACGAACGGTTCGGCGACCAGCGAGGCCGAAAAATACAGCCCGTGGAGCGGATTCGTCACCTTCACCGCGACGATCGCCGCGAGGAGCGCGAGTGCACTCGCCTGCAACGACGGCTGCCGGTGGTACTGCCGCCCGGAGTACGCCGAGGCGAACGCGAGCCACGCGAAGATCGTCGAGATCCCGGCGACGAGGCCGCCGAGGTGGATCGCGCGGCCGGCCGGAAGCGACCTCACGCTCAACTGAAGCGCCGTGAACAGCGCCCAGACGCCGCTGAGAACGAGCAGCGCGCCCAGCCCGCGCCGGACGTCGGGATGATCGAGCGTCCGGGCGCCCACCACTCCGGCCAGACAGACGGTGCCGGCGAGCACGAAGACGGCGATATAGAACGATCTCAGCGGCGGTGCACCGACGAGTTCGGCCGGCATCCCCTGCAGCACAACTATCAGTTCTGTGTTGGCGTACATCACCGAGATTCACCGATTCCGCGATCCCGGAACGGTCCGCCTGCGAGGACCCGTAGCCGGGACGGGAGGTTGCTGTTGGTTCCGACGGCCACCACCGGGCTGCTGGCGGTACTGTCCCGTCCAGAAGGCCTCCGGCCGCGCCGCTTGCGATCCCGTTCGGGGGATCCGGACCGTCCACTCATATATCTCCGGATACGTTATCAGATTTTGAAATTTGCCTTCTCCGCTGGGGCCACCCGAAGTTGGCACTGACCGAGCAGCGCAGTAGGAAAGCGACGGACACTGGTGGGTACCGACAAATCGATCTACGGAGTTCTGACCCAAGCGGCGATTCCCCGAGACACAAAGTTAATGCGTATGGGAGTCTTCCCCACGGTTGACAATGCCTGACACTAAATCGGGGCGGGAGCGGAAAGGCCGGAACAAGCGCAGCCAACTGCAAGAGCGGCTCTACGAGGAAGAAAAGGAGGCGATCGAGGTCGACGAGGAGCTGCCGCCGTTCGAGCCGTCGGAGGAACGCCCGTTCGTCGCCGACGAACTGCCGGACGAGTAGCGGGTGCCGAAATCGGTCCCGCCGGCGCTATTGTACAGAGCCGGAGCGGCGCGGCGGCGCCCCGCAGTTCGCACAGTCGATCTGGTGTCTCAGCCTCACGTCGACTGACGGGACCCGTCCTCGTCGCTCGACCACACGTGCTCCCGCCGTTCAGGCAGTCCGGTCGGACGGGGTAACCCGGAGTACCGTCGTGACGGTCGTCCGCTCCGCCGGGGAAACGATCCGGATTCGGACCGCGGCGGCGACGACGGTTGTCTCCCGCGCACGCTCCTGGACGACGACGCCGTCGATCGACCGACAGCGGCCGAATTCGCGGCCCGCTCCGCCCGGACAGTGCTCCCGGGCCCAGGCGGCCGCCGTCGAATCGTCGAAAGTCACGGAGAGTGACCTGCTCTCGTCGGCGTGCACCCGCTGTACCCGTTCGATATCGCCCTCGACAGCGTCTCGAACGGCCTCTCCCGCCTGGCGGCGGTCAGCCCAGCGGTACTCGCCGTCAACGTCCCGGGCCGCCGCGCGGAACGACACCGAGAGGCTCCGATCGACGTCGGAGACGGCGGCGACGTCCACCGCCCCCGCACCGTCGCGGTCGGCGTCGTACCCCAGTTGGGCGTAGGCCAGCGTCATCGAGAGAAAGGCGACCGCGACAACAGCGGCGGCGACGAGGACGATCTGCGCCCGGTCGGAGCGGCGGTCGTCGCCCCCACGATCGCCGTCCGGCGCGAACACGGCCGTCACGGATACCACACCCGGAGCGTGACCACACACTGCCCGGTCGCTTCTCTCGCGCGGCCGGAGGGGACGCCGTCCGGCATCGCGGGGCCGACTGCGCCGTGCGGTGTCTCCAGGCGACCGAAGACGCCGACGGGAAGCACCGCATCCAGCCGCGTTCGGAGCGCCTCCCGCTCGGTTTCGAACGACGACGGCGAGCGGCAGGCCGCCGCGAGGCGGCTGCGTCCGGTTCCGGTTGGTGGTTCAGCAGCGAGGACGGCCAGGGTGTCTTCGGCCGTCTCATCGAGGCCCGTTTCGGCGGAGTCGACGCCGGCCGGCACCCAGAGGAATCCGGCGACGACCGACAACACCAGCAGTGCGCCGACGGCGGCCTCGACCAGCGAGGTCGCCAGTTGCGCGCGGTCGCCGGTGTCAGTCACCGACAGTCACCTCCAGGGACTCGACGCTCGCGTTCGTCGCCGTCCACGAGACCGTCGCCGCCGCGGTGCCGCGCCCGCTGAGTCCCGGTTCGATCTCGAAAGTGACGGGCAGCGGCCGAGTCGCCGGGGGCCTGAAGGCGTAGCGGCCGTCGAGCCCCGTGGGATCGTACAGCACCACCCGATCACCGGCGCGGACGGTCGTCACTCGGGGAACACGGTCGGTTTCGATCCGTATCGCGACCTGACCGGCGTGGTCGGGGAGCACGACACGCCGATCCTCCGTCAGATCGACGTCTGCCGACCGCGGGACGTCGCGTTCGACCCGGACCCGTCGTTCGATTCGAGCGTACTCGCCCCTGGTCGGATCGCCACGCTCGACGATGACGTTCCCGCCGACAGCCACGCGGATCGGTCGCCCTCGGGCCGGCGGGACTGCGGAGTCGAGGTCGGCAGCCGTCAGGTTATCTGCGGCCGCCGCGCGGAGGACGTTCCGCTCGCGTGTGTGTGCTGCCTCGCCGTCGACGAGGTGGGCCGCGAGTCGCTCCGCGGCGTGCGTCCGCGCGGGCGTTCGATCCGCATCGACAAGCGCGTCGTTCGCGAGCGCAACGCCCGCGACGGTGACCGTGACCACCACGAGGATCGCGACGGCGAATCCGACCAGGTTCGCCTGCCCACGCGCCGTCACGTCGATCCCTCCGATGGTGCAGACTGTGAGCCCGCTCGTTTCGCGCCGTCGACGAGCCTCACCGTAACCGTGCCGTCGGTCCCGCGCACGACTACTTGCGACGGCGTTGGACTTCGCCACGAGCCGCGGACCGTCGTGGTCGGCGGCAGCGCGAGTCGAACACGCCCGGAGACCGACCTGTCCGGGTGTGAGAGCCGCAGCGCCGAGCCGTTGCTATCGTTCACAGCGATGATCCGGTAGGGATCCCCGCGGATCGTCTCGGGGAGTCCGACGCTGACGCTCCGTTCGATCTCCACGTGGTCGCCGCCGGGGACCGCTGTCTCGACGCGCTCGGCCCCACCGACGAGTGCCCGATCGCCGAGTTCCGTCCCCACTGCCGCGCGATACTCCGGAACCAGTCCTCCGAAGAACGTCGCTGTCAGCAGGGAAACGAACAGTACGCCGACCGCAAGTTCGAGAGTCTTGCCGACGACCGGCGAGAGCCCGCGGTCGAATTCGTCCCGCGCTGACGACGGATCTGTGGACCGCCCGCCCGGTCGACGACCGCCGTTCATCGCCCCACCTCCACGGCGAGTGCGACGTCGTGCACGACCAGATGGACCGTCCGCTCCCCCTCGAAGGAGGCCACGACGCTCGGAATCCCGTCGCCGTCGATGTCGCGACGGGTCGTCGTCGCGCCCCGCTCTTGGAGGTGCCGCTCCCAGACGGCCGGCGTCTCGGTCTCGACGGCGACCCGGTAGTCGCCTTCTGGCAGATCAATTCGATCAGTACGGGCGTCGGTCCGGAGCGTCACCGCGATCCGATGACCGCCGGTCGCAATCCCGTCTGCGCCGCTGGCGTTCAGTACGGGGACGCCGACGTACAGCGTCCCGTTCGCGGGGGCGATACGACTCGGAGCGATCAGGCGGCCTTCGCGGCCGTCGCTCCGGACGACCGCGCCCGCAAAACTGGTGACCCGGCGGTCGCCGTCGGTGTAGACGATCGCGCCGGCGTGGCCAGCCCAGACGACGCCGTCGTCGTCGAGGAGCCACACCGACCGGTTCACCACCCGGATGGTCCCGCTTACCAGTTCCAGCGTCGTCTCTCGCTCACCCGGACCCGGGCCGAGCGCGGTCGCCAGGTCGTCGCCGACGCGCGTGGCCGCCGCCGAGGAGGCGCCGTCCTCGACGATCGAACCCGCGGTCGCCGTCAGTCCGCCGACCGCGAGGACCGTCAGTCCCAAGAGGAGCGCGACGCCGACGACCGCTGCCTGTCCACGGTCGCGTTCGGTCGGGAAGCCGTGTCGCCGCCGGCTCATATCAGCCCCACCCCGACGAAGACGACGTGACAGATCGCGACGAGACTGCCGGAGTGGAGGAGAGCCTCGTACTGCCCGCGGCTGGCGACCCCGGCGAACCACCCGGCGGCGAGCATCGTCGCCTGCGTGGTCACGTAGACGCGGTAGCGGTCCCGCGCGAGGTCGACCGCGCCGGGGTCGACCGCGACGCCCGAGAGTTCCGACATCGTCGAGAGCCGATCGAAGCCGGCGAAGACGTTCGCGCTCGTCGCGACGCTGATCCCGATAACGAGCAGCGCGGTCGTCCACCCCACCGCGACGTAGACGAGCATCCCCGAGCGGAGGGCCCGCTTCTCGTGGTACAGGCGCCCGACCTCGCTCTGGAGCGTCTCGAAGACGACGCCCGTGTCGCTGCCGGCGTCGAGCGCACCGATCACGAGGCCGACTGTCTGCTCGGCCATTGGCGTCCCAACCCGCTCGACGAACCGGTCCAGCGCGGCCGTCCGCAGGTCCGCGTCGGCGTCGTCAGTGGCGGTCGTGAGATGCAGGTTCATCGAGAGGTCCGCGACGTCCTCGTTCAGCGCCCCGAGGTCGACGTCCCGGGCGACGTGTTCGACGGCCGATGGGAACGGCCGCCCGAGGTTGACGTGCCCGGAGACCGCGTGGACGAAGTCCTTCAGTTCGTGGTCCTTCGCGTCGTCGAGCCGCGCCCGCCGGACGGCGACGAGGCCGACCGGGACGCCGAAGGCGACGTAGCCGATCAGAAGCGAGACGACGACGTCGACTGCGAGGGAAAGCGACGCGACGAGCGCCGCGATCCCGATCGGAGCGAACGCGGCGGTCGCGCTCGCGGGGTTCGTCGTCGCCGTCCGGAGGACCCCGAGCGTTCCTGCGGGGCGGGAGTACTCGACGTGCTGGTCCGGGGGCCGGAGCCGCGAGACGAGCGCGGCGGTCCCGATCCCGACGCCGAGGACGAAGGCCGCGCCACCGTAGATCAAAAGCGCGCGGAGCGTCACCGCACCGAACGGCGTCGCCACGGGCGCGCCGAGTTCGGGTGCGACGACGCTCATCACGGTGAGGACGATTACCAGGAGGACAGGTAGCACGAGCAGGACGACGAAAAGCTCCGCGAGCAGTTCGAGAAAGCCCTCCGCGCGACGCCGGTCCCGGTCCTGCTGGTGTCGGAGCATCCGGCTCTCCATCTCCAGGTACTCCCGGAGCGCGTCCGACCCCTGGTCTGCGTGTTCCCGGAACTTCAGCAGGAAGGGCGCGAGGGTGTCCTGCGCCGGAGTATCGCGAGCGACCCGCCGTATTCCCTCGTCGACGTTCCCGGTCATCGCGGCCGTGTTGAGCACCTGCCGGAGCGCCACGGCCGTCTCTCCGTACGCGTCGGTGTCGGCGACGCGGCGCAGCATCGCCCGCCGCCCGTCGCTGCCGGACGCGAGGACATTCAGATATCGGACCGCGCTCGGGAGCGTCCGACCGATGTTCGCCCGACGCGCCGCAGCGAGCCACCGGAGGTAGCGACCGCCGAGGTAGATGACGCCCCAGTGAACGGCTGCGGCCACGAATAACCCGCTGCCGCCGGCGAGCGCGAGGACCGTCCGGTCGGTGACGACGACTTCGTCCGGCCCGTTTACACCGAGGCCCCCGCTCCCGATCCTCCCGAGCCGCTCGAAGACGGCCGCTGCCGTCGCTTCGAGCAGTTCCGGCGGGAGCGCCAGTCCGATGGCGACGACCCCGCCGCCACCGAGGGCCGCGAGCAGGACCGAGGCCGCATAGAGGCGGGCGAGATACAGGTCGAAGGGGACGGCCAGGTTCGTCCCGCGGTAGGCGCGTCGGTCCCGTTCGTGTCGCCGCGCGTCCGCTCGGCTGGCGAACAGCGCGTACGCGGCGCGGTCGAACGCCCCGAAGGAGCGCCGGGACTCCCCCGAAGCGTGCTGACCGGGGGCAGAGTCCGTCGATCCGCTGGCGTTCCCTGTCGCTGCGTCCGAACCGGCCGCGTTCGCTGTCGCCGCTGCGTCCGGCTGCGGTCTGGAGTGGCGGTCGCTCACGGCTACTGGTCCCACCGGCGGTCGTGATCCGCTCTGCCGGCGTCAGTCGCCTGTTCTCCATCGGCCGACGTGCCCGACTCGTCGATCCGGGCTCCTGTTCCGTCGGTTGGCTGTCCTGATTCGTTCCTCGTCGTCCCTGCTCCGTCAGTCGCGCGAGTGGCGTGCTGTCGCCGGACCCGGTCGACGGTCGCGGCCTCGTCGGTCCGGAGATCCGAGAGGAAACCGAACAGGTCGTCGACGTCGGTGACGCCCTCCCGGCGGAGATATTCGACGTACTCGCGCTTGCGGCGGAACTCCCCCTCGACGGCTTCGACGTCCCGGTCAGTCGCGGCCGCGACGCGGTCGAAGAGCCGGAGCGCGCGACGGTGGACGTCGCCGTCGGTCGCGGCCGCCTCCCCGCCGAGATCCGGGTGGTCGTACGCCATCGAGAACGAGCCGTCGGTCTCCCGACGGAGGATCGTGTTGTAGTACAGCGTCGTGCCGTCCTTCTCGATGACGCCCGTCCGTGCTGAGGCCGGCAGGTCCTCGTAGCCGGCTTCGGAGAGAAGTTCGACGGCCGAGCCGACGTACCGCTCGCCGTCGACGCGGCGGGGGAAGACGATCAGGTCGAGTTCCCGCAGGAGATAGACGGGCAGTCCCTGCTCGATCACGCGGTTCACGAGCGTCTCGACGTCCTCGGCGTGCGTGGTGCCCACGACGCCGTGGCCAGTGTTCAGCACTTCAGCGAACGTTTCGAACGACTCGGGGGTGTTGACCTCGGCGATGACCTCGACATCGGGGTTGAGGTAGTTCGCTTCAGTCATCAGGTCCGCCATCGAGATGCGCTTGTACTCGTCCTCGTGATCCCGCGTCGTCAGCGAGACGCCGGTCTCGTGCGGCAGATACACCTCTCGCGACCCCTCGTCGATGCTTATCGGGCGGTTGTCGTACGGAATAAACGGCATATGGGCGTTCATCAGCGTGGTCTTGCCAGCGCCCGTCGGCCCGGAGAAGAGCACGACACCGCGGTGCTCGTAGAGCAGCCACAACAGGGCCACAAGCTCGACCGGGATCGAGCCGAACGCGACGAGGTCGATCGGCGTCAAAGGCGAAGCGGCCTGCTTGCGAATGGAGACGTGCGGGCCGTCCTCGGAGATCACCGGGAGCGCGACGGCACACCGGATCGTCTCCCCGTGGCCGGGCGCGTCGGGGGCGACCCCCTCCGGCCGGAGGTTCACTTTCGCGGAGGGCTGGCTGGCGCTCAGTTCGACGCCGTCGGCGGCGGCCAGTTGGGTCACGACGTTGACGAAGCTCGTCTCGTCGTCGAATCTGAGGTTGGTCGGGACGCGCTCGCCCGCCCGGACCACGTCCGCACGCGGCACGACCTTCACCCGCTCGCCGACCCGGTTCGCCTCGATGTCTTCGAGGTGTGGATCCCGGATCGGGATCGTCAGGACGCCCTCGCCGACGTAATCGCGGAGGACGTAGTAGACCAGATCGTCGAGCCTGTCCTGGGCGTACCGCTGGTCGACCGGCGGAACGCCGAGCCCGTACGCCGCCAGCGCGTCGCGGACGCGATACCGGGTCGCCGCGAGCCACGCACGGGTGTTGCGGGCGGTGAGTCGCCGGGAGAGAAACTCCCGTGCGCGCTCCCGGATGAACGCCGTCCGGTCGTCGACCACCTCCTCGACGTTCGTCTCCCAGATCCGCTCTTTGCACTCGGCGACGAGTTCCTCGTCGCCCGGGAGCAGGGCCGGTTCCAGCACGGCGTACTTCGCCTCGAAGCGGTCGTCGCCCAGGATGTGGTCGCGGTGGACGACCACCTCCACGTCGAATCCGGCGAAGGAGACGGTGTAGTTCCGGAGGCGCTCCCCGGCGACGCGCGAGGCGAACGCCGCGTCCGCGCGGAACGGCGTCGTCGCCGGGGCGTAGTCGTCGGTGTGGACGACGAGCGCGCCGTCGGCGCCGCCCTCGACGTCGACGACCTCGACTCGGTCGTCGAGCGCGATGGGCGTCACGTCTCCCAGGAGCCGCAACTCACAGAGCGCGTAGTACTCGATGCGGCGGCGGGCAGCGGGCGAGACCGCGAGCAGCCGATCGATCACTCGCCGGTACTTCGGCGGTAACCCGGCGGCGGCGCGCTCGGCAGCCCCCTCGCGGGTGAGCGGTCGGCGGACCTCGACCGCCGAAAAGTAGTCCATCACTGCATCAAGCGCCCGCTCGCCGCCCGCCGTCAGCGCCGGCTCCCGGATCCGGTAGTCGAAGCCGACGCCGTCGGCCGCGTCGCGGATAGTGACGACGACGCCGGGCGTGACCTCGTACTGCGCCCGGATCGCCGGCGCGTACCACGCGTCCGGACTGTCCGGCGGCTCAGGTGCCGAGACGATTGGGGCCGGATGTGATTCTGCATCCGCCGCTGGAGCCTTTGATTCCGGCCTGTCATCCGTCCCCGTCATCGGCCGCCCTCTGGCGTGCGCCGTCGGCCAGCAGGAGTGCTGAGTCGATCGCCCGCCCACGCGAACGGGGAACGAACGCCGGAGCGATCACCCGCGGTCTCTGATCGCCCCCGGATCTGTCGGGCGATTGAAGGGCGGATTCGGTCGCGCATATCGTCGCGTTGCCCCCCTCTCGTATATAAACGTCCGGCTCGGTTTTCGGTCGTGAAAATCAGCCACCTGAGACGGTGCTACGCCTGCCTATCCGGGAATAGTCAGGCCAGGGGACGGCAGCATCCTACGTTTTCGCTCGCCGACAATCCCACCGCCCAGGGGGTCACACCCCGCCGAACCGCTCCCGTTCGCGGCGACACACCCGCGCCCAGACCGACAGGAGCGTGCTTCCGAGACCGTATCGGTCGTCGAGGTCGCGGATCCACTCGTCGTCGGTGAAAAGCAGCGTCTGGAACCGCCTGACGCTCGGATCGAGTTCCTCCAGCGAGCGGTCGCCGACGTAGTAGGCGACGGTCTCCCGGCGCGTCTCCGCGACCATATCGGCCGGAACGTTGATACCACACTCCTCGGCGACGTACGCGAACCACTCCAGATGCAGGATGGCGTCCGCAAACGCGAAGCGGTCGGCGAACCCCGAGACCGATTCGACGGCGGGTCGGCCGCGGGTCACGACGTCGCCTGGGCGGCTGAACCGCGGGACTGAAATGTGGTCGATCGTCGCCGCGTACTGGTCGGCAATCCGCCGGAGTTGCCAGCCGGCGTACGCCGTCGGCGCCGTCAGGCCGAGTTCGTACCACACCGGCGTCCACTCCAGGAACGGGAGGCCGAACGCGGCGTCGGCGTAGAGATCGGCGGCGATGAGGCGGTTGGCAGTCGGGGCGACGTCCGCGCCGGTCCGGCCCGCTCGCATCGCGGTCTCCGCCTCGTCGATGAAGCCCGCGAGGTCGCCCGTCCGGAATCCCATCCCGTCGGCGACGCGCAGGAGGTACTCGGCGCCGGGTCGGAACCAGTCGGCGAAGTCGGCCGCGTTCCGCGCACGCAGTAGCGAAAGGACGCTCACACCACGAGTACGGCCTCGGGCGGTATATACGGTCCCGTTCTCTCCCGACGGACACACCCGCGAGTCAGGGATCGTCGTCCAGTTGGTCCGTCAATCCCCACTCGGCGGCGCGCTCTTTGGCCTCGGCGGCGGCCTCCTCGCGGATAGCTTCGATGCGCTCTGCGTCCGCCAGGAACTCTTCGACGGCGCTTGCGCCCTCCTCCTCGGCGAGTCGCTCCGCCGGTGCGGCTTCCCGAGTTCGCTCGACGAGGTCGTCGCGGTCGGCGAGTTCTCTCGCCGGCGCCGTCGGGCCGACGCGGAACTCGTCGACCCGGTGGGCGGCCGACAGCGACGCCGGCGAAAGTTCGTACACCTCGGTGTGAAATGGGCCGGCGGTCAGCGCGTCGAGGGCGTCCCAGCCGCCGACGTCCGCCGCGGCGTGATACGCCAGGACGGGCACTCCCGTCTCGAACGTGAGGACCGCACGCTCCTCGTCGTCGCGGAGGATCGACCCGCGCGGCTCGAAGACGACGTAGCCCGTGAGTTCGCGATCGAGCGCGGCTGTGAGCGTCTCGCCGACGTCGGCGTCGGTCCGGGAGCGGCGGAGCTCACCCTCGGGAATGTGGCCGTCGACTACCATCGTCACGGGCGGTCGGGGACGACGGCGCTCCGGAAGCGATCCGCGACGTCGCCGGCGTCGCCCGCCCGGACGTCGAGGTTCGCGGCCGCCTCGTGGAACGCGTCGGCGGCCGGATCGGTCGGTGCGTGGGCGAGTAGCGGCTCTCCCGCACGTCGGGCCGCCCGCACCGCGTCGCTCTCGGGGACGCTCGCGAGCGTCGTCCCGCCGAAGTAGCGGGCGGCCTGCTCGGCCACGGCTTCGACGTCCTCGTCGGGTTCGACCCGGTTGAACAGCACGCCCGCCGTCTCCGTGCCGTACGAGCGGGCGTACTCCTGGACCTTCAGCCCGTCCGACAGCGATGGCACCGTCGGCTGGAGGACGACCACGATCCGGTCGGCGAGAACGATCGGCAACACCGCGCTCTTCGAACCCAGCGCCGCCGGAGAGTCCAGGAGGAGCACGTCGGTGTCGGCGGCGAGTTCGGCGACGACGTCCCGGAGGCGTTCGGGATCTGCCGCCTCGAAGCCCGCGAGGCTCGTCCCGCAGGGCACCACCGACATCCCGAAGCGGTCGTACACCGCCGCTTCGACCGGGACGTCCCGCTCCGCGATTAGCAGGTCGTGCAGCGTCACGTCGGCGTCGTCGAGTCCGGCGTGAAAGAGGAGGTTCGCCATCCCCGTGTCAGCGTCGACGACCGTGACGTCGTAGCGCTCCGCGAGCGCCATCCCGAGCGCCAGCGTGCTCGTCGTCTTGCCAGTGCCGCCCTTCCCGCTCGCGACGGCGAACGCCTCGACCATACCGACGCATTGCGATACCCCCTCAAAAGTCTTCGATTCCCGTTTTCCGCGGCGACCGCCCGATCCTGTTCGTCCGTAATTTTAAATGGTTATGGATGGGTGGTACGGTATACCAATGCCGATCGATCCGAACTTCGAGGAAAATCGGGAGATTGTCGACGAACACAACGGGCACAACGTCTGGGGGCCCGTCGAGGAACCGGAGGAACTGGGCATTCACGGCACCCACGTCGCCGTCGACTTCGACATCTGCCTGGCCGACGGCGCTTGCATCGAGGACTGTCCGGTCGACGTCTTCGAGTGGGTGGACACGCCGGGACATCCCGAGAGCGAAATCAAGGCCGACCCCGCGAACGAACCCCAGTGTATCGACTGTATGATCTGCGTCGACGTCTGTCCGGTGGACGCCATCGACGTCGACGCCGGCCGTTCCGGACGAACGTAGCCGCCGGTGGCGGAAGCGAACTGAACGTCGCCGGCAGTGACGGAAGCCACTAGAACATCGCCGTCAGTGGCGGAAGCGAACTGAACGTCGCCGGCAGTGACGGAAGCCACTAGAACATCGCCGTCAGTGGCGGAAGCGAACTGAACGTCGCCGGCAGTGACGGAAGCCAATAGAACGTCGCCGGTAGTGGCGGAAGCCCCCCATTCATCGGCGCGTCTGCCGATCGAGTGCGACGGGATACGGGAGATAACCATAAATAACAATTAAGGAACCCCCCGTTGGACTAGGGTATGAGAGTTGATACCAATGAATATGATCGTGCTCACGAAAGGGGTGCCCGACTTCCGCGAAGGACAGGTTTCCTTCGACGAGGACGGACATCTCAAACGGGGAGAGACGCCGACAGTAATGAACCCGAACGACAAACACGCGCTGCGGGCCGCGCTGCAGACGAAGGTTCGGCAGGGCGGTTCGATGAGCGTGATGAGTATGGGCCCACCGGGGTACGGTGACATCCTCCGGGAGGCGATGGAGTCGGTGTACGCCGACGAGTTGTATCTCCTCTCGGATCGGGAGATGGCCGCCGCCGACACGTGGGCGACCGCTATCACGATCTGCACCGCCCTGGAGAAACTGGAGCCCGAACCAGACCTGGTCTTTGCGGGATTCAAGACCGCAGACGGAGAGACGGGCCACACGGGCCCACAGACCTGCTGGGGGTACGATATGCCGCTCGTCACCCACGTCATCTCGATGGAGGTCGATCCCGAGGAAGAGCGCCTCCGCGCGAAACGGCTCGTCGAGGGCGACATCGAGGAGATCGAGACCGTCGAGACGTCGCTGCCGGCGTTCGTCGTCGCGGATCCCGAGTTCGAGCCCTCGTACCGCCGGGCGGACCACCGGCTGCGACACAAGGACCTCCGCGAGGAGACAACAGAGCGGGCGGAGAACCACGAGGACCATATGACGGTATGGGACCACGAGGATCTCAACCTCGATCCGGACTATATCGGGCTCGACGGCTCGCCGACGGTGGTCTCCTCGGTGGATCCGATCCCGAAGGCGCCCGCCGAGCGGGACGCGACGATGGTCGATCCCGGGGACGAGGCCGGGATGGAACAGGTGCTCGACGAGATGGCGCCGTTCGCCGGAGGTGACTGAGTATGTCCGAGACACCGTTCGATCCCGGCGAGTACACGATTCCGGAGTTGGGCCCGGAAGTGCAGAGTATCGAGGACGTCGAAGTGCTCCAGGCACTCCTCGACGCCGAGCGCGAGGGGGAGGATCGCGCGGGCGCGAAGACCATAATCGAGAGCCGGATCGAGAAGTTCAGCGAGGACGGCACCGACGACAGCGACGGGCTCGATCCCACCGAAATGAGCGCCGCCGAGGTGGGCAACGCGCTCCAGAGCATCGACGATGTGGAGGAGTTAGAGCGGCTCCGCGACGCCGAGGAGGCCGGTGAAGATCGAAACAGCGTGCTGACGCTGATCGAGAACCGTCTGGATTCGGTGCGCGGCAGCGAGAAGGAGGCCGCAGAGGTGATCCCGCCCGAGGAGAAACACCCGGACCTCGATCACCCGACTGCGGACAAGCGGCACGTTCGTGCGATCGAGGACGGCACCTACGGCGATATGTGGGTGTACTGTGAGACGCAGGCCGGCGGCCTGATCGACGTCTCCCGGGAGATGCTCGGGAAGGCCCGCGAGCTGATGGACGAGTACAACGACGACTACGGCGTCTCCGCGAGCGGAGGCTCGGAAGACGAGTCTTCCGGTGCCGACGAGAAGGTCGTCGCCGTGCTGATCGGCGACGGCGTCTCGGAACTCACAGAAGAATGCATCGACTACGGCGCTGACACGGTCGTCTACCACGAAGACCCCCGGCTGAAACGCTTCCGACACGAGCCCTACACCCGCGTGTTCTGCGATATGGCGCGCTGGGGCGGCGACCCCGGCGCGGGCAACCCCGACCCCGCAGACTGGCGCGAGTACGACGAACCGCGGTACGTCCTGTTCCCGGCGACGCACAACGGACGGGACCTCTCGGCGCTGGTGCAGGCCGAACTCGACTCGGGGCTCGCAAGCGACTGTTCGGGGCTCTACATCGAGAACGCGGTCATCTCGAACCCCGCGAAGACCGGCGGCGAGGACCGCGAGTTCGAGCGCGTCCTCCACATGAAGCGCCCGGACTTCAGCGGCTTCGAGTACTCGACGATCCTCTGTCTCGACAACCCAAGTCGGGAGTTCCACCCGCAGGGGGCGTCGGTCATCCCGGGCAGCTTCGAGCTCCCGGATCCGGAACCCGAACGGGAAGGAGAGGTAGTCGAACACGAGTTCGAGCTCGACGACGAGTGGTTCCGCGTCGAGATCGAGGAGTACGACCGGCTCGAAGGCGGTGTCGATCTCACGGGCCACGAGGTCGTCGTCGCGCTCGGCCGGGGCATCGGCGACGATCCCACGCGCGGGATCGAACTCGGCCTCGACCTCGTCGACGCGTTCGAAGACGCCACATTCGGCATCACGCGGGGGATCGTCACTTCCTCGTACCAGTTCGAGGGCCACGTCGAATCCTACACCGGGGAAGACCGACAGATCGGCGAGACGGGCCAGATCGTCGAGCCCGACCTCTACATCGCCGCGGGCATCAGCGGCGCCATCCAGCACAAGGTCGGGATGGACGAGTCAGACACCATCGTCGCGATCAACACCGATCCCGACGCGGACATCCGCGACTTCTCGGATTACTTCATCGAGGGGGATCTCTTCGAGGTGTTGCCGCGGCTGATCGACGCTGTCGAGACCGGGGAGTGGGAGGCCCCGGCCGTCGCTGACGGAGGTGAGCGCGAATGAGCGCCGCCGACGGATCCGAACCCACGAGTGCCGGCGATGGCGACCGCGAACACTACGAGGCCGTCGTCGTCGGCGCGGGGCCGGGTGGCGCCGCGGCCGCCGCGGTGCTCGCACGAAACAACGTGGAGACGCTGGTCTTAGAGCGGGGCGTCGACGCCGGGTCGAAGAACGTCTCCGGCGGCCTCATCTACGCCGAGGAGTCGGCGCCGTACACGATCGAGGATCTGTTCCCCGACTTCCGCGAGGCCGCCGCAGAGCGTCCCGTCACCGACTACTACCTCCACAACGTCGCCGGCGACCAGGTGAAGACCTTCGACATCACCGAACTCCACGAGCACGACACCGAGTGGTCCGACGCGGTCCTCCGCCGCAAGATGGACTCGTGGCTCGCCGACCGGGTCCACGAACTGACCCGCGAGACCGGCGGCGGCCTGCTCACCGACGTGCGAGTCAACGGCCTGCTCCGCGAGAACGGGGAGATCGTCGGCGTGACCTGCGACGAACTCGAGCCGATCGAGGCGGACTTCGTCGTCGCCGCCGACGGGGTCAACAGCGAACTCGCCCGCGACGCCGGGCTGATGGACTGGGACGAGCCCGAGGAGTGGTTCCAGGGCGTGAAGGCGGTGGTCGATCTGCCCGACGGCGCAGTCGAAGAGCGGTTCGACATCGCCGAGGGCGAGGGGGAAGCACACCTCTTCTCCGGCGACCTCTTCGAGGACGTCCGCGGGGGCGGGTTCCTCTATACGAACGAGGACACGCTCTCGATCGGGACCGTCTTCCACCTCGATAGCCTCGTCGCGGAGGCGGCCGAGCCCCACGAACTGCTCGACGCGCTGCTCACGCATCCACTGATGGCGCGCTGGCTGGACGAGGGCTACGAGGAACTGGAGTACGGCGCGAAGCTCGTTCCCGACTCGAAGAAGGTCGCCCACCCCTCGCCCCACCAGGGTCGACTGGTCCTCGTCGGCGACGCCGGCGGCCAGATGCAGGCCCAGGGGCCGATCATCAAGGGGATGAACCACGCCGTCACCGCCGGCGCGCTCGCCGCGGAGGCGTTCGCGGAGGCACAGTCGCGAAACGACCCGGACGCGGCCGGCGACCTCTACGAGCGGAAGCTCCGCGACGAGGGCGTGATGGAGAAGCTCCGGCCGAGCCGATACCGGGCGGTTCGGGCAGTGGCGGAGAACGATCCAGTCACGAACGTCACCGACGCGCTCCTCGACTCCGCGATCGGTCGGTTCGGCGTCCGCGCGCTCGGCGACCGCCTCGAAGGGCTCTACGAGTCGCCGTTCCTCGCGATGATGGTGCCGGACACCCGGACGCCGTACGTCACGCTCCCGACGGTCATCGCCGAGGAGTTGGGCGAACCGATCGAGACCGAAAACGACGTGCACCCGCCGGATCTGGCCGACCGTATCGGCGATCTGACCTACGACATCGACATCGGCAACCCCCACATCGAACTCGTCGACGACTCCGCGGCGGCCAGCGGCGACGCCGTGACCGCCTGTCCGGTCAGCGCCCGCGACTTCGGCGGCGGCTGTTACCGGTCGGAGACCGTCCGGACCAACGGGGAGGAACGAACCGTCGTGAGCCTCGACACGCAACCCTGCGTCGAGTGCGGCACCTGCGCAATCGTGGCCGACACCGACTGGGAGCACCCCCGGGGTGGCAAAGGGGTCGAATACCGGCAGGGATAGGATGGCAGGATCGCCGTACACCGAGCGCATCGCCGACCTGGCCGATCAGGCCCGCGCGGCGCGGGCGTCGTTCGAGCCACCGGAATCGCCACCGGCCGAAGAGCGGGCGCTGGCGTATCTCCGCGAGGTGTTCGGCCCGGCTGTCACACTCTACATCGACGCCCGGACCGGGGGCGACCACGTCCGGCTGACGGGCGAGGACTTCTCGCGGCTCAACCAGGCGCTTCACGACGGGTTGACCCTCTATCTCCGGTGTTACGGTTCCGAGCACGACCCCGACGTTACCGTCCGGACGGCCGCGGAACTGCTCGTGGAGACGCACAATATTCGCGATACGGCGCAACTGCTCACCGATGTGCCGCCCCGCCGGTGAATCGCCTCGGGGTCAAGCCCCGGGTATTCGCCTTGCCCGCTGATAAACAACTGCTCACATATGTCCCGCGGGTAACATTCATAATTAATCATAAGTAGTTGTGTGTGGAACGGTCACGTATGAACGAGACCCTCGACCACAAGAGCCGGGAGGCCATCTACGAGTACGTCGACGAGTTCGGGCCGGTCGACCACGAGCAGGTCCAGGACGAACTCGGGTTCGATCAGGGGGCGTTCGGAAACCACGTCACGATCCTCAAACGGGACGGGCGCCTCAAAGAGACGAACGGCAAACTGGAGACCACGTTCGAGGGCGATTTCGACAGCGACACCGCGACGACGTTCTCCGAGGGGGACGTGTCCTTCTCGATTCGCCCCGCGCGACAGCCGGATCACTCGGGACTCGTCGAGGTGATCCGCGAGACTGTCGCCGACGGGCGCGACGTCGTCGCGGAGAACATCGCCGACATCCTCGACAACGAGCGGGTGCTCTTCCGCCACGACGACGTCCAGTCACGGGTGTTCTTCGTCGCCACCGTCGACGGCGACGTCGTCGGGTGGACCAACCTGACCCATCCTGAACTGGAGAAGCTGGAGCACACCGCGGAACTCACCGTCGGTGTGCTTCCGGAGTACCGCCGCAACGGGATCGGCAGCCACCTGCTCCAGCGCGGACTGGAGTGGGCGAGCGAGGAGGGGTACGAACGCATCTACAACAGTATCCCCTCGACGAACGAGAAGGCGGTCGAGTTCCTCAAAGACCACGGCTGGGAGATCGAGGCCACGCGCGAGGACCACTACCGGATCGACGGCGAGTACGTCGACGAGGTGATGATGGCCGTCTGGATCTAACCGGGCCACCCTTCCCGCCCGTCGGCGTCGGGAAGCGGCTCGACCACGACGCCGTCCTGCTGTCCGAGCGCCCGGCCGTGGGCCGCACAGACGACTCTGTTTTCGGCCCACGGAATGTGGAGTCGGACCGCCGCAGTCCGGTCGCACTCTGCCTCCGTGCAGGTCTCGGCCATACGGACAAGTGGGACAGCGACGGACTATAGCTTCTGTCCCGCTTTGGTGGTCAGCAGCTTCTATGTCCCGCTCCGGTGGTCAGTGGCTGCTGTGCCCCGCTCCGGTGGTCAGCGCTCCACGTCCGGACAGAGCGCGTCGAGCGGGACCGGTTCGACGAGAGCAGCGGCACGCGCGTAGGGATCTGACGACTCAGCGGGATCGCCCGCGGTCGCGGCCGCCTGTGACGGGGACGCCCCCGGCCGCGAGACTCCCGCGTACTCGAAGACGGCTTCGACGAACGCCGTGCGCACCGAATCGTTCTCGAAGAGCCCGTGAAGGTAGGTTCCGAGGACCGTTCCCGTCGCAGCGCCGAGGGAGATCGGCTCCCTGTCGGCGGCGGAGAACGGCGTCTCGATCGATGCGGCTGCGGGCGTCGCGGCCGACTCCTCGCGGGGTGCATCGACCGGCTCGTCGCGCGCGAGCGCAACCGGCCGCGTCTCGCCTGCGTGGATCTCGTACCCGTCGACGACGCCCGACGCGCCCGCGAGTGGTCCTGTCCCATCCACGTGCCACTGCGCCGGCGAGACACGCTTTCGCCGCGAAAAGGTGGTCTCGACCGGCAGCAGTCCGACCCCCCGGAGCGTCGAATCGTCGGCGACACTCTCGACGTCGGCGGCGACGAGGCGCTCGCCGAGGAGCTGGTACCCGCCGCAGAGGCCGACGACGGGGCCCTCGAACGCTCGCAGGCGCTGGTGCAGGTCCGCTTCCCGGATCGCGCGCAGGTCGTCCGCGGTGTTCTTCGTGCCTGTCAGCACGACTGCGTCGGCCTCCGACAGCGACGCGTCGAGTGGCACGAACGCGACGCGGACACCCGGGACGGCGGCGAGCGGGTCGACGTCGGCGGTGTTAGACGCACGGGGGAGTCGCGGCACGGCGACGGTGACGCTCTGTGCGTCCGGCACGCCGTCGTCCCCGCCGCGGACCGCTCGCTCGCCGACGGCCGGCAGCGAGACGCTGTCCTCCTCGGGGAGCCCGGGGTCGTCGTAAGGGAGGACCGCGAGCACGGGCACGCCGGTCCGGGATTCGATCTCGTCGATCCCGGAATCAAGCAACGACCGATCGCCGCGGAACTTCGTGATAGCGACGCCGACGACCCGCTCGCGGACGTCCTCGGGCAGCAGTTCCACGGTCCCCAGGATCGACGCGAAGACGCCGCCGCGTTCGATATCGGCGACGAGGAGGATCCGCGCGTCGGCGAAGCGCGCCGTCTCGACGTTCGCTAAGTCGCGGTCGTGGAAGTTCACCTCCGCGATCGACCCGGCGCCCTCAGCGACGACGACGTCGTGTGCGGCCGCCAGACGCGCGTGGGCCGCTTCGGCCGCCGCGCGGGCATCCTCCCAGTGTTCGGCGTAGTAGTCGCCCGCGGCGTAGTGGCCGACCGCGACGCCGTCGACGACGAGCTGGGACTCGCCCTCGCCGCGGGGCTTGAGCAGGACGGGGTTGTGATCTGTCGTCGGGCGGACGCCGGCCGCCCGCGCCTGAACGTACTGGGAGACGCCGATCTCGCCGAAGGCCGGAATCTCGCGGTCGCGGTCGGCATCCCGTCCGGGCGTGGACGCGGCTGGCTCCTCCTGCCGGACCGCTTCCGGCCGCACGACCGCGCGCGCCTCGTTACTCATATTCTGCGCCTTGAACGGCGCGACGTCGAGACCAATGTCCGCGAGGCGGCGACAGAGACCCGCGGCGACGGTGCTCTTGCCGACGTGGCTCGCGGTGCCGGCGACGAGGACGGTGGTGGCGTCGGTCGCGTGGTCGGGGGCGTCGGTCGCGTGGTCGGGGGCGTCGGTCGCGTGGTCGGGGGCGTCGGTCGCGTGGTCGGGGGCGTCGATCGCGTGGTCGGGGGCGTCGATCGCGTGGTCGGGGGCGTCGATCGCGTGGTCGGGGGCGTCGATCGCGTGGTCGGGAGAATCGGCCATCGGTGCAGGTAGTGGGTGGAGTTGGTCAGTACTCGGTGCCCTTCCGCGCGCGGGTCCCCGCGTCGAAGGGATGCTTCAGTTTCCGGACCTCGCTGACCAGGTCGGCGGAATCGAGGAGGTACGTCGGCTCGGTGTGGCTCCCGGTCAGGACGAGTTCGAGGTCCTCGGGCTTCGCGTCGATCAGATCGAGCACCGCGGACTCGTCGACGAGTCCCTGATCGACCGCATAGAGGATCTCGTCGAGGACGAGCATATGAACGCCCGCCTCGGGATCGGCGTCGAGATCGAGGGGCGCGGTCAGGTCCGCGTCGGTTGCGGCTTCGATGAGATCCTCAGCGCGCGCGAGTGCGCCGCGGGCCTTCGCCCGGTGTTCGTCCTCGTCGGAGCCGTCGAGCATCCCGTGCCAGCCGTAGTGGCCGGTGTTCTCGTAGGAGATGCCCGGCACGGCCGCGATGGCGTTGTACTCGCCGCGGACGCTCTCGACGGAGTCCGCGCCGCCCTTCAAAAACTGGAGGAGATGAACGCGGTAGCCGTGGCCCGCCGCGCGGAACGCCATCCCGAGCGCCGCGGTGGTCTTGCCCTTCCCGTCGCCCCACCACGCCTGCACCAGGCCGAACTCCTCGGGCGCGGCGGATTCGATGTCGTCGGCGGACGGGCGGACGCCGCCGCCGGGCGTGCCGCGTCGCGTCTCCGACGGCGTCGTCGCCGCGGGGTCGTCGTCAGTCATACCGGGGAGTGGGAGGCGGCGGACAAGAAGGCGACGGAGCGGGCAGGGGGTTCGACTGCGGATGGACGCTTCGTCTCAGTCGTCTGCGACGGGAGCGTCACCCTGGAGCGCCGCAGGGAGATCAGCCGGCAGCCGATCGCGGTCGTGCGGCTCCGAGAAGTCGATGTCGGGGCCCGCCGGGACGAGTCGCTTCGGGTTCACGTCGCCGTGGCTCTTGTAGTAGTGCCGGGTGATGTGGTCGACGTTCACCGTCTCGGCGACGCCCGGGAGCTGGTACAGCTCCTTCGTGTAGTTCCAGAGGTTCGGGTACTCGTGGATCGCCCGGCGGTTGCATTTGAAATGGGTGTGGTAGACGTGATCGAATCGGACCAGCGTCGCGAACATCGCGATATCCGCCTCGGTGAGCACCTCGCCCGCGAGGAAGCGCTGGTCGTCGAGGACCGACTCCCAGTGATCGAGCGCGTCGAAAACATCGTCGACCGCAGTCTCGTATGCCGCCTGGGTGTCCGCGAACCCGGCGCGGTAGACGCCGTTGTTGATGGGGTCGTAGATCTCGTCGATCGCCTCGTCGACTTCCTCGCGGTAGCCCGCCGGCCAGAGGTCGACGTCGCCATCGAATTCGGTGTCGAGCATCCGCATAATCTCGCGGGACTCGTTGTTGACGACGGTCTCCTGTTCTTTGTCCCACAGGACCGGGACGGTCACCCGGCCTGTGAACTCCGGGTCCGCGCGGGTGTAGATGTCGCGGAGGTACGCCTCGCCGTAGAGCGGATCGGGGTACTCCTCGGAGAACTCCCAGCCGTCGTCGTGGCGGACGGGTTCGACGATCGAAAGCGAGATGTCGTCTTCGAGACCCTTCAGCCGCCGGGTCATCGCGACGCGATGCGCCCAGGGACAGGCCCGGGAGATATAGACGTGATAGCGGCCGGATTCCGCCGGATATTCGGCGTCCGGGTCGTCCTGGATCCAGTCGCGGAACGACGTCTCCTGTCTGTCGAACTCGCCGGCCTCGTTGGTCGTCTCGTAGGTGTCGGTGTGCCACTCGCCGTCGACGAGCATATTCATCGGCGCTCACCTCGGTACCGCGGCGATCGGCTCGAACGGTGCAGCAGGGAGTCGGATGTGGCTGATCGGATCATCGTCCGTCGAATACGACCGTGAACGGGGTAAGTCGTTCGGCGCCGGGTGCGATCCACACACGACCGCGGGCTGGAGAGCAGTGCGGTCTGCCGGTCGCGACCCGACCCGTCGAATTACCGCTCCCGCGACCCCGACACCCGACCGCCGGCGATGCGGGCGAAGCCCAGCGTCCGGGTCTTACGCGCGACGTCCTCGCAGACGCGGTCGAGTTCGCGGTGCGCCGCCAGGAGTCGCCGGTCGAGCGCGCGCGTCGGTGACGCCCCGTGTCGCTCGCCTGACCCGGGTGGAGCGGATGCGCGAACGAGCGCTCGGAACGGCAGGTTCAGCGGCCGGGCGAGCGGGCGGGCGGTCCGTCCGAGATCGAGCAGTGCGAGCCGCCCACCCGGACCGACGAGGTCCGCCCACGTGTCGACCGCCGCGGCGGGGTCTGTGAGCATCCCCGAGAGGAACGTCGCCAGAACCGCGTCGGCGTCGGCGATCGGCGGCCGGGCGGCGTCGCCGCGAACGACGTGGACGTTGTGCCAGCCGGCCCGGGTAATCCGCTCCCGGGCGATCGCAAGCGGTCCGGGAGCGACGTCGACGCCGACCACGACGCCGCCGCGGCCGACCCGCTCGCGGAGTTTCGGGAAGTTCGCGCCGGTCCCACAGCCCATCTCGACGACGACGTCACCGCGGCCCGGGTCGAGCGCGTCGACGACCGCCGCCCGGAGTCGCGCCACGCCGGGCGTCCGTCGGGCGATCAGATCGTACAGGGTCGCGTAACGGGTGTAAAACTCCTGTGTCGCGCGGATGCCCGCAGCACGGTCCGCGTCTGAACTGACGTCATCGGCGTCGTCGCGGTCATCGAAAGCCATCCGTCACCCCCGGAGCAGTTCCTTGACCGCCGCGACGACCGCGTCGGCGTCGGGGCCGAGGACGTAGGTGATCGGTTCGATGCCGTAGCCGCCGGTCTGATAACAGACGAACGTTTCTGGGAGGTCCTCGCGGTCGGCGAGGGACTCGCGGATCGGATCGGTCGGCGCGTCCGGGTCGAACTCCACGGCGTCGTAGCCGGCCGCTTCGAGCGTCGCGACGATCTCCGGGTCGTAGCAGATATTGATCGCGGCGCGGACGTCGCGGCCGGCGTCACGGGCCGACAGGAGCACGGAGGCGACGTGCTCGCTGACGCCGAACTCCGGATCGCCGGGGACCGTCGCGCGACCCTTCACGTCGAAGATCCGCCCGGGGACGCCCGCGACGTCGTCCACGGTCGCCGCCTCGGGGAGACACTCCACGAGGTTCGAGCCGACGTTCGGGATGAGCCCGGCGAAGCCGCTCGTGTTTGTCAGTCGGCGGAGCGCCCGCCGCACCGACGAGCGCACCTGCTCGCTCGTCCGGAGGGCGCTCTCGGGGTCGTGGATCCGGCCGTACCCGTCGTATTCCGCCAGTTCCGGCATCGCTTGTTCGTGGAGTCGCGCGAGGAGATCGCCCTCCTCGAGTCGGCGGACGAGCACCTCCGCCTCGACGAGCGCCTGCACGCTGGTCATATCGCCAGTCGTCAGGCCGTCCGCGATCCGTTCGACGAGGTCGGCGACCCGCTCGTCCGACAGTACCTCCTCGCGGCGGTTGATCTCACCGTGTGCGTACTTCGAGACGGCGCTCTGGCTGATGCCCAGCGTTTCGGCCACTTCGTGCTGGGTGAGCCCCCGCTCGCGGAGTTCCGCCGCCAGCATCGATCGAAACGTCGGGAGGAACTCCTCGACGACGACCTCCTCGATGAATCTCATTCCCCTTTTGCACCTCCATCCGTCTCTTTCGCTCCGGCGTCAGTCCCGTCACCTCCTCCCCCGGCGAACTCGGGATCGGCGCCGATCCGGGACGCTTGCGGGCCCTCCTGGCCCTGGTACTTCGAGCCGCGCTCGACGCCGTAGGGGCGCGCCGCGGGCTGGGTGAGTTCGGTGAAGATCAGCTGTGAGACGCGCATCCCGGGGGTGAGTGCGACCGGCGCGGTCCCGAGATTCGAGAGTTCGAGCGTGATCTGTCCCTTGTAGCCCGGGTCGACGATCCCTGCAGTCGCGTGAATCACGACGGCGAGTCGGCCGAGCGAGGAGCGCCCCTCGACGCTCGCAAGCAGATCCGGCGGGATCTCGACGCGCTCTTTGGTCGTTCCGAGCACGAAGTCGCCGGGGTGGAGGATGAACTCCTCGCCCTCCGGGACGGTTGTCTCGCTCACGTACTTGGAGACCTCCGACTCGCGGTTCGGGTGGATGCACGAGATGTTCGTCCGCTGGAACTCCAGAAACTCCTCGCCCAGTCGGAGGTCCAGACTCGCCGGCTGGACCTGCATATCGAGGTCGTCGATGGGTTCGACGACGAGGTCGCCGGCCTCCAGGCGCGCGAGGATGTCGTCGTCCGAGAGTATCATCGTACAGGTGAGTGTGAGCGACCGATGTAAAGTCACCCGCTTCCGACCGGGGCGGTCCGGGGGGTCGAAGGGACCGGCGCGTCGCGGCCGGGTCGCTCCGGCGATCGGCCTCGTGCGAAATCGCTCGACCGAGAGACCGTTCTAGATGTTCAGCGACGACCGGACGCGGGACCCGAGCGTGACGAGCACGATCAGGGCCCCGATCCCCGCGAGCTTCAGCGAATACGTCGACCGTCGCTTCTCGAGGAACGCGTCGCCGGGCGCCGCCGGATCGACGTACGCGGTGACCGTCTCTCCCGATTCGTACTCCTGTGCGATCGACTGCGCCTTCGAGTGCGTCTCGTACTTCGGGCTCACGTCCGACGGGAAGATCCGGTCGCCGGTGTACGCCGTGCCGTCGTAGCGGTACTCGAAGGACACGGTCGGTTTGTGAGACTGGTCTCCCTTGCTGGAGACCGTCTCGACGTCGGTCTCGACGATCGTCGCGTCCACGGCCACCGCGTCTTCGATCGCGTCCGACTGCTGGGTGTAATCGTACGCGCCGTACCCGGCGAGGCCGGTTCCGACGAGGAGCAATACTGCCGCGAAGAACGAACTGGGACCGATTGTGGAGGGCACAGATTCCGGTGAGTGAGATCCCTTATAATTATGACGCTTCCACCCCGCGGCAAAGCGAGGACATATACGACATCGCGCGCCAGAATCGCGTATGAAACAGGCCATCGTCGCCCGGACTGACCTCGGGATGGGGCGCGGCAAACTCGCCGCGCAGGTCGCACACGCCTCCCTGTCGGCCTACGAAGACGCCGACGAGCGGACGAGAAAACGGTGGAAAGGAGAGGGGCAAAAGAAGGTCGTGCTCAAAGCCAGCGGCGAATCGGAGCTGTTCCGCCTCGCCGACGAGGCCCAACGGCTCGGGCTGCCGAACGCGATCGTTCGGGACGCCGGTCACACTCAGCTGGACCCGGGGACGGTGACCTGTCTGGCGGTCGGTCCCGGCGACGAGGCGGAGATCGACCGGGTGACGGGCGATCTTTCGCTGTACTGATCGGTTCCGCAAGCAGGGCCGTCCGTGGGGCGGCGAAACGGCCAAACGACTTACCACGGGTCCGAACTGAGAAGCAGACAATGAGCGATTCCGGGGGGTCGGACACCGAGTGCACGCTCCCGGCGATCGTGGACGACCTCGGCGACGCCGTGATCGTCCGCGACGCCGAGAGCGGCGCGACCGTCGCGGTCAACGACGCCGTCGAGGCGATCTTCGGTTACTCCCCCGAGACGTTCCGCGACCTCGATCCCGCTGTCTACGCCGCGGATCCGGAGCGAGCGGCCGACGCGCGAACGGCGGCCCGCGGGGCGGCCGCGGAAACTGGCTCGGCGACCTACCTCTGGGAGGCCGAGCGGGCCGACGGATCGACGTTCTGGGCCGAATCCACTGTGTCGACGACGACGGTCGACGGGCGGGACTGTCTCGCGTGCGTCGTCCGAGACGTGACTGACCGCGTGGAGCGCGAGCGCGAACTCGAACGGTTCGGGGAGGTGCTGTCTCACGACCTCCGGAGCCCTCTGAACGCCGCCCAGGCGCAGGTGGACATCCTGCGGTCGACAGTCGAGGGTGGCGAGGAGTTCCTGAATCGGCTGGACCGCGTCCACGACCGGATGGCCGCCATCGTCGACGACGTCCGCACGCTCGTCGACGAGGGGGGTCGGGTCACTGAACTCACACGGGTCGATCTGAATGACCTGGTGACTGCGGCCTGGGAGGCGGTCGGCGGGGACGATGCCGGCGCGCGACACCACTTCCGGGGCAGAGACCGAAGCGAGATCGAGGCCGAACTCGTCGTCGACGACGACCTGGGGGCCGTCACGGCCGACGAGGGACGGCTGCGGCGCCTCTTCGAGAACCTCTTCGAGAACGGGATCAGACACGGGAGCGCGGACGGCGCCGACGTCACAGTGACGGTCTCGGCGCTCCCCGAGGGTGTCGTCGTCGCCGACGACGGCCCCGGGATCGGAGCGGCCGATCCGGACCGGATCTTCGAGTACGGATACACAACCGCCGACGGCGGGACGGGCTTCGGACTGAATATCGTCGCCGCCGCCGCGGAGGCCCACGGCTGGGACGTCACCGTCGGCGAGTCCGACGCCGGCGGCGCGCGGTTCGAGATCACCGGGATGGAGCGGGAACCAAGGACGGACTCCAGCCGGGAAACGCCAAACAGCGGCGTCGAAAGCCGGGACAACGACCGGGACGCCGCTCAGGGAACCGAGGACGAAAGCGCCGATCGGCAGGCCGACGACCGCGACGCCGACAGCCGAACGGACGGCAGCGGAGGTCGACGGCAAGGCAGGGGCGGAAACGACGCCGAGGTGACGGAGACCCACAGCTTTGGCGGCTGAGGTCGCTCCGGAACCGGAGAGACCTTACTCCCTGGGCGGGAATCCCGATCCGACCGAATGCGCGAGGCACACCCGCTCGAACGGCGCGTCGGCATCGAGTACTACGACAGCGACGCCGACGGGACCGGCGGCCGCCTGCGAACGACGCCCGAGGACTTCCGCGTCCGGGAACTCGAGCGGATGGACCCGGAACCCCTCGCGTCCGACCCCGGTGACTATCCGCACCTGCTGATCCGGGCCACGCTGTACCGGTGGGACACGAACGACTTCGTCCAGCGCCTCTCGAACGCGCTGGGGGCGAGTCGCGAGCGGATCTCCTGGGCGGGGACGAAGGACAAGCACGCGGTCACGACGCAGCTATTCACCCTCGCAAACGTCGACCCAGACGACGTCCCCGAGATCTCCGACGCCGAAATCGAGGTCCTGGGCCGCGTCGGGCGCCAACTCCACTTCGGCGATCTGGCCGGCAACGCCTTCGAGATCCGCGTCCGCGACGCCGACGTCGGGACCGTCGGGACGATCACCGACGAGTTGCACGCGCGGGTACACGGCGAACGCGGGAAAGCAAACAAAAGCGACGGCGACGCCGGGGAGCACCGCGGCGACGACGCCGAGGAAAAGCGCAGCGAAGAAGCCGCCCCCGTCGACGTCGCGGTCCCGAACTACTTCGGCCACCAGCGGTTCGGGAGCCGCCGGCCCGTCACCCACGAGGTCGGCCTGAGTCTCTCCCGCGGCGAGTGGCGCGAGGCGGTGCTGACGTACGTCGGCAACCCCTACGACGCCGAACCGGAGGCGACGCAGGAAGCCCGGGCGTTCGTCGACGAGCAGGCCGAGACGGCAGACCCCGACTGGGACGGTGCGCTCGATCGGATGCCCGGGGCGCTCCGCTTCGAGCGGTCGATGCTGCACCGCCTCGCGGCCGACGGCGACGAGACGCCCGCCGACTGGCGCCACGCGCTGGAAGCCGTCCCGGAGAACCTCCAGCGGCTCTTTGTCAACGCCGCCCAGTCGTACGCGTTCAACCGTATCGTCAGCGAGCGGCTCTCCCGGGGGCTCCCGCTGGCCCGCCCAGTCGCGGGCGACGTCGTCTGTTTCGCCGACACCGACGCGCCCGAGGGACTCTACCGCCCGGACACCGACCGGACGCAGGTCGCAAGCGAGCGCCGCGTCGACGTGATGCAACGACACTGCGAGCGCGGTCGGGCGTTCGTGACCGCGCCGCTCGTCGGCACCGAAACGGAACTGGCCGACGGCGAGCCCGGCGACGCCGAGCGCGCCGTGCTCGACGAACTGGGTCTCGCGCCCGACGATTTCGACCTTCCGGGCGAGTTCCACTCGACGGGGACGCGGCGGGCGGTTCTCCTGCGGACGCGCGTCGGCGTCGAGTGCGAACCGAGCGAGGGCGCGTACGAACTCGGCTTCTCGCTCCCGTCGGGGTCGTACGCGACGGTGCTCTTACGAGAATATCTGAAGACGAGTCCGACCGAACTGTAGTCCCACATAGCCGTCCTTTTGTTCACCCGTCGTCTGCGACCGGTATGGACTGTCGGCGGTGCGGTACGCCTCTCGAACGCCCCGGCGACTACTGTCTGGCCTGCAACACGGCCAACTGCGACGCCGTCGTCGTCGTCTTCGAGCGGGACCGCGCCGAACTGACGATGCTCGACGAGGAGACGGTCGTCGGCCGGACCGCGCTGACGACCGTCCCGGAGGAGGACCCCGAAGCGGAGGTCGTCGAACTCCGGAACTTCGCGGGCCGCGTCGCCGACGAGGTCCGTCGCAAGCGGCCCGAGACCGTGTTCGCTGCGGGGAACCGCGACGTCCTCCGGGAGGCACGTGCGCAACTGCACCACGAGTTCTACCGCATCGCGGGCGACGATCCCGTCGAGCGCGTCCTGGAACGCCGCGGGGAGCGCTCGCTGGAGGTGGTCGAGACGCCGCCGCAGGAGAAACTCGGCGGCGCTCACTCGACGCTGATCGGCGGCCGCGCGGGGAGACGGGCCATCGGCGTCGTCGCCGGCCACCCGCACGTGAAGAAGATCGTGCCGGGACCGATCGACGCCGGCGGGATGGGCTCCCAAACCGGCCTGCGGGCGAAGGTGACCCGCGCCGACGACAACGGCAACGTCCGCCTGCTGCTGCGGGACGGGTCGAGCGTCCAGGAGAACCGCGTCGTGACGACCGCGATGGACAGAGAGACCGGCGAGTTCGTCCGCGACGACCTCAACGACGCGCTCACCGAGGCAGAGTTACGGGACGCATAGGAATCGCTGGCCGGGCAGCCGTCGGATACCGTCTCGCCCTCACGTCAGATCGCCGGACCGGATCGCGTCTTCTGCCGCCGACAGCGCCGCCTCGCGGTCGAACTCGCCCGCGATCGCCTCCAGTTCCGACCGGGACGCCGACTGGAGGTCGCGGGCGTGCTCGGTGATGTTCGGGACCGCCCGGAGGATGTTGTCGACGATCGGCACCGACGCCGACTGCGCCGAGCGCGACAGCGGATTGAGGTCGATCACGATCTCGGTTTTGCCCATCGCTGCGAGCGCTTCCGCCCGGTCGCCGTCCTCCAGCGGGACGAGTACCACGTCGGCGCCGCCGATGCCGTCGGCGTCGACCTTCGCGCGCTCGTGATCGAGTCCGGGAATTCGGGCGTCCGCGGCGAGTCCACGCAGTTCGACGCCGGCGTCGTCGATCGCTTCTGTCCAGTGTTCCCGGAGGTGCTCAACGATGGCCCGCATCCGCTCGTCGGTCCAGTTGAAGAGGTTCACCTCGACGTCGGCGTCGACGGCGGCGGCCAGTTCGAGGATCTCGCCGGGAACGAGGGCGGCGACGTTGCCGTTCACCGAGAGCACGGGTCGCTCGGCGAAAAGCAACACCGCGGCGGCGGCGCGGGCGGCCTCGTCGGCCGAGCGGATCGTCTCCTCGCCGAGCAGGTAGTCGAACGCCTCGCCGCGCCCCTCGGCGATCAACCCCTGTTTGCTCGTGATCCCCTTCTCGACGCCCGCCTCGATGCGGTGTCGCGTGAGCAACGACTGGTACCGGGGGTGGCTTTCCGGGACGTCGATCTCGCTCATATCTGGGGATCCGCGGGGTGAAAGAAAAACGGGCCGATTCGCCGGCGTCGGTCGCGAACCAGCGTCCCCGCCTCCGCGTAGACTGTCGACCGTGACTGTTTCAAGAGATAATAGATCCCGGTTTCAGGGACGGACAGCCGACAGTATCCAGGCAGTTATAGAAGACTTATTACGGTGTTTATTTCACGATCTCACAGTCGAACCAGCCGTGAAAGAGAGCGTGCGAGTTGAGCATCCGCGAGCGAACGTAGTGAGCGAGCGGTTCACCGACGAAGCCGCCGAAGGCGGCGGAGTCGGTCACTTTTTGGTCCAGATTTTTGCAAGGAGTGGTCGCGCG
>NZ_JAVQKJ010000005.1:0-494200 GCF_031823395.1 Halobellus ordinarius
GACTGTGTTCCATCGCTGTCTCTTGATTAGGAACGTTTTGACTTAGTGGTTTGTATCACGAGTCGTCGGCTTCATCCCCGAGGTCAAGCCTCGGGGTATTCGCCTTGTCCGCTGATAAAACGAGCCGGGCGCTCGAACGACCGGAGAGCACGCCGGCGACGCCGCCCGCCCCAACTTTCGGTCGTGCGATGCGGCGCCCCACCCACGAAATAGGTAAAGGGCTGCCCCTCCAATCCAGTGATATGAGTACACCAGAAGCGACCGGCGCCCCGATCCACATCGAGAGTCAGGAACACTTCGACGGCCTCGTCGCCGAACACGACGTCGTTCTCGTCGACTATCACGCGGATTGGTGCGGTCCGTGTAAGATGCTCGAACCGACTGTCGAGGCGATCGCCGAGGAGACCGACGCGGTTGTCCTGAAGGTCGATATCGACGAACACCAGTCACTCGCCCAGAAGGCAGGTGTCCGCTCGGTCCCGACGCTCGAGTTCTACAAAAGCGGGGAGCAGGCCGAACGCGTGATCGGCGTCCAGGACAAAGACGACCTCGTCGACATCATCGAGTCGCTGTCGGCGTAACGAGGCCGAACGACGGCGACGTCAGTTCCCGCCAGTTTCGCTCAGCGCCGCGTACTCGACGTTGTGGCCGGTCGAGGATTGGTGCTCGGAGAGCCGTTCTTCGGCTTCGCGCTCGCCGTGGGAGAGAAACTCCGTCTCGCAGTCGTGACAGACGACGTGGTAGAGTACTTCTTCGTGTTCAGCATCACCGTCCATCGCATGTGCCATATAGAGCGTTTTGCCGTACCGGTGTATAGTTAATTGCGGATTACATTTCCGAGCATCAACCGAAAGGAAGCGTTAATCGCCCTGTTGTTGTTAGAAAAGTAAGTAATACCGAGTGTCGTAGTCCGAACCGTTATTCGTCGGGTTCGGGGGCGGGAAGCACCAACAGGTGGAACCGCGAGTTAGACGGTTCCGAGGGGGGAGACCGAAAGCGCGGATTCCGGCCACGACCGGTGTGTTTCTCGGCCGACAGGAGCGTTTGCACGTGTTCGATCGGACGAACGCACGACAGCGTGCGGTCGAATAGCAGGCGGATGCACACTCTCGGTCGCGACCCAGCGGCGAGGCCTTTTTACGTCAGAGCGTGAAGGAAGTGGTATGATATCACTCGAAGACGCGGTGACGGCGCGGCTCGAATCGCACGGCGAGCGGTTCGAGGTACTCGTCGATCCCGACGCCGCCCTCGCAATCAAGCGCGACGAGTTCGAGGGCGAGTTAGAGGACGTCATCGCCGCCGAGGACGTGTTCGAGGACGCCTCCCGTGGCGACAGACCGGCCGAATCCGCACTGGAGACCGTCTTCGGGACGACGGATCCCTTAGAGATCATCCCGGAGGTCATAAAACAGGGCGAGATCCAGATCACCGCCGAACAGCGCCGGGAGATGCAGGAACAAAAGCGGAAGAACCTCATCAACCGCATCGCGCGCAACGCGGTGAACCCCCAGATGGACAACGCACCGCACCCGCCGGAACGGATCGAGCGCGCCTTAGAGGAGGCTGGCTTCCGCGTCGACCCGATGGAGCCCGTCGAGTCGCAGGTCGACGAGGCCCTGGACGCGCTGCGGCCGGTGATCCCGATTCGCTTCGACGAGGTGACCGTAGCGGTGCAGGTCCCGGCTAATTATGCCGGGAAGACGCAGAATCAGGTCCGCCAGTACGGCGATCTCGAACGGGAAGAGTGGCAGCCGGACGGCTCGTGGGTCGGCGTCTTGACGTTCCCTGCAGGGATGCAAAACGACTTCTACGATATGGTCAACGAGATGACCTCCGGGGAGGCCGAAACGCGGATCCTCAAGGACAAAGACGAACTCAGTACCCGATAACGGCGTCGAAGCCCGGAACTATCCCTTCTTGAACCCGGCCAGGAAGCCGCCGGTGAACCCCGCGGAGATCGAAAGCGTCGAGAGGATCGTCGAGATCCAGTCCGGTGGCGCCCCGGTGGCGGCGTTCTCTGTCGTCTTCACGAGCCCCGAGGTGAGCCGCTCCCAGTCGACGGTAAGGATCCCACGGGATTCGAGGAATTTGAAGAGCGCAAGCTCGAGGCCGATTATCACGGCGATGACCTTCGCGAGCTTCTTCGCCGCGAAGCCGATGATGCCGCCGATGACCGCGCCGCTCCCGAACTCTAAGCCGAGTTGCGTCGGATCGATCGACAGCTGCAGCGATTCGAACATACGGAATCGTCTCCGGCCGGGATATAAGTGGTTTGTGGGACCGCCAGGTCAAGCCGCCCCGGAGAAGTGAGGGCTCGAATCCGAGCCGATCAGTCGTCAGCGGGAGCCGCGCCGGAGGAGGCCCCGCCCGTCGCGACGGAGACCGCCGATTCGTTGGCCGCGACCCACCGCAGCAGGAGGAACGAGAAGACGTACTTCGCGAGGACGTCGAGCGCGGAGTATCCCCACGACGTCAGGCCGACCGACTGGACGATGGCCAGTCCCTCGACGCCCACAGCCCAGATGATCGGGTAGCCGAGCCACAGCACTACCGTCAGGATCCGGAGCGTCGCAAAGATGTCATCGGTCCCTGCCTCGGCCGCAGCCTTCGGCCACGTGGTCAAGAGAGCGTACAGCACCACGAGGAAGAAGGCACAACTGACGAAGTAGTAGAACCAGCGGAACAACAGGGACGAAGTGGTCAGCGCGGCGGCCAGACCAGTCACACACATTCCGATGTCCGCGGCGATGACCGTGAACAGGCTTCCCGTATCGACGTCGGCGAGCAACCCGAGCGCGAGCAGAATCATCGGCGTCGACAGCGCCCACGTGAGATAGCGACCCCACTGGCTCATCACTTCCTGACCGGCGAGTGGGTGTCCCGCCGGCATCTGGATGAATCCGACTGTCAGCCCGGAAGCGAGGCCGAGATAACTAGATATCGACACGAGCGGGATCATCAGCGTCGCGCCCCAGATGAGGCGTGCTCGCTGATCCGTCACGTTCCGCCCCATATACACGAAAAGCAGGATCGCGAGGCCGGCGAGCGCGATGTTCACCCACAGCGACGAGTTCAGGAGGACGTTGTTTTGAATCTGGGAGAGCGCGTCGCTCTGTGTCTGAAGCAGTACGCCTTGCGTCCCGATCGGCCCGTGTATTACCATACTCAATCTTGTTTCGTCTATTTATTATTAAATAATACGGCCGATTCGTCAATTCCCACTATCTCAAGTGGCGAATCGTTCTGATTCGAGTGACGAATTCGAAAACAGAGCAACACGGAAGTCAGCCACGCCCGGCACAGCGGACCGCATCGACGGTCCGCTCGGTGTGAGTGCCCGCTGGCACTGTATCTCGGATAGTAAAAAATCAGATAATAATGAAAATCTCGCCTGTTGATACAGATGCCGTGCGTACGTGACGTATGTACTCTCTGATGCCGTTACAGTTATTCACTCCTGGGCTGGGCATCGGTCTCTTGCTCTTGGTCCTAGCACTGGTGACGGTCTGGCAGATGGTGGTGTTCGTCGACGCCTACGACAAACAGGTGCTCACGGTGTTCGGCGAGTACCGCAACTTGCTCGAACCGGGCATCAACTTCATTCCGCCGTTCGTCTCGCGGACGTACACGTTCGATATGCGTACGCAGACGATGGATGTGCCCCGACAGGAGGCGATCACGCGGGACAACTCACCGGTGACGGCGGATGCCGTGGTCTATCTCCGTGTGATGGATGCAAAGCGGGCGTTCCTGGAGGTCGAAGACTACAAGACGGCGGTCTCGAATCTCGCCCAGACGACGCTTCGGGCGGTTCTCGGCGACATGGAGCTCGACGAGACGCTCAACAAGCGCCAGGAGATCAACGCGCGCATCCGGAAGGAGTTGGACGAACCGACCGACGAGTGGGGGATCCGCGTCGAGTCTGTCGAGGTCCGCGAGGTCAACCCAAGTGAGGAGGTCCAACGCGCGATGGAGCAACAGACCGGCGCGGAGCGGCGACGCCGGGCCACGATCCTCGAAGCGCAGGGCGAACGCCGGAGTGCAGTCGAGAAAGCCGAGGGAGACAAGCAGTCGAACATCATCAGAGCGCAGGGCGAAAAGCAGAGCCAGATCCTCGAAGCGCAAGGTGACGCCATCTCGACGGTGCTCCGTGCGCGGTCTGCGGAATCGATGGGCGAGCGCGCGATCATCGACAAGGGGATGGACACGCTCGAAGCCGTCGGGCAGGGAGCGTCGACGACGTTCGTGATTCCGCAGGAACTCACCTCGCTCCTGGGACGGTACGGCAAGCAACTCACCGGCAGCGACGTGGCCACTAACGGCCAGCACCTGGAGAGCCTGGAGTTCGACGCCGAAACGCGTGAACTCATCGGACTCGACGACATCAAGGAGATTCTCGGCGAGATCGACAAGGCCGCCCAGATGGACGTTGCGGATCTGGAACAGCAGGCCAAGGCAGTCAAGGACGGAGATGTGGGTATGGGGAGCGGAGACGAAGTCGGTGAGCAAGACAGCGAAGTCGATACCGAATCGGAAGCACAGACGTCGGTTTCGTCCAACTAGACAGCGTTGTAGAACGCTTTCCCGGACTGGTTTTCTGCGAGCTTCGAAGCGAACCCGTTCCCCCCCTGTTCGGGAGCAGACCCCGACGGTTGTTTCGGTTCGGCCGCCGAGGTCGGTGGCGGCCCATCGAGGCGCAACTTACAACCGACCCGGCACAAAACTGGAATCATCCCAGTATGGACGAACGCGACATCCGCCTGTTGAAGGCGATCGCGGATCTCGGGACCGGGAGCCCCGAAGCGCTCCACGAGGAGACGGACATCCCCGTCTCGACGATCCACTACCGGCTGAACAACCTCCGGGAGGCGGGCATCATCAAAAACGACCTGTACGACATCGACCTCGAATCGGTCGGCCTCGGGGTGACCGTGCTGGTCGAACTCCTCACCGACTATCACGGCTCGCACCACGACTTCGAGGACGAGATCCTCGCCGTCGAAGGCGTCTCCCAGGCGTACTTCACGATGGGCGAGACCGACTTCGTCGTCGTTGCGCACCTCCCCGACCGCGAGATGGTCGAACGGCTGATCACCGACCTCGAGACGATCGAGGAGGTTCGCCGGACGAACTCGACGTTCGTCGTCTCGACGCTGCGGCACAGCCACCGCGCGCTCCAGAACTACGACCTCGACACGTTGCTCTCGGAACTGGCCGAAGAGTGATCTGCTGGAAGCAGATCGCACAGAACGAAACGGGCCGGACGCGATTTGAACCGGAGCCAGACGGACCGGGCGTGCGGCCCGACGGGCCGTTCCGGGCTGCGACTGGCAGGGTTACAAATCGCGTCGTAGTCACTTTGTAGCTCACTGCCGTTCGCAACAAAGCGGGCCGGACGCGATTTGAACGCGCGACCGTCTGATTAAGAGTCAGACGCTCTGCCGGACTGAGCTACCGGCCCTCGACAACAGGCAATTCCGGTGGCGCGATTAAAGATGTTTCCTTTCGCGTGGCGAGCGGGGGAACGCACTCGATTATCAGGAACTCGGACGAACGGGTGCTGTTAAGTGTTGGCCGACCCGAGGTGACGTCAGAATGAGCGCCGGGATCACGATTCCCTCGTCCACCTACGCTATCCTGGGCTGCGGGAGCGTCGGCTACGCGGTGGCCGAGGAACTCGTCGAGGAGGGGAAAGACGTCCTCATCCTCGACAAGGACGAGAGCCGCGTCGAATCCCTCCGCGATCAGGACCTGAACGCCAAACAGATCGATATCACGGATCCCGACGTTGCCGACGTCGTCGCCGACAGGGACGTCCTCCTCATCCTCGCGTCGGAGGTCAAAGCGAACAAGGCGGCAGTCTCGGCGATCCGCGAGCGAGGGGACGATCAGTTCATCGTCGTGCGCGCCTCCGACCCGGTGACGGAGGACGAACTCGACGAACTGGGCGCTGACGTCGTCATCAACCCCTCGGAGGTGATCGCCGACTCGGCGCTGCGGTCTTTGGAATCCGGCGAACTCGAATACAAAGCGCGGCAGCTCGCGGAGATTCTCGAAGACGCCACGGAGGGCCTGGCGATACTGACACACGACAATCCCGACCCCGACTCGATCGCCTCCGCCGTCGCGTTGCAGGCCATCGCCAGGGAGCACGGGATCGACGCGGTCATCAACTACGAGGGGGAGATCGGCCACCAGGAGAACCGCGCGTTCGTCAACCTGCTCGGGATCGAACTCGTGCCGCTGTCGGAGGGGAAGCCGCTCTCGGAGTACGGCGCCGTGGCGCTGGTCGATCACACGAAATCCGGCGACTCCGACCGCGACTACGAGGTCGACATCTTCATCGACCACTACGAGCCAGAGAGCGAAATCGAGGCGTCCTTCGTGGACGTCCGGCCGAACGTCTCCTCGACGTCGACGATCCTCACGAAGTACCTCCAGGAGTTCAACCTCTCGCCGAGCGCGGCCGTCGCGACAGCGCTGCTGTACGGTATCCGCGCGGAGACGCTCGATTTCAAGCGGGAGACGACGCCTGCGGACCTCACCGCGGCGGCGTACCTCTATCCCTTCGCCGATCACGACACGCTCGAACAGGTCGAATCGCCGTCGATGTCGCCGGAGACGCTCGACGTGCTCGCGGAGGCCATCCAGAACCGACAGGTGCAGGGGAGCCATCTCGTCTCGAACGCCGGATTCATCCGCGACCGCGACGCGCTCGGCCAGGCAGCCCAGCATCTCCTGAAACTGGAAGGAATCACGACGACAGCCGTGTTCGGCATCGCCGACGACCGGATCTTCCTGTCGGCGCGCTCGAAGGACATCCGGATGAACATCGGGAAGACCCTCGAAGACGCCTTCGCGGAGATGGGCGAAACGGGCGGCCACTCAACGCAGGGCGACGTCGAGATCCCGCTCGGGATCTTCACCGGCATCGAGACGAGCGACGACAACCGCGATACGCTCCTGCAACTGACGGAGGAAGCAGTTCGCCGGAAGCTCTTCCAGGCGATGGGCGTCGACAGTTCCGACAGCGGGAACGGAAGCTAGACGCAGTCGCGAGGCTCCCGGAGTGTTTTGTCGCTGCCGGACGGAGAGACGAGTATGAAAGCTGTCGCCGAGATCGAGATCCCCCGGCCGCCGAAGGCGGTGTTCGAGTATATGGACGTTCCGGAGAACCAGGCACGGATCTCTCCGCGGTTGACCGCTGTGGAGACGCTCGGGACGCGGGATAACGGCGGAAAGCGGGCGCGGTACACGTACCGACTGCTCGGCCTCGACTTCGACGGCGAGGTCCACGGTGTTGTCCACGACCCGCCGGAACGGATCAGCTTCGAGCTTTCGGGCGACATCGAGGGCCGCATCGAGTGGACGTTCGAGCCGACGGACGGGGGCACTCGGGTTACGTACGCGACCACCTACGACCTCGGCCTGCCGACGGTGCTCCGGTGGCTTTTGGCGCCGGTGACCGCGCGGTTCAACCAACGGGAGCTCGACCGAACCCTCCGGAATCTCGACGAGAATCTGACTGAACCGGCGGATTCCTGAGAGAACAGCCGGCAGGCGGTCCTGCGGTCGGTGTCGCCTGCGGCCAGCCGGCGGGCAAAAGAATATACCCGCCCCCGCACACAGCAATAGCAGACCGAACGTGGCCAGCAGCCTCCTCCCGATCGTCGCACTGATTCTCGTCGCAGGGATCGGCGTCCAGTTGCTCGCGCGACGGTTCCGGATTCCCAGTGTCGTCTTCTACCTCGGCCTCGGGCTCCTCCTCGGACCGGAGGTGCTGGGGCTCGTAACAGTCGAAACGTTCGGCGATGGACTGGAGACAGTAGTCGGTCTCAGCGTTGCCATCATCGTCTTCGACGGTGCGTTCGCGCTCCGATTCGAACGGATCCGGGAGGCCTCGCGGACCTCGTTACGGCTGGTAACGATCGGTGCGGTGGTGACGTTTCTGGGAATATCTGTGGCCGTCCGAGTCCTGGAAGGTGCCGCGTGGGAAATTGCACTCGTCGTCGGCGCGCTACTCGTGGCGACGGGACCGACAGTCATCACGCCGATCCTGGAGGTCGTCCGCGTCAGAGAACACGTCGCCGCAGCGTTGGAAACTGAGGGGATCATCAACGACGTGACCGCAGCCATCGCGGCGGTCGTCATCTTCGAGACGATGTTGCTCGACGACCTGGGGATCTCACAGACGGCCATCGCGTTCGTCGAACGGGCCGGTGTTGGCGTCTTCGCTGGCCTTCTCGCGACCGGGCTGATCTATTTCCTCCTCGAAGAGGAACTGACGCTGGAACAGGGGCCACAGACGGCCCGGTTTCTGGTCTTCAGTGCTGCAATCGGCTCTTTCGCGCTTGCAGAGGCGGTCGCCGCCGAAGCAGGCATCGCGGCCGCGGCGACTGCAGGGATCGCGCTCGGGAATCTGGATCTTCCCCACCGTGAGACGATCGAGGAGTTCGCCCGCGATGCGACGCTTATCGTTCTGGCGTTCGTCTTCGTCTCGCTCGCGGCGCTGATCGACCTCGGTGCAATCCGCCAACTCGGCGGCGGCGGGATCCTTTTGGTCGTCGTGGTGATGTTCGTCCTCCGACCGGTGGTGGCCTGGATCGCGACCGTCGGCGTCGAACGGTTCAACCGTTCCGAGCGCCTGTTCCTGGCGGCCGTCGGTCCCCGTGGCATCATTCCGGCGAGCGTCGCGACGCTCTTTGCGATCGAACTTGCCACGGCAGGGAATCAGACAGCCAGTCAGACGCTTCTGGGGACCGTGTTCATCGTTATCGGAGCCACAGACGTGATCGAAGCGGGGCTGGCGCGACAGATCGGCGAGCGGCTAGGAGTAACACCAATGCGCACGATAATCGTCGGCGGGGGCCGGGTCGGGCTGGCGCTCGCCACGCGACTGGAGCAACGAGGCGAGTTCGTGGTCCTGATCGAGGACGACGAGAAACAGAAACGCAAGGCTCGGGAGGAGGGATTCACCGTCCACGACGGCGACGGAACCGAGGTCGACGTCCTCCGGGAGGCGGGTATCGAGGAGGCGAAGATCGTGGTCGCAGCAACACGCGACGACAACGTCAACCTCCTCATCTGTCAGATGGCACGGACCAAGTTCGACGTCGAAAAGGTGTACGCCCGCGTCAACGATCCGCAGAATATGGACGCGTTCCAGGCGCTTTCGGTTACTGCGGTCGACTCTCCGATGGCGACCGCGTTCGCGATCGACAACGAAATCGAGCGCCCGGAGCTGGCGAACTGGATGTACGATCCCGGTGACGGCCACGACATTCAGGAGATCGAGATGACTGCCGATTCGTTCGCCGGGAGAGCAATCAGGGATCTCAACGAGGAGATCCCCGGCGGCTGTCTGATCGCCGAGATCGGACAGGGAGAGGATTCCCACGTTCCGGACCCCGACGAGGTTCTGAAACTGGGCGATCACATCACCTTCCTCGGGGACGCCGCGGCGGTCAAAAAGGCCGTGCGGCGATTCCACCCACACGATTGACAGCGACGGAGGGCTACGGCCACGGCTCCGGACGGAGTTCACGCGATTTCCGAAGCGGGTGCCCGGGGTGGCCGTCTTTCGTCGTTGTCAGCGCGTACAACTCGGTGTCGAGCAGGTCGACGACTTCCTGGTCCCGGTTTTTGTGTGTGCCGTGGACGCCCCAGGCGGCGACGACGCGGTCCGCCGAGGCTGCAATCGCCCGCAAATGGCGGTCGTTCGCTGGACCGACCGGACTGGGATGCTGTTTCATCTCCGCGGGGTCGGTCGCGCGGACGGCAAAGAGGTTCCCGACCTCGACGCGACCGTAGCCCCACGCGTTCGCGAACCGGACGCAGGTCGAGATGGTCGGGTCGTTGTCTGTCTCGTCGGCCGTCGACGGATTGAGCGCCACGAACGCCACCGTCGGTCCGTCGGGGTCCCACTCCCGCCAGAGCCGGTACCGGTACTCTCGGTCCTCGTCGAAGATGGCTCCTTTCGGTCCTGAGACCGACGGTGACCGCTCGTCGCTCCGCGAACTGTCTTCGACCACGGAAGGAATCGAGCCGCGGGGAACTTATCCGCACGGGATCCGGCGGCTGAGACCGCCTCGGTCCCCGATCGTTCCTCGGAGTCGGAGTACCACCAAGTGCGGACACAGTCCCGAGAGCGTGCCACGCGCGCCGTAGCCGGGGACAGAATTACTTGTCCGGCGGCGAGACCTAAGCGATATGACGGAATGTGAGACGTGTGGGCTCCCCGCCGGACTCTGCGTCTGTGACCCGATCGACGACGCGCGCGAACTGTCCATCGGGACCGTTCAGGGGGGTACCGAACCCGAGGTTGTCGTGTGGGGGTTCGATTCGTCGCTGGCAGGAGACGGCTACGAGGCGCTTGCGAATCTCGCGTCTCACCTCGCCAATTCGCTGGCCGGCGAGGTCGAACGGTCGGCGGATCGGGTGTTCGTCTCGGGAGTTCCTCCGGCCGCAGTCCGGGAAGCAGTCGACGACTCCGCGGAGTTCCACGCTGCCGAGGGAGACGAACTGCCGACCGACCTCCAGCTGGCGGACGTCGAGACGGTCGAGCGAGCGCGCCGGGAGGCGTACGAGGCGGCCGATCTCGCCCGGATGACGACGTACGGCACTCCGGCAAAACTCCGGCCGCTGCTGTCGTTCGAGGATCCGGAAACGAACCGGCACATCGCCGAGGCGGTGGTCCACTGCGGCGGCGCCCCGATCGATCTGATCGCAGGCTGTCTGTCCGCAATCGACGGCGACTCGCCGCGGGAGCGCACCCGTCGACGTGAGACGCTCAAGACGCTGTGGCAGGAGGTCGATGCCGTCGACACTGTCGCAGATCCCGGGATGGTCGCCGCTGAAGTCGATCGCTACCTCGACGACGCCGACGAGGTTTCTCGGCTACTTGCGACGAAATCCGTCGCTGCACTCGCGGCTGTCAGCTCAGATGCTGTTCGCTCAGCGATCGACGTCGGGACGCTGACGGAGCGGACGAGTGACGAAGAAGCAATCAGTGAGGCGGCCGCCCGGGCACTGGATCTGCTCGGGGTCGAATAGCGAGGGTCGCCCATCGCCGTTCACGGGTTGGCGCGCTTCTCACTGTTCACGGGTCGCTTCGCTCCACGTTCGCCAATCGAGGTCTCACTTCGTTCGACCTCGCGATGCGCGGGACAGGATTCGAACCGGAGCGAGACGGTCGTGCTCACTCCGTTCGCGCGCTGCGACTCGCAGGGCTCGAATCCGTGCCTGCTCGCTCGTCGCTTCGCTCCTCACTGCGCGGGACAGGATTCGAACCTGCGGACCCCTATGGGACAGCGTCCTAAGCGCTGCGCCGTTGACCACTTGGCTACCCGCGCGCGGGTGCAACTACTTCCATCGACCAAATCAACCTGTCGTTCCGCGCGGAGGATTCTTCCCTGCGGCCGTCCCATTCCAGGTATGTACAGCGCCCGGGACCGCGTGGCCAACAAGGAGTGGCTGACCCGGATCGAACGCGGCGCCGACCGACTCGACCTCGGCAGCGAGGCCCGCTCGTTTGCTGCGGATATGTTTCTCTCCGAAGTACCGGACGAGGACCGATCGAAACGCGCTGCCGCGGCTGCGAGTCTCTACGCCGGTGCATTGATTGCCGGTGAAGAGCGCTCTCAGAAGCGCGTCGCCGAGGTAATGGACGTGACACGACTGAGCGTCCAGCAACGATGGAAGTCGACGCTCGAATCCGCCGGGTTCCAGCCACCGTCGTGGTGAGTCTGCAATGCAGCGACCAACGATCCACTAAATCGGGCTACTGTTCGGGACAGCCGGCCTCGCCGCCGTCGGGACGATCGGGCCCCCGTCCGTCCCGTTCCGGCGTAAGGTTTCCGTGTCTGTCGATTTCGCCGCTGATGATTCGGGTCGAGGAGATCCGCTCGCCGTCATCCGCGGTGACGTGATCGACGACTTCGATATCGAGCGGATCGTGCCCCCGCTCCGCGCGGATCTCGTTGATCCGTTCACCCCCGTCTTTCGTCTCGGGAGAGACGATGAGAACGTCGAACTTCGGTTCGGTCGCGATGCCGGTGGGTTCCTCGAGTTTCCGCACCTCGAACTCCCGGTCGTACGCCTCCGCGAGCGGTTCCAGTTCGGCTATGAGATCCCGCTTGCGGTCCTCGAACGTCCGGACGTAGCGATCGACGTGGCGGGTCTTCGGCGCGAGCTCGTCGCTTGTCAGCCCCACGGTGACGTCACCCAACTCGAAGGCGCATTCGAAGAGCGCACGGTGGCCGTCGTGGACTGGATCGAACGTCCCGCCCAGCGCGACGTGCATACCCGGCCGACGACCGCCCGAAACTTAAACGGGTCGGGTCGCGACCTGACCTCTCGGAGGTGACGGATTCCTGAAGCTCGGTGAGAGATTTGATATAGCGATATACAATTTACGTGGTGGGAGACGAACGGCCGCGCTCCCGGTTTCCGCGGAAGGTGAGGGAGTAGATGTGTTCCTCGTAGGTCTCGCGAACGCGATCTCCCCAGTTGTGCGTGTAGGTATCGATGATGTCGCCGCCGACGTCTCCCCGCAGGTACTTGACGATGCCCCGGTCGCCGGTTCGATCCCGGAGATGCGTGGTGAAGAAGTGCCGGAAATAGTGAGGTGTGACGTTCTCTTCGGCGGTACCGCCCGATCGGTGCCAACCCGCCTCACTGGCGTGACTTTCGACGAGATGGTGGACCATATCGGGTGTCAGGCGACTGCCCCAGCGGCCAGAGGTGCTGACGAAGAGCGGTTCTGCGGACGAACGGACGTTCGGGCGGATCGCGAGCCAGCGACGCAGGGCGACCTCCAGTTCGTCGTCGATCGGGATAACTGTCGACCGCTTCCGCTTGTTCGAGGCCGACCGCTCCTCGCCCGCGTAGACTGCCCCAGCCTGCGGATCCGAATCGATGTACAGCGACGGCCCACGGCCGTTCAACTGCGGTCGCTGGTCGATCTCCGCATCCGCGACAGCGAGGAGTGGACTGTCGTCGGCGAGAGCGACGTCCCGGAGGTCGAGGTTGCAGAGCTCTCCGACCCGAATCCCGGTCTTAAGCAGCGTAACGACGACGGCGTACTCCAGTGGGTGTGTGATACTCCGAACGAACGCGCGCATCTCCGAGAGCGGAATCTCCCGCCGTGAAGGGTTAGTGTCGATCCGCTCGTCCATCTCTTCTTTCACGAGCGTCATCGGGTTCGATTCGAAGACCCCAACCTGCGTCATATACGCGTAAAACCGGTGGAGATAGGAAGCGTAGGTCGCAATCGTGCTGTCTGCGGCCGCTGAACCCCTGAGCGAGTGAATCCAGGCCATACAGTCGCGGTGCGTGGCTGCCGCGATGGTACCGGGTTCGTCCCGTGGGCTCCGTGATGGCTCCGCCAGAAACGCCTCGAACTCACGGAGGACGCGCTCGTAGGCCTCTCTGGTCCGGTCAGATTTCCCGTGGTACGTCATATCTTCGAGGAAGTACGCGATCGGATCCTCGATCGCTTCGCCGTCGGGCGATTGGATGCTCATCGGTCACCCTCCGTGTCCGTGAGCGCATATCCGCCGTGGCGGCCGCTGTGTCTGACCCTGTCGGACGCCTGCAATCGCTGTAAGGCGTCTTCGAGCCGTGCTTCGAGGTCCGTGGAGAGTTCCTCGTGCAACTCGTCCCACGAGCGGAACTCGGAGGCCGACAGTGCCGCGACGACCCGTTCCTCGAACGCGTTCGACTCGTCTGCAGGATCTGACTCGGTGACTCGTTCGTCCGATGGAGCGGTTGCACTCTCAGACTCGTGGACCTCGAAGTCGCGACGGCCGGCCTGGACCATCGCCCGGACAAATTCGCTTTGGCTCATCCCCAACTCCTCGGCGTGTTCTTTCCACCGCTCCTTCTGATAGCCTGGAACGTAGGTCATCACCGTCGCACGCTCCTCGTCGAGTTGATCCGCCGGCATACAAATCGGCTGGACTGCCTGCCACTTTACTTTATTGCATATACGAGGATAACCTTACTTAGACTGGAATCTATGAGTGTGAAATCAGCGTTGTGAGATATTTATTTGTGTAACTGCTTGTATAATTCTGGTAGTTGATAGCACTGATCCGAATAATATAATTTGCTGCTCTGTTCAGATTGGATCTTCCCGAAGATATCATAGTACGGGCGCTGACTCATTGTGCTGAGTCCGAAAATCGAGAGCCCCTCTTTCGAGCGCAACCCCTGGGGTTCGGTGCGGGAAGACGGCCGTCCAGAGCGGTATCGAATTTCAGTTACCGAAATATGGGGAAACGCAACTGAGCACCGAGCACCCCAGTTATCGAACTACCGGTGAATGTCTTCGCAAGGGTGAGTCACCGAACTCGCGATCCGCTTGACTTGGTAAACGCCGAAAGGATACAAGAACCGCTTGGTTCCCTGTGCAGACGAATCAAGTCTGAGAGCGTTACCGTGCCGCGTCGGTGCGTTTTCGTGGACTGTTGCCGACATACGAGGATCTACAGTAGTAACGACACCCGACGGAGCGGAGACGTGTGCCGTCTGTGAGTCGCGTATCTTCGATCACGACCCGATCCGCGTCCGCAGAATCTCACACGGTCGCGTGGGGGTTGCCGCCGTACTTCTGTAACTATATTGTCTGTCCGCGTACATCGACGACAGATACCTGACCGTCGTGCTGCCTGGTCGTGGTCGACGAGGACTGCTGCTGACACGGATCAGCGCCTCGAGTCCTTCCAACGGGCAGCACTGCTCACGGTGGATAGGGATCTTCCGGGAACGTACGGGAGATCTCGGAATCAAATCGACTTCGGACGACGTTCGTCCACCACCGACGGCTCCGCCCAGCCAGCGGTACCGACTCCTGCTTCCCGAAATCGTACCGGGGAAACTCCCGATATCGCAATAGCGAGCAGGTGTGAGCATCCATCGAATCGGAGGTTGAGTGCCTGAGAAACGGGGTGACGCAGATCCTGGGATCGGACGCGGGCTACCCGCGAGCTCAACGTGGACGGATTCGGATCGTCGCCAGCGGTGGAAAAGCGCTCCTTCGGGCCAGTCGCTCGATACCCTCTCGGCGTGACACAGTCGTCGACACTCTGCTTTCGATGGTAGAGCGTGATGTGCTGGATGCGACGTACCTTGACGTCCAGACGGTCGTTGCGGGATTCGAGCAGACGCTTCCCGGGTAGCAGGTCCAGTTGCGTCCCGAGGAAGGCCGGGTCACCAGCCATTGGCCATTCTAGTCGCTATCCAACTGATCCGACGTCGAGACCCTGGGTTATGTCTGGAACTCGCGGTGGGTAGCGCTCGATGCACCGCTCCGTGGTCCTCCTCCGGTTTGGTTCGGGGGGAGTTTCTGAAGACTGGACGCCGAGGAGTACTCAGGTCGGTTGAATACCGCGCGTGGCGGCGGGCAAATTCCACGAGGATTGATCGAACCGATTTCATTGAATAATATGCAACAGAATTGGGTTCGTCTCCGATCACATAAACTATATCTCGCTATATAAAATCGAGAGCTTTGGAAGTTGAGACTACAGCGGTCTTAGAGGGGCTGTGATGCGTGGTTTCAGCCGAATCGACAAGCGGAACCTGCTTCAGACTCCTCTCCAATCGGGGATTCTTGTTGAACTGGAAACTAATTCGGAGCATTTCCGAGACTTCGGATAGTGTAGCCACTCAGACGTCGTGCTAACCCAGACTGAGAGCTTTACTACCCGATACCCGTCTCTTTCTTCAGCAGCGTCAGCGTATTGTCGGCTGTCACGATCGGCGAGTGCTCGTACTCCCCGATCAATTCAACCTGGACGAGCAGATCGACTGCCCGCCAAATCGAGTACAGGAGACACGCAAACGCGAAGTAGAAGAACCGTAACCCGAAATCCTTCGAGGTCGTCGCAGCCATAAACCGCTTGATCGACTTGTAGCCGCTTTCGATCTCCCACCTGTAGCCATACTCGGTGAGGAACCCACTACCGCGATTCGTCATGAATACCGAGTACTGCCTGTGATCGTCGTGCTCGGAGTTTTCTTTGCGTCGGTAGATCAGCGTCGTCTCGTGCCATTCGTTCTTCCCGAGATGGAGTTTGCGGTCGGTCTCGTACCGATCTTGGCCGTGTTGGAGCAACCGATTCGCCTGCGCTTTCTCGCTGGTTTGCATTCGTTTGGGGACGACGTATGAGAGCCCACGCTGGCTGAGCATCTCCAAGACGTGCTGGCTGTCGAACTCTCGGTCCATCAGCACGTTATCGACGTGGACCATCTCCTTGGCAGAATTCAAGAGGTCCTTGACGATTTCTAAGCGGGACTCACCCTTCTGAACTGGCCGCGCATCAAGGACGATCGGGACGGCGTTGCCGACTAATTGGACTGTCGCCCACTGGTAGGCGTACTCGTCAGTTTTCTCCTTCGTCCCGATGATCTCGTCTTCGTGCCCGGTCCTGTCGCCGGTGAAGGGATCGGCTTCGGTGATATCGATTGCGACGATCCCGGCTCGGAAGAACTCCTCTGTCTCCGCGACTTCGCTCAGGAGCCTGTTGACGGCCTGTCGGTACATCTCGCGAGTCTCTGATACCGAGAGATCGCGAATCTGCTCCCGGTGGGCGTGCCCCAGCAGTGTTCGATCCCGAGTCGACTCGTAAGCAAAGCTACGAGCCCCTTCGTTCGCAGCCAGCCGCTCGCGAAGCCCCAGATACGTCTGTAAGTCCCAGTAGGCGTTTTCGTGGATCTCACAGCCATCTCCAGGATCCAGCGAAAATGCCGGGGAGACGACGCGGCTGACGTGGTCGGTGATCTTCTCTGCCTGCTCCAACGTGGTTTGATCGTCCGGGTCTGACTCACCAGACTCGTTCCCGTGGTATCGGAGCTTTCGTGTCGGTTCACGCGGAACCCCGATACCTGCATTCTGGGCTTTGATGAGGATCGTTCGAGCGGCTGTCTCGACAGTCTCCCTGAAATCAGGGGTGAACCGCTCGTGCCAGCTTCGCCACAGTGTCGACTGGTCTGGAATCGTCTCGAGCCCCAGTTGCTCGCAGAGTTCAGGACGGGTCCCGAGATAGTCGACAAGCGCTGTTTCGTGCTCCCACCCGTGGAGTTCCTTAAGTACGAATAACCGAAAGAGGGTGTCCATCCGGTAGCTTGTCGACCCCACATACCGGTCGTGGGCGCTGAACCGGAAGTAGGCTAACGGGAGTGCACAGACGAACTCCTCAACTGAATTGTTCATCCCGTGGGTGAGCCACGTTTCTGAGACTGTCCGGATATCTGATTCCAGTCCCGCCAGCGACGTTCGATCGTACAGTGGTGTCGAATCATATGCTGGCCAGGTAACGTACGAGCGCTGGGCCATCTGTCGAAAAACATCACGACGTGAGATAAGCGTTGGAGACATAATTTTACTAAATCGTGATTTTAGGCCCTATAACAGACAATTTAGACAGAATGATAGAAATACATTCAGAATACACCGATGATGAATCCAATACCCATGAGAATAAGGATCGCAGCCGAAAAGGCTGGTAAGTACGGTGTGTACTGTTTAACGGTCTCTTCGTGGTGCTGATAGCCCGCGACCAGTAGCATTGTTAGTCCCACGATGCCGATAACAACAGTAATTGCGTATACACTCATCAGTTCGAGACAGTAGTTAGACCCGGCACAGAGAGCGATAATCTCGAACTCCTCCTCGTGAGCGAACCCGAGCACGAAGGCAAACCAAGCAATTCCGAGCAATCCCCTCTCGGCAACATCATCGGAACCCTCGTCCGTATGTGAGTGGCGCCCGATGAACGGAACGGTGCGTTTCAGGCGAGGAATAAGCCTCTTGTCGTCCTGTGAATCCGGATGCTCGTGAATATCACCGTGGCTGTCGTCGGATCCGGAGTGGTTCGTCGACTCGTGGTTGTGACTCTCGTGCGAGTGGTCGTGGTGGTACTCTCGGATCCCAAGACCGATCAGCAGTACGCCCGCAACCAGACTGACCGGGCCACCGATCTGGATACTATTGAGAATCATAACTGGCTCGTTGATCTGAGTGAGACTAAAATAGGATTTCGCGTAGAAGAACACACCAACCATCGCGAGACTACTGATGAGGTGGCCGACACCAATGATGAGCCCCGCCGCAAGGCCGTAGAGCCACTTATTCGTCTGATCCAATGCGTACGAGGCGGCGACGGGCCATCCATGACCGGGCTCGACCCCGTGGACAGCCCCAAGTGCGACCGCACCGAGCAGTAGTCCAAACGTGTCGCCAGACACAATCGTCATACCCTGAACTCGGAAAGAGCGCCGAATAACGGTTGTTAATACCCGATTGGGGGAACCATCATACTCGGGACTCTTGTGTCCGGGCATCGAATATGGTCGTATGCGAACGAGTTTCAATATCCCCGATACAGTGGTCGACGAGTTCGATCAGGTCTGGCAGGATGAGGGATTGGACAACCGATCCCGGGCCGTCCGTGAAGCGATGCAAGAGTACATCGAGTCGCATTCCCGACTCGAAGACCTTAGCGAGGACGTTATCGCGCTCGTCGCCTTTGACTACCGCCATCACGAGGTGATTGGGGAACTCCACGGTGTCCAGCACGACTATCAGGACGTGATTCTCAACACGAGTCACACACATCAGGGGGAGTGGTGTCTTGAGTCCTTATTCTGCCAGGGAACAGGCGAACGCGTTCGGGAACTGACCTACCGCCTTCGTGACTTCGACGGCGTGAATCGGGTGAAAATTATGGTGATTCGAGATAACTGAGCGAGATAGACGTCCCGTGAATTCGCACGCTCAGTCCGCTGCCGTTGCCGTGTCTCCGGCTGAATCGGACGGCGTGTTCAGATAGTGGTAGATGAACACGAGGATCAAGGCGACCTGAACCGCCTTGTCAACGTAGTCGACCATTCCGTATTCTGACTTGGCTACGATCCAGAGAGGGAATTGCACGGCCGTATACGGAATCCCGATCAGGTAGAGCAGTCGCCGCCGATAGTCGAAGAAGAACAGCACAAGTGCACCGGCGTAGCCGACACCTGCGAGTGCAACGGGAATCCGTCCCTCGACGATACCAGCATACACGTGGAGAACGCCAGTGACCACGACTAACGCAACTGCTAGCCACTGGGTTTGGGTGAGCGATCCGATCCGACCCGTGGATCTATTTTGTGCGTTCATCACAATACTATATCGTTCGGAATAGGAGATAAGGACTGTTATTATCAGACTCTTGGTGTCGTCATACGACGCGCATTAAGCGGTTGTGCCGGTTTCTCAGTCACGGTGGTTGTAGCTACGCTTTCGCTCGGCAGAGAACAGTATTCACACAACCGATTCGTTCACTCACTACCAGCTGTGCATTGATGGCCCCAGTCTCAACTTCTGCCAGACCTTTGGAAGTTGAGACTTCGTTCAGAAGAAGGTGTAACGCGTAGAGACGTGAGTACTCGAAAGTAGCTACCGTAATTCTTTGACGAGAGCAGTAGTCGCGTTATCGATGATACCATCTGCCAGACGGCCCTGCCAGAAATCGATATCCTCGTGGCCTATCGATTGCACACCCCACGGGACGACCTGGCTCTCATCAGGCGTACCGCCACGAAGCCAACTCTCCTCGGGAATGTCGATGAGCCCATCCATCCAGGATTTCGATGTCAGCGTGAGTGCGATATACTGCTCGCCGTGGAACGGACGGCCTTCGTGGTTCGAGAGAATGAGCCAGGGGCGAGCGTCTTCCTCTCCTTTGAACGGATCATCCCCGTAGACGACGTCGCCACGTTCGAAAATTGGCGTCTCTTCGTCGGTCACTGTTCGTCCTCGACGCTCGGATGTGGTTCGCTGGGCGCGTGTTCGAGCCAGGACTCCTTGTCCTCCGTACCGAGTTGGTCGTTGAACAGGGCAGTCGCCCGTTCGTAGCCGCTGTATCCGTCGAGGCGCTCGGTGTCGTCGGTCACTGCCCAGTACGTCGCCTTGTGTTGGACCAGACCACGGTCCTTCAACCGTGAGAGCGCAGTGCTGACCGCGCCCTCGTCGAGGCCGATCTGGGAGGCTATTTCGCGGGCCTTGAACGCACGATCGTCGTTAGCGGCGAGAAATCCAAGGACCTGATCTGGGACCGAAAGCTCCGCGAGCTCGTCCTCGCTCGTGTTCTCGAAGGTGTCTCGGTCAATAGACATCGTTGAATGGAGGTACGTCATCCGCTGTAAAGAGTGTTAGGAGTGAAAGCTATGAAAATTCTGAAGAAGAAACCACGTTGATCATTACGCGGTTCCAGAACCGTATGCATTGAGACGACCGGTCTCAACTTCTGGAGAGCTCTCGGCCCCTCAGGCGAGTTCGGATGATTCATACAGGCCCACCGGGACTACCCGGTATGGGCTTCGGAAGCTACGACGAGTCAGAACAGCAAGAACAGACCACTACGGACGACGAAACCGAGGCAGTCAACGTCCACGAGCACGACCACGATGGCGACGTCAGCGTCGAATCCGACGTCGAGACCGACGACCTCGTCGAACGGCTCGGCGAGATGCGCGAGGAGTAGTCACTCCGCGTCAGGAGCCCCCTCCACGATGGCGACACCGGACGACGCCCCGATGCGCTCGGCTCCCGCCTCGATCATCGCCCGCGCCTCCTCGTAGGAGCCGATTCCGCCGCTGGCTTTGACCGGCAGGTACTCCGCCATCAGTTCGACGTCGTCGACAGTCGCTCCGCCGTCCGCAAAGCCCGTCGCCGTTTTCACGAAGTCGGCGCCGGCGTCGACAGCCGCCTCACAGCCGCGTCGTTTCTCGTCGTCAGTCAGCAGCGGCGCCTCCAGGATGACCTTCACGGGGACGGGAACTGCGGCGACGACTTCGGCGATATCTGCGACGACCTCCTCGTGATTGCCCGCTTTCAGCTGTCCCACGTTGAGAACCATGTCCAGTTCGTCGGCGCCGCGCTGCCAGGCGTCGACCGCCTCGCCGTGCTTTGCGGCCGTCGAGTGTTGCCCGTGTGGGAATCCGATCACGGTCGCGACCGTCACGTTCATCGTCGGGACGTCCTCGAGATAACACGGAGGGATGCAAGCGTTCATCCCGTACTGCGACGCTTCCGAGACGACGCGCTCGACGTCGGCCGGCGTTGTGGCTGGGCCGAGAACAGTATGATCGATCCGGGCGGCGAGTTCCGATCTGTCCATACCGGTACCTCGTGGGCAGACAAAAAAAGCAGTCGGGTGTCTCATACTGGTTACGCTCGTCTCTTCCCGCCGAGCACCGTCGACGGAGGTGACGCTCGGCGGGAAAAAGTGAGCGTAACCAGTATCAGGCGTGCCGCTCCGGTAGCGTTTTGCCGAAGGCTCCGAACGTCCGGGTATGGCAATACTCCCGGAGGGGTTTGCCCTCCCGCCGCTGCCCTATCTTGCGGTTCTCGTCGTGGGGGTGATCATCGTCGCCGGAGCGGTCTCTCGACGCCGTCCGACCGTGACCGCCGATCGAATCTTGGCCTTTGCGCCGTGGATGGTCCTCGGTTCGGCCTTACACGTTCTCTACGTGATCGGCGGCCTTCCGGAACCGGTTCGACCGCTGGCGGGGACGCCAGCAGTCTATCTTACCGTCGGTATCATCGCTGTGGGGGCGTGGGTCGTGATCGATGCGGTCAGAGGATCGGTGGTAGCTCGCACGCTTGCGTCCGTTGGTGGGCTACTCGCTCTCGGTGCCGTGGGTGGCGTTCTCGTCGCTGGTGCGGAGGGAGGGACGTTCGCACCTGCTGTCCCGCTTGCCGGACTCGTTCTCGCCGTGGTCGTCGCAGCCGCCGTCTGGGTGACACTCACACGGCTGGTGCCGGAAATCCGCCAGACAGGATCGCTCGGCGCACTGGCCGTCTTCGCGCACGTTCTCGACGGCGTGTCGACGGCGGTCGGAATCGACGTCCTGGGATTCGACGAGCGGACGCCGCTATCGCGCATCATCATCGAATTCGCGCACGGACTACCCACGGAACCGCTCATCGGCTCGGGATGGCTCTTCGTCCTCGTCAAGATCGCCGTCGTCTCGATCGTGGTGTGGCTCTTCGCCGACGTCGTCCGCGAGGAGCCGACCGAAGCGCAGGTGTTACTCGGGTTCGTCGCGGCCGTCGGACTCGGCCCGGGCGTTCACAATCTCCTCCTCTTCACCGTCACGACGGTTCCGTGATGACTCCTGAGTGAGTTGTTCCAACCCAGTGCTCGCGCTGCAGGGGAGGGAATTCCCCCTATCGGCAACACCGAGCGCTTTTGTGATCCGGAGTCGTCCCTCCGAGAGATGCCACGAATCATCTGCGCCGGGCACCTGAACTGGGACGTGACGCTCCGCGTCGACGCCCTGCCGGACCCCGACGGCGAGGTTCCGGTCACGGACCGGCGTGCCGGTGGCGGCGGGAGCGCCGGGAACGTGGCGATAGGGTTGGCTGACCTCGGCTGCGACGTGGCGCTCCTCGGAGGCGTCGGCGACGACGAGGAGGGACGGCGCGCCCGGGAGGAACTGACCGATGCGGGTGTCGACGTATCCCACGTCGTCACGGCGCCGGAGCTGCCGACGACGCGGAAGTACATTGTCGTCGACTCCTCGGGGGAGGTGATGGTGCTCGGCTGCGACGGTGCCAACGAGACCTTCGAGGCGTCGGATCTCCCGGAGTCCAACCTCGCGGACGCCGAACATCTGCATATGACGAGTCAGGACCCCGAGACGGCAGCACGACTCGCGGAACGTGCCAAAGAGCACGGGCTTACGGTCAGCTTCGACCCCGGCCGCCGGATCGGTGATCGTGGCTACGGACCGGCGATTTCCGCCGTGGAGTATCTGTTCTTGAACGACCGCGAGGCCGCACTCGCGCTCGATGCGTTCGATCTGACGGAGCAGACGCTCGTTCTCAAACGCGGGCCGGAGGGCGCGGAGATCAGAGACGGTGAACGAGTCGCCCATCCGGGCTACCCGATCGACGTCGTCGATACGACCGGTGCGGGCGATGCCTTCGCTGCGGGGTTCATCGCCGCACTCGTCGACGGCGCGGACCGCGAACGGGCACTCGCTGTCGCGAACGCCTGCGGTGCACTCGTCGCGCAAGCCCCGGGCGCACGAACCTCGCTCACCTGGGACGACGTCGACGCTTTCATCGGCGAATGATCGACCTGCCGTTCACACTCGCCGTCACGAGGGCCGCACCGAGCCACATCGCGGCAGTGGCGGCAGTCTCCTTCGACGCCGTGGCAGAGGCTCCCGCGTTGCTCGGACGGTTTCTCCTCGCCTGTAGCGTATCGGGCTTGCTCGCGGCGGTCGCGATGGACGTTCCGATGTCGCAGGGTGACGATGGGTTCACACCGGCCTACGTTGCGACCGCCGTGCTCAAACGCACGACGCCGTCGGAAGTAACGTTCGCGGCTGCGATGGTCGTCCACCACGTGGTCGGAATCCTCGCGGGCGGACTCTACGGCGTCGTGTACCTCTCGGCATCGTCGCTCTTCCCGGACGTGATGGCCGTCGGCGGCGTCGCTCTGGTGCCGCACCTCGCTGCAACGATCGCCGTCGCCGCGTTCGTCTACGGCTTTTTCGCACACTTTGTGCTCCCGCGTGCGGGCCGCCGAATCTACGAGGAGCGGGCGACCGCGGTTCGCGGCCAGTGGCTCCGTGCCGCGGTCGTCTTCGGCGTCGGCGTCGGCGTCATCGTTCCGACGCTGACGACAGCGCTGTGAACAGTCCCGTACCGGCGGACTGACCGCGTCGCTTTTCACCGCAACCACCGAGTACCCCGGTATGGCGAAACAACCCCACCTGCTGATCGAACCCGGCGACGTGAACGACGTTGCGCTCATTCCGGGCGATCCCGGCCGCGTCGATCGCATCGCCGGCCAGTGTGAGAACCCGGAGACGGTCGCAGAGAACCGCGAGTACAAGATCGTCAACGCCACCTACGAGGGCGTTCCCCTGACGATCTGTTCGACCGGTATCGGCTGTCCGTCAGCCGCGATCGCGGTGGAGGAACTCTCCCGCGTGGGCGTCGAAACCGTCATCCGCGTTGGGACGACAGGCGCACTGCAGGAAGGAATCGAGATCGGTGATATGGTCGTCGCGACCGGCGCAGCCAAGGAGGAAGGCACCTCGAAGCGCTACGAGGACGCCGTGATCCCGGCGGTCCCGGACTATGACGTCCTCTCGGCACTGGTCGACGCCGCCGAGGACAACGGCGAGGACGTCCACGTCGGCCCGATCGTCTCCGACGACGCCTTCTACAACGAGACCGACGACTACGTCGAGTCGTGGGAGGCCGCGAACCTGCTGGCGATCGAGATGGAGGCCGCCGCGGTGTTCTCGCTCGCGCGGCGCAAAGGGATGGCGGCCGGTGCGATCTGTACGGTCGACGGCAACCTGGTCGAAGGGACACAGAAGGGCGCCGACTCCGACTCGGAACTGCCCGAGAAGGCGAAGAACAACGTCGAACGGGCGATCGCGCTCACGCTCGACGCGGTCGTCGAACTCGCGTAGGATGGCCGGGCGGCGACTCCTCGAGGTCGTGGGCGAACGCCTCAGAGCACTCAGGAGTCGCGTCCGGCGGATCGAGCGACGCGAACTGTCGGAGTTCCGTCGCTGGATCCAGAACACGACCAACCTGCTGCACCTGTCGATCGTGCTGTTCGTCCCGGTGGTCATCGGCCTCGTCACCTACCTCTCGAATCAGATCCAGACGCTCTCGTTTCTGTTGTTCCCGCCGCTGGCCTCGGGGACGTACACGCTCGTGTCGGATCCCGAAGGCCCCTACGCCGACCCGGTCAGGTTCGTCGCGAGTCTGAGCGCGGGCGGTTTCTGTGGGCTCGCCGCACACACGGCAACCGGCTGGGTCTACGGCGGAATCGGCGGCGGAAGCGTCCTCCCGGAAAGTGCCGCGCTCGCGATCTTCCTCACCGGCCTGGTGACGTGGGCGGCCGACATCGAGGCACCCTCGGCGTTCTCGACGGCACTTCTGGCGCTCGTGACCGGCGATATCAACCCGGCGGCGTACGTCGTCAGTATCATCCTAGCCGCCTCGGTCGTCGCAATCGCGTTCGTGGTCTGGCGGGAGGCGTTCTACGAGCAGCGCGCGAGATTCCTCTACGACACGGTCCGGGGCGACGACCACGTCCTCGTCCCGTTGCGGGGCGAGGCGGGCGAACGAACCGCGTTTTTCGGCGCGTGGCTCGCCGCCGCACACGACGCCGGGAAGGTGGTCCTCTGTGAAGTCGTCGAATCCGACGAGAACAGCAGTGTCGACGCCGAATCCCACAGCGACGGGGAGTCGAGTGCTGGGGCCGAGCAGTCGCTAACGGCGACGACAGACGACCGCGTTCGCCGGCTCGAAGCGATCGCGTCGATGCTGCGCACCAAGGTGGGCATCCCCTGTGAGGTCGTCGTCGTCGCGGGCGACCCCGCCCGGGCGACGATCGAAGCAGCACAGACAGCCAACTGCGATCTGATCGTGACGCCGTACGAGGAAGAAAACGGCGCGCTGTCCGGATTCGTCCGCAGTATCTTCAACAGCCGTATCGACTCGGTGGCGTTCCGATCGGCCGCGGAGCGCCGTCGCTGGAACCGGGTGCTGGTTTTGGTCTCCAGACCGGGCGACACCGCTCACGCGATGATCGACTTCGGAAGCCGACTCACCCGAGGTCGCGGAACCGTGAGCGTCACGACGTGCATCGACAGCGAGGGGGAGCGTCGCCGGGCCGAGACACACCTGGACCACCTCGTCGAGACCGTCGACGCGAGCGTCGAAACCCGCGTCGCGCGGTCGTCGGTCGACGACTTCATCGCGGCCAACGCCGACAGCTACGACCTGCTCGTGCTCGGGTCCAGCGGCGACCGCTCGCCCGTCTCGCGGCTCGTCTCGCCGCCGACGTTCCGCCGTGTCCGCGACCTCGAGTGCGACGTCGCAGTGTTCGATCGCGGGGCGCCGTAGGCGACCGAGACCGATCGACGCTTCGGCCTCATTCGTCCGGTGCAGAGTCCGAATCCGTATCGGTATCGCCGTGATCAGCGACACGATCGGTGTTCGAGCCATCAGTTTCTTCGACGGCCTCGGCGGCCGCTTCCATCTCCTCGTCGCCCTGAGTCCCGAGCAGTCGGGTTTCGAGCGTCTCGGCGCCCTCACCGCCGAGCGCGGACTCCGCGAGGAAGTGCGCTCCGAGCGCCGCCGGACTGATGACTGTGTCGGCGCCGGCCCGCTTCAGTTTGTTCACGTTCTCCCGCTGGGTTGCGGCGGCCACGATCGTCACCTCCGGGTTCAGTTGTCGCGCGGTCAGGATCGTGAGTGCGTCCTCCGCGTCGTTCTCGGTCGCGGCCACGACGGCCCGTGCGACGTTGACCCTGCCGCGCTGCTGGGCGTCCTCGTCGCTGGGATCGTCGGTGAGGACGGTGTAGCCGCGATCCGAGAGTCGACGTGCTCTTTCCTCTTCGGGCACGACGACCAGAACGTCGGCTTTGCCGGTGAGTTCTTCGAGAATCGGTTCCGTCAGGTCCCCGTATCCGAGGACGAGGACGTGGTTTTCCAGTACGTCGAGTTGTTCTTCTGTCATACGTCCGAGTGCTTTCGAGAGTCGCGCTTCGATCAGCGGCGTGAAGACCACCCCGAGAACGACGGCGAACGACGAGACGGTCACGAGCACGACCGACAGCGCGAACAGTTCACCCATCGCGGAGTTGGGGGTGATGTCGCCGTAGCCGACGGTGCTGCCGGTCACGAGAGTGAAGTAGAACGCGTCCAGCAGGGTTTCGACGCCGTCGAACTCCTCTCGGAGCGCGAACGCCCCGGCGGTCCCGTAGGCCTGCGCGCCGGCGAGTGCCGATAGCGACGCGATCTGACTGGTCGACAGGGATAGTTCCCGTTCGAAGGCCCGAACGTTCAATCCCACCACGAGCAGCGTCAGGATCGACAGGCCGATCAGCGGGAGCGACAGCTGCGAGGACTGCAGGACTCCCTGCAGGGCCGTGACCGGACACAGGAACAGCGTCGCGTACCACGCCGTGCGCAGTCGTCGTCTGAGCCCGAACGCGGTCAAAAGCAGAAGGAATCCCGTCAGGGTCCCCGTGAACGCGGTCACCTGGCGGACCACGCCCGGGACGGTCACCCCGAGCAGTTGGAAGTCGGCGGCGCTGCCGATGCCGATGTTGGCGATCCCGGTCACGACTGACAGGAGACCGACCAGAAGCGTCAGCACGACAGCCGCGCGCGCGCCGAGCCAGTCCCGCGAGAGCGCCATATCTCACTCTCCTACCCTACTGAGTTAAAAAGACTCGTTCGCGTCGCTGGCTCTGTCCGATTCACCGCCACGCGGAAAGTTCGACCACGACGGACAGGTCGACGGACAGCCAGGTTTCGAGCCGCGCGGTTCCGGTGAGGTCGGGCGGGTGAATCGTCGCGCGGTCGGGGCGACCATCCTGGTCAACGACCGCCAAGCGTAACGCTGGCTCGCGGTCGGACCGCCACGGCGACCTCACGTCCCTCGCCGCACGTTGACTGATCGGGTCGTCACTGCCGTTGGTGGGGGACTCTGAACCGCTCATCGTGACAGTCGGCGGTTCTCGGGACCGCGGCATAGTCGCTGCTAATTGTGGTCCGGACGGCTATACAGGAGACAATAGCAGAGAGTAGCACTCCGGCGGATCGCTCACTCGGCGTCGCTTGCCATCGCTGTCTCCGGCCGGTGTTCCGCGGCGATTCGCTCGACGGCGCCCCAATCGACCGGCGGCTCGAACGGATCGAGAGCATCCTCGAAAGCCGCGAGGTCGCTTCCGAACCGGTCGCGCCACGCCCGGTCGGCACGCGCTTCGAGTTCCGCCTCGATCTCGGCGGTGCGGGTCTCGATTTGCTCCAGCCGCGTGGGAAGGTCTACCGGGACCTCGGTCCCGTCGCGCTCGGCGAGGGCGCGGAGGTCCCGGAGTTCGGCGCGGAGGTCGGAGGCCAGAAGCGATAAGACGTGCGCCCGCATCCTCGCATCCGCCCACTGGGCCGCCGAGTCAGCCGTCTCACCCGGCAGTTTCTCCACAACAGCCGCGAGTTCCTCGACCGAATTACGGACGAGGTCGACGTCCTCCGCGAACTCCTGGTGCCGTCGGGCGGGCCGTTCCAGCCACGAATTGAACTCGTCGATGTCGAAAGAGAGGTCGTCTGCCGTTCTGGCGATGCCCTGTGCGTCGGTTGCGACCTCCCGAAGCTCCATCGCGAGTTCATATGCCGACTGGGGGCGCTCCGAGAGGTCCGCAGGAACCGTCAGATCGGGCCGTAACTCCGAGATCCGCGATTCGACGGCCGAGAGTCGTTCGGCGAACGCGTCGAGTCGCACTCGGACGATGTCCAGGTGCGAAACAGGATCGGCAGCCGCAACTGCGTCGTCGTAGGCGTTCCCGACAAGTTCGACTCGCGTCTCGGCGGTGGCGAGGAGTTTCGAGGTGTCCGAAACCGCAGCCTCGATGGCGTCTCGGGTGACCGCCCCGTCGACGGTGACGGGATCGAGCGCCTCCCGCGTGGTAGCGGGGTCGCAGTCGTCGACCGCGTCGATCACGTCGTCGACCGGGACTCCGACCGAAGCCTCTTTGCTCATATCGATGGTTTCGACGCCTCTAATTCGTATATCTTCGGTAATTTCGGTATCGAGGGAACCGGAGACGTTCGGACGGCTCGGGAGCGATATATATCCGTCCGGAGTCGGGTAGAGCACTCCCGGGTGTTTCCTCGTCGCACTGATTCCACGATAGGGGTATTATAAAGGGGTTTATTCAGCATCGGGGTAGCACCAGTTGATGCCAGAAGGCAACTCGGGCGACACAGGAGTATCACGCCGGAAATTCCTCCTCACCTCGGGGGCGATCGGGGCGGCCGGGCTGGCCGGCTGTTCCGCCGAAGGCGAAGGCGGAAACGGCGGCAACGATGTCTCGGACGACAGCGGCGGCGACTCGGGCGGGAACGGCGCCGAGACCAGTAGCAGTTCGGGCGGCGACGACGGGATGAACACGGATCTCCTCAACGCCGAAGGATCGTCGACGGTGTACCCCATCTCGAACAAGGGCAGTTCCTACTGGAACGCGAACGCGCCGCCGAGCGACGGCGAGTACTGGGGGTCGAACGACGAGAGCACCGTCCCCGGGTGGGACGAACTCGACACCGACCAGAACCTCGCCGACTACTTCGCGGGGCTGTACGGGTTCGAGCCGACGAACCAGCGCTCCGAACCGCCGTTCCCGACGACGGTGAGTCTGAGTCACTCCGGGACCGGGTGTAAGGCAGTCCGTGACGGCCTCGTCGACATCGGCAACTCCTCGGGGCCGATCACCGCGGAACTGGATCTCAGCGAGGAGGAGGCCCAGGACAACTACGTCGACCACGTGGTCGGCCGCGACGGCCAGCCGGTCGTCGTCAGCAGCGACATCTACGATGCCGGCGTCACGCAGCTCACCGGTGAGCAGATCCGCGGGATCTACCAAGACGAGATCACGAACTGGTCGGAGATCGGCGGCCCCGATCAGGAGATTTTCGTCATCGGCCGTGCTGAGGGCTCCGGGACCGACACCGCGTTCCGGCTGAATATGCTCGGCGGCGCCGACGCGGCGATGCCGGGCGTCGATTCGCGGTTCGGGCAGAACCAGCAGGTCGCCGAGGCGGTCTCGAACAACGACGGCGCGATCGCGTATATGGCGCTGGCGTTCACGAGCGACTCCGTCCAGCCGATCGGGATCGAGTTCGAGGGAACGCTCTATGAGCCGGACAAGGACGCCGAAAACACCATCTTCGACAGCGCCTACCCGCTCAACCGCGACCTCCATATGTACACGCGGATCGACGACGAAACACCGAGCGGAACCGATCTGCGGGAGGGCGCGTTCCTGAATATGTTCCTGACCTCGTTCGGACAGCAGGTGTTCGTCGAGCAGAACAACTACATCCCGCTTCCGACCGCAGACATCGAGTCCGAGGCGGCGAAGCTGCCGGACCAGGCGTAACGCGACGTCCGTGGCCCGCACACAGTTCGGATTTTTCGAGACAACCCAGACACGAGACACGATATGATCGGGGTACAAACCGACGCGCGCGACGCGCTCACGCGACGGTGGCAACGGCTGTCGGGATTCGTCGCCGACCAGGAGCCGCGGGCGATTGTCACCGTCGGCGTGATGGTGGTCTCGCTACTTGCGGCACTCGCCGGGTTCCTCCTTGTCTCCCCGCTGACGATCGTCCCGTTTGCGGCTTTCCTCGCGACGGCCGGGTACGGGTGGATCCGGCACCAGGGGTTGACCGCCCGAATGCTGACCCTCGCGATGACGGCTTCGACCATCCTGATCCTGGTTTTGATCACCCTGTTCATCCTCGTGGAGTCGATTCCGGTCTTCGTCCACGAGAGCGGCACAGTGTTCGGCATCACCGTGCCGGGAGTCCGGATGTTCACGCAGGCTCGGTGGAACGCTGTGTCGGATCCGGTGCGGTACTCGATGGTGCCGATGATCCACGGCACGGCGATGGTGACGATCATCGCGACCGCCGTCGCCGCGCCGCTGGGCGTCTCCGCGGCGCTTTTCCTCTCCGAAATCGCCCCCGCGACGGTTCGTGAGGTCGTCAAACCCGGCATCGAGATCCTCGCAGGCATCCCCTCGATCGTCTACGGGTTCATCGGATTCACCATCCTGAGCCCGTGGGCCGCCGATCAGTTCCGGACGACCGGCCAGGGATCGTACCTGTTCGTCGGGATCGTCGTCGGGCTGATGGCGCTTCCCACGGTCGTCTCGGTCGCCGAGGACGCCCTGAGCAGCGTGCCAGAATCGATGAAAAGCGGGTCGCTCGCGATGGGAACCACCGACTGGCAGACGATGACGTCGATCACGCTGCCGGCCGCCTTCTCGGGCGTCTCCGCAGCGGTTCTGCTCGGGGTCGGGCGGGCGATCGGCGAGACGATGGCGGCGACGGTGATGCTGCGCGGGGTTCCACAGCTGACGAAGCCGCTGTACAACGCCTTCTACGGGCAGGCGACGCTCACCTCGCTGATCGCGAACAACTACGGCGAGGCCGACGGCCTGCAGATGGACGCGCTGTTCGCCGCGGGCGTCATCCTCTTTATCACGGTTCTCGTCATCTCGATCGGTTCGCAGTACATCGAATGGCAGATGCGACGGAAACTGGGGGGTGAGAACTGATGGCGGGTGCGACCGAGACCCGGCTCGTTAGCCAGGATACCTCGCGGGCGACGGCGGTCGCGGCCGTGGCCATCGGGCTAGCGGCGACCCTCTTCGTGATGTCGCTTGCGGCCCTCTTCGAGGTGATCACGATCAGCGATCCGATCGGCGGCGTGCCGGTCGTCGCGATACTGGGCGGCGTTCTGCTGCTGCTCGGGGGGGCCGTGATCGTGTTCGGCGTCGGCTCGTCTCTGGGTGCCGTCGAGACCCAACCGAGCACGAGCGCCGGCCTCGTCGCGTCCGCGGCATTCTCGATCGTGTGGTTCACGATCGGCGGAGCGGTCGCGGCGCAGGTGTTGAACGCGGGCGAGATCGGCTCGACCGTCGCTGCGCTCTTCGTCGGTGGCGCGGCCTTCGCAGTGACCGCTATCCCCCGAGAAGACATCGGTTCAACCGTCCCAGCGGGCGCTGTGAGCCTGCTCACGGGTGCGGCCTACCTCACTGGCACTATCGGTCCGAGGTGGGTCTGGGAGCTGAACTTCGAGCAGCAGGCGTCGCTGACCGCGGAGTTCGTCATCCCCGTTGGCACCCTGTTCTGTGCCCTCCTGACCGGGTGGGCGGCGGCGAAGGCCTACGGCGGCTTCGGCGCCCGCGGCCGGCGGATGGGAGCGTACCTGCTCATCTACCTGAACGCTGGCTCGATCGTCGGTGTCCTGTTCCTGCTGATCGCCTTCACCACGTTCAGGGGTCTGCCAGGACTGTTCACCGGCGCCGAGTTCGGCTCAGGGGTCGGTCCGACGGTCTTCGGCATTTCCCTTCCCGTGTCCCTTCCCTTCGTGATGAACGGGGTGGCGCTGCTCAACGACTTCCAGGGCGTGCTACCGGCGATCGCCGGAACGATCTGGCTGGTGATCGGCGCAGTCCTGTTCGCAGTCCCGCTGGGCGTCGGGGCGGCGATCTTCTTGACCGAGTACGCCGAGCGAGGTCGGTTCACGCAGGTCGTCGAAGTTGCGACAAACGGGCTCTGGAGCACGCCGAGCATCGTGTTCGGGCTCTTCGGCTTTGCCTTCCTCGTCCCGCGGTTCGGCGGCGGCAAGTCCCTGCTCTCAGGGATGCTGACGCTCGGGTTTATGCTCCTGCCGCTGGTGCTGATCACGAGCCGCGAGGCGATGCTCGCGGTCCCAGACGAATACCGCGATGCGAGCGCGGCACTCGGCGTCTCGAAGTGGCAGACCATCCGGAGCGTCGTGGTCCCCGCAGCGCTTCCCGGCGTCGTGACCGGCGTCATCCTCGGCGTCGGACGGATCGCCGGCGAGACAGCCCCGATCCTGCTGACGATGACGGGCGGCACGTTCGTGCCGGGCGGACAGACAGTCGACGTCATCGGCGGCTTCCAGTTCACCTCGACGCCGCCGTTCGTCGCCAACCCCGAACTCCTCCAGGCGACGACCGCGCTCCCGTTCCAGCTGTACGCCCTGATCACGGCCGGCGTCGGGCTGGGCGACAGCGTCACCTCACCGGAGCAGTTCCAGTGGGCAACCGCGTTCGTCCTCCTTCTGGTGGTGCTTTCGTTCTACGCGATCGGGATCGGGGCGCGGTACTACTTCCGGAGGAAGCTCAACTATGAGTAAATCACAACAGATGTCGACCGACACGGGAGGCACCGACAGCGCTGTCGAGACGACGGCGGGCGAGACCGACGAACGGGTGCGCGAGGAGTGGCGCGACTACTCCTTCGACGCCGCCACGAAGATCGCCGTCGAGGACCTCGACGTCTACTACGGGGACGATCAGGCCCTCTGCGGCGTCTCGATGGAGATTCCCGAACAGAGCGTCACCGCGCTCATCGGGCCGTCAGGCTGCGGCAAATCCACGTTCCTCCGGTGTCTCAATCGGATGAACGACCGCGTGTCCAGCGCGCGGATCGACGGCTCCGTTACCTTGGACGATCAAGAGATCTATCAGGAGGGTGTAAACCTCGTTGAACTCCGCAAGCGCGTCGGGATGGTGTTCCAGTCGCCGAACCCGTTCCCGAAGTCCATCCGGGAGAACGTCGCATACGGCCCCGAAAAGCACGGCGACATCAATACCGGTCTGCTCGCCCGACTCCTCGGCCGCAGCAACGAGGGCGCCCGAGACGAACTGGTCGAGCAGTGTCTCCGGGATGCTGCGCTGTGGGACGAGGTCGAAGCCCGGCTCGACGACAACGCGCTCGGCCTCTCCGGCGGCCAGCAGCAACGCCTCTGCATTGCCCGGTGTCTCTCCGTGGACCCGGAAGTCATTCTGATGGACGAGCCGGCCTCCGCACTCGATCCGATCGCGACAGCGAAGATCGAAGACCTCATCGACGACCTCAGCGAGGAGTACACGGTCGTGATCGTCACGCACAACATGCAGCAGGCCGCGCGGATCTCAGATCAGACTGCCGTGTTCCTCACCGGTGGGGAACTCGTCGAGTACGGCGACACGGACCAGGTCTTCGAAAACCCCCAAAGCGAACGCGTCGAGGATTACATCACCGGCAAGTTCGGGTGATCGTGCGTGGCGCGCGAATCGTACCAGGAGTCGCTATCGGACCTTCGCGGGGACGTACTTGCGATGGGAGAGCTCGTCCTCGAACGGCTCGAAGTGGCTGTCGGCGGCATCGGCACCGGCGAGGTTCCGTCGTTCGGCATCGCTGCCGGCGACGAAGAAATAAACGACCGGTATCTCGATCTCGAACGCCGATGTATCGACCTGATCGCGCTGCAGAAGCCCGTTGCTGGCGACCTCCGGACCGTCGTTGCTTCCTTTAAGATCATCACCGACCTCGAACGGGTCGGCGACCTGGCCGTCAATCTCGTGCAGTACGCTCGATCGGGACACAGGCCGGGCGAACTGGATGTCGATTTCCGCGATATCGGTCGTGACGCCGTAGTACTCCTCGAACGAAGTCTCGAAGCTTACGCGTCGGAAGATGCGGCCGCCTGCCGTGAGATCGCCCGACGCGACGACGAAATCGACGCGCTCTGTCAGCGGGCCAGCGACACTGTCACCCGAGGGTTGATCGAGGACGAAACCAAAACCGATCCGTGGGCGGTCGAACGGCTGCTCGACGACGTCTCGCGGATCCTCCTGACGATTCGGGATCTGGAACGGATCGCCGATCACGCGGTCAACATCGCCGCACGGACGCTGTATATGGTCGAAAACGATCCGGAACTCATCTACTGACCGATGGAGACACGCAAGATACAGTCGGTCGGCGGCGGCACCTACACCGTGTCACTCCCCCGGAAGTGGGCCGAGTCTCAGGGACTCGACGCGGGCGACGTCGTCAACCTCCACACCCACATCGACGGCGTCGTCGCGATCCAGACCGAGGGTGAGATCGACGAACTTCCCGAGGAGATCACCGTCGGCGTGGAGCACGCCGATGCGGAGTCCCTCGAACAGATCGTCCGCGCTGCCTACGCCGCCGGCGCGTCCGAGGTGACGCTCCGCTCCGATGAGGGGTTCACGTCCGAGCAGCGACGCGTTGTCGAGCGGACCGTCCAGAACCTCACCGGCGTCTCAGTCGTCGAAGAACGCGACGGGTCGATCCGCCTCGTGACGCCGCTGGATCCCGGAGAAATCTCGGTCCACCAGTCGGTCAGACAACTCCGGTTCGTCGCGCTGTCGATGCACCGGGATGCGACCGCCGCCTTGACGGGAGCGAAGCCCCCGGAATCGCTCGCCGGACGCGACGAACAGGCCGACCGGCTGTATGCGTTGATCGAGCGGTCGTTCGGTCGCGGGCTCTCCCGTCTCGACGAGGTGGACGCTCTCGGCGTCACCCGTTCGGAGCTGTTCGAGCTGTGGCTGACCACACGGGAACTAGAGCGCGTGGCCGACCACGCCGAGGGGCTCACCACGGTCGCGGCGACGACGGACGCGCGGATGACGGACACGGCACGTGAACGGACCGCTGCACTCGCCGAACGAGCCCGGGAGGTCGTCGCCGACGCCGTGAGCGTCGTGGTGGGTGACCTCGACGTCGGTGTCGCGCAGCGCGTGCTGAGCGACCGCGACGCCGTTTTGGCCGCCCTCGATGCCCTCGAAGCGGACTCCGAACCACCCGCGAACGCGGATCTTCGGTATCGACTGGCCTACGACCGGCTCCGGCGGACGGTCGAACACGGCGGCAACATCGCCGAACTGGCGCTGCGGCGGGCGATCCGCCGCGGCGAGTTGGATGTCACGGCGGATGCCGACGACGACATTCCGGCCGAAACCGATTCGCCGGAAGCGTCGACCCCGGCTGACGCGGACGGTGAGACGCGCTAATCCCGTCGGACTCCGCTCGGCGCTTCGTTCGCGGCCGCTGTGCCGCTCGACGCTTCGTTCGCGGCCGCTGTCCCGCTCGACGCTTCGTTCGCGGCCGCTGTCCCGCTCGACGCTTCGTTCGCGGCCGCTGTCCCGCTCGACGCTTCGTTCGCGGCCGCTGTCCCGCTCGACGCTGTCGGCAGCGACAAGTGTTTACCGCGGGCCCGTGAGTAGCCGCCGATGGCGTCGCTCCCAGTTGAGATTCTGTACGGCCTCTATCTCGGAGTGTTGACGGGGCTCGTCCCCGCCCTCATCGCGTGGGTGCTCGGATTCGGCTTCAAGTACTTCACCGGCATCACCATCCCTGGGCTCGGAGTCGTCGGCCTGGGCGTGATGATCGCGGGTCTCAACGGTGGCCTGCTGGCGCTCGCGGATCCGTCGCTGACCGGCTCGGCGAACCAGCTGCGGCTGACGGTCGCACTGCTGGTCGTCCTGATGGGGACCCTCTACGCGCACGGACAGGGAGACAAGATGGGAGCGTCGCTCCCCAAGCGGCTCAGCCTCCGGGAACTCACGAAGCGGACGCTCTCGACCGACGTCGTCGAACGCGTGGGGGGCCGCGGACAGGTCGAGGTGTCCGTCGTCGGCGACGTCGGCGACATCGAGGGATATCCGCCGCTCCCGGCGGCGACCCGGTCGGCGATTCGGGCGGAGACGTGGACCTTTCCGGCAGATCTGCCCCTGGTCGAACTGGAAGACCGGCTCGCCGCCACACTCCGGACCGACTACGACCTCCTCGAGGTGTCGGCCACCATCGACGAGCGCGGGCGCGCCACCGTCGCTGCCGCCCCGCCGACGAGCGGGCTCTCGAAGCGACTCGCGCCCGGCGAACGCGCCGTGTCAGTGGAGGCGCTGGTCCCGACGGGCGCGGCCGCGGGCGACGAGGTGACGGTCGTCGCTGACGGGGAACGCCACGACGCGCGCTTGCTCGGGGTCGTCGAAACGGATCGAGAGCCCATTCACGGCGGCAAAGAGCCGGGCGAATCGACCGCCGAGGGACCGAAGCCGGACGGCGGTGACGACACTCCTGCGACACCGGCCACCGTCTCGACGCCGACAGCGGTCGGCGGCGCTGCCCGCGCCACGCTCGCCGCTGACCGCGCGACAGCGACGGCATTGCTCGCGGCCGACGCCGTCCGTCTCGCGGTCCGCTCGCGGGGAGTCAGGCGCGAGTTCGAACTCGTGGGGCTGCTCCGGCGGACCGGCAAACGGTTCCGGCGGGTCGCCGTCGATGACGACAGCCCGCTCGCGGATACCACGCTCGGGGAGGCGGCGCTGCGCGACGCCCACGGCGTGGCAGTGCTCGCGATCCGCCACGACCGGTCGTGGACGATCGGCCCGCGCGGCTCCCAGCAGATCGCCCCCGGCGACGAACTGATCGTCGTCGGCAGCACGGCCAACCTGGACGCGTTCAGGGAGGTGGTGGCGTGATCGCGACAGTGCAAGCCGGCGCGGTGATTCGGTCGAGTGTAGGGACGCAAGCGCAGATCGGCGCGGCCGGAGCGATTCCGGCCGATCTGACGGTCGTCGAGGCGGTAATGCAGGTCGTGGGGCTGGCCATCCTCGCGGCCGCCCTCGCCGCGGCGGCGGCAGTGGTCTATCGGTGGTATACCCGCGAGGAGATCCCGGCGTGGCTGGCGACCCTGTTCGGCGCCTCTGGCGTCGCGCTGTATCTCAACGCGATCGGCCTCTTCCAGCAGGCGGTCGGCGAGAACCCCGGGACGGTGTTCGATCCGACGGTCGTGCTGGTGAACGCGGCGACGCTCGTGGCCGCGATCGTCGTCTCGCCCGCGGGCCGGGCTGTGGGCGATCGGGTCACCACGAGTGCGTTCGCCGTGTCGGGCTCGCGCGAACTCGAAACGAACGTGAGCAGACTCGTCAGCAACGTCGGGCGCGTCCGACCAGTCGAACTGCCCGAGGGAGCCGAGGAGATCGACGATATCGAGGGCTACGAACCGGTCGCGGCGGAGACGAAGGAGGCCGTCGCGGGCAAGACGCTCCTCGTCCCCCGGCACCTCCGCGGCGACGACTTGCGGGCGCGCGTCGTCACGAGGCTGAAGGAGGATTACAGCGTCGGCTACGTCGACATCGACCTCGACGACGACGGGACGGTCACGCGCCTCGGTCTCGGTCAGCGCGTCGCGGGACTCGGCACGACCCTCGCACCGGGGTTTGCCGCGGTAGCGGTCCGGGCAGATCCCGGTTCGGGCGCCTCGGCCGGCGACGCGATCCAGTTGTGGCAACGGACCGAGGAGGGAACCGCAAAGCGCGTCGTAAGCGGCGAACTCCGGGCGTCGACAGAGGACATCGCGACTGTCATCCTCGACGAGACCGACGCCGCGGCGCTGGATCCGGCGGGGACCTACCGGCTCCTCACGCTCCCGACGGACCCCGGCGCAGAGCGGGAGTTCACCTCCCTGCTCCGCGCCGCCGACGAGACGATGGACGTCGTCACTGTCGGCGCTGGCAGCCAACTCGACGGCGCGACCGTCGGGAACGTCGAAGCAACGGTCGCCGCGGTTCGGAGCGAGGACAGCGGGATCGAGCCGATCCCAGCACGGGGACGTGAACTGCTCGCGGGGGACGAACTGTATCTCGTGGCCCGGCCGGAACGGCTCCGAAAGGTCGCTGGGGAGGCGACAGCACCGGAGCGGAAGTAAGGGCGGCTCGTCCAACCCCGTAACGCTCAACTCGCCTGGCCCGCGAGTGGGAGTATGCACACGGTTACCTGGCGACTGTTTGCGGATCTGGCCGAGGTCGCGGACGGTCGGGACCACACCGTCTCGATCGAATCCGACGCGGTCGTCGAAGACGCACTCGCTGCGCTGCTGGCCGACCGCGAAGCCCTTCGCGACCGCGTGTTCGACGGCGACGCCCTGGCCGAGGACGTGAACCTGATGCGGAACGGCTCGCCCGCGTCGCTCTCCGACCCGGTGGAGGCCGAAGACGAACTCGCGATGTTCCCGCCGGTCACCGGCGGCGCGCGATAGCGGGCGAGAGAAAGACAGCGACAGCGCCGGACTCGCCTACGACAGCCACTCGTCGGGCTTCGTGTCGTAGTCGACGTCGGCGGCCTCGATCCGCGCCTCCAGTTCGGGGTCGAGGTCGTGTTCCTCGAAGGCGTCGCCGTCGTAGCGGATCCGGACCCCGACCTCGTTCGGTTCCGGTTCGCGATTGCGCCGGCGGGCGACCTCGACCTCGTGGTCGTCGTACTCCTTGCGGATCGTCATCAGGTTCACCGGCCGGCCCCACAGTTCGTGGACGCGTTCGAGGACGTCCCGGGCCTCCTCGAGGTCGAGCATAATCCCGTTGTACCGGTGCCCCAACAGGATTTCGCCGCGGTTCTCGAAGTTGTCGTCGAACACCGCAATCGTCGGTTTCCCGAAGTTGGTGAACTGCAGGAGGAGCTTCTTCTTCACGTCCTCGGGGTCCGTCGAGGCGACGCGGAAGTCGCCGGTCGACCGCGTGTACTCGTAGGTGAAGTAGTCGTTCGCTTCGACGAACTCCGCAGAGAGGAACGCGTCGACGAACGTCACGTCGTTGTGGCTCTCTCTGATCTCCGCCATCCGGTCCCAGCCGGCGGTTTTGTCGACGTCGTCGATCGCCGCCTCTACGCTCTCGTACTTCGTGTCGTCGAACATATACCGCGACAGCTGTTCGAGTTCCGAACGCCGAATCCTGCGGATGAATCCCCTATTCTGGGGTTTCACGAGCGAGAAATGCCGCTCGGCGAGGCCTTCGTAGGTGAGGACCTTCCACGGGTAGCGGTCGACGTCGACCGCGTCGGGATCAGACAGCGCCCGATCCAGCGTCTCCCAGTCGACCCGCGGGTCGTCGTCGGGGAGCGCCGCGAGATCATCGAGGGTGTCGCTTCGGATCGCATCGATCGCCTCCGGGGGCTCCAGAAGTGACTGCACGCGCTCGAAGTCGACGGCGTCGTGGAAGTTCCGCCAGGTGATGCCCTCGACGCGGAGCAGCTTGTCGGCCACCTCCCGGCGGTTGGCGGTGTTCTCGACGTACTCCCACAGCTCCTTGCCGAGTTTGTAGGGGTTCATCCCCGGCGAGCCCAGCACCCGGGCCTGGTGGTCGGCGTAGGTGAGGAACTCGTCGGTGCCGGCGAAGCGCTCTTCGCCCATCATCATCGATTCCCAGAAGGCCGCCCAGCCTTCGTTCATGGTCTTCGTCATCTTCTGCGGGGCGAAGTAGTACGCCTCCCGGCGGAGCAGATCCAGGATGTCCTTCTGCCAGGCTTCCATCTCGACGGCCTCGCCGTCCTCCTCGTCGTAGACCGTTCCGTGCTCTCTGAGGAAGCCGAGCACGTCCGTCCGGGGACGGTCCAGATCGGCGGCGGCCGCCTCCGACTCGGCGAGTTCGTCGAGCCACTCGTCGTCGAAGACCTCCCCCCGGACCGTCTCGGAGACGTCCATCTCCTCGAGCCGGTCGCGGAGGTCCTCTGGCCGGGTTCGCTCGCCGCCCCTGTCGACGGACAGCGGCCAGTGCTGGTCGATCGTGTCTTCCAGGCAGGTGACGGCGTCGACGAAGCGCTCGACATCCTCGCGGTCGACGTCCGGATCATCGATGTACCGCTCGATCGTCTCGGCGTGTCGCTCCAGCATCGCGGCCGCGTCGAGGTCGCCGTCGCCCGAGAAGCGGCTGAACCACTCGTTGTTGTGGAAGAAGTCCGCGTGGGCCTCGACGTGAGTGATGACCGCCTTCTGGTCGGCCAGCGAGTTCGACTCCTGCAGGAAGGCGTGGCTCGGGTCGTCGTTGTTGACGATCTCGAAGGCTTTGCCCATCCCGAACTGGTCTTGCTTCTTCTGGCGGTCGTAGGTCATCCCCCAGCGCCAGTGCGGGTATCGGGTCTGGAACCCCCCGTAGGCGATGAGTTCGTTCATCTCGTCGTGGTCGACGATCCAGTAGTTCACCGGGTAGGGGTCGAGGCCGAGCTTTCGGGCCAGCGCGGCGGCCTCCCGCACCGGCTCTTCGAGCCGCTCGGCCTCCTCGCGTGCCGCCCGTCTGAAGCGTCGTGGTCGTGCGGTCATCGTCGTCTCCTTGAGTGCTGTCGCGGTGTTGTGGTCGGCTGCATCACGATGCCTCCGGCGCGTCTGACGCGTCGGTCGGCGCGGTCGTCTTCGATTCCGGCTGCAGGATCCGGTAGATCGCGTCAGTGACATCCTCGGGCGACCCCACGGACGCGACGACGACGTTGTCCCGGTCGGAGAACGCCCGCGCGACCTCCTCGGCGTGCGTCGCGTTGATCGCGGTGCCGCCGGGCTGGGTCTCCACGTACGCGTGGAGGTTCGCGGGGATCTCCGCCATCAGCGGGACGACGTTCTCCGTGGTATCGTTCGAGGAGTTCTCCGAGTCGCCCGCGGCGAAGACGTACCGGTTCCACTCCGCCCACGGGTACTCCGCTTCGAGGATCTCCTTTGCAAGTTCGTAGGCGCTGGAGATCCGCGTCCCGCCGCCCGAGCGGATGCCGAAGAAGTCCTCGCGGTCGACCTCCCAGGCGTCGGCGTCGTGGGCGATGTAGACGAACTCCGCGTTGTCGTATTTCCCCTGGAGATACCAATCAAGCGGCGTGAACGTCCGCTCGACGAGTTCGCGTTTGGTCTCGCGCATCGACCCCGATACGTCGCGGACGTTGACGACGACGACGTTCTTCTGCTTTTTCTCCTCGATCTCCGGGTGGCGGTACCGCTCGTCGTCCGGGCGGAAGGGGATCTGCTTCAATCCGTCGCGGCGGATCCGCTGGACTGTGGTCGTGCGCTCGACGGTCTCTGCCATCTCCTCGAAGGAGTCCCAGCGGCCGCGTTCGGCGTCGTCGATTTCGTCCCACTGGGCCTCGATCCACGACAGCGACACGAGGATGTTCTGCTCGCGACACCACTGGAACACCGAGCGGGGCGTCGCGCCGTCGACCTTCATCGCCTCGCGGACGAACGACTCGTCGAAGTCGGTCGCGAGCTTCCGCTTGAGGCCGCGCTTGAACAGTCGCTCGAAGTCGAGCGTGCTGTTCGGACCCGTGCGGGTGACGTCGGTGAAGTCGCCCTCGATCTCCTCGATCACTTCCTTGCCCTTCGGTTCGAGATCCAGGCCGAGTTCCTCGTCGAGTTCTTCGGCGAACTCCTCGGGGTCCATCTCGTAGTACCCGTGGTCGCCGCCTTCCTCGCCCGGTTCCCCCTCGCTGTCCTCGTCGCCGTCGCCGTCACCGGGCTGTGGCTCGGGCTGGCCGACCGGCTGGCCGACGTCCGGCGTGTCGCCGTCGCCCTGGCCGACGCCGCCGCGGTCGAGTTGGTCGTAGGTGAACTCCGGCAGGTCGACGACCTTGATGGGAATCTCGATGTGGTCGGCGTTCGAGCCGCTGAGGTCGCCGTAGCGGATGAACGATTCGAGGTCCTCGCGCCGTTCCTCGCCGACTTCCCTGAACCGTTCGAGGTCCTCTCTCAGTCCCATCGGTGTCTCACCTCGCGCATCACCGCGCGGCTTGTCAACTCCGCCGAGGCGGGCGTGTAGCCCCGATCGGTCAGTTCCGCGATAGTCCGTTCCTTCAGCCGTTCGGTTTCGGTGTTTTCCGGCGGGTCCTCCCAGTGTGCCGGGTCGAAATCCTCGTAGAGCCGGCGGACGTCGTCCCAGTCGTAGGTGTCCAGCACCGAGCGGATCACGGGGATCTCGGTGAGATCGACGTCGTCGACGGTGAACCCCTCGTCGCGGTTCTGCCACGCATAGCGGTTCAGTGCGGTGATGATCCGCTCGCGTCGGAACTCCTCGACGCGCTCTTTCGGCTCGTTGCCGCGGTAGTCGCCGTCGCCGAACCGGCCGAGCTGTTCGGTCTCGAAGAGCTTCATCAAAAGCGGATCCGGATCCGCCGGCCCGCGCTCGGTTTCGACCTGCTCGTCGCCGTCCCACGCGTAGACGTGTTCGACGTACTCGGCGACGGTTTCACGCTCGACGGAGTGCTCCGAGAGCAGCGCCGCGAGCACGTCGGTCTCCTGTCTGTCGCGGACGTACGCCTTCGCCATCGACACCCGGCCCTCGTACTCGGCGCGTTCCGAGCGGGAGAAGACGGGTGCGTTCCCCAGTCCGTCGGCCATCGCATCGAGCACGTCCTCGGGCAGCACGACGCGCTGGACGTCGAGGTCGGCGTGCCGCCGCTCGGTGTCCTCGTGTAACAGATCGGCGATGACGTCGCGCGTGAAGGTCACGGGGATCCCGTGGATCCCCTCGTCGTCGCTGTCGAACTCGAACTCCTCCATCGAGGTTCGGCCGTCGTCCTCCCGGAGGTAGCCGAAGTCGAAGAGCAACGCTTTGTCGAGAAGGTCATAGCCCGCCGGCACGTCCTCGGCGTCGAGCCGCGTGAGGACGCTGTACATCGCCGCGGCCTCGACCGCGTGCGGTGCCAGTTCCCGGGCCCGGACCGTTCCCTTCCCGCTGCGAACGTCGATCGAGAGGGGTGCGCGGACCCGCTCGCGGAGTTCCTCCTCGTCGTCGACGGCCCAGACGGTCGTCTCCGCTGTGAGTTCCCGGCGGATCAGCTCCGCCTCGAGGGAGACGTTCGTGAGGTACCGGAACTCGTGTTTGTCCAGCCGGCGTTTCAGGGCCTTCAGCGGATCGCGGCCGTTCCGGTCGGCGTACTTATCGAGTTCGGCGTCGAGGTCGGGGTTCGAGATGATGACGAGTTGCGTGTCGACGTCCATCCCGATGCCCTTGTCCAGTTTCACGCGGCCCTCGTCGGGGACGTTGAGGAGCTTCCGAAGCAGATCCGCGTGCTGGGCGGCGTCCTCGACGACCGTCAGGAGTCCGTTGCCCTGCGAGAGCACGCCGTCGTAGCTGAAGGCCTGCGGGTTCTTCCGCCCCCGGGAGTCGAGTTCGCGGAGCATCCCCGGCATCCACGACCCGACGAGCCGTTCCTTGGGCGTGCCGTCGTCCTCGGAGTGGAGGACGCCGATCCCCCGACCGACGTCGACGACGTAGTTTTTCACCCGGAGATGAGCGGGGTCGGTCACCGCCGAAAACAGGTCCCGCGTCCCGTCTCGCCGGTACTGCTCTTCCAGATAGTCGTAGGCCTCCCGACTGAACGGATCGAGTTCCTCCGCGACCGTGATCGGGACGTGGCCGTCGGCTTCGCGATTCAGCGCCGACAGCAACTCCCCGCGCACGCTCGGCGGGAACACCGACAGCGGGTGCGACTGGACCGGGCTCTCGTACCAGTCGGATTCCCGGTCGGTGGCGGTCGTCTCGCCGCCGTACGAGAGGCCGCGGGTGTCGTCCGCGGCGGCGATGTTCCACTCGACCGTGTAGCGCCGGCCGGCCGGCGTCTTCGAGTACGCGCGCAACCCGTTGACCAAGCAGCGTTTCAGTTCGGATTTCCCCGTCGCAGTCGGGCCGTCGAACCAGAGGATCTTCTCCGATTTCCCCCGGTCGGCCGCGATGGTCCTGAGGTCGTCGACGAATCGGTTCAGCACCTCCGTGTTGCCGAGGACGGCGTGTTCGCCGTCGTTCTCGGGGTCGTCGAAGAAGCGGTACCGCTCGCGGGTCTCCCCTTCTTCGAGGACCGTCCGCGTGCCCATCGATTCGATCGCGTCCAGCAGGTACTTCGAGGCGTGAGCGGCGACCGACGGTCGCTCGAAGGCGGCGTCGACGTACTCTGCGAGGCTCATCGGCTCCTCGTAGGTGCCGCGGAGGTGGTCGTCGGCGGCCTCGACGTAGTCCCGCGCGGCGTCGGGGCCCGACCCCGAACTGGGGTCGGAACCGGGGCCAGGGTAGGAGTTTGCGGTCATCGGCTCACTCCTCGAGTTCGCTCTTTGCCACCTCCGCGCCGGCGAACTCGAGCACCTCGCGTGCGCCCTCCGGGGAGTACCCCTGCTCGATCAGCGCGTCGATCCACGCGCTCCGTTCGTCGTCGTCGAGGTCGTTGGCGCTGACCAGCGCCGAGAAGTTGATGTTGTGCTTTTTGTCTTCCCAGAGTTTGCGCTCTAAGGCGCGCCGGAGGCGGTCGTTGTCCTGCGGGTCGAAGGAGGTGCCGTCGCGGGCCCGGCGGGAGACCCAGTTCGAAACCTCCTGGCGGAAGTCGTTCTTCCGGTCTTCGGGGATTTCGAGTTTCTCCTCGACCGACCGGAGGAACGTCTCGTCGGGGTCCTGGTCGCGCCCCGTGAGTTCGTCCTCGACAGTGTCGTCGTCGATGTAGGCCATCACGTGGTCCATGTACTTCTCGCCCTGTCGCTGGATCTCGTCGATGTCGTAGGCGAGGGCGTGTCTGACGTCCTCTATCGCGCGTTCCTTGTACTCCTCGCGGACGAGTTCGAGGTAGCGGTAGTACCGATCGAGGTTGTCCTCCGGGATCGACCCGTGGTTCTCCAGGTTGGCCTCGAAGTGAGAGAACACCGTGAGCGGCGACAGGTACGACCGCCCACGGTGGGTCGAATCCATAATGGCCTCGGCGATCTCGTCGCCGATGAACCGCGCGGAGACGCCCTCCATCCCCTCGGCGATGTCGGCCTTCGTCTCGCCGCCCTCCCGGAGTTTCCGGACGTCGATGTCGTCGCCGTCGTCGATCTCGCCGTTGTAGGCCTTGGCCTTCTGAACGAGCGCGACGCTCCCGTCCGGTTCGGTGATGCGGGTGAGAACGCCGAACAGCCCCGCCATCTCCAGGGCGTGCGGTTCGATGTGCATATCGGGGACGTCGGCGTTCCGGAGCATCTTCCGGTAGATCTCGGCCTCCTCGTCGTATTCGAGGATGTACGGGAAGTCGATCCGCTTCGTCCGGTCGTTGAACGCCTCCATCTTCTCGTCGCCCTTCTTCTCGCGGTACTCGGGCATGTTCGTCCGGCCGACGATCACCTGGTCGATGTCGATCCGGGGGTTGTTCTTCGGTTTGATCGTCTGCTCCTGGGAGGCGTGCAGGAAGTCATAGAGGAACTCCCGCTGGAGTTTCAGCAGTTCCTCGCCGGAGAACAGTCCCCGGTTGGCGTTGCAGAACGCGCCCGCGTAGTCGAACGCCCGGGGGTCAGACTCGCCGTAGACCGCGAGTTTCGAGTAGTTGACGTCGCCGGTCAGTTCGGTCTCGTCCTGGTTCTTCTTGTCTTTCGGCTCGAACGTCTCGACGCACTGTCGCTTGTTCTCGGAAGCGACAAGCCGGACGATCTCGACGTGGTTCTCCAAGACGGCACGGAGGTCGTCGCCGTAGTGGGCAAGCAGCGAATCGAGGTAGAACTCCGAGGCCGGATCGAGCGTCTGGTCGTTCCGGATGGTGTAGGGCGCGTCCAGGCGGTCGTTGAGCCGTCCGATGACGCCGTCGCGCTGTTCTTGCGGGAGCAACACCAGCGGATCCTGGTTCATCGGCGAGCGGACGACGTCGTCGTCGGGATCCTGATCGCGGATCACGTCGCAGAGGTCCGTCCAGCGGAAGGTGTACATCCGGCCGGCGTCCTTCGTGGTGTAATCCTCGAAGTACCGGCGGACCATCCAATCGAAGTGTGACTTCCCGGAGCCGACCGGCCCGAGGAGGAGTTTGATCCGCTTTTGCGGCCCCAGTCCTCGGGCGCCGGATTTCACCTTGTTGACGAACTCGTGGATCGACTCGTGGACCTCCCGGCCGTAGAAGGTATTCTCACCGTCGTGGAGGGGATCCTCCGAGGCCATCCGGTACTCGACGACGCCGGCGTCCTCGTCGTAGTCGGTGCCGTAATGGTCGAACATATCCGCCACACGCTGGTGGGCGTTGCGCGCGATTTTGGGGTCGTCGTACACGGCGTCGAGGTACCACTCGAAGCGCTTGGCTTCGCGGAGGTCCTCGGGCACCGACTCCTTGTACTGCCGACTCAGGGATTCGAGGGTTGCTCTGTCACCGTTCATTGTTTGTCCGTCCCGGGGAGCGACGCCGCGTCCCCGTCGCACCGACGGGGCGTCAGCGCACGACGGGGCCGTGCGCTCGCGGCCCTATATGGTACGTGTTCACGTACCACGGCAGCACACGCGCAACGGGTCATCGCGGAACGACGGCGACGGGACGGCGACGGGCGACAGAACGTCGAGGCGGTCGGGCAGTGCGTGTGCGGGTAGTCGCTCGATCCGATTGACCGAGACGAGACGTGTGTGAGTGATCGACACACATAAGCCTTCCTTCGAGATCAGTCCTAAATTGCGGGACGGAGTCACGACTATGTGGCCCCGGCCGACAGAACGGGTTTGTACGAGCGGCGATGAATGGGCTGTATGGACGGTTCCGACGACACAGCCGAGCGCGACGAAGCGGATGCGCCGCCCCCGGGATGGACGCTCTGGAACGACGAGCCGCGGGGACGTCGAATCCTCGTGTTCCGCCCGGACGTCTTCAACGAGGACAACGATCTCCCGGCCGAGTGTATTCCGACGATTATGATCTCGAATCGCTCGCGCGCGCAAAGACCGGGTGCCTCGCGCGTCCCAACCGACACCTGGCACGTCGTGCTGACGCTCGAACCGGAGATCGAGGCGGTCGTCGACTCGTACGAGAGTCGCGAGGCCGCCGTCGAGGGGGCCAACGACCTCGGGCGGCGGTTTGCCGACGGCGAGATCGACTACCGGGAGCCGTATCAGGTGCCCCGGGAGTCGTACTTCGCACAACTCGATGCGGTACTGGGCGGCGAAGCGTAGGTCCGGGCGCCGGCCGACTACCAGCGCGCGAAGGGCGTGTCACTTGCGGCCCGCTCGACGTAGGCCGTCTGCATCTCGCGGATCGCCTCGGGGACTGTCGCGCCCGCATCGAGCGCCTCGCGGACCTGCGCCCGCTTCCACGCGCTCGGCGACGTATGGGTCGTCTCACGGCGCTCCGCGATCGGCGCGAGCGCCCATTCGATCGTCTCGCTGCCGACGCCGAGATCCGCCAGTCCGCGCCGTGCCAGCGAGAACAGTTCGTCGTAGATCCGGGGCGTCGCGGAGGTCCGCTCACCGTCGCGCGTCACCCAGTGTAAGTCGGCGTCGGGTCCGTCGTCGACCGCGGCGTAGAAGGAATCGCGGGCGTCCGCCCACGGGAGCGTCGCGAGCGGGTGGTCGGCCGCGTCGACGCCGCAGAGCACGCCCACGACGAGCGCCTGGACGCCGACGGTGTCCCGGAGTGTCGGCTGGGTCGGCAGCGGCCGGTACTCGATACGGACAGATGCGCCGTCCGCGTTCGGCGACACCTCGCCGTCGGGGGTGCGCGGCACGTCGCCGCCGAAGACCGGCCGCACCCAGCGCCAGTACGTCCCGCGCTTGGCGCCGAACGCGGGGTACCGTTCCTCGCTGTCGTCCCCTTTCGATCCCTCGTCCGCCGCTTCGTCGTCTCCGAGATCCGGCGGCGCGACGAGCGTCGGATCGTCGGCGATCCGCCCGATCAGTTCCCCGATATCGTCGACGTCGCGGGCGACGCGGCACTTTTCCGATCCTTCGTCGACCGAGCGCTCGAAGATGGGAATGCGGAGTTCGTGCGGCGTTCGATCCAGGAGATCGGCGTCGTCATCGCGGTACAGATCGGCCGGCAGCAACGGCGAATTCGCCGAAAGCGAGAGGATCGGTCCCATCGTCCGCGTGGCGACGTTCAGATACCGCGGCACGGCCGAGGGGTCCGGAATCTGCAAGTGCGGCTGCATCGAGGTCGCCAGCGACTCGACCAGCATCGAGTCCGCTGACTCGAAGCCGGGCAGATCCAGCGTGATCTGCCCGCCGTTCCGCTCGCGGATCTCCCCGTCGAGGGCGAGATACCGCGGGACCGGACGCATGTTCTCCGCCAGAAAGATGCCGTCGGTTTCGGTTCCCGCGCCGAGATACGTCCGGGTGCCCTCCGCCGGCGGAATCGTCCACATCGCGTCCAGCACCAGCCGCCTATCGACCGCGCCGAGAGCGTCCCTGACCTGCGATTCGACCCCGGAGAGTTCGTCGAACTGCCGTCTGATGCCGGTATCACAGAGCACGTCCGGCGCCGTGTGAAGTTCCAGGTTGTGGACGCCGAGCTCCGGGCTGCAGCCGTCGATGTCGAACAGTTCCTCCGGCGCTTCAGCGAGTTGGGTCGCGTCGTCGACCACGTAGGCTTCCAGTTCCATACCGACCGCGAAGTCAGAAGCGTCGTAGCGGCCGGCAGCGACGTCCTCCCGTAACGAATCGGCCTCGCGCTGGACGCGGCGCTCGAACGCGTCGCGTCTCTCGGCGTCGAGCGCCGCCCGCACGGCATCGATCGTCTCCGTCATTACCTTCCCCATCCAAGCCGACGGATACTGATACTGTCGGCTCGGGGCTCCCGTCGGTCCCGGATTTCACTCAGGAGCCCCGGTCGTCGCCGTCGGCGCCGGTCGTCCGCAGGATGAGCGGTTCGATCGAGAGCGTCCGCTTTGCGACCGTCCCGATCCGCAGGACGAACGACAGCAGGACCGCGAACGGAGCGATGGTGACCGCCGCCGCGACCGCGACGATCCAGACGTAGTGTGGAAGCCCGAGTGCCGTCGCCAAAAACCCGGACAGCGCGCCGTGAAAGAGAAGCAGGTTCGTCCCGACCAGGAGCGCCGGGACGCCGCTGTACAGCATCGCGCGGGAGAGATCGACCAGTTCCCACTGGAAGTACAGCGTCTTGACGTGTTCTCTGGCCGGACCGAAAAGCATCAGCACGGCCACGACGTCGTCGAGCGCCGCGGACAGGTCCCGGCGGCTCTCGGGCGTGTCCGAGGCGTCCCTCTCGCCAGTCGATTTATCGGTCGTCGTCGGTTCGGTTGTCGTCCCATCTGTCGCCCCGTCCGTCGTCGTCGGTTCGGTTGTCGTTCCATCTGTCGCCCCGTCCGTCGTCGTCGACTCGGTTGTCGCCCCGTCCGTCGTCGTCGGTTCGTCCCCGTCCGCGAATAGCGCCCGCAGTTTCCGTGCCTCGTAGATCTTCCACGAGTAGTTGAAGTTCAGCGCGGCCGACAGCACGCCGAAGGTTCCGAACTCCTCGCCCTCGAGCTCCGCTTCGACCGAGTCGGCGTGCCGTCGGAGATCCCCCGCGTAGTCTGCGACACGCTCGACGTCGTCGCTTCTATCCGCGTCGGCGGCCGCAGAGAGAGACCGCGCCCGCTCTCCCACGGCCGCGACTAGTTCCCGCAGAAACGCCGCGGGCGTCGGGGCCGCCACGTCGATCCCGAGTTCGTCCTCGACGTCCCGCCGGAACGACATCGCGCCCTCCATCCGCTCGCGCTGGTCGCCGAGCGGCCCGAGTTCCTGCGAGAGCACGAGCGAGTTGATCGAGACGACGAGCGTCACGCTCGTGACCGTCGCCGTCACGAGCGCCTGAAACAGCGTCTCGACCGGATCCCCCGACTCCAGGAGGACCCGGTGCGGGAGGACAGCGGCGGATCCGAGCGTGCCGAGAACGAACACACAGAGGACGGCCGCGGCGACGGCCCACCGGTTCGCCTCCAACAGGATCCAGAGCTTCAGGGTGCTCTCCTCGCCCCGCCGCTGCATCGTGTCGCTCGGTTCTTCGTCCGTCGAAGTGGCTTCCGTGTCCATCGCAGTTCTCTCGGGGCGCTCGTCGGCTCCGACCGCATCCCCGGGCCGTCTCATACGGACTGCTGTGACAGTGTACCGCCGATCACAGCCCCGTGTGGCACAGGAATGGACTACGCGGTCGGGTTTAGTTCTCGTCGTCTTTCAGTTCCTCAAGTTCGGCTTCGACCTCGGAGTCGGCGACGTCGAGATCAGCGGCGTCGACCTCGGTTTCGGCCTCCGCGTCGCTGCCCCCCTCTTCCTCCTCGGCTGGCTCGCCCATCTCGCTTTTGAGCGTCTCGAGTTCCGTGTCGACCTCGGCGCTCGTTCGCCCGCTTTCGAGTTCGCGGTCGATACTGTCCTTATCGGAGAGCGCGTCGTCGAAGGCGCCCGTGTCGACGAGTTCGTCCATCGCTTCCGAGCGGGCCTCCATCTCGTCGGTCCGCTCTTCGGCCCGTTCGATCGCCCGTGAGACGTCGCTCATCTCGTCGCCGACGCCCGTCATCGCCTCCGAGACGCGCGAGGACGCCTCCGCGGCCTCGTACCGCGCTTTCATCGTCTCCTTTTTCGTCCGGAACTCCTCGATGCGGTTCTGGAGTTCGTTCTTCTTCTCGACGAGGTCCTCCTGCGTCCCCTGGAGGTCGGCGATCTGCCCCTCCAACTCCTCGATCTGGGACATCTTCGCCTGCTTCTTTTCGAGCGCCTGCCGCGCGAGGTCGTCGCGGTCCTGGCGCACGGCTTCGCGGGCCTGTTCGTTGTGTTTCTCGACGTTCTCCTCTAAGCGTCGCTTCTGGATCTCCAGGCGCTTCTTCTGGGTTGTCAGATCGGCGATGCCCTGTTTGACGTCCTGCAGTTCGTCGCGCATCTGCTCGTAGGAGTAATCGAGCGTTTCGGTCGGGTCCTCCGCGCGATTGAGGAGGGCGTTCACCTTCGAGCGGACGACGTAGGACGCGCGTGAGAGAATTCCCATATACGCCACGTTAGGGGCGCCGGAATTAAAACCTCCCGTGCCGAACCCCCGGCCACTCGAATGGCCGAGACTGTCTTCCTCCCGGGCGGCCGCGACGCCCGCGGGACGCTCGATGTCGCCGGCGCGCGCTCGGCGTCGAACTCGGCAAACGAGGCGGGCGAGCACGCTGCCTGCGTCGTCGCGTGTCCGCCGCACCCCCAGCACGGTGGGAACCGAACCGACGAGCGCCTCCGGGCGGTGAGTGAGGCACTGTCCGCGGAGGGGGTCGACTGCCTCCGGTTCGACTACGGCGCCTGGGACGGGGGGCGAGGGGAGCGAACCGACGCGCTCAACGCCGTCGACTGGGCGGGAGAGCGTTACGATCGCATCGGCCTGTTCGGCTACAGTTTCGGCGGCGCGGTCGCGCTCTCGGCTGCAGCCCGCGGCGCCGAGGTCGCAGCCGTCTCGGCACTCGCGCCGCCCGCCCGTCTCGGGACCGTACGGTCGAACCCGGAGGCCCCGGACGACAGCGACCTCGGCGGAATCGACGTCGTCGCCGACCTCGACGAACTACCGACGGAGATCCCGGTCCAGATCTGTTACGGCAGCCGCGACGACGTCGCCGACGTCATACCGGTCGTTGAGGCTGCGCGCGAACGGGGGTACCAGGTCGTCGAGTTCGCCGCCGACCACTTCTTCGTCGGGCAAGCCGGTACGGTCGCGGCCGAAGTCACCGACTTCCTGGCGCCACCGCTTCATACTGATTACTCTCGTCTCTTCCCGCCGAGCGCCGCCAACGGGGGTGGCGCTCGGCGGTAAACAGTGAGAGTAATCAGTATCAGGCAGAAACGTCGGCGTAGCCCGCGGCGACAGAGGCCACGACCGCAACGACGGCTGCGAGGCCGGCGAAGATCCAAAATCCCGCCCACGCGGCCGCCCCGAGATTCGACGTCGTCACGTACGCGACGACGAGCGCCGCCGCGCCACCACAGACCGGAACCAGAAACGCGAGGTCGCTCCACCGGCCGCCCGCGTTGGCGTACTCGACCGCGTACGCCCAGACGTTTCCGAGCGTGAACCGGAGGACGACGACCGCCAGCAGCCCCGAAGCGACCGCGACGACGACGTCGAACGGGGTGATCGCGCCAATCGCCGCGGGACTGCGCGTGAGTTCGCCAGCCAGTGTGCGTTCGAGCGAGCTACCCGCTCCGAACAGGAAGCCAGCGACGTCGAGGAGGTACCACGGACGGAAGCGACCGCGGAGACGCAGAGAGGGGACCATAGCCCGGGTTCGTCGCTGTCGTTCAAAAGGATACCGTCGGGATGGAGTCACGACAGCCCGTATCAGCTGTACCCGCGCCACCGGTGCCCACATTCGGTGCACTTGAAGAAGCGCGTCGGCGGTTCGTCGGCGGAACCGGTCTGCTTGATCGTATACCAGGCTTCCCGGTTCCCACAGTCGTCACAGACGACGTCCGTGGCCGTCGGTTTGCCCTCGAAGTTCGCGTCTTCGGTCGTCTCGATCACGTCGTCGTGAGTCTGTTCCTCGGTCGAGACGAACTCGGCGGCCCGTTCGGCGTCCTGTTCGGCCTCCGCCCCGCAGTCGTCGTTCGTGCAGACCATCGTCCCGTCACGGGAGACCATCATCGAACCGCATTCGTCGCAGAACTGCATTACTATCCAATCCGGGCGGGAGACACAAGTGTCTCACCCTTCGTCGCCGACACGGTTGTCCTCGACGATCGGACAGTTCCGGACGCGGAAGTGCTCGCTGTCGACCACTTCGACGATCTCCGTCCCCTCGTGGGTACAGGTCAGATTCGGTGGGTCCGAGAGATGGGGACACTTCTGGCAGTATTTCGCTTTGGAGACGACGTACTCCCGGATTTCGCGGTCGCTCTCGGAGACCGGCTCCGCGGGTTCGCCGATCCCGACGCCCGCCGTCGGGTCGTCCGCCGCGCCGAGCGAGGACCAGAGCGTCTCCTCGTCGATCTCGGAGACGGACATCTCCTCGAAGGGGCCGTCGGTCGCTCCGTCTTCTCCCGGTTCCGGTTCGACCGTCCCCGGACCCTCCGAGTTACGGTCGGAAATACGACGAGCCAGGTCGGCGAGCGGGACGTCGTCCTCGCCGTCTGCGGCGCCGTCGACGGCACGATCGTGCTCGCCCGCCCCGTCAGAGGGGGGTCGACTGTGATCCGACGCGGTTTGATCACTCAGCGTGGGATCAGCCACAGACGATTCCGCCGGGTCGTCCGCTTCCGTTTCGTCGAACGGTCGGGAGCGATCAGTCCCGTCGTCGGCCTCCTCGTCGCTCATTCCTCGGACCCCTCCTCGGAGCCGTGGCGGGTGTCATCGCCGTCGTCCGAGGAATGAGCGTTCTGCGAGGACTCGACACCGGAATCAGCGCCCTCCCCCTCCGTATCGAACGGCCCACCGAGGTCGGCCGGGGAACCGTCGGTCGCGGGGTCCACGTCGGAATCGCCCGCCTCCAGCGCCGGCCGATCCCCGACGGTGAGCCGGTGGGAGCCGAAGAAGCCGCTTTTCGGTTCGACGCCGTCGAACGACGACTCACAGTGCGGGCAGTACGGTTCGTCGAGCAGTCCGACGCTGACGCTCTCCTCGCAGGAATCACAGACAGCCGTCGTGATGCCGAGCTGGTTCGCCTCGCGGTGGAGGTCGGAAACGGCAGCGCGCTCGGCGGAACTGCGCTCTAGGGCGACCGCACGCTTCCGAAGGTCGACAATCGCGCCGGCGATCGCGTCGAGTTTCGCATCGTGCTCGTCGGTTTGGTCGGTGAGGTGTTCGAGGATCGTCTCGTAGTTCTCGAACCCGCTCTGCAGTTTCTGCTCCAGGTCGGGATGGTCGTGTTCGGCTGGCGCCTTCGCGTCGGTCTCGCGTTTGACCTGGATGACCCGCTCTCTGACGTCTTTGATTTTCGCGTCGAGGTCCGCTTCGAGCCTGCTGACGCGGGCGGTCAGTTCCTCGACGTCGTCCGCGAGCGCCTCGATCGCCGACGCCGTGTCCTGGTCGGTATCGCGCGTGACATCGTCGAGGCGATCCTCGAGTTCCCCGATCCTCTCGTCGAGGTCCGCTTCGACGGCGTCGAGGCGGTCGGCCAGCTCTTCGAACTCCGTCGATAGTGACTCCAGTTCCGAGTCGGACCGGTCAACGGCAGATCCGTCAGTCGGGACGGGATTGCCCTCTTCCGGCACGGAAAGCGGGGGAACATCGCCCGGGAAGCTCCCGGATCCGTCAATCCGATTGGGGGACTCTTCGGCTCGCTCGACTTCCCGGTGGGCCGCGAGGAGTCGGCGGACGTACTCCTCGCGTGGGATGCCTTCAGCCGCGGCTCGCTCCGCTACCCACGATTCGAGCTCGTCCGGCAGTTCTTCGATGCGCTCGGTCCCCATTCACCTGAAAGTAGGGTGGTCGTAACTTAAATTACTGCCGGGCGTGCGCCCGAGCGCCCACGTGGACGAACCGCTACTCTAAGAACTCCTCTTCGCGTTCTGCGTCGTCAGCACCGGTCTCGTCGACCCGTCGCGTGACGTCGACCTGGTAGTGTTCGAGGATGTCGCGGCCGAGAAGCAGGGGATAGTCCATGTGTGAGCGGTCCTCGACGCTCGCGGTGACAGTGTGTTGGGTGCCGCCGATCCCGATCACCAGGTCGACGACCGGGCGGGCCTTCCCGGATTTCATCGACCCGGAGCGGATACGGGTCATACTCTTGATGGGTCCTGCGCCGATCTCGGCGGCCAGGCCGGTGTCGATGCTCGTCCGCGTCGCCCCGGTGTCGGATTTCGCCTTCGCCTGCGTCGACCCGCTCGTCCCGGAGACGACGACCTCCTCGATGTAGCCGATCGTCGGCCGGTCGCCGCTCGGCGTGGTGTCGACCCGTGGCATCCCCGCGGGACGGGAGTCATCGAGCGTCGCCGACAACTCCTCGACGCGTTCGTCGTCGACCGCCCCGCCGACCTCCTCGATGGCCAGTTTGGCGATGTACGGCGCTGGACTGTGACCGGTCGCCTCGTAGAGCCCTTTGAATCCGGCCGTCGGATTGACTTCGAGGACGAACCAGCCGTCGTCGCCCTCGATGAGGTCGACACCGACGTAGTCCAGCCCCATCACCTCCGTGGCGTAGAGGGCGGTCTCCTTGGCCTCCGTCGGCAGATCTTCCGTGGCATCGAGGACGTCGCCGCCGAGCGCGACGTTCGTGCGCCACTCGCCCTCCGGCGCGTACCGGTACATCGCGCCGACTATCTCCCCGTCGACGACGTAGACGCGGAGGTCGCGGTGTTCGTCCTCGTCTCTGTCGATGAGGTCCTGCAGGAACGCCTGTCTGTTGCCGACCTTCGGATTCACCGGCTCCGTGAGGTCGACCTTCCAGGTGCCGCCGCCGTGGGTCCCGATCGCGGATTTGTAGACGCCGACGTCGCCGAAGCGTGCCCGGTCCCGGTTCAGTCGGTCGTTCGAGAGCGCGAGCAGCGCGTCGGGGACCTTGATGTTCCAGTTTGCGAGCGTCGCCGCCGTCGCGAACTTGTGGATCGCGGTGAGCACCGCGGCGGGGTCGTTGAGCATCGGTCGGATCCGCTCGAAGGTCGTCGCGAGTCCGAGCAGTTCGGCCGGCTCCTGGGAGTTCGAGAGCAAGAGCCGATTCGCGACGACGTCGACCTCGGGTTCGACTGTGACGTCGCCGTCCTCGACGCTGATCGCCGTGTTCTCCCGGCGCAGCCAGATACCCTCGTGGCCGAGGTCGTCGACCGCATTCAGAATCGCCTTCGTCTCCTTGCTGTTGTGCAGCGAGAGGACGCCAACCCGAATCGGATCTCCGTCGGTGGACATATTCGTGATACTCGCCTGCGGTTTCAAAGAGGTGCCGATGGGACCGTCCGGTAGTGAATTTCGGCCACCCGAGCACGATACTGGTTGAGAGCGCTTATGCCGCCGGGGGATCCAGAGGGGGTATGAGCACCGACGCGACCTTCACCTACAACGGCGGGAAGGTCGAACCAGGGGAGCGACAGAACCTCAGATACGGGATCAGCGAGACGTACCTCGGGGATCCGATCCGGATTCCGGTCACCATCATCAACGGCGAGGCGGACGGCCCGACCGTCTTTCTCTCGGCGGCCGCCCACGGCGACGAACTCAACGGCATCGAGGTCGTCCGCGAGATCGCCCACGAGTGGGACCTCTCGGACCTCGCCGGCGCGCTCGTCTGCCTCCCGGTGATGAACGTCCCCGGATTCCTGGCACAGCAGCGGTACCTCCCGATCTACGACCGCGACCTGAACCGCTCGTTTCCCGGCGACGAGGAGTCGACCAGCGCAAAGCGGATGGCGGCGCGGATCTTCGACAACTTCATCGCGCCCTGCGATTTCGGCCTCGACTTCCACACGTCCACGCGCGGGCGGACGAATATGCTCCACGTCCGCGCGGACATGTCCGACGACGAGGTCGCGCGACTCGCGAAAGCCTTCGGATCGAACGTGATCATCGACACCGAGGGCAGCGACGGCATTCTGCGGACCGAAGCCACCCGGATCGGCATCCCGACGGTGACCATCGAGATGGGCGAGGCACACCGCTTCCAGCGCGGGCTGATCGACGACGCACTCGCGGGGGTCGCGAGCGTCTTCACCGAGTACGGCCTGGGTCCGGAACCGGGCGTCCGGTGGCCGGGGTGGCGGACCGTCATCGGCGACGACAGCGAGAAGACGTGGATCCGCGCCGACGCGGGCGGGATCGTCGATATGCACCACGAGCGAGGCTCTCTCGTCCACGAGGGCGAGCGAATCTGCACGCTGACGAACCCGTTCAAAGACGACAACGTCTCCGTCACTGCCCCGTTCACCGGCCTGCTCGTGGGCGTGCTGGAGAATCCGGTGGTCTATCCCGGCAACCCGCTGTGTCACCTGGTCGAACTCGAAGACGACGTCCAGCAGGTCGTCGAGCGCGAGCAGTCGGACCACGGCGACAGCGGATAGTCGAATCCCGGCTCAAAAGTGGTGACAGCCGAGCGAAAAGCTGACCGCAGCGTCACCCTGGATTCGGCTTTCGTCGCCGGGCTTTGCGACCGTACACGTAAGTTCTATAGTGGGTCCGGCCTGAGGTCCAGAAGAGTATGAGTCAGTCTTACAATCGGGGCCGCATCGAGGACTTCGGCCGCTGGCGGGAGTTCTCTGCGGGGATGTGGGCCTGGGTGTTCCACAAGTTCACGGGCTGGGTGCTCGTCGGCTATCTCTTCACCCATATCGCCGTCCTCTCGACGGCGCTGCAGAGCCCGGACGCGTACACGACGACGATCCAGTCCCTGGAGAGCCTGCTCGTCGTCCGGATTCTGGAAGTCGGGTTGCTCTCGGTCGCCGTGTTCCATATCCTCAACGGCGTCCGACTGCTGTTCGTCGACCTGGGTATCGGCCTTGAGGCGCAGGACAAGAGCTTCTACGCGTCGCTTCTGCTGACGGGCGCCATCGCCGTCGCGAGCGTCCCGACGTTCCTCGCGGGGGTGTTTGGCTGATGGCCGAACGCTACTCCTCGTTCCAGCCGGGGGGCCGTCGGTGGCTCTGGCAGCGCATCACGGCCGCGTTCCTCGTGGTCGTGCTCGCCTTCCACTTTTTCCTCCTGCATTTCGTCAACCACGCCGACGAGGTGACCTTCGCGATGTCGCAGGCGCGGATGGAGCAGTTGACGTACTTCTCGCTGATGATCCTGTTTCTCGTGACGGCGACGTTCCACGGGGTCAACGGCGTGTACAACGCCCTCATCAACCAGGGGATCTCCGGAACGAAAAAGACCGCCGCGAAGGCGATCTTAGGGCTAGCGAGCGTCGTCGTGATCGTCCAGGGCGTCAGAACCGCACTCGCGTGGGCCGGGGGAGTCCCACTCTAACAATGAGCACGCAAGTACCCGAACAGACCGAGGAGGAATCGTCCACGACCGAACCGCCGGCGGAGTCGACGCCGTCGGAACGGCGGATGGAGAAGAAACGCGAGCGCGCCGCAGCGCGGGAGGAAGCGCTGCAGGCAGAGGAAGCCGAGAAGGCGCTCGACGACGAGGAGACGTACCACCTGAAGGTGTTCCGGTACGATCCCGAGATCGCGGGCAAACAGGAACCGCGCTTCGACGACTTCCACGTCCCCTACCACAAGGGGATGACCGTCCTCGACGCGCTGATGTACGCCCGGGACACGTACGATTCGAGTCTCACCTTCCGGCACTCCTGCCGGCAGGCGATCTGTGGCTCGGACGCGATGTTCGTCAACGGCTCACAGCGGCTCTGCTGTAAGACCCAGCTGTCGGACCTCGAAGAGCCGGTCCGCGTCGAGCCGCTCCCGCACGCCGAGGTCGTGAAGGATCTCGTCGTCGACATGGAGCACTTCTACGACCAGATGGAGGCGGTCGAGCCGTACTTCCAGACGAACGACCTCCCGGACGGCGAACTCGAAGAGCAGCGGCAGTCACGGGAGAACCGCGAGAAAGTGAAGATGTCCACGCGCTGTATCTGGTGTGGCGCGTGTATGTCCTCCTGTAACATCGCCGCGGGCGACAACGAGTATCTCGGCCCGGCCGCGATCAACAAGGCGTACCGCTTTACGATGGACGAACGGGAGGGCGAGGATATGAAGCAGCAACGCCTGGAGATCCTCGAACAGGAACACGGCGTCTGGCGGTGCCAGACGCAGTTCTCCTGTACGGAGGTCTGTCCGAAGGACATCCCGCTGACGGAACACATCCAGGAGCTGAAGCGCGAAGCGGTCAAGAACAACCTGAAATTCTGGTGAGAGAGTAACTATGCACGAACACGACGTCATCGTGGTCGGCGCGGGGGGCGCAGGCCTCCGCGCGGCCATCGCCGCACAGGAAGAGGGGGCCGACGTGGCCATCGTCTCGAAACTACACCCGGTCCGCAGCCACACCGGTGCCGCGGAGGGCGGCATCAACGCCGCGCTCCGCGAGGGCGACTCCTGGCAGGACCACGCCTACGACACGATGAAGGGCTCGGACTACCTCGGCGACGCGCCGGCCATCGAGACGCTGGCCCAGGACAGCCCCGAGGAGGTCATCCAACTCGAGCACTGGGGAATGGCCTTCTCCCGGGAGGACGACGGCCGCGTCAGCCAGCGCCCCTTCGGCGGCCTCTCGTTCCCGCGGACGACCTACGCCGGCGCGGAGACGGGCCACCAGCTCCTGCATACGATGTACGAACAGCTGGTCAAACGCGGCATCGAGGTGTACGACGAGTGGTACGTCCTCGATCTGGCGGTCAGCGACGAGGAGACTCCGGAGGAGCGGACCTGCCACGGCGTCGTCGGCTACGACATCCAGTCGGGGACGGTCGAGGGCTTCCGCGCTCGCGACGGCGTCGTCCTCGCGACCGGCGGCCCCGGCCAGGTGTACGACCACACCACGAACGCGGTCGCGAACACCGGCGACGGCGTCGCGATGGCGTATCGCGCGGGCGTCCCGATGGAGGACATGGAGTTCATCCAGTTCCACCCGACCACGCTCCCCTCGACCGGCGTCCTGATCACCGAGGGCGTCCGGGGTGAGGGTGGCATCCTCTACAACAGTGAGGGCGAGCGCTTCATGTTCGAGTACGCGTACGCGAACAACGACGGCGAACTCGCCTCACGCGACGTGGTCTCCCGCGCCGAACTCACCGAGATCAACGAGGGGCGCGGCATCGAGGAGGAGTACGTCCACCTCGACATGCGCCATCTCGGCGAGGAGCGCATCGTCGACCGCCTGGAGAACATCATCCACCTCTCGGAGGACTTCGAGGGCGTCAACCCCCTCGAGGAGCCGATGCCGGTCAAGCCCGGCCAGCACTACGCGATGGGCGGGATCGAGACCGACGAGAACGGCGAGACCTGTATCGAGGGCCTGTACGCGGCCGGAGAGTGTGCCTGCGCCTCGGTCCACGGCTCGAACCGCCTCGGCGGCAACGCCCTCCCGGAACTGATCGTCTTCGGCGCACGCGCGGGCCACCACGCCGCCGGACGCGACCTCGGCGAGGCCGAAATCCCGACCGGGAAGCGCGGCGAGTGGGAAGCCGGCGACGTCGACACGCCGGTTGAACCCGGTTCGGTCTCACCCGACAGCGTCTCCGGCGGCGACGCCGACGCCGTCGCAGACGGCGGGGCGGCAGCGGATCTGGGGCCGACGGAGTTGGTCGAACGGGCGACCGAGCGGGCGACCGAGCGCGTCGAGGCGCTTTTGAACAACGACGGCCGCAACCACTCGGAGATCCGCTCGGAGGTCCAGCAGTCGATGACCGAGAACGTCAACGTCTTCCGCGAGAAGGAGCGCCTCGAAGACGCCCTGCGGGACATCCGCGAGGCGCGGGAGGCATACAGCGACGTCGGCGTCGCCGACCAGTCGCGGACGTTCAACACGGACCTCATCCACACCATCGAAACGCGGAACGTCATCGACCTCGCGGAGGCGATCACGCTCGGAGCACTCGCCCGCGAGGAGTTCCGCGGCGCCCACTGGCGGAAGGAACACCAGGAGCGCGACGACGAGGAGTGGTTGAAGCACACGATGCTGTCGTGGAACGACGGCTCCCCGGAACTGTGGTTCCGACCGGTGCTGCTCGAGGGCGAGTCGAAGCGCTACGAGCCGAAGATCCGGAGTTACTGAGCGACGCTGGGGCCCGCAACACGCGCGAATTCCCCGCCGTCACCCATATACCGCGGCGCTGTGTAGGTTACTCCGGGAAGGGTAGCTCAGTGGTAGAGCGGTCCGGCGGCGGCCGTCGTTCGGTCGCGCCGGCTTACGGCTTCGCGTGGTTCAAATCCCGCCCCTTCCATCTTAGCTCGTTGTGGATTATCGTCACGAGTCGAAAAAATCGCCCCCGTTCGACCGCCAAAAAGAAATGAACAATCGTCCAAAAATCGCAGAACAGGCGGCAGACGGTGTCTCTGGCTGTTTATCGAAACGAGAATCTTCGACAATCGTCGTGGGAGGGTTTTATTATCGTCGAATCCAACAGTAAGACAACAACGATGCAGGGCACGATGCACACGCGACCGACAGGGGGGATCGAGACACCGTCGATTCCGTCTCAACTCGAATCGCCGCGCGCGAAACTCGTCTATCTGTTCCTTTCGACGCACGGGGAAGCGACGATCTCCGAACTCCAGTCGGGTCTCGATATGAAGAAGATCTCGCTGTACAGCATTCTTTCGACGTTGTGTGAACGCGGCCTGATCAATCAGGACGCCGAGCGCTACCGGCTCTGCTGAAGCCGTCCGTCCGCGCCGACGCTCTCGACAGTAGCTTCAGCAGTCGGCCCTATACTTCGTCGCCGGAGCGGAACAACGTCAGTTCCTCGGCCTCGTAGATGTTGATGAGTTCGGTGACGATTTCGTCGTAGTCTTCGCCTTCCTGGCGGAGGGAGTCGAGTCGGGCCACCGTCTCCTCGTCGAGATGCACCTGGGGCATACGCGAGGCTACGGCACGGAGGAATTTAAACGCCGGGGGGTATCGGAGCGAACCGCCCCCCAAGCGGGAAAAACCGCACGACACGGGCAGGACGTTGGTCGGTAACGGCGAGGCGGGTCGAAGCCGCGATACCGGTCGCCGCTCGCAGGGACGGACACTCACCGATGTTTCAGATCCCGACCAAGGCGACAGAGAGAACAACCGAAGCGAGCGCCCACCCCGTCCCGACCCAAGTCAGCACCGCGAACGCCCGCCGGGCGCCGGCCTGTGTCCACCCGGAATCGGAGCCGAGGTGCCGCTGTACCTCCGTCAGCGACTCCCCGAGGCCGACGGTGCCCGACCAGGCGGTGACGCCGAACCCCAACACCAGCGCGCCGAGCGCGAAGGCCGTATCGGTCGCTCCCCGTGGCGAGGCGACTGCAAGCAGGAGTACGGCGACGGCGAGCCCGAGGGCTGCCCCCTTGGCAATCCACCGGCCGGCCGATCGACCGGTCGCCCGCAGGCCGGAGTCAGTCAACGGTCTCTCGCATCCGCGGGTCGAGCGCATCGCGCATCCCGTCGCCGACGAGGTTGAACCCGAGCACCGTCAGCGCCAAGATCAGGCCGGGGAAGAAGGACCACCACCAGGCTCCGGAGAACAGGCCGAACTCGACGCCGTTCGAGAGCATCATCCCCCAGGTCGGCTCCCCGGGGCTGGCGCCGAACCCGAGGAACGAAAGCGCCGCGATGTCGATGATCGCCAGCCCGTAGTTCAGCGTCGACTGGACGGTGATCGGCGCCAGGCAGTTCGGCAGGATATGCCGCACCAACAGCCGCGGGTCCGTCGCGCCCAGCGCCTCGGTGGCCTCGACGTACTCGTCCTCTAAGACTTTCAGCGCGGCGCCGCGGACGACCCGGGCAAAGCGCGGGGTGTAGACCAGCGTCAGAGCCGCGACCGCCCGCCAGAGTCCCAGCTCCTCCGGGAAGATCGTCACCAGAGCGAGAGCCAAAAGCAGCGACGGGAACGAAAGCAGCACGTCCATCGTCCGCATAATCACGTTGTCGGTGAGGTCGCCGTAGTAGGCCGCGATGATGCCCAGTCCCACCCCGAGGAACGTCGAGGCGGCGACGGTGACAGTACCGTAGAGGATCGCGTACCAGGCGCCGTACAGCACCCGCGGGAAGATGTCGCGGGCCTGTCCGTCGGTCCCGAACGGATACTCCAGGCTCGGCGGCGTCTCCGAGGGGTTCGTGCCGAACTGCGTCGACATCAGCTCGCTCAGGTCGTACGTGAACCGCGCGTAGATCGCCAGCACGACGACGGCGGCGATGATAGCCAGCCCCGTCACCGCGAGCCGATTCGAGAACAGTTGCGAGAGGAACGGGCTCGCGCGGACCCGCTCGACGATGCTCCGGTCGACGTCTCGGGTTGTGGTTTCGGTGCTCATTGTTCGATGCGGGGGTCAAGGACGGAGTAGGTCACGTCGACGAACAGGTTGACGAGCGTGTACAGGACAGCGAACACGAGCACCGTCGCCTGGACGACCGGGTAGTCGCTCCGGTTTATGGCGTCGACGAGCAGGGTGCCGATGCCGTTGATCTCGAAGACGGTCTCGGTGAGCACGGCGCCGCCCAGAAGCGATCCGAACTGGATCCCGATGACGGTGATGACGGGGATGAAGGCGTTGCGGAGGCCGTGTTTCATAATCGTGATCTTCGCGCCCTGGCCCTTCGCCCGCGCGGTCCGCATATAGTCCTGGCGGATCACCTCCACCAGCGAGGAGCGCATCATTCGCGAGATCAGTGCCATCTGGTAGATACCGAGCACGATCACCGGCAAAAGCAGGTGTCGGACCGCCGACCGGAACGCCTCGGTGTTCCCCGCCAGGAGCGTATCGACGAGGATGAACCCGGTCGTCGGCTCGATGAAGAACTCCGAGCCGATCCGCCCGCTGGTGGGAAGCACGCCGAGGAACTGCGCGAAAAGCAAGATTAGAAGGGGACCGCTCCAGTAGATCGGGACGCTGATCCCGCTGAGCGCGCCGACGCGCGTCAGATGGTCGGTCCAGGTGTCCTGTTTGACCGCGCTGAGAATCCCGAGCGGGAGGCCGAACAGGAGGCCCGCTATCTCCCCGAGTAAGGCCAGTTCGACCGTGATCGGCAGTCGATCCGCGAGGATGTTGCTCACCGGGGTGCCGCGCTGGATCTGGTAGGACTCGCCGAAATCGAGAGCGGCGACGTCGCCCAGGAAGCGAACGTACTGCTGCCACAGCGGGTCGTCGAGGCCGAGGTCCGCGCGGACCTCGTTTACGAACTCCTGGCTGGCCCGTTCGCCCGCGATAGTCACCGCGGGATCGCCCGGAGACAGATGGAGGATCGCGAAGACGACCGTCGCGACCCCGAACAGTACGGGGAAGAGGAGGAGAAGCCGTTTCAGGACGAACTGCTTGGAGATCATCAACGAAAGCCGTGGATTAGAGAGTAAAAAATGTATGCCCGTTACTGGAGTTCGACCTGTTCGAGGAAGGGACCGCCGATGGCGGCGACCGTGTAGTTGCTCACGGCGTTACTGACGCCGCGGACCTCGTCGGCGTAGTCGATGAAGACCCAGGGCGCCTCGTCGTGGGCGAGCTGTGCAGCCTGGCTGTACAGGTCGGCGCGATCATCCTGGTTCGTGGTCCGTTGTGCCTCTTCGACGAGACTCATATACTCGGTGTTGGCCCAGGCGGCGTTGTTCGAGGTGTTGAACCCCTCGGTGTCCCAGGAGACCCAGTCCTGTCCGTCCGGGACATCCACCTGCGGGTGCAAGAGGACGTAACAGAAGTTGTCCGGGTCGGCGTTGTCGGTGTACCACCCGGCCAGCGTCGCGTCGTGGCGGCCCTCGCTGGTGTACGTGAGATAATCGGAGAACTGCCGGTCGTCGATCTCCATCTCGATCCCGACCTCCGCGAGGTTCGAGCGGATCGTCTCTGCGGTCGGCAGCGGCGCGGGGTTGTACCCCCGCGGATTCTGGAAGGTCGTCAGTGTGAAGGAGAAGCCGTCCCCGTAGCCGGCCTCTTCGAGCAGGCTCTGGGCCTGTTCGGGGTCGTACTCGTAGGGGCTGATGTCGTCGTTGTGACCGAACAGCGCCGGCGGGATCGGCTGGTCGGCCTGCGTGGCGATGCCCGAGTAGATCTCCTCGACGATCGTCGCGGTGTCGATGGCGTGGCTGATCGCCTGGCGGACCCGACGGTCGCGGAAGGCCTCGACCCGGGAGAGGTTGAAGGCCATATACCCGATGTTGATCCCCGTCGCCGTGCGGTTTTCGGCGGTGTCCGACCCCTCGATGATCTGCATACTGTCGGGGTCGAGCCCGTCGATGATGTCGAGTTCCTGCTCGACGAGCGCCTGCGCCCGCGTGGAGTTCTGCCCGCGGGTGAGAAAGAGGACCTCGTCGACGTTCGCTCCCTCGCCCCAGTAGTCGTCGTAGGCAGTCAGTCGAATCCGGTTGTTCGCGTCGTCCAGGGTTTCGAGCTGTAACGGACCGGTCCCGACCATCTCGTCGTCCAGGTTCGTGTCGCCTTCGATGGCCTCCTGGGAGATGACGACGGCAGCGAACATCGCGAGGTTCCGCAAGAACGGAGCGTACGTCTGGGTCAGCGTGATCGACAGCTCGTAGTCGCCGGGGGCCTCGACCTCGTCGATCCAGTTCCCCAGCGTGAACGGCCCGTAGACCGAGGAATCCTCGAAGTGGTACTCGTAGTCGTCGTCGACGAACCGCCGGTAGGTGGCGATGAAGTCGTCGGCAGTGAAGTCCGACCCGTCGTGGAACGTGACGTCCTCCCTGAGCGTGAGCGTCACCGAATCGCCGTCCAGCGACCAGTCGGTGGCGAGGGACTCGGTGAGGGCCGCCTCGCCGGGCTGGAAGGCGATCAGACCCTCGTAGGCCTGGTTCGTGACTTTCGCCACCTCGCCGCTGGTGGTGTTCTGCGGGTCGAGCGTGCTGGAGTGGGCGCCGCGGCCGTACCGGAGGGTGGTACCGCCGCCTCCGCTGTCGTCGCCGGAGTCGCCGGTGTCGTCGCCGGAGTCGCCGGTGTCGTCGCCCGAGTCACCGCCCGAATCGCCGCCCGAGTCGCCGCCACCGCCGCCACAGCCAGCGAGCGACGTGATCGACGCCGTTGCGGCGGTCGCGCCGGCAACCTTGAGGAAACTACGCCTGGGGACTTGCTCCGCTTCGCGGGGCATACCCGGCCTATATACTGCTATATTGATAATTCTACTGGTATGTCAAACAATCATTGCATTTCGTCGGTGTGTAAGTGACATGCCGCCGGGTGGTCCCCGTCGTCGAGGTGGGGTTCTTCTCGCTCGCAGACGCTCTCGAACGTCGCTCTGAGCACTGCTTCGGCCTCGTCCCAGCGGTCGGCTTTCAGGTGCTCGAAGGACTCCACGACGGCGGCTTCGGCCTCGCCTGAGAGGGGGCCATCAAAGAAGTACTCGAAGAGCGCGGCGTGTTCGCCGCCGCCGTCGGCGACGGCGTTAGGGGCTGCATCGACGGCACCGCCCGCGTCCGCCTCGATGGCCTCCAGGCTGATGTCGCCGGATTCGACGCGTTGCCGGTAGAACATCACTTCGCGGTAGCGCTCCTGATCGATGTCTAAGTCCTCCGGCGGGATGATCGACGGACAGCGCGTCCGGAACCGGCAGTTCGAGGGGGGATCGATCGGGGAGGGGACGTCGCCCCGCAGGATAGTTCGGTCGCCGGTCGCCGCCGTCGGATCAGGTTCCGGGATCGCCGACAGGAGCGCCCGTGTGTAGGGATGTTTCGGCGTCTCGAACAGTTCGTCGGTGTCGGCCACCTCGACGATCTTTCCCAGGTACATCACGGCGACCCGATCGGAGATGTGCCGGACGACGCTGAGGTCGTGGGCGATAAAGAGGTACGTGAGTCCGAACTCCTCTTGGAGGTCCTCCAGGAGGTTGATGATCTGCGCCTGCACCGAGACGTCCAGCGCCGACACCGGTTCGTCGGCGACGATGAAGTCGGGGTCCACCGCGAGCGCCCGGGCGATGCCGACGCGCTGGCGCTGCCCGCCGGAGAGTTCGTGCGGGTAGCGGTCGTACTGTGCCCGTTCGAGCCCGACGGCTTCCAGCAGCTCGAAGACCCGTTTGCGCCGCTCGCCTTTCGCGAGCCCGTGGATCTTCAGCGGCTCCATAATCGTCTGCCCGGCGGTCATTCGGGGATCGAGACTCGACATCGGATCCTGGAACACCATCTGCATATCCTTCCGGCGCTCGCGCAGTTCCGACTTCGAGAGCGAGCCGAGTTCCTCCCCCGCGAAGACGACCGTTCCGTCCGTCGGGGGGTTGAGGTGGAGGATCGCCCGGCCCGCGGTGGATTTGCCGCAACCGGACTCGCCGACCAGACCGAGGGTCTCGCCCTCGCGGACGGTCAGATCGACGCCGTCGACCGCCCTGACGCTCGGGCTCTCGCCCGCCAGCAGCCGGTCGAAGACGCTGTCGTCCTGCTCGTAGTACTTCCGCATCCCCACCGTCTCTAAGAGCGGTTCGCCGACGTCGGAAGGGAGCGCAGCGACGCCTTCGTCGGATCCGTACTCCGATTTCTCGAAGGACTCGTGGATGCACTTCGATCGGTGATCCACGGTGTCGGGGCCGTGCTGTAGCTCCTGGATCTCTCCCTCGCGACACTCCGGTTCGGCCCAGGGACACCGTGGCGCGAAGTGACATCCCTTGGGCATATCGATCAGATCTGGAACGTTCCCCTCGATGGGGGTGAGCCGATCCTTCTCCTCGGTCGGGATGGACTCGAGCAGCGTGTAGGTGTAGGGGTGGCTGGGGTTGTGGAAGATCTCCTCGACGGGCCCCTCCTCGACGATTTCGCCAGCGTACATCACGGCCACGCGGTCGCAGGTCTCGGCGACGACCCCCAGATCGTGGGTGATCATCAGGACCGACATCCCGAACTGTGCCTGGAGGTCGTCGATGAGATCGAGGATCTGCGCCTGGATTGTCACATCCAGTGCGGTCGTCGGCTCGTCGGCGATCAGGAGCCGCGGGCGGCACGCCAGGGCGATCGCGATCAGGACCCGCTGGCGCATCCCGCCGGAGAACTCGTGGGGGTAGTCGTCGAGCCGCGCCTTCGCCTCCGGGATCCCGACCTCCCGGAGCATCTCGACGACCTCCGCCATCACCTCCTCGTCGCCCGTCCGCCCCCCGATCTTCGGGAGGATCTCGCGGATCCCGTTGAGCCAGGAGTCCCGTTTTTGCCCGCCATAGCGGTGGAGCCGCAGGGACTCGGCGATCTGTTCGCCGATCGTCACGGCCGGGTTCAGGGAGGTCATCGGATCCTGGAAAATCATCCCCATCTCTCCGCCGCGGATCCGGCGGACGGCCTCCTCGGGCGCGGCCGTCACGTCGACGATCCCCCTCTCGATCCCGGCGTCACTCGGGTCGGTCCCGCCCCGGATCCGGTCCCGCGCCCGATCGTCGACGTACACGAATCCGTCGGTCGCGTCCTCGAGCGCGCGGCGGAGGGCGTCACCGACGGCGTCGGGGTCGTCGTGATCGTCCAGGCGCCCCGCCGACTCCCGGAGATCGGACGCGAGGTCGTCGGGATCGTCCAATCGGGCGAGGTCGGCGGCCAGCGAACGAAGGTCTCCGGCCGCTCCCCGGGCGTCCGCCTCCGAGCGGAGGTCGTCACAGACGGCGTGTGCCGCGTCGATCGGATCGAACGGGTACTCCACGAGGGCGCCGCCGAATTCCGAAAGCAGTCTCCCCGCCAGGGCCGCGTCCTGGAACGTGACCCGACCGTCGACAATCTCGCCCGGGTCGTCGACGATATCCATCGCGGAGAGGGCGGTGACGCTCTTCCCGGATCCGGACTCGCCGACCAGACCGACGGTCTCGCCCGCCTCGATGGTGAGGTCGATTCCGTCGACGGCCTTGACAGCGCCTCGCTCGGTTCTGAATTGGGTTCGGAGGTTCGAAAGAGAGAGGAGGTCGGTCACTGAGAGGGATACACGTGCCACGGGAAAAATACCTTATGGAGGGTCCGGTGGGAACGCTTTTTGCGGACGGCGCCGCTCCAACGAATATGACTGGCCCGTCGCCGAGTGATGCGCCCACGAACGTCCAGGCCCAGGAGGGGTGGGACGCCGTCGTCGAAGATATGGAAGCGACCGCCGCGACGTACCGCGAGCAGGGCTGGCGGGCGCTCGAACTCCACCCGGGGGATTCGGTGCTCGTCGACTCCGACCGCCGCCGGGGGCTCGATGTCCTCCTCCCCGGCCCCGAGTTCGAGGAACTGGAGGCCGCCGTCGAATCGGGATCGTTCACCGACGTCGAGGTGTTCCGCGCCGAGAGCGGCGGCCTGCTCTACCTGCTCGTCGTCGAGCGGGATCCCCAGGAGGAAACCGTGGTGCTCGTTCCCGCCTACTACGATCCGATTTCGTCGAGCGAGACGCTCGAGTCGATCGAGGAAGACGGGACGTTCAAACTGTTCTGTCGTCGGCTGAACGACGACACCGTGGAGTTCGCCCACGGCGACCCCTCGCCGTTCCTCCCGGAGACGGCGTAGCGCTGTTTTAGCTCCCTTTCATACTGATTACTCTCGTCTCTTCCCGCCGAGCGCCGCCAACGGGGACGGCGCTCGGCGGTAAACAGTGAGAGTAATCAGTATCAGGAAGGACGGAAAATTGAAACAGTCTCGGGGAGATACCTCTCGATATGGAATCTGTTGACGACTCCCCGATCACCCGAAACGGAAACTCTCTGATCCTCGCGTACGACCACGGGACGGAACACGGCCCGGTGGACTTCGAACCGATGCCGAAAAGCGCCGACCCCACACACGTCTTCGAGGTCGGGAGACACAGTGCAGTAACGGCCATCGCGCTCCAGAAAGGCAACGCCGAATACTACCGGAACTGGGAGACCGAACACGCCGTCGACGACGCGGCGCCGCTGCTCGTCAAACTGAACGGCAACTCGAACCTCGCGAAACGCGACGACTACTACTCCCCCAAACAGTGCTCGGTGGAGTACGCCGTCGAACACCTCGACGCCGACGCGATCGGCTACACGATGTACGCGGGGTCGCTCCACGAAGACGAGATGTGGAAGGAGTTCCGCGAGGTCCAGGAAGCCGCACGGCAGTACAGCGTTCCCATCGTGATGTGGAGCTACCCGCGCGGTAAAGGGATCCAGGAGAACGACGCCTACAGCGGGCAGGACGACCCGGACGTCGTCGCGTACGGCGGCCGCCTGGGGCTCGAACTCGGCGCCGACGTGGTCAAATGCAAGTATCCCGGCAGCCAGGAAGGCTGGCGGCAACTCGAAGACGCCGTCGGCGATCTGAAGACCGTGATGAGCGGCGGATCGAAGCGGAGCGACGAGGAGTTCCTCGCGGACGTGTCCGCGACGGTCGAGGCCGGCGGCAACGGTCTCGCGGTCGGCCGGAACATCTTCCAGCGCGAGAACCCCGAGGGACTGCTTGACAAACTCGAAACAGTCCTCTTCGAGGAGTAGAGCTCCGACGAGATCGATAGTTGCGTTCGCAAGTGGTCGCCACTCGATCGCCCGACGTCGTGCGGTCAGGAGAACAGCTTCTTCAGGCGCGCGAAGAGGCCCTTCTCTCGGTCGCCGCCGCGCCGTTGCCCGCCGGCGTCGGCGTCGCCGCCCGCAGCCGGTTCGTCGGCAGCGTCGTCGTCCCCTCCGCCAGCCTCGACCGCACCCGTTTGGCCCTCCTCGACTAACTCGGCGGCCTGCTCGAAGAGGCTCTCGGGGTCGTTGACGCCGTCCTTCACCGTTCCCTTCACGAGCGGCTTGCCCTCGAATCGTTCCCGGCTGACGGCCGTATCCGAGGCGATGATGACCGCGTCGGCATCGTCGATCTCCGCGGTCGTGAGTTCGTTCTGGGCGCCCATCGCGCCCTGCACCTCGACTTTGATCTCGTGGCCGAGCCGTTCGGCGGTCTGTTCGAGGTTCTCGGCGGCCATCTGGCTGTGCGCGATCCCGGTCGGGCAGGAAGTGACTGCGACAACGTTCATTGTGTGGTCTCTGTTAACACGTCTTTCACTTGGTCTTTTGTGCTGGCCGCAAGCGCCCGTTCCGCGAGATCACGGGCGTCAGCGAGCGTCGTCTCCGTCACGGCTTTCTTCACCTGCGGCACCGTGACAGCGCTCATACTCAGTTCGTCGAGGCCGAGACCGACGAGCAGTTCCGTCAGATCGGGATCGCCCGCCATCTCGCCGCACATCCCGACCCAGACGTCCGTGCCCTCGGTCGCCTCGACGGTCATTCGGATCGCACGGAGCACCGCAGGCTGGCGGTAGTCGCCGAGGTCCGCCACCCGGTCGTTGCCGCGCTCTGCGGCCATCACGTACTGTGCGAGGTCGTTCGTCCCGATGCTGAAGAACTCGACGTACTCGACGAGGTCGGCCGCGAGGAACGCAACCGCCGGCGTCTCGATCATCACGCCGAACTCCGGGAGGGCGTACTCCTCGCCCTCGGCGTCGAGGTCGGCCGCGACCGACTCCAGGACCTCCCGGGCCTCCCGGACCTCCTCGACGGTGGTGACCAGCGGGAGCATCACCGAGAGGTCTCCACCCGCATCGTCGCCGGCCGCACGCAGGAGTGCGCGCAGTTGCGTTTCGAAGAGATCCGCGTCGGGTCCCAGCGATCGCCTGATGCCGCGCTCGCCGAGGAAGGGGTTCTCCTCGTCGGGCAGATCCAGGTACCCCACCGGCTTGTCGCCGCCGATGTCGAGCGTCCGGACGACTACCCGGCCCTCCGGGAACGCCTCCAGAGCCTCCCGGTACGCCGTGTACTGCTCGTCCTCGTCCGGCGGCGACGTCCGATCGAGGAAGAGAAACTCCGTGCGATACAGGCCGATCCCGTCGGCGCCGCGGTCGGCCGCAGGCCCGACGTCCGCCTCCGTACCGACGTTAGCGGCGACCTCGATCGGCGTCCCGTCGGCCGTCGCGACCGGATCCGCGCGGATTTCGACGTCCTCGCCGCCCGCGGCTGCCTCTCGCGTCTCGTCGTCGGGGTCGACGACGAGCGTTCCCTCCGTGCCGTCGACGACGACATCGGCGCCGTCGGCGACGTCGTTCAGGGCGTCTCCGATGCCGACTACCGCTGGCAGCGCCAGTGAGCGCGCGAAGATCGCCGCGTGAGACGTCCGGCCGCCGGTCACGGTCGCGAATCCGGCCACGCGCTCGGGGTCGAGCTGAGCGGTGTCACTCGGTGTTAGCCGTTCAGCGAGCACGACGCTCCCCTCGGGGAGCGCCGAGAGGTCGACTCGATCGCCGCCGACCAGCACCCGCACCAGGCGATCGCGGACGTCGCGGAGGTCGTCGGCGCGCTCGGCCATCCGGCCTTCCATCTCGGCGAACTGCTCGACGAACCGATCGAATGTCCGGGTGACGGCGTGTTCGGCGGAGAGCCCCTCGTCGATGGCGGTCTCGACGCCCTCGGTGATCTGGGGATCCTCGAGGAACTGGATGTGCGCGTCGAAGACCTCGGCTTCCGCCTCGCCGACGCGCTCGGCCGTCCGCTCGCGCTCGGCGCGGATCTCCTCGCGTGCCTCGTCGCGGGCCGCCTCGAACCGCTCCCGTTCGGCGTCGGCGTCGACCGACTCGGGGGCCGGCGGCTCGTCGAGTTCCGCGTCCGGCGCGTACCAGACGACCGTGCCGACGCCCGAAAGCGGCGTAACGCCCACCCCGGAGAGTCGTTGCTCCGGCATTCAGAGTTCATCCTCCGGGGTTGTCAGGATCCGTTCCAGTTCGTCCAGTGCGGCCTCGGCGTCTTTGCCCTCCGCGGTCAGACGGACGTCCTCGCCGGTCGCAACCCCCAGGCCGGTCACCGCGAGCATACTCGCGGCGTTCACGAGGTCGCCGTCGACGTGGCCGACGCGGATCTCCGCGCCGAACTCGTTTGCCGCCTCGACGAACTTCGATGCCGGCCGCGCGTGCAGGCCGTCCTCGGGAACGACGGTGACGACGCGTTCGGGCATCAGTTGACCGCCTCCCGGACGGTGTTCTGGACGGTTTCGGGGTCCTCTGCTGCCAACAGCGTCTCGCGGACATCCTCGTGCATCAGTGCCCGGGAGAGCGCGCTCAAGATCTGTAAGTGTTCCTCGCCACCCTCTGCAGGCACGAGAATCATAAACAGGAGGTGCGCCGGCTTGTCGTCCATCGCGTCGAAGTCGATGCCCGCATCCGAGCGAGCGAACGCGACGGACGGCTCCTCGACGGCGCTCGTCTTCGCGTGCGGGATCCCGATGCCCATCCCGACGCCCGTGGTCGCCTCCTGTTCTCGCTCGCGGAGCGCGTTCAGTGCCGCCTCCCTGTCGGTGACGCGGCCGTTGTCCGCGATGAGATCGAGGAGAAACTCGACTGCTGCTTCCTTCTCGGCGGGCGGTTCGGTCAGCGAGATGTGCGCCTGCGGGAACAGTCGATCGATGTCGTCTTCGAGCATAGGTACTGAATTCGTTGACTGGAACCGTAAGGATTCGTGTTCGATCCGGCCCCCAGCGGTGAGTGGAGTCTGGCGGCGCGACCCAAACGTGAGGACCGACCGTCGGACGGACTGCTGTGACGTTTCGCCGTCCGTCGCCCACGACGGTGTGGCGATGGACGGGACGAAACTGCCGCAGTCCGTCTCAGTCGCCCGCGCTTGCCCCCGCAGTGGCATCAGCCTCCCCGGCCGCGCCGACGCCCTCCTCGTAGTCGGGCTTGAGGACAGTCGCGAGCGCCGCCGTCACGAGCGAACCGATGACGATGGCGGCCAGGAACACGAACGGGCTGTTCGACAGCGGGACGACGAAGATGCCGCCGTGCGGGGCGGGCATCGAAACGCCGAGCGACATCGACATCGCCGCGCCGACGGCGCTGCCGACCATGATCGAGGGGATGACCCGGATCGGATCGGCCGACGCGTAGGGGATCGCCCCCTCGGTGATGAACGAGAAGCCGAGGATGATCCCGGACTTGGCGTTCTCGTACATCTCTTCGGCGTACTTGTGCGGCGCGATGAAGTTCGAGATCGCCAGACCGATCGGCGGGATCATCCCGGCGATCATCACCGCGGCCATCGGTTCGGTGACGCCTTCGGTGATCAGTCCGGCGGCGAACACGTAGGCGACCTTGTTGACCGGACCGCCCATGTCGAACGCCATCATCGCGCCGAGGATGCCGCCGACGAGAAGCGCCTGCCCGCCCTGAAGTCCCTGCAGGTACGCGGTCAGTCCCGCATTCGCGATGGCGACGGGGACACCGAGGACGAACAGCGCAATCGGCGAGACGATCGCCATCGTCAGGACCGGGACGATGAGCACCGGCATCATCGGCCGGATGAAGTCCGGAACGCTCCAGTTTTTGATCCACCGGGCGATGTAACCGACGAGGAGGCCGACGACGAGCGCTCCGAGGTATCCGGCACCCGCTTCGCCGCCCTGTAACCCGATAACCTCGCCCGCCGCCACCAGCACCTCACCCTGCTGGATCAGATACGACGCGAGAAAGCCTGGTGCGAGCCCCGGTCGATCCGCAATCGCGTACGCGACGTACGCACCGAGGATCGGGACCATAATTGTGAGGCCCAGGCCACCGATCTGACCGAGGAAGTACGCCAGCGTCCCGACCTGTGACGTGTCCGGGGCTCCGTTGGGCCCCGTCGGCGCGACGGCGAACCCCAGCGCCAGGAAGATCCCGCCGATCGTCACGAACGGGATCATAAACGATACGCCGGTCATGAGGTCCTCTTTGACCTTCGTCAGGTGGGACCGCATCTTGCTCTTAGCTTTGCTTGACATACGTCTTCCTCACGATTGTTTTCCAACGAACGACTAAGAACTTTCGTTCGTGTTTGTTTCTGACCGATATAAAGCTAAGATAGTCGAAAGCACACAGCGTCCGGCTCAGACCGACCGGACCTCGACCGTCTCCCGATCCGCGACGACGTCGTCGAAGGACGGGACCCGAGTTCCGGGGACCGAGACGACTCGCGCGGCGACGACGATCGCCGTCCGGAGCGCACTCGCTTGCGGCTCTCCGCGGACGAGTCCGGCGAGAAAGCCCGAAAGCATCGCGTCGCCCGCACCCACGGTGTCGACGACGTCGACGGGGAGAGCCGGAGCGTAGAGCGCCTCCGCCTCGGAGACGAGGAGCCCGCCGTCGGGGCCGAGCGACGCGAGCACGTAGCGAAACCCGCGTTCTCGAAGCACCCGGGCGGCCGCGGCGCAGTCCTCGATCGTCCCGACATCACGGCCCGTCGCCGTCCCGAGTTCCTCGCGGTTTGGCTTACAGACCAGGTAGTCGGCATCCAGGCGCTGCAGAAACGAGCCCCCCATATCCACCGCGGTCTCCCAGGGGCCGGCGCGTGCCAGCCGATCGACGGCGTCGACGTCGACGCCCCGGGGGAGACTTCCGGCGATCACGAGTCGGGAGGGTGACCGTTCGCGGACGCGCTCGACGAGTGTGTCGACGTCGTCGCCGCCGACCAGCGGGCCGTCGTGGTTGATCTTGTACTCGCCGTCGGGGCTCAGGATCGTCGTGTTGAGCCGCGTCCGTCCCGTGATTTCGACGAAGTCGTGGGCGACGCCGTCGTCGTCGAGAGCCTCCCGGATCATCAGCCCGAAGGACCCACCCAGGAAGCCGGTTGCGGGCGCGTCCACGTCGAGGGCAGTCAGGTACTGCGAGACGTTGATGCCCTTCCCGCCGGCGTCGAACTGCGCGTCGTCGGTCCTGGCGACGCCGCCTGCTTCCAGCGGTTCGTCGAGGCTAATCGTGTGGTCGACCGCCGGATTCATCGTCACCGTCAGCACGTCGTCGCCGTCGCTCATCACGACCTCGCCTCCACAACGGGGACCTCTGCAGCCTCGAACCACTCGCGGGCCTCCGCCGGGATGCCGCCGGCGGTGACGAACAGGTCGACGTCATCGAGACGGGCAAAGCTCACAAACGACCGTTCGCCGATCTTCGAGGCGTCGGCGACGAGGACGACCCGCGAGGCCCGCTCGACCATCAGCTCTTTGACGCGGGCCTCCTCCTCGTTGGGGGTCGTCAAGCCCGTCTCGTGATCGATCGCGTTCGCTCCCAGGAAGAGCAGATCGAAGTTCGTCCGTTCGAGGAACGATTCTGCGGTCGGTCCGACCAGAGAGCGGGTCCGCCGGCGGAGCGTTCCGCCGGTCAGTTTCACGTCGTTTTCCTCCTTGCCCAGTTCGACCGCCAGCCGCGGGGAGTTCGTCACCGCGAGCATCGAGCCGTCCTTCGGCGCCTGCGTGGCCACCTGCATCGTCGTCGTGCCCGCATCGAAGAAGACGACCTCTCCGTCGGTAATCTCCTCGATCGCCCGTTCGGCGATTGCCCGCTTCTCTTTGAGATTCTGGACCTCCTTTTGCCCGTACGCCTGTTCGTGGCCGACGCTCGTGACAGGGACCGCGCCACCGTGAGACCGCTCGATCCGCCCGCGCTCTTCGAGTTCCTGGAGGTCGCGCCGGATCGTCGCCTTCGAGAACCCGAGATCCTCGGCGAGCGCTTCGACCGACTGTCCGTCCTTCCCGGTAACGAGTTCGACGATGCGACGTTTTCGCTCAGCGGGTAGCATATGAGTTGCTCGTCGCACCTTCTCTCTGTGTATTGTTAATGGTTTGTGTTCGTATGCTCGTGAGTTAGTCCCGAAACCGATTCGATTCGATCACAAACAAACAGATCCGCTGGATTCCTGGATCGATAGCGGAGTCAGAAGCCGGGACTGAGGGCAACGATTATTGCGGAATAGTGTATATATGGGAGTTATAAACAATATTGGACCGACAGATCGGAGCGTCAGACTGGCAGTCGGCGTACTACTGGTCGCTATCGGGCTCGCGAACGTCGGTGGCGTCATATCCCTCGGTGTCGTCGGGGGCGTCGCGCTCCTCGTCGGCGCGGTGCTCATCGGAACCGGCCTGCTCCGAACGTGTCTCCTCTATCGGGTCGTCGGCATCGACACCTCGCAGGGCCGATAGAGATGGAGCGGTTTCGGAACACCGGACAGCCGGACTGGGACTGGTGGGGGCGGCTGTGGCCGACACCCGGTGAGACCCTGCGTCGACTCGGTATCTCCGACTCCGACGTCGTCGCGGAGGTCGGGTGCGGAAACGGCTATTTCGCGCTCCCGGCCGCCCGGATCACGGCCCCCGAGCCGGTGTATGCACTCGACATCGAGCCGTCGCTCCTGACGGAACTGTCGAATCTCGCCGACCGGGAAGCGATCGACAATCTCGTCCCGATCCACTGCGACGCCCGAAACCTGCGGAACCATCTCCCCGACGGCGTAGACACCGTCCTCATCGCGAACACGTTCCACGGGATCGAAGACGTCTCAGGGTTCCTCCAGGAGGTGTCCACGGCGCTCCCAGCCGACGGCCGGTTCGTCGTCGTCAACTGGTACGACCAGCCGCGTGAGGAGACGACTGTGATGGGAGAGCCACGCGGCCCGCCGGCGGAACTGCGGCTCTCACCCGCTGAGACGACGGACTGCGTCGAAAGCGGGTCGGCATTTTCGCTGGAACGGCAGGTCGAACTGCCACCATATCATTACGGGCTCGTCTTCGAGCGCGCCCGCCGGTGATGTCGTCCGCCGGAACCGGGAGGTGAGATCGCGCCGCCGTGGCCGCGTTTTCCCCGCGCCTTCGATTTCCCACTATATTGGATCCTTCGCCCAATATTAATACGTCGCGGGACGAAGTGGTGTATGTACTTATGACTGAGACCGAACTCGAAGCCCAGGAAACCGTCGACGCCCGCGGTGCGGCGTGTCCCGGTCCGCTTATGGATCTCATCGGCAAGATCCGTAGTGTCGACCCCGGGACAGTGGTACTGCTCCTGAGCGATAACGACCAATCGAAGACCGACGTGCCGGAGTGGGCCGAGGAGTCCGGCAACGAGGTGCTGGGGATCGAAGAGCGCGACGACCACTACGCGTTCTACGTGGAGAAAACATGACAGAGGAAATCGTCATCGTCGGCGGCGGGACTGGCGGGACCGTGCTAGCGAACGACCTGGCGGACCGCCTGTCGCCCGAACTGGACCGCGGGGACGTCCGAATCACGCTGATCAACGACAGTCCAGATCACGTGTACAAGCCGGTGTGGCTGTACGTCCCCTTCGGTCAACGGGAGCCCAGCGATGGCCGCCGGCCGCTGTCGGAACTCCTCGACGACCGGGTGAATCTCCGGATCGATCGCGTGTCCGAAATCGACACCGACGCCCAAGCACTGCAGACACGCGAGAGTCGAGACGGAACCGAGTACGACAAACTCGTCCTCGCGACGGGGTCGACGCTGGCTCCCGACCGAATTCCCGGCCTCGAAGCCGGTGGCCACGACTACTACAGCGAATCCGGCTCGGAGGCGCTCAGAGAGGAGCTGCTGTCGTTTACCGAGGGGCACATCGTGCTGAGCGTCATCGGCACGCCGCATATGTGTCCGGCCGCGCCGCTGGAGTTCGTGTTTATGACCGACGACTGGTTCCGAGAGCGGGGACTCCGCGACGACGTCGATATCACGTACACGTATCCCATCGGGCGGGTCCACGGCAACCCGCACATCGCCGAGTGGGCGAAGCCGCTGATGGAGGAGCGCGACATCGCCATCGAGACGTACTTCAACGCCGAGGAGGTCGATCCCGACGCGGAGACGATCGTCGGGATGGGCGGGAGCGAAATCGACTACGACCTCCTCGTCTCGATTCCGCCGCACAGCGGCGTCGATCTGATCGCCGAGGCCGGTCTCGGCGACGACGGCTGGGTCGACGTCGACAAACACACCCTCGAGGCCGAACACGCGGAGAACGTGTACGCTATCGGCGACACGGCCGACACTGGCGTCCCGAACGCCGGCAGCGTCGCCCACTATCAGGCGGGCGTCGTCGGACAGCGCCTGGCAAGCGAGATCCGCGGTCGACCGGCGACAGAGACGTACGACGGCAAGACCCTGTGCTTCATCGAGACGGGGATGGACGCGGCGTCCTTCGTGGAGTTCAACTACGAGGATCCGCCGTCGCCCGCCCCGCCGTCCCAGAAGCTCCACTGGTCGAAACTGGCGTACAACGAGTCCTACTGGCTCACTGCACGGGGGTTACTCTGAGATGTCCGAAGAAGTAGGGGCCGAGGAGTCCAACGAGATAGAAGCGAACCAGTCCGAACTGCAAGCGGCCATCGCCGAGAACCCCGAGGCGGTCGCGGAGTTCGTTGAGCGACTGGACGCCGTCAACGAACTGCTCGACGTGCTCGCTCTCGGCGAGAGCGCGCTCACTGACGAGATGGCGCGCGACGTCGCCGGGACGACCGCCACACTGGCGGAATCCGCGGACGGCATCGCGACCGACGAGACGGCGGCGCTGGCCGAAACCGTCGGGGAGAACGGCGCGGAGATCGAAGCCGCACTCGAATCGATACTCGCGCTCCAGCGGTCCGGAACGCTCGACGAACTGGTCGAGCTCGCGGAGGTCGTCTCGCTTCTGACGGCGGCACTCGACGACGAGATGGTGCGGTCGCTCGCGGGGACTGGCTCCGGACTGGGCGAACTCGCTCAGACCGCCGCCGACGAGGAGACCCGCGAGGGACTGGACACCCTGCTGTCCAGTGTCGGTGCAGCCGAACGCGACACGTCGGAACCGGTTGGCGCCCTGGGGCTGATAAAAGCGACCCGGGACCCGGAGGTCCAGCGCGGCCTGGGCTATCTGCTGTCGCTCTCGCGGGCGATCGGTCGGTCACAGTCGGACGACGGAGCCGACTCACGGTAACCGTCTCGCGGTTTTCGCCACCGGAGACGGCGCCTTTCGCCGGGTTGGTCTCGCGAACCGCCGAATAGCGGCGCTGCTCCTACTGAGACCCGAAGACGTATCGGAACAAAAGAGACGCGGCGACCCTAGACGAGTAGCTGGATGTCGGCATCGGCCATATCCTGGAGCGCCGTCGCCGCCCCGACTCCAGTCGTGACACCGTCGTAGAACTCGTCCTCGTCGTACCCCATCAGGTCGATGGTCATCTGACAGGCCTGGAATTCCACGCCCATATCGAGGCTGGTCTCGACGAGTTCTTCGATGGTCGCGGTGTCGTTGTTGTCGATTTTGCGTTCCATCATCGTCGTCGTCACCCGGTCCATCCCGGGGAGCGCGCCCACGAAGTTCGGGACCGGCATATTGGGGTTGCCGACGGAACTCAGTTTGAGGTTCTTCGACCGTTTCTCGTGGAGGATTTCGAGCCCCCAGAACGTGTGAAAGACAGTCACGTCGTAGCCGAAGGCGGCCGCAGTGCTGGCGAGGATGAGCGGCGGGTACGCCATGTCGAGCGTCCCCTTCGTGGCGATGATGCTCATCTTCTTCGCGTCGTCCTCGTCGGTAGCCTCGGCCAGCGACTCCTCCAGATCTTCGATGCGTGCCTGGAGTTCCGCCCGCGAGGGGGCGTCATCCGCCGATGCGGAGGGGGTGTCCGTGCTCATCGTCACTCCGTCTTCCGGACGTAGTGTTTGAACACGTCGTCACCCTCCACCTGGTCGAGAAGCTCTACACCGGCTGTTCCGTCCGCCCATCCCTGGATGTCGCTCATACTCCCCGAATCGGTGGCGAGCACTTCGAGGACCTGTCCCACCTCGATGTCGTCGACGGCGGATTTCGTCTTCACGACCGGCATTGGACACGATGCACCTTTCACGTCGAGCGTCTCCGCGATATCGAATTCTGCACTCATAGTTTTGATCTGCTCCGTGCGTCTGTATTGGAGCTACCGCACAATATACTCTACCCGGTTAAAAGAATGTTGATTCTTGTACGGACTGTGAATTACTCTCAGGTGCCGAGTCCGACCCTATTCCACACATACACGCGGGTAATCACGCTATTATCTGTAAAACCGCCACGAATGGTATTGTGTATTTAGCGGATTACTATACAAACTCTTTAGTATCTCCGTCCGGTACGAGGGAATGCACTATATGAATCCAGAAGACTTCCCGACTCCGGACGCCGACGTGGAGACAGTCGCCCCGGAGACGCTGAAGGATCGTATCGACGCGGGCGAAGAGGTCACGCTCCTCGACACGCGGATGACCTCCGAGTACGAGGAGTGGCACATCGACGGCGAGAACGTCGAGTCGATCAACGTCCCCTACTTCGAGTTCCTCGACGAGGAGGTCGACGACGACGTCCTCGATGGGATCCCCGACGACCGTGAAGTGACCGTCCTGTGTGCGAAGGGCGGCGCAAGCGAGTACGTCGCTGGGACCCTCGCGGAACGCGGTTACGAAGTCAATCACCTCGAAGACGGAATGAACGGCTGGGCGAGCATCTACGAGGCCGTCGAAGTGACCGAGTACGACGGCGCGGGGACGCTACTGCAGTACCAGCGGCCGTCCTCGGGCTGTCTCGGATACCTGCTCTACGACGACGGCGAAGCGGCGATCATCGATCCGCTCCGGGCGTTCACCGGCCGGTATCTCGATGACGCCGAGGACCTCGGCGTCGACCTCACGTACGCGCTCGATACGCACATCCACGCAGACCACATCTCGGGCGTCCGCAACCTCGACGAGGAAGGCGTCGAGGGCGTGATTCCCGAAAACGCCGTCGACCGCGGCGTCACCTACGCCGACGACCTGACGACGGCAGCCGACGGCGACACGTTCCAGGTCGGCGACGCGACCATCGAAACCGTCTACACGCCCGGTCACACGACCGGAATGACCTCGTATCTCGTCGACGGGAGCCTGCTTGCGACCGGCGACGGGCTGTTCGTCGAGAGCGTCGCCCGCCCGGACCTCGAAGAGGGTGACGAGGGCGCGCCCGATGCGGCGCGGCTGCTCTACGAGTCGCTGCAGGAGCGCGTGCTGACACTTCCCGACGACACGCTGATCGGCGGGGCGCACTTCAGCGACGCCGCCGAGCCCGCCGACGACGGGACGTACACCGCCCCGATCGGCGACCTCGTCGAAGAGATGGACGCGCTGCGGATGGACGAGGACGACTTCGTCGACTTGATCCTCTCGGACATGCCGCCGCGGCCGGCCAACTACGAGGACATCATCGCGACGAACCTCGGCCAGAACACCGTCGACGACGAGGAGGCGTTCACGCTCGAACTCGGCCCGAACAACTGCGCTGCGAGCCAAGAGTCGCTTGCGGGTGACTGAGACCGCCGATGGTGACTGATCCGGTCTTCGCACAGGTTGTCGCCGAGCTGTTCCCCAACGGGATCAGTCGCTACGCCGTCGGCGGACTGCTCGTCGGCCTCGGCACCGTCGTGATCTACCTCGGGACGGGTATCCCCGCCGGGGCGAGCACGTTCCTCGAGTCGACGCTGTCGTACGTCTCCGACCTGCCGCGGTTCCAGCAGTACGTCGGCTCCCGGGACTGGCGGCTCGTGTTCACGGCCGGGATCATCCTCGGCGCGCTGGCCTTCGCCGCGACGTTCCAGTCCGGCCTGGTCACGAGTTCCCTGTACGAGCCCGGAACGACCGGACAACTGTACGAGGTCGGCGGCGTGACGCTGTGGATGACCGACGTCCAGCCGTGGCGACTGTTCCTGGGTGGCATCCTCGTCGGCATCGGCACCCGTGTCGGCAAGGGCTGTACGTCCGGTCACGGCGTTTGTGGCGTCGGCTCGGCATCGAAGACGTCCATCCTCGGCGTGGTCACGTTCCTGACGGTGGCAATCGGGACGGCACAGGTCGTCGCCGCACTGGGGGTGAGCCCGTAGATGGCCGACCGCCATCCCCTGTTCAAGCCGCTGATCTTCGTCGGCGGCCTGATCTTCGGGTTCGGGCTCGGGTTCAGCCACATGGCGCGCCCGGAGGTCGTGCTGAACTTCCTCCTGTTCGAGGATCTCGGCCTTCCGTTCGTTATGTTCGGGGCCGCCATCGTCTCCGGCGTTGCCTTCGCGCTGCTCCCTCGGATTCGAGACGCCGCGCCGCTTACCGGCGCCCCCTACGAGCGCCGACTGAAGTCCTTCGACCGGAACGTCCTCGTCGGCGGCGCCATCTTCGGCGTCGGCTGGGGGCTCTCCGGCATCTGTCCGGGTGCGGCTTACGCCAGCCTCGGTGTCGGCAACGTCACGATCCTCTGGGCGCTCGCCGGGATGTTCATCGGCGCCTACGTCCAGGGCTACTGGCGGAGTCGAACGGCCGATACTGAACCCCTCGCTGCGGGTGCGGACTAACTACTCGTTCTCAATTCTCAACTACTAATGGAACTTTCTGTACTCGCTCTCTTCTTGATTGCCGGACTCGCAAGTCTGTTTATGGCGTGGGTCATCGGCGCCGGATCCAGCGGCGCGACGCCGTTTGCGCCGGCCGTCGGCGCCAACGCGATCTCGACGATGCGCGCGGCGTTCGTCGTCGGGATCTTCGGGTTCGCCGGCGCGGTAATCCAGGGGGCGAACGTCTCCGAGGCCGTCGGTCGCGGGCTCGTCGGCGGCGTCAGCCTCCCGGCGGAGGCCGTCATCGTCGTCCTCCTGATCGGCGCCGGACTGATGGCGATCGGCATCAAGACGGGCTATCCGATCGCGACTGCCTTCACCGTGACCGGCGCAGTGATCGGCGTCGGCCTCGCGCTGGGCGGCACTCCCGTCTGGCCGAAGTACCGCCAGATCGGCGCGGTCTGGGTCCTGACGCCGTTCGTCGGCGGCGGGATCGCCTACGCGATCGCGAGCGTGCTCCCTCGCAAGGACGTCCCGGAACGGTTCAGTATCCCGCCGCTTGCCGCCCTCGTCGGCGCGGTCGTCGCCAATCTGCAGTTCACCGGGCTCGGACCGGGTGGCACGGCGGGCTCGCTCGTGGCGTTGAGCGGGCGTACGCTCGGAACCGACCATCCGCTGCTTCCGTGGGCTGTCTCGCTCTCCGTCGCGGCCGCGGTTGCCGCGATCGTCTGGTGGGACGTCCGTCGCGACAGGGCCGGCGGGCTCCGGCGGGTGCTGCTCGCGTTCGGCTCGCTCGTCGCCTTCTCCGCCGGGGGCAGCCAGGTCGGGCTGGCCGTCGGTCCGCTGCTGCCCCTTCTGGGCGACGTCGGCCCGATCCCGGTGATCTGGGTCCTGGCCGGCGGCGGTCTCGGGATCCTCGTCGGCTCCTGGACCGGCGCCCCGCGGATGATCAAATCGCTCGCGCAGGACTACTCGTCGCTCGGGCCGCGGCGCTCGATCGCGGCGCTCGTCCCCTCGTTTCTGATCGCCCAGGTGGCCGTCCTGCTCGGCGTGCCGGTCTCGTTCAACGAGATCATCGTGAGCGCGATCATCGGCAGTGGCGCGGCCGTCGGCGGGAGAGACGCGATCAGCGCTCGGAAGATCGGCGTCACCGTGGGCGCGTGGGCCGGGTCGTTCGGGATCGCGTTCGTGCTCGGATACGGCGCGAGCTGCGCGCTTCAGGTGGTCTGACGGCGAGATCGAGATCGAACGGACGAAAGGATCGCTCGCTGCAGGTCAGTCCAGCCGGTCGAGAACCGCTTCGGTGACCGCGGCGGTTCCCGCCTCCCCGCCGAGATCGGCGGTCCGCGGGCCGTCCGCGAGAACGGACTCTACAGCATCGTTGACGTCCGCTGCGGCTTCGTCGTAGCCGAGATGATCCAAGAGCATCGCCGCCGAGAGGATCGCCGCCGAGGGGTTCGCGACGCCCTCGCCCGCGATGTCGGGCGCGGTCCCGTGGACCGGCTCGAACAGCGCGTTGTCGGGGCCGACGTTCGCGGAGGGAAGCAGCCCCAGGCCGCCGACGAGGCCCGCCGCGAGGTCCGAGAGGACGTCGCCCGCGAGGTTCGGGCAGACGACGACGTCGAACTGCTCGGGGTCGAGACAGATCCGGGTCGCGAAGGCGTCCATCAGGACCTCCTCGGCGTCGACCCCCTCCGAGTCGGCGACGTCGACGACGGCGTCCCGGAAGCGGCCGTCGGTCTCGCGCATCACGTTCGCCTTGTGGGCGACGTGGAAACCCGATTCGCCGCGGTCCGTGACGTACTCGCAGGCGTACTCGGCCAGTCGCTCTGAGGCCGAGGTGGTGACCACGCGCGTCAGCGTCGAGAGGTCCTCGGAGAGGCGGTCCTCGTGGCCCGAGTAGACTCCTTCGGTGTTCTCACGCAGGAACACCAGATCGGTCTCCGGCCGGACGGCGTCGACGCCGGGGTAGGCCCGCGCGGGCCGGATGTTGACGAAGGAGCCGACGGCCTCCCGGAGCGGGAGGATGACGTCGGCTGCGGTCTCGCCGGCAGCGCCGAACAGCGTCGCGTCGGCCTCGGCGACGGTCTCGTAGGTCTCCGCCGGGAGTGCCTCGCCCGTCGCGTCTTTGACGGCGTCGCCGGCCTCTGCCTCGACAAACTCGAAGCCGCCGACGGCCTCCAGGACCGAGACGGCCGCGGGAACGACCTCCCGACCGATGCCGTCGCCCTCGATGACGGCGATCTGCTCAGACATCGGTGTAGGGGAGTTCGGCGGCCTTTTCGGCGACCGCGTCGGCGTTGGACTTCATCAGCGCCGTCGTGTCCCAGACGCCCTCGGTGAGCGCCCGCCGCTGTGCGTCGTCGACCGTGGCCTCGACGGTGGTATCGTCGTAGGCGACGCTCTCCTCCTCGACATCGACGTGGATCTCCTCGTCGGGGTTTTCGTCGATCCACGCCTGGAGTTCCTCTATCGTCTCGTGGTCAGCTGTGACCGTGGGGATGCCGAGCGCGAGGCAGTTGCCCGCGAAGATCTCGGCGAAGGACTCGCCGACGATGGCGTCGATCCCCCAGCGCATCAGCGCCTGGGGGGCGTGCTCGCGGGACGAGCCGCAGCCGAAGTTCGCGTTGACGACGAGCACCGAGGAGTCCTGGAACTGCGGTTCGTTGAACGGGTGGTCCTTCTGGTTGTCGTCGTCGTCGAACCGCAGGTCGAAGAAGGCGAACTCGCCGAGGCCGTCGAACGTGACGACCTTCATAAACCGCGCCGGGATGATCTGGTCGGTGTCGATGTCGTTGCCGCGGATCGGAACGCCCGATCCGGTGACGGAGTCGATCTCGGGGATCTCGTCGGTCATACGCGAGCCACCTCCTTCAGGTCGCGGACGTCAGTCACTTCCCCTTCGATCGCCGCCGCGGCGACCATCCGGGGGTTCATCAGGACGGTCCGCCCGTCCTTCGAACCCTGCCGGCCGATGAAGTTCCGGTTCGAGGAGGAGGCGCAGGCCTCGTCGCCCTCCAGTTGGTCCTCGTTCATCCCGAGGCACATCGAACAGCCCGCGTTCCGCCACTCGAAGCCGGCTGCCTCGAAGATCTCATCGAGGCCCTCGGCCTCGGCGGCGGCCTTCACGCGCTGGCTGCCGGGGACGACCATCGCGCGGACGTCCTCGTCGACCTGCCGGCCCTCGACGATGCTCGCGGCCCGGCGCAGGTCGGGAAGCCGGGCGTTCGTGCACGACCCGAGGAAGGCGACGTCGATCTCGTAGCCCTCCATCGTGTCGCCGGGGGTGACGCGCATATGTTCCTGTGCGCGCCGTGCGGTGTCCTGTTTGTCCTCCGGCAGCGATTCCGGTTCGGGGATGGGTTCGCTGATCCCGATCCCCTGGCCGGGTGTGGTGCCCCAGGTGACGACGGGCTCCAGTTCGGCGCCGTCGATGGTGACGACGTCGTCGTAGACGGCGTCGTCCTCGGAGCGGATGGACTCCCAGTAGGGCTTGAGTTCCTCGAACCGTTCCGGGTTCTCCTGGAAGTAGTCGGTGTCTTCGAGCCACTCGTAGGTGGTCTCGTCGGGGTTGACGTAGCCCGCGCGGGCGCCGCCCTCGATCGACATGTTGCAGATGCTCATCCGGCCTTCCATATCGAGGTTCTCGATGGCCTCGCCCCCGTACTCGTAGACGTAGCCGACGCCGCCCTCGGTGCCGAGACGGCGGATCACTTCGAGGATGATGTCCTTGGCCTCGACGCCGGGACCGAGTTCGCCCGTGACCTCGATCTTCCGGACCTTCTTTTTCTCCATCGCGACGGTCCCCGTCGCGAGGACGTCGCGGATCTGGCTCGTCCCGATCCCGAACGCCAGGGCGCCGAAGGCGCCGTGCGTCGAGGTGTGGGAGTCGCCGCAGACGATGGTCTTGCCAGGTTGGGTGAGTCCCTTCTCGGGGCCGATGACGTGGACGATGCCCTGTTCGCCCGAGGTGGGATCGGAAAAGTCGATGCCCGCCCCGCGGACGTTCTCTTCGAGTTCGCTCATCATCTCCTCGGCGGCGTCGTCGCTGTAGGGGCGCGATTGGTCCGCCGTCGGGACGATGTGGTCGACCGTCGCGTGCGTGAGTTCGGGATAGGCGACCTCCAGGCCGCGCTCTTCGAGCATCCCGAACGCCTGCGGGCTCGTCACCTCGTGGATGAGATGAAGGCCGACGAACAACTGCGTCTGTCCGGTCGGCAGCTCGGAGACGGTGTGCTCCTCCCAGACCTTGTCGTACAGGGTTCCTTCGCTCATCTGCGCTCCCCCGTTCGGTTCGGTGTCGTCTTTTTGTATACTCTCATCGTCATCGTCAGTCGTCCGCGGCTGCCTCTGCCGTCTCGGCGTCGTCGGATTCCTCGTCGGCCCACGCGAACAGGTCACGCAGCGGCGCGCCGACCTGTTCGATGTGGTGGGTCTCCTCGGCGTGCTTCAACTGGGTGTAGGAGGGGCGGCCCGCCTGGTTCTCCGCGATCCACTCGCGGGCGAACGTGCCGTCCTGGACGGCGTCGAGGATCTCCTCCATCCGCTCGCGGGCGTGGTCGTCGATGACGTCGTCGCCGCGGGTGAGGCCGCCGTACTCGGCGGTGTCGGAGACGGAGTCCCACATATTCGAGAGGCCGCCCTCGTACATCAGATCGACGATGAGCTTCATCTCGTTGAGGCACTCGAAGTACGCCATCTCCGGGGAGTAGCCCGCGTCGACGAGCGTCTCGTAGCCCTCCTTGACGAGGGCGGTCATCCCGCCGCAGAGGACGGCCTGCTCGCCGAAGAGGTCGGTCTCGGTCTCCTCGCGGAACGTGGTCTCGATGACGCCCGCGCGGGTACAGCCGATTCCGTGGGCGTACGCCAGCGCTTCCTCGCGCGCGTCGCCCGTAACGTTCTGGTAGACTGCGACGAGGCCGGGCGTGCCCTGGCCGGACTCGTAGTTCCGGCGGACGAGGTGCCCGGGAGACTTCGGCGCGACCATCGTCACGTCGACGTCCTCGGGCGGGCGGATCTGGTTGTAGTGGATGTTGAAGCCGTGGGCGAACTGGACCGTGTCGCCGGCCTCGATGCCGTCGCGGATGTTCTCGAACACCGCCGGCTGGACGGTGTCCGGCACCAGAATCGAGACGATGTCGGCCTCCGCGGCCGCGTCGGCGGGGGTCTCGACCCGCAGGCCGTCGGCTTCGGCCGCCGCGCGCGAGGAGGAATCCTCGCGCAGGCCGACCACCACGTCGACCCCGCTCTCGGCGAGGTTCTGTGAGTGGGCGTGGCCCTGGCTACCGTAGCCGATGACGGCCACCGTCTTGTCGTCGATGTGGGAGCGATCCGCGTCGTCGTCGTAGTACACTGTCGTGTTCAGCTCTGAGTCTGTCATTGTACGTTCGTCGGTTGTGTTGGTTCGTCCGCGGTCCCGGGCTTTTCGCCCGGAACGGTCGCTTGATTCCCGCGTGCCAGCGCCGTGTAGCCGGTTCGGGCGATCTCGATGATCCCGAACTGCCGGAACGCGTCGATCGCGTCGTCGATCTCCTGCTCGCCGCCGGTCAGTTGCACGGTGATCGTCTCCGGGCCGGCGTCGAGGGTCTGGCCGTCGTACATCTCGGTGACGGCGTGGACCTTGTCGGGCTCGTCGCCCTCGACCTTCAGGAGGACGAGTTCGGTCCGCACCGCGTCGTCGTCGAGTTCACCGATGGCGATGACGGGCTTGAGTTTTCCGAGTTGCTTCTTCACCTGGTCGATGCCCGGCTCGGACTCCTCGACCACCATCGTGATCCGCGAGTGGTTCTCGACGGTCGTCGGGCCGACGGTGAGGCTCTCGATGTTGAACTGCCGCCGGGAGACCAGCCCCGAGACGCGCGAGAGCACGCCGGGGTCGTCCTCCACGAGCGCCGACAGCACCGCACGCCGGATCTCGGGTTCGGCCTCCGCCTCGGGATCGATACGGATCCCCTGGGAGTTCCGCCGCCCCTCCGGGTGCGGCCGCTCGTCGGGTTCCGGCCCCTTCAGTCCGTGTTTCGGTAGCTCGTCGTCCGTCTCGTCGGTCTCGTCGGAACTCATAGCTGGTCCTCCGTGAGTGCGAATTTGCCGTTCGCGCCGCCGGAGGGCACCATCGGGTAGACGTTCTCCGCCGGATCGATGTGGAAGTCGATCACGGAGGGGCCGTCGTACGCGAGGGCCTCCTCGACGGCGTCTGCGACCTCGTCGTAGTCGTCGACGCGCCACCCGCGGGCGCCGAACGCCTCCGCCAGCATATCGAACTCGGGACACCAGTTGTACTCCGCGGCCATCCGGCGGCCCTCGAAGAAGGCGTCCTGCCACTGGCGGACCATCCCGATGTACTCGTTGTTCAGCACCGCGACGGTGATGTCCATCTCCTCTCTGACCGCCACCGACAGCTCCTGGATCGTCATCAGGAAGGAGCCGTCGCCGTCGACGCAGACGACGTCCTGATCGTCGTCGGCCGCGACGCGCGCGCCGATGGCGGCCGGCAGGCCGTACCCCATCGTTCCGAGCCCGTGGCTCGACACCCACGTCCGCGGCTCGGTGTACGTCCAGTACTGGGAGGCCCACATCTGGTGCTGGCCGACGCCGCTCGTGACGATGGTGTCGTCGTCGGTCGCCTCGTCGAGCACCTCGACGACGAACTGCGGCTTCAGCGGCTCGTCGTCCGGCGTCGCGTAGTCCATCGGGTACTCGTCTTTCCAGGTCAGACACTGCTCGCGCCACTCGTCGGCGTCGGGTTCCGTCGTCAGCGCGTCGTCGAGTTGGTCGATGACGATCCCCGCATCGCCGATCAGCGGGTAGTCCGCGTGGATGTTCTTCGAGATCTCCGCGGGGTCGATGTCGATGTGGATGACCTCCGCCTCCGGCGCGAACGTGTCGATCCCGCCGGTCAGGCGGTCGTCGAAGCGGGTCCCGACGGCGATCAGCAGGTCCGTGTGCGTGATCGCCATATTCGCGTAGCCGGTGCCGTGCATCCCCGCCCACGACAGACAGAGGTCGTCGTCCTCGGGGAACGAGCCGATGCCCGGCATCGTCGTCACGACCGGGATCTCGTACTCGCGGGCGAACGCCCGCGCCTCGTCGGTCGCGTCGGCCTTGATGACGCCGCCGCCGAAGAGCAAGAGGGGCCGTTCGGCGGCCTCGATGGCGGCGGCGGCTTCCTCGACGTTCTCCTCGTCGGCGACGTACTGCGGCCGGGTCGTCGCCGGCGGTTCGGCCGGCGCGACGTCGCCATCGCTGTCACCGAGCGTGACGTTCTTCGGCAGGTCGACGAGCGTCGGGCCCGGACGGCCCTCGTCGGCCAGCGCGATCGCCTCGCCGACGGTGTCGCCGACGGTGTCGGGGTCGTCCGCGAAGTAGTTGTGCTTCGTGATCGGTGCCGTCACCCCGATGGTGTCGGTCTCCTGGAACGCGTCGGAGCCGACGATGTCCGAGGGGACCTGCCCGGTGAGCGCGAGCAGGCGGTCGGAGTCCATATTCGCGTCGGCGATGCCGGTGACCAGGTTCGTCGCGCCCGGCCCCGACGTCGCCAGGCAGACGCCGGGCTCGTTTCTGACGACGCTGAACGCGTCGGCGGCGTGTGCCGCGCCCTGCTCGTGGGCCATCGTGATGTGCCGGATGTCGGAGTGATACAGCGCGTCGTAGACGGGCATGATCGCCCCGCCCTGGACGCCGAACGCCGCCTCGATGCCCTCCTGTTCGAGGGCGCGCACGACGGCTTCGGAGCCGGTCGTCACTGGCGTGCGCTCTTCCGTCTCCGTCGATTCGGCAGCCGCATCTGACGTGTCGGCGGTCGCCTCCTCGGAATCGGCTGGTGCCTGTTTGCTCATCGGTGATCACCTCCTGTTGGCGGTCGGTGGGTACGTGTCAGTTCGGTTTGCGTGCGATACGTCGGGGTCGGTCGTGTGGATCGGGCGTGGGTCATAGTGATGACGGTCGCTGGTCGGTCACAGGGTGAGTGCGGACGGAGTCGAGCGGACGAAAACTGTGGATACGGGGCTAGGACGCCCCTACAATGATCCGCGAATCGACGTCGGCGCCGACGCCGGGCGACGGCCGCTGCGCGGACGCCGCCGTCTTCGTGGCGGCGGGCGTCGCGTGGATGAGCCGTCGTCGCATCGTACCTACGAGATTCTCCTCGTCCGTAATTAACGTTTCGAGCTTTTCCTCGCCTGCACCTACCGCTACGTGTTCGGTTGCCCGTGGCCGGAGTCAGTCGACGGTGTACCCGTGGCTCGTCGGGTCGAGCGAACGGGGCCTGGGCCATCAGGCGCGGACCTCCTCCTCCTCTTCGTCGTCGGCGCGGTCGACGCCGACGTCGCGGGCGAAGCGCGTCAACACCTCGACGGTGACGCGCTCCTTTTCGGCCCCGTAGTCCTTGACGCGTCGGGTGACCTCGGTGACCTCGGTCTCGTTCGGCGCGAACCCGGATTCCTCCAGGCGCTTGCGCACCGAGTGGCGGCCGGTGTGCTTGCCGAGGACGAACTCCCTCTGGGCCCCGACCATCTCTGGCGTCATCACGCCCGGCTCGAACGTGTCGCTGTTCTCGAGGACGCCCGCGGCGTGGATCCCGCTCTCGTGTGAGAAGGCGTTCTGGCCCACAACCGGTTTGTTGCCCGGGACCGGGATGTCGCTTGCCTCCTCGACGATCCGCGACAGTTCGGTGATTCGGGTGGTGTCGATGCCGGTGTCGACGTCGTAGAGCGCCTCCGCCGACATCACGACCTCCTCGAAGGCGGCGTTGCCGGCGCGCTCGCCGATGCCGTTGACCGAGACCTGCGCCTGCGAGGCGCCCGCCTCGAAGCCGGCCATCGCGTTTGCGGTGGCCAGCCCGAAGTCGTCGTGGGCGTGGACGTCGATCCGCGCGTCGGTGTGCTTTCGCACCTCGCGGACCATACTGGCGAAGCGCGTCGGCGTCGCGACTCCGGTGGTGTCCGGGATGTTGACCCAGTCGACGCCCGCCTCGTCGACGGCGCCCAGGATCTCGGCCAGGAAGTCGATGTCGGTTCGGGTGGCGTCCATCGGTGAGAACATCACCTCGACGCCGGCGTCTTTGACCCGTTCGACGCTCGCGACGGCCCGTTCGACGGCCTCCTCGCGGGAGGCGTGCATCGAATCGGCCAGCTGGACGTCGCTCGTGCTGACGAAGACGTGGACCAGCCCGACGCCGGAGTCGAGTGCGGCCTCGACGTCTTTGTCGACGACGCGCGCCAGCCCGCAGACGGTCGTGTTCGTCGCGGCGGCGATGTCGCTCACCGATTCGAACTCGGCGTCGGAGTTGACCGGGAAGCCCGCCTCGATAACGTGGGTCCCCATCTCGTCGAGCGTCGCCGCGATGTCACGCTTCTCCTCGTAATCGAACGAGGTGCGTGGTGACTGTTCGCCGTCGCGGAGCGTGGTGTCGAAAATCCGTACTTCGTCAATCTCGGATTCAGTTATGTGGGCTAATGTGCCCTGGAAGAACTCGACCAGCCGGGGTGTCCGACTGAGCCTCCGTGTCGTGAGACATTGTGTTTGTCCCCTGCCGTGGAACGATATTAAAGCCTTTCGCTGTGGATGGCAGAATCGCGGAACGGCGGCGATAGCGACAGTGGAGTTTCCGAACGGCGGAGTTCGCGTCAACGGCTTAGAGGAGGCCGTTCCGTCGGGTATCGGGCGTCCGTGCCAACCTATCCGCTGATTCCCACTGTCAGGTCAAAGGACCGTGTGATCGCTTCCGATCCGGCGCGATTCCCGCCGAAAATGGGCAGATGAGTCAGCAATCCGGCTCGCGCGCGGCGAGGAGTGGACGAATGTCCACGGAAGTGCAGGCGGTGGCGATCGAGTCCCGGGGTGCAATTGCTCCAAAATCCCCATCCCTCCGGTGTCGGCGTACATTACGTTCTTGTAACGGCTTGCAGGTCTCTCAGGGAATATATGTCAGTAAAAAGGGTTGTTTTAGCACCTATCCCGGAGATGGTGGACTCGTATGGTACAGCGAGAGCAGGCCACAAACAGTCTCCACAGAAACACTGTGGCTGTCGTCATCGCCGCCAGAACGCCGCCCAATCTACCATTCGGGGGGCCCCAGTGCGACGAGTCGGATCGGAAGCAACGCCAGCCCCGGGTGGGCAACACTGCGAACGCGGACCGGTCGGCAGGGGGTCGTCCCCGATGAAACGCCGTGACGCATTGTCTGCTGCAGGGACCGTGTTGCTTGGAGCGACTGTGCCCGGTAGATCTGCGGGTACAACCGACGAAGACGTCTCCGAGTCCTCGATCACGTTCACCCACCAGCGCACGAACGGCACAGCGGTAACAGTAGAGAGAGTCGCAACAGACGTCGCTGCCCGATTCGTCGTCCGTGACTCCGATTCGAATGTGATCGGCGGCGCCACCGAACTGGCGGCGGGGACTGTCCTCGAGGACTACGAGGTGGAGTTGCTGCCGCCGTTATCCGAGACCGAGCGCGTCTCCGCGAACCTCTACGACGCCGACGGCCAGGGCATCGCACGCGAAACGGCGGAGGTACGCGTCGAGAACCCGCCGGAACTCGTTTCCGGGGTGGAGCCGACGTTCGTCGAACCGGACCCCGATTCGGGGTTCAACTACCCGTACTATCTCTACGCCCCACCGCGGGTCGACGACCAGCAGTCCGTTTCGATTCTCGTCCAACCGACCAACAGCGGGCAGGCGACCGACGACTTCGAGGTCCAGAGACAGTCCGCCGATGATCGTATCCGGAACGGAACCTCGCGGACGATCGCTGACCGTCTTGCCGTCCCGTTGCTGGTGCCGGTGTTCCCGCGGCCGAGATCTGAACCCGTCGACTGGCGTCACTACGTCCACGCGCTGGATCGCCAGACGATGCAGATAGACGACGGTCCCATAGAGCGTGTGGATCTCCAGTTGTTGCGGATGGTCGAAGACGCCGGGGACCGACTCGAAAAGCAGTCCTATCCGGTCGACGACCAGCTGCTGCTCAACGGCTTCTCCGCTGCCGGCAACTTCGTCGATCGGTTCACCCTCCTGCATCCCGACCGGGTGCGCTCCGTCACTGCCGGTGGGTTGAACGGAACTGCGATGCTTCCCATCGAGGAAGCCGACGGCCACCGGCTACCCTTCCATATCGGCATCGCGGACGTCGAAGCGCTCACCGGCGACACTGTCGACCTCGAAGCCCTCGATGCCACGAACCAGTTCCTCTATATGGGGGAAGACGATGGCAACGATACGATCCCGTACGACGACGCCTGGAGTCGGGAGATGCGGGAGATCGCGCTCGACGTCTACGGAGAGGATATGGTCGCGGACCGGTTCCCCACCTGCCAGCGGGCCTACGAGGAGGCCGGTGTCGACGCACAGTTCAACGTCTACGAGGGCGTCAGTCACACACCACGGCCAGCCATCGACGACATCGTCGAGTTCCACAGGCGGAGCCTCGATGGCGAGGACGTGACCGATTTCGGGCAGGAACTCGGCCTCCGACCGACGTTCGAGTATACCCCCGAGCACCCGGCGCCGGGTGAGGCGATCGAGTTCGACGCGAGTCCGTCCACCCTCGGTGTCGGCGAAATTCTCGCGTACACGTGGCAGTTCGCCAACGGGGAGACTGCCGCCGGAGAGGCGGTAAGACACCAGTTTTCCGATCCTGGCGAGTACTCGGTGACGCTCCGAGCGATCGACAGCAAAGGCCGTGCTGCGACAACGACAACGAGCATCACTGTCGGCGGGCATTCGAACGCGGGCGCTTCGGAATCAACCGCCGAGACCACCACGCAGTCGTCCCCCGCATCGAAATCAGAGACAACGGGGACACCCGCTGATCCAACCTCGGTAGCAACTGGAACGACCGCCGACTCGGAAGTCGTGAACTCGACAACTGGAGAGACCGAGGGCAGTGCGCCGGGGTTCGGAATCGCCGCCGCCGTCACCAGTATTGGCGGAGCGGTATACGCACTCACCAGTCGGGGAGAAAACTGACGTCCGCCCAGGAGCGAAGCCGTGGGATCCGACGGTCACCTGGACACGACGGAGAGGGTTTCCCACTCGTCGCCCACGCACGGTGGAGCGTGGGGAAGTGAGACGGCTCCGCCGTCTCGTCCTCCCTGTAAAAACCTGTCCCGCTGAGCGAAGTGGGGGCTCGTGAGACGCTTGCGTCTCACGGGGAAACAAAAAGAGACCGACTTCCTCCGCTCGCGGATGCTCAATATACCTGCGGATTGGCCGGCCGATCCTAAGGGTTAGCGACTGGAGAAACACTTACCGTTCGATCCGCAGAGACAGTCACGGTCTGTCCAGCGTACTGGAACTCCACGGAACCATCTGTGTGGCGGCCGGAGAACAACACATCGAGAGCATCGGGATCGATCACCTGGTACAAGGGCGGAAGTTCATCGACTGGCGTCTCCGTCGCGGCACTCACTGCTTCCACGACGAGAGCACTCAAGGCCGCGTCACTCTCGGTCGGGAGGTTCCGTTGTTGTATTTTAGTTGCCATATACTTACCTAAGTGTATATTATATATAAAGTTCCGTCAGACTTTCTCATTAACAGAATTTTCCCGAAATAAACATCCCGCAAACATCAAAACCGGAATCAACGCTGATGTTGCATTCGCGTGTTCCATCTCGCAAGGCTATCGAAACAGTTCCGTGACCTGGTAGAAATTCCGGGGTTCACCACCCAAACGCACTCTAAGAGCTTATTCAGCGAATTACAAGCGGAAGAATCTCCTTGTTGATACTTCTATGACACTCTCACCTATCGAGCGGATTATCCATTTGTGATGATATAATGACGGCGGATGCTCGATAGAGCCGTACCGGAGGCGACATCGGAACGTGAGCCGGCTGGGAAATCAGAGCCGGATGTCGATGCCTCCGGTGAGTTCGGAACGTCCGAATCCTTTTCGTCCCCCTTTCCGTCTACCCGGGTATGAGCGACTTCAATCTGAACCTCTCGGAGGCCGAGGAACATCTCGACGACGAACCGGAAGGCGACGTGGTGCTCGGTATCCTGGACGGGACTACAGAGCCGACGGAGTGGGTCGAGACCGTCGAGGCGGGGAACGTCCTCGTCCTCTCGGTCGAGGGCGACCTCAACGAACTCGCGAAGGGATTTGCTCGCTCGGTCCGGGATATGGGTGGCGGTCTCACCCACTTCCGGGAATTCCTGGTCGTGACGCCCCCGGGAATCGAAGTCAACACCGACCGCCTCTAGGACACCACGGGGATGCCACCGCGGACGGCGGATTTATATCGGTCCTGGTTCTAATCGACGGTGTGAGCGTCAACGTCGAGGTGCGGGTGGACGCCCCGGGCGCCGCGGAGTACGTCGAGGAGACCTGGGACCTCAAAGAGCGCATCCGGGAACGCGAGAACGTGCTCAAGCAGCGCCGGGCCTTCTTCGTCGATGCCTATCGCCGCGCGCGCGATCATCTCCTCTTCGAGAACGACGAACTCGTCGGGTTCGCGTCGGTTCGGCGGGACGGGTACATCCTGTTTCTGGCCGTCGCCCCGGAGTACCGCGGCGAGGGGTACGGCAAACGGCTTGTCGCCGCCGCGCTCCAGGACCACGATTCGATCTCGTGTCACGCGCGAGCGACGAACGAATCGGCGTTGTCCTTCTACGAGCACCTCGGCTTCGAGATCAAGCGCCGAATCTCCGATTACTACGAGGACGGCGGCGACGCGTACTACCTCCGACTGGGCGAGAACTCCTCCCTGCGGGAGAAGTTCGCCGAGTTCTTCCGGCGCTCGGTCGTCGGCGAGTGAGGGGCGCGGCAGAAAGCGGGTCGTGCCTTCAGATGTTTTCGACGCCGTTGTCGGTGATCACTTCGTCGATCAGTTCGACCGGGGTCGCGTCGTAGGCCGGGTTTTCGATCACGACGTTCTCGATCGGCTCCAGGGAGACTTCCGCCGACGAGCGGATCTCGTTTTCGAAGACGAAGCTCCCCTCGACGACCTTCGCCGCCGAGCCGACGACCGTGACCGGGACGTCGAGGTGGTTCGCGGTCGCGACGATCGGGTAGGTGCCGACCCGGTTGTACAGCGTGTCGTCGACGATACAGTCCATCCCGACGACGACCCGATCACACTCCGCGAGGAACGTCCCGGCGGCACCGTCGACGATCAGGTGAGGATCGACCCCGTCGACGTCGGCGAGGCGGCGGGCAGTCTTGCGCCCGAGAAAGCGGGGTCGGGCCTCCGTTACGTACATCGTCAAATCTGCGCCATCGCCCACGGCCCGTTCGACGGCTTCGAGAACGGTCGACGAATAGTCGTGGGTGAGGAACGTCCCACCCGCCTCGAAGAGCGACACTGCGTTGTCGGCCGCGCGGGACTTCCCCTGCTGGACGTCCTCGACGACACGGTCGATCACTTCGTCCAGGAGGGATTTCGCCTCCTCGACGCTGTCCTTCCGATCGACGACGTTCACGACGACCGTCTGGATAGCGTTGAAAAGCGAGGCGTGAGAGGGGTTCGCCCGCTTGAGCGCGCTGGCGTTGCGTTCGAGGTCGCGCTCGAACTCCTCGACGGTGGCGTGATCGCGCTCCAGAAGCTCCGAGAGCGCCCGCGTCGCCTTGACCGCGACGACCGACGAACTGTGCGTCTGCATTTCCCGGATCTCCGCGATCGTCTCGTCGATCATACTGACACGTCGGCGACTCGGGTCAAAGACTTTCCGACGGGACGCCGGGCCGCCCCGGCGGCGACAGTAGTTTTCACACCGTCCCCGGATGTCGGGTCAGGAGATATCCCTGCGGGACAGTCGTTCGATCTGCGTCTTCGTGAGCACGCGGTGGAGCGACTCCAACAGTCCATAGACAGCGAGACACGAAACGAATGCAATCGTCCCGAGTTTGCCACCAGATCCACCCAGATACGGGGCGGAGTATACCAGTATCAGCCCGACAGCGAAACCTGCCAGCGCCATCCAGCGTTCGTCCGGAATCCGGGTCGAGTCGCTCATCCCCGCAAACGAGGCTCCGTAGACTGCCGCTGCCAGGAGTTCGCCAACGGCTGGGAACAGCCACGGGAGTGCAAGCCCGCCAAGTATCCCGACAGTACCGGACGCCGACACCGGTTCAAATGACGATCGGTCGTGGAGTACGAAGGTAGCCACCGCAGCGACGACCGAACACAGTACCACGAGGCCGGCAGTACTCGCCGCCGGCAGCGGATCGCTCAGAAACCACGTCTGTGTCCCAAGGACCGTGAGGGCGGCCCCGACGAAGGCGGTAGTCCCGAGTTTCCCTCCCACCCCGTGAAACACCGGGTTGGCCAGAAGAAAGACCGCGACTGCCAGTACTGCCGCGACGAGGCCCTGCCAGTAGGTCGGAAACAGGGTTGGGGAGGTCATCCCCACGAATGCCCCACAGTAGGCTGGAACGGCAAGCTGACGCCGCACAACGACTGCCGAGAGGCCTGTGAGGCTCGCGGCAACCACCGGGGTCAGTTGCCCCTCGACGACAAGCACGAAGGTTACGAAGCCACCAAGCATAATCGCACCGGCGGTCCAGAAGAGTTCGGTCCGTTCGATCGACTCGATCCCCGGTGCAGCCTGGACGATGCGGAGTTCGACCACGATGCCACGGAGAGCGAAAAGGGCGATCAGGAGGAACAATCCGCCGAGAACGATAGATCCCCCTTCGCGGATGGCGCCCAACACCGCAACTCCCACCAAGCTCATCGCCGGAACTGCAAGGACAAATAATCCAAAAAAGGCCACCCTCCATTGCAGACGACCGGTCATTGATTATGAAAGAAGGTGATGAATGCCTTGGCTATTTTGCTGTGCTGCTGGGGTCGTCGACAGTAATCGGGAAAACGGATCTCCAGATCGGATCCCTCGCGGAGGACGTGCTGTGCATCCTGCACCGTGTCGGAGAAATTCGTCGGATCGGATTCTGAAACGGAAGGTCGAGGACTCGCACCTGTGGGCGTACAGCGACACTTAGTCGGAATCGCGTCCGCCGTCTCCAGCTTCGAATCGCCACGCGTAGCCGAAGACCGCGAGCGCGACGACGACCCAGACCACTGCGCCCACGCGCACCGCGAACTCGACCCGCGCGGCCCACGTGGGGAGCGGAGTCCCGAGCGAGAGCACCGCCACGATCGGCGCGCCGACGAGGATGGTGAGGACGAACGTCGTCTGCATCACCCACCCGTAGTCGACCCCCTCGGGGTCTGTGGTCTCGACTGGTTGCACGTTCGGGCCTTCGTCGGCCGCCCCAAAGCGGTGCCGGTTCGCGGCGGTTAGTCGCGGACTCGACCGACGCGGACGTTTATGTACGATAGCGCGGCCAGCGGTCCTGTGACGTAGGAGCGGTCCCGCGTCGGTCAGCGGTTGCTCGGCACGTCGGCGTGGGAACCAGGCGGGAAACCGTCGCAAAAGCAGCTGTGCCGACTGTTCGCCACAAACGGCTGTGCCGACTGATCGTCACACGATCGGCCACGTCCGTCGGGACAACGAATCCTTTAATCGCTCCGGCGGGAAAGTCGACCCCGTGACGACGGTACGTGACATCCGCGAACGGGCCCACCCCGAGGCAGAACCGGTCACAATGCTGACCGCCTACGACGCCACGACGGCGTCCGTCCTCGAGGAGGTCGGCATCGATATGATCCTCGTCGGCGACAGCGCTGGTGACACCGCCTTGGGCTACGATTCGACGCTCCCGGTGACGTACGACGAGATCCGCTCCCGGAGCGCCGCGGTCGCCCGCGCGGCTGACGACGCGCTGGTCGTGGCAGATATGCCGTTTCTCTCCGTCGGCGTCGACGAAAGCGAGAGCATCCGGAACTGCGGTCGGCTGCTGAAGGAGGCCGGCGTCGACGCCGTCAAAATCGAGTCCGGCGACCACACCGTCGACCTCACCGAGCGGCTGGTGCAACTCGGGATCCCAGTGATGGCGCACGTCGGTCTGACGCCGCAGCGCGTCAAGGAACTCGGCTACGAGAAGCAGGGCACTGGTGAGGGGGATGCCGAGCGGATTCTGGATCTGGCGGTGCGGCACGAAGCGGCCGGCGCGTTCTCGATCGTCCTCGAACACGTGCCCGCGGAGCTAGCGGCGGAGATCACCGCCGAACTCGATATCCCGACGATCGGCATCGGCGCTGGCCCGGACTGCGACGGCCAGGTACTGGTCGTCGACGACGTTCTCGGTCTGAGCGAGCGGTCGCCGCCCTTCGCACGGCGGTTTGCGTCTCTCAGAGAGGAGATGCGCGATGCCGCCGCGGCGTACCGGGAGGCCGTCGAGTCAGGATCGTTCCCTGACGACGGGGCCGACAGCGACGGGGCCGGCGCGACGGACAACGAAGCGTAGGTCCCCGACGCGGCGAATTTGTGGGCGTGGAAGCAGAGCGGGTACGACGCGGCAAATTTCTCCAGTCACAACTCCGCGAGGAACGACCGCACTGCGTCGTTGAACGCCGTGGGGGATTCAAGCATCGCGAGGTGCGCGGCGTCGTCGAGGACAGTTAGGTCACAGTCCGGGAGTTCCTCGCAGAGCGCCTCGTGGTAGTGGACTGGCGTCAGCCGGTCGTACTCGCCGACGATCGCGAGTGCCGGAAGGTCGATCGCAGTCAGGTCCCCGCGCCGGTCGAAGCCGTGGGCCGTCCGGAAATCCCGTTCGAGGATCTCCGGGCCAGTCTTCCGTAGCGCCGCCCGCGAGACGTCCAGCGTGGCGGCGTCGGCGTCGTGAAAGAGGTGATCAGGTTCGTGGAAGAACTCCACGACGCGATCGAAGTCCTCGGAGACCCATCTGAGCAGATCGTCCAGCACGGGCAGTCGCGGGCCCGTCCCCGCGAGAACTACTCCGTCGACGTCGACCTCGCGTTCCAGGAGCGCCGTGATGATGACCGCGCCGCCGAGGGAGTTGCCGAGGAGCACGTCGGGATCGACAGCCTCGGCGACGGCCAGCGTGTCGTCGACGTACGCCGAGAGCGTCTCGTACCCCGGCTCGGCCGCCACGTCGTCGCTCCCGCCGTGCCCGCTGAGGTCGAGAGCGACGAACGGGTAGTCCGACGCCAGCTCCGCTTGGGCGCTCCAAACGCGGTGTGTCCCGCCGCTGCCGTGGACAGCGAGCACGCGCGGACCGCTTGCCCCTCGATCGAACTCCCGGTAAGCGGTCTCCCGACCGTGGTGTGTGACCGTTTCCATACTGAAACGGTAGGTCCGGTGGGAGTATAAACCCCCGATCGGCATCCCCATCGGTCGAATATGGCCGAATCGCAATTCGACCGATCGTTCCGAGTTTCGACCGCTGTCCTGCGATTAGTCTACGAAAGGTTTAAATATGAATGAGACTAACGTGGAGTTAGGAATCACGATGAGTACCAAGCAACTGGCCGGCGAAGACGAGCAGATAGTCCGCCGGTACGAATACGAGGACAGCTGGGTTCTCGCGGCTGAGCTCGGCTTCGCCGACGAGGACATCGACGTCGACGTCGTCGGGGAGACGGCGATCGTCGTCGCCGACACGCCCGAGGGAGTTTCCGAAGCGGAGTTCGAACTCCCCGGATCGGACGCATCGGTCGAGACGAACAACGGCGTACTGACGATCACGGTCGAGAAATGAAGCTCACTGTCAAGCCACTCAAGCAGAAGGACGCCGGGCGCGGCCTGGCGGCGATGGACCGCGAGGCGGCTGCCGAACTCGATCTGGAGGGCGGCGATTACATCAGGATCGAGGGAAAGGGCGGCACCGCAATTGCCCGTGTCTGGCCGGGATACCCCGAAGACAGCGGCACGGGCGTCATCCGAATCGACGGGCGGCTTCGCCAGCAGGCGAACGTCGGCATCGACGACCACGTCGAGGTCGAGAAGGCCGACGTCAAGCCCGCGAAGGCGGTCTCCGTCGCACTTCCGCAGAACCTGCGGATCAGCGGCAACATCGGTGCTCACCTCCGCGATAAACTCGCCGGCCAGCCCGTCACGAAGGGACAGAACATCCGCGTCCCCTTCGGCTTCGGCTTTATGTCGTCGTCGAGTCAGCCGATCCCGCTGAAGATCGCCTCCACGGAGCCGAGCGGCACGGTCGTCGTCACCGACTCCACCGAGGTGTCGATCAGCCAGACGCCCGCAGAAGAGATCGCTGCGGGCGCCGAGGAGGAAAGCGACACGCCCTCGGTCGCCTACGAGGACATCGGGGGCCTCGACAGGGAACTCGAACAGGTTCGGGAGATGATCGAACTCCCGATGCGGCACCCCGAACTGTTCCAGCGGCTCGGCATCGAGCCGCCGAAGGGCGTCCTCCTCCACGGCCCGCCGGGGACCGGGAAGACGCTCATCGCGAAGGCCGTCGCCAACGAGATCGACGCCTCCTTCCATACGATCTCCGGGCCGGAGATCATGTCGAAGTACTACGGCGAGTCCGAAGAGCAACTCCGTGAGATCTTCGAGGAGGCCGAAGAGGAAGCTCCCGCGATCGTCTTCATCGACGAGATCGACTCCATCGCGCCGAAGCGCGGCGAAGCCGGCGGCGACGTCGAGCGCCGCGTCGTGGCGCAGTTGCTCTCGCTGATGGACGGCCTCGACGAGCGCGGCGAGGTCGTCGTCATCGGCGCGACCAACCGCGTCGACGCGATCGACCCGGCACTCCGCCGGGGCGGCCGCTTCGACCGCGAGATCGAGATCGGCGTGCCGGACCGGGAGGGCCGCAAGGAGATCCTCCAGGTCCACACGCGGAACATGCCGCTGTCGGACAACATCGACCTCGACGCCTACGCCGACAACACCCACGGGTTCGTCGGCGCGGACATCGCCAGTCTCACGAAGGAGGCCGCGATGAACGCCCTCCGGCGCATTCGCCCCGAACTCGACCTCGAATCCGACGAGATCGACGCCGAGATCTTAGAGTCGCTGACGGTCACCTCGAAGGACTTCAAGCAGGCCATCAAGGGGATCGAACCCTCGGCCCTGCGTGAGGTGTTCGTCGAAGTCCCGGACGTCAACTGGGAGCACGTCGGCGGCCTCGAGGACACCAAAGAGCGCCTCCGCGAGACGATCCAGTGGCCGCTCGAATACCCCGAGGTCTACGAGGCGATGGATATGCAGTCCGCCAAGGGCGTGCTGATGTACGGCCCGCCGGGTACGGGGAAGACCCTGCTCGCGAAGGCCGTCGCCAACGAGTCCGAGTCGAACTTCATCTCGGTGAAGGGGCCGGAACTGCTCGACAAGTACGTCGGCGAGTCCGAGAAAGGCGTCCGCGAGATCTTCCAGAAGGCCCGCGAGAACGCCCCGACGGTGGTGTTCTTCGACGAGATCGACGCCATCGCGACCGAGCGCGGCAGCAACACCGGTGACTCGGGCGTCTCCGAGCGCGTCGTCTCCCAGCTGCTGACGGAGCTCGACGGGCTGGAGACCCTCGAAGACGTCGTCGTCGTCGCGACGACGAACCGGCCGGACCTCATCGACTCGGCGCTGCTGCGGCCGGGCCGCCTGGACCGCCACGTCCACGTGCCCGTCCCCGACGAGGAGGCCCGCCGGGCGATCTTCGCGGTCCACACCGACGAAAAGCCGCTCGCCGACGACGTCGACCTCGACGCCCTCGCGTCCCGGACGGACGGCTACGTCGGCGCCGACATCGAGGCCGTCTGCCGGGAAGCCTCGATGGCCGCATCCCGGGAGTTCATCAACAGCGTCTCCCGCGAGGAAGTGGCCGAATCGATCGGCAACGTCCGCGTGACGATGGACCACTTCGAGGAGGCCCTCGACCAGGTCGGTCCGAGCGTCACCCCGGAGACCCGCGAACGCTACCGGGAGATAGAAAAGCGCTTCCAGACCAGCGAGGTCGAGCGCGAACCCGAGGCCGGCGTCAGCCGCACCTTCCAGTAGGGGCGGCTGGCTGCGGATAGCCGGGTCCCACGACGATTTTTACGTTTTCGACGCCGAAAGCCGGTCGGCATACGCGATCGCTCGCGGCTCCGTCTTGGAAAACTAAGAAACGATTTTCTGTTTATTTCACCGGAAACGCGGTGTCCCCACCGACTGGTTTCGCCGCTTTCGGCCGGGTCAGTCGTCGCCGTCGAGGACCTCGTCAAGATCGGCGAGAATCTGCTCGGCGTGACCCTCCGGGGAGACGCCCTCGTAGGCGAAGACGATGTCGCCCTCGGGGCCGACGACGTACGTGTTGCGGAAGACGCCGTCGAAGGTGTTGCCGAACATATTCTTCTCGCCGTAGGAGTCGTAGGCCGTCGAGACGGCGCCATCCTCGTCGGAGAGCAGGCGGAACGGGAGGTCGTACTCCGCGGCGAACGGCGCCAGATCGTCGACGGGGTCGTCGCTAACCCCGAGGACACGCACGTCGCGGGCAGCATACTCGTCGTAGGCGTCTCGGAATCCGCAGGCCTCCGTCGTACAGCCGGGCGTGTCCGCTCGCGGGTAGAAGTAGACCACGACGTACTCGCCACGGTACGAGGAGAGCGAGACCGTCTCGCCGTCCTGATCGGGCAACTCGAAGTCGGGGGCAGGGTCGCCGGGATCTAGCATCGTCCTCCCTTGCGCGGTCGGCGGCTTCAAGACGTCGAAGACGCGTTGGGGGGTCGCCCGTACCGTTCGCTGTCGTACGCAGGGGTTCCGTGTCCCGTCCGATTCTTGCCACCGTCTGCCGCTTTCCAGCGCCGCCAAACACAACCGATAATTTCAACGAACGTGAGCGTTCAGGTAGCAGACGATTCGTATGACTACGACAACAGATCTCGACCGAGCGGAAGATCTCAAAGAGCGCGCCGGCGACGAAGAGTTGACCGACAGTGACGTCGAAACGCTGATCGACCTCCTCGACAGCGACGACGAGGAGGCCCGCGGGGTCGCTGCGAAGGCGCTGAGCTCCCACTCGAAGGACCACGCCGCCGGACTCCGGGAGTACGCCCCGGAGTTCCGGTCCCGCGTCACCGAACCGGACCAGGACTCCACGCGGCAGTCGTACCTCGGAGAGACGCTGAGTCAGATCGGTCTCGTCGCGCCCGAGGAGGTGGTGCCCGTCGCGGAGACCCTCTTCGAGTTCACGATGAAGCCGTGGCGCTTCTTCAGTTTCACCGACGCCGTCGTCGCCGCGGCCGTCGATGACGACGAGGTTCTGAACTTCCTCCGCTCGCGGACCGACAGCGACTCACAGCCGGAACGCAACAACGCTCACTACGCGCTCTCGAAGGTCGCAGACGAGGCACCCGGCAGGATCACTCCCCATCTCGCGGAGTTCGTCGAAGTCGTCGACGACGACTCCGAATACCTGAAGATCCGCGGCCACGCGGCCAAGACGTACGGCCTCGCGGCCGCGGAGTCGACGACCGTCCGACCGGAGGGCGACTCGCTGTCGACGCTTCTGGGATCCCGCGAGTCGACCGCCGTCGAAGGCGCGCTGGCGTCTCTGGCCGCACTCACCGAACACCCGTCGATGGATCTCGCGCCGGGACTGTACGACGACCGCCTTGAGATCCTCGCCGCCGGCGACGACGAGGAGGTCTCGCTGTGGTCCGACGACAGAAAGCGCGTCGAGGCGATTCAGGAGTATCTCGCCGGCCGGACGGGTGCCCACACCACAGACTCGGGTGGAGGGCAGGCCGGCGGCGAGGAGACGCAGGTGTTCGACGGGCCCGAAACCACCGAGGTCGCGCCCGCAGACGTTGGTGGCGGGAACGCCTCCGAGGCTACGGGCGGGAGCGGCGCCGAGGCCACGGGCGGGAGCGGCGCCGAGGCCACGGGCGGGAACAGTGCCGAGGCCACGGGCGGGACGGACGTAACAGGCGGACCCGACGCGACGGGCGGGACCCACGCCGACGACGCCCCCGGTTCGACCGCGGTGTCGTTCTGCCCGAACTGCGGCGAAGACCTCAGACAGTGGTCCGAGCCGTCGTTCTGTTCCGGCTGCGGATTCGAATTTCCCTGAGGGCCGCCGCCCGAACTCGACGGCCACGTCGTTTGGCGCGCCCTGACCGGCCGACGGCGACGGACCGAACAGGTAATGAACGGCGAACGACAGGAGAGGACATACAGGAATGCTCCCAGACCCCGCCCCCGGCGTCACGATCATCGACCGCTACCGTCTCCTCGAACGCCTGGGTAGCGGGGGATTTTCGACCGTCTGGCGGGCACGCGACACCGACGAGGACCGCGAGGTCGCGATCAAGGTCTCGCGGGGAACCTCCCACGACTGGGAACAGACCCGGCGGCACTTCCAGCGCGAGTTCGACGCCCTGCAGGCAGTCCAGCGGGCCGGCGGACACCCGAATGTCGTGAGCGCTCACGACGGCCGGATCTCCGAGAACGACGCCTTTCTGGTGACGGATCTCTTGGACGGACCGATGCTGGAGACCGCGGTCGATCGCGGGACGGTCACGCCCGGTATCGACACCGTCCGTGGGATGGGGACCGAGATCTGCGACGCGCTCGCGTTCCTCCACGACAACGACGTGCTCCACCTCGACGTCAATCCGACGAACGTCAGACTCACCGAGCGCGGCGACCCGGTCATCATCGATTTCAACACCGCCGCCACCGCCGAGGGGGACACGACGCTGTTCTACGAGAATCCCTTCAAACCGATCGAACAGACGCCCGACGACGGGAGCGACATCGAGACGGGAAAACCGGCGGACGTCTACGCCTGCGGCCACCTGCTCGCGTACCTCCTGACCGGTGAGGAACACGGCTCCGAGAGCCGCACGTCAGAGACGGTCGATGTCGATTCAGACGCTGCGTCGTGTCCGGAGCGACTGGCAAACGCCCTCCGGCGCGCGACCGCCCGGTACCCCGAGTCGCGCTTCCGCTCCTGCCGGGCCTTCGAGCGAGCGCTCCGAGCGGTCCACCGCGGCGAGACACAGACCGCCCGTCTGGAACACACCGACACCGGCCAGACGTTCGAGGTCCGATCCGGCGACATTCTCGGTCGCGACACCGACGCGGCCGATCTGGTGCTCCCCGACGGAGAGCAGTACGTCTCTCCCGAACAGGCCCGGTTCGAGGCCTGGGGGACCGGCTGGAGCCTTCGGGATCTGAGCACCAACGGGACGTACGTCGACCGCGGCGACGGCTGGAAGCCCGCGCTCTCGGATCGCGGCTTCCGGAAACAGCAGAACGCGGGCGTCGACCGCGGCGCCGACAGTCGGCAACCGCCACGCCGACAGCGACTGACCGACGGCACCCTCGTGCGTCCGGTCGCGCCGGAGTTCGAGCTGACGCTGCGGTTCCACGAGGAGTGATACTGATTACTCTCGTCTCTTCCCGCCGAGCGCCGTCAACGGGGGTGGTGCTCGGCGGTAAAACGTGAGAGTAACCAGTATGACGAATCACCCTCTCGGATCACCACGGCGAAGTGCTCCCGTGACCGGATTTCGCGCTGCGAGCCCACAGTATATTTATCCTCACCAACAGATACATCAGGTAATGTCGTCGAAGGCTGCCTCGCTCAGGCGGCGGGCCGAGTCGGACCCGCGGGCGCTCGTGGACGAGATCGACGAAATCAACGACTCTCTGACCGCTGCATATTACGACGAGCGGCGCCACGCGACGAGCGCCGCCCGGAAGGTGGCGTACGTCGCCCCGGAGGAAATGACGGAGTGTGTGAACGAACTCGCCGAAATCGCGGATGACGGGCGCTCGACGTCGATCCGCAAGGACGCCTGTCGCGCGCTCGGACACATCGGCCGCGTCGACGGCCGGGCGGTCGACGCACTGGCCAAACAGCAGCGGACCGCCACGGATCGTGAGGTGCGCTCGACCGCGGCGACCGCCCGGAATTCGTTGGCACGGGCCTCGCTCCCGGAGTCGGCCGGCACGAGCGACGACGGCGGGGATACCGACGTGTTCGATCCGGACGCGGCGGGTGGCTCGGACACCGACGTCTACGACCCGGATGCGGACTCGGAGACGGACGTCTACGATGAAGAGCCGAGCGGCGGGCAATCAGAGACTGACGTGTACGGAACTGGACCCGGAGACGACCGGACGCCCGGGCACTCGGACGTCCCGAACTTCTGTTCGCACTGCGGGACGGACCTGCGGGAAACATCCGCTCCGAACTTCTGTCCCCACTGCGGAACGGAGATTTGAAGAATTCAGGTAAACAAAAGAGGATACGTCATACTCACTGGTGGATCGCTGTGTGTCGCCTTCGGTACAGAACCGTCCCGACTATCGAAGCGAAACGAGAGGAAACACGGACATCTGTTCATCTGGTAGTATCTCTCTCAACGCTTCCCCGTCCGCTGACAGTAAATTGATGTGACATCGAAAATTTATGCGGACCCGAATGGATCCCAAACTGCGAAATGAGTTGGAGGAAGCCGCAGACGAATCGATCGACGAGTTTCTCATCGAGATGGCGCTCGTCGAGACCGACGAGGAGGTGATGTCGACGGAGTATGTCCTCGGGATGCTCGAAATGACACTAGTCGACAGACTGGTCGACGAAATCTCCAGAGAAGAGATCCAAGAGTTGGGTAGAGGTGAAATTGTCGAATGCGTGCGGCCAAACTGCGACGAAGTGTTTGACCTCGTCCAGAACGGGGGAAGTTGTCCGGAGTGCCAGACACCCCATCCGGATGGCTCATCGGACAGCAATGAGCGCTTTGTCGCCCCCGACAGCGATGTCGGTACCGACGACGCGGGGGAACTCCTCGGCGACGTCCGAAAGATCGTCCGTCGTCGCGAGGACGATATCCGGGCCGCCCTGAACCGGGACGACGCTGCCGACGCAGGAGACACAACGCTCTTCGACTCCTGATCGATCTTCCCTCAGCCGACATCAACAGTCAGAATATGTCCAGTACTGCGAACGCGTCGTACGTTTGGGAGATATCGATCGCACACGGCGAGAGCACAGCCGATCGCGTCGGAGGGAGTCGCGCCCCGACAGTAACTTAATGTAAGCCCGGGAAATTAGCCGGACCCAAATGGATCCTGCACTGCGGGGTGAACTGGAGGTAGCCGCCGACGAGTCGATCGAGGAGTTCCTCGTCGAACTCGCGCTCGTCGACACGGACGAGGGGCCGGTCTCGACAGAGTACGTTTTGGGGATGCTCGAGATGGTGCTGATCGGCGTCCTGACCGACGAGATATCCGACGAACAGGCCAGAGAGATGGAGGGAGACGAAGAGGAGGTGATCGGCGAGATCCGGACGATAGTCCGACGTCGCGAGGACGACATTCGGACCGCGCTGAATCGGGGTGACGCGGGCGACCTCAGCGACGGAGACACGCAGATCTTCGAAGGGTGATCCTACGCCCTCGAAGAGTGACCCTACGTTCGCGGAGTGACACGACAACCAACAATCACAAAGAATATGTCGTGCACAGCGAACACGTTGTACGTATGGCAGATACTGTCGAGTGCGTGCGGCCGAACTGTGGTGAGGTATTCGACCCCGACCAGACCGGCGGATCGTGTCCGAGTTGCCAGACCCCACACCCGGACGCGACGACATCCGGCCCGGGCGGCGGCGACGATACCGGCGGCGGAGGCGGCGACGATACCGGCGGCGGAAGCGGCGACGATACCGGCGGCGGAGGCGGCGACGATACCGGCGGCGGAGGCGGCGACGATACCGGCGGCGACGAATCGAAGCCGGAGGTTTCGTGTCCGGATCCGGACTGTTCGGGCACTATCGCGGCGGGAGCGGACTACTGTTCGGCGTGTGGGACAGAGCGCGGAACGGAATTCGACACGGGCAGCGAGGAAGGAGGCGAAAGCGGACCGCCGACCTGTCCGAACGGCCACGAGGTCGACCCCGACGCGCAGTTCTGTCCGCAGTGTGGCGAATCGATCCCCGACGACGCCGGAGCGGTGGAAGACGAGGGACCGCCGACCTGTCCGAACGGCCACGAGGTCGACGCGGACGCCCAGTTCTGTCCGGAGTGCGGCGAATCAATCCCCGACGACGTGAGCGGCGGCGCCTCGGAGGGGCCGTCAGTCACTCTCGAAATCGGATCCCAGGCGTACGACGTGATCGAAGACGGGGAGATCACCGTCGACGACGACGAGAAGAGCGCCGACGTGTTCGGGACCGACGCGCGGCGGGCGGCCCAGGCCGAAGGCGTCGACGCCAGCACCGCGCGTCAGATCCACCGCGACTACCTCTCCTTCCGCGTCGACGGCGACGACTGTTACGTGACGAACGAGGGGCGAAACCCCACGAAGTACAACGGCGACGGCTTCGATCAGGACGAGGAACGACAGCTGAACGACGGTGACACGATCGACCTCGGCGCCGGCGCGGTGACGGCAGTCGTGCAGCTGGACAACTGACGGACTCGCCTGCAGACGCGGACGGGTTCTTCTCTTCGTGTAGCGAGGCCCCACCGGCAGTAAGCGACTCATAACGCCGGACAGGAGCGAGTACAATCTCCCAAAAGGTTATGGTATCCGGAGAGAAATCGACTCATACATGACGACGAGTATGAATGTTGAACTCGATCGCCCGTACGTACCGCCGGAAGAGCGGTCCACTGTTTTCGCCGAAGTCGACATCGATCCGGGGAGTCAGCCGGGAACCGCGACGCGGCAGGTCGTGATCTGCATCGACCGGAGCGGCTCGATGGACTCGATGTTCAGCACGGGGGAGGCGAAGATCGAGCAGGCTCAGGAGGGCGCCAAGAACGTGCTGGGGCTGTTGAACGACGAGGACCACCTCGGGATCGTCTCGTTCAACAGCCGGACGTCCGTCACCCAGGACATCCAGCAGTTCGGGGACCTCGACGAGGGCGACGTCCGGACGAAGATCGACGGCATCACCGCGAACGGCGGGACCGACATCTACGGCGCCCTAGAGCGGTCCCGGGATATGCTCGATGGGCTCCCGGGCGGAGAGAACACGACGAAGCGCATCCTGCTGCTCTCGGACGGCGAGGACAACGAGAAGGACGCACCGGACTTCGAGCCGCTGGCCACCGAGATCGGCAACAACGGGGTCTCGATCGTCTCCGCAGGACTGGGCGCGGCGTACGACCAGCCGACGATCAAGACGATCGGCGAGGCCTCCCAGGGGTCGTGGGACCACCTCGACGACGCGCAGGGCATCCTGCAGTTCTTCGGCAGCGCCATCGAGGACGCGGGCAAGACGGTCATCAGCAACCCGCAGGTCCGGATCGACGCGGTGAGCGGCGTCGAAGTGCTGGGGGCGTTCCGCCGGCGGCCGCAGGTCCAGGAAGTAAATCTGCAGGAGGCCGGCGGCACGTACGCCGTGGGGCTGCCGGACCTGCTGAAGCGTCAGCAACAGCAGGTGATGTTCGAACTCGAAGTCCCGGGGCGGCCCGAGGGCGAGGTGCAACTGGGCGACATCCACCTGGACGCCGGGCAGCAGTCGCTCTCGGAGAGCCTCCAGGTCGAGTACACGGCCGACACGGACCTCCAGCAGGAGCGGAACATCGACGTCTGGGCGAAGTACCACGACGCCGACGCGCGCACCACGCTCGCGACGGCGGACACGCAGGCGGCGCTCAACGAGGCCAAAGAGAAAACCGAGATGGTCAACGCGGTGGCGGGCGACACCCAGATCGCTACGAACCTCGAAACCAGCGTCACGAACGTCGAGGAAAGCGGGAAGGGTGAGGCCGAAAAGGAAGCCAAACAGGGGTCGACGATCGTTCCGGACGAAGACGCGTTCCAATAATCGGCTATGAGCACGGAACCGAAGCAGGGGGCGATCATCGGCAACTATCGGCTCAAAGACGAGGTCGGCGTCGGGGGGTTCGGCCGCGTATGGCTGGCCGAGGATCGGACGACGGGCGACGAGGTCGCACTGAAGATACCCCGCCACGACAAGGTCAGCGAGACGCTCCTGGACAAGTACGTCAACCGGGAGCTACAGGCGCTCAAGGAGATCAGGACCGTCGGCGGCCACCCGAACCTGATGAATCTCAAGGACAGCGTCTCCAACGACGGGGACGTGATCCTCGTCGTGGACTTCGTCGGCGGCGACGAACTCGGCGAAATCGTCGAAGATCGATCGGGGTTCGGCGCCGACGAAGCGCGCGACATCGGGATCGACATCTGCGATGCGATGTCGTTCCTCCACCAGCACGAGATCGTCTACCGCGATCTGAAGCCCGACAACGTCCTCCTCGACGGTCAGCGCACGCCGACGATCATCGACTTCACGACGGCAAAGCAGGTCGACGTGTCCGATCTCTCCCGGGCAAGCAACGAGACGTCCGATAGCGGGACCAACACGGAGGTTGGCGGCGACCCCGCGTTCAAGCCGCCGGAGGTGCTTCCGGACGGGATCGACAGCGACCAGGGGCCGTGGAGCGACGTCTACTCCCTCGGGAAGATCCTCTTTTTTATGATCACCGCCCAGAAGTTCGAGACGGACGGACTCACTCCGAGCGACGTCGGCGGCACGAGTCCGAGTTACCTCGACAACATCGTCGAGCGGGCGACCGCGAGAGATCCGACAGAACGGTACAGCAGCGCGACCGCGCTCAAGAACGCGCTCGAACGGAAAGATCCCACGCCGCCACAGACGGCGGCGCTGTATCACGTCGGGAGCGATCACACCTACGAGATCGAAGACGGCGACACGATCGGCCGCGACGACCCGCCGAAGACCAGCATCTCCATTCCGGCGAAGTACGTCTCTCGCGTTCACTGTCGGATTACCCGCGATGCGACGGGGTCGTGGATGCTCGAAGACGAGAGCACGAACGGCACGTACTACCACGAAGGCGGCGATTGGGTAGAGATCCTGTCGCCGAACGGCAGGCAAAAGCTACGCAGCAAAGGCCGGGACGTCGAGGCGACGACAGATTCCAAGCGGCTCGAACCCGGCGACACCTTCGCGTTGGTCGATCCGAACTACGACAAGCAGACGTGGTTTATTTTCCAGGGTGAGAACTGAATGTACTACGCGTCACGTTGTGATCTGGGGGACCGGAAGCGAAAACAAAACGAGAGGCTCCCGCCCGGGGAACAGTACGTCAACGAGGACAGCACCGCGGCGCTCGTCTTCGACGACATCCACCGGAGTACCGAGCGGGAGGCGGGGCTGTTCGTCGTGGCCGACGGGGCCGGCGGCGAGGACGCGGGCGACGTCGCGTCGTATCTCGCGACGTCCGTAATAAGCCAGGAACTCGCAGAGTACGTCGTCACCACGCTCACCGAGGATCCGAGCGACGCCGACATCGACATCCCGGCGGAAGTCAGTCCGGGTGGCGACCGGGTCGATCCCGAGACAGCCATCGAAGACGCCGTCCAGACGGCCCAGGCCCGGATCGTCGAGTACGCGAAGGCCGCCGAAGACGAGAACGCGGATCCGAACAATCCGTTCCGGGCCTACACGACAGTCGTCGCCGGAATCTACGACGGGAACCGACTCCATTACGGCTGGGTGGGAGACAGCCGCGCGTACGTGATCAACACCGCAGCGGAGCGGATCTCGCCGCTGACGAAGGACCACTCCGAGGTCCAGGCGCTCGAAGACGCCGGAGCGGTCAACGAAACAGAGGCGCTGGTGCATCCGGACAGCCACAAGATCAGGCGTGCAGTGGGCGGGACGTCGTTCAGCGATCCGGAAAACGGCGTCGAGGTCGACACCGGGTCGGTGGCGGTCTACGAGGACGACGTGTTGCTTTTCACGAGTGACGGCCTCATCGACGCCTACCCCGACATCGATCCCCTGCACCGACGCTATCAGGCCGCCACCGACGACCAGAAGGAGGCCGTCGCCCAGGAGATACAGGAGACAGTGGTCACGGACGACGACATCCAAAAGATCGTCCTGGAGGGCGACTCGCTTGACGCCACCGCAGAACGCTTCATCGAGTTCTCGAACGAGAAGGGCGGCAAGGACAACCTCTCGATCCTCCTGGCTCGCGGGGAGACGTTGCCGCCGACGCCCGACCCACTGCCGCCACGCGGGTTCGAAGAACGGGAGGAAGAGGACGTCACGAGTCAGGAAACGGAGATCATCCCGCCGGAGGATTCCGACGACGGCGAAGCGGGATCGGAGTCGGAAGCGGAATCGACGGCCGAGAAGCCGCCCGAAGCCTCCGCCAACGGCGAGTCGGCAGCCGCCTCGGAAGCGGCGGACGCGAGCACCGACGACGCCGACACGATGACAGGCGACGAGGACCCCGAAGCGGCGGCAACCGGCGGGGAGGCTGCAGATTCACGGGAGACGTCAGGCGGATCTGCTACGCCGGCCGAGGACGCAGAATCGGCCGACAGCGCAGCCGCTGAGACCGACGGACCCGACACGCAACCGGACGGGTCGGCATCGGCGGGACAGACCACCGGAGACGGGGAGACTTCGGACGAAGCACCCGACGAATCCGCCGCCCGGCCGAGCGAAGGGGCCGCAGATGATGCCGAGGGAGGCGATTCAGCAGAGCAGGAGTACCCGACCGTCCGCCTGGTAGCCGCGTCCGGAGAATCGTACACGGTCACGGAAGGCGATACCTTCGGGCGGGGAAGCGACGCCGACGTTCAGATAGAGGGCCCCAACACCATCTCACGCGTTCACGCCCGGGTGGTACTGACTGGCGACGACGAGTGGCGACTCGCGGATCAGTCCAGCGGTGGAACCTACGTCGAGGCCGCCGGCGAGTGGAAGCGCGTCAAACACACGCGAACGCCACCGCTGGATTCCGGGACGCTGCTCGCCCTCGGCAAGCGACACGAGGACTGCGTCTTCGAGTTTCGGCTCTGAGCAATGGTGACGAGGCCAGTCCACGTCGAATCGTTGGTGCACTACTACGTCAACGAGGTCCGCAGCGATCGAGGACTGCGGGAACTCGAATACGACGCCGACCTCGCTACGATCGCGCGGAGTCACAGTTCTGATATGGTCGATCGGGTCTTCTTTTCGCACACGACGCCGGAGGGCCGGGACATCGGCGATCGCTATCGCGCCCACGAGTACCACGTGGATTACCCACGACGCAACCGCTGGGGCGAGAACATCGCCCAGCGATCGTTTCCTCTGAGCCGGATCGACCGCCGCCCGGAGGAGGATCGCTCGCGGATCCTCGTGGAGACGGCGCAGGCGATCGTCGATCAGTGGCTCAACTCTCCGGAGCACCGGGAGAACCTCCTCGACGAGAACTGGAAACGGGAGGGGATCGGCGCCAGCGTCCGGGAGTCGACGACGCCCGAACAGCTGTTCGTCACGCAGAACTTCTCGTAGGCCGGGAGTGGATCTGCGCTCGACCTCCGTCAGGCGTCGTAGATTCGTGTCTCGTCCGACGGTGACGACGACTCGTACACTTCGGTTTCGGTGCCGGTGTCGGTTGCGGCATCCGACGGACTGCCGCCGTCCTCCTCGGGTCCCGACGCGCTCCCGCCGCCGTCAGCGTCTTCGACTCGTTTCTTCGAGACGTTCGCCTCCGTGATCTCGTCACCAAGCCACTGCGGGGTGTCGTCGTCGGCAGCCTCACGCCACGCCCACGCGTCGTAGACGTGCACGTCGTCGGTCCCCCGCTCCCGCAGTTTGATCTCCTCGGGGGTCGCCGCCGCTTCGCTGTCTGCCGGTTCCAGCCGTCGCGCCACCTTCATTGCGGCCTGTCTGGGTCGCTGTCCCGTGAACTCTCCCGCTTCGCTCCCGTCCGTCAGTCGCCGTGTAAACGTTCGCGTGCCGTCGTCTCGTGCCATCGATGTGTACGGAGTATATTGGACGAGGATGAATAAACTGTCGGCGATCAAACAGTCGACAGTATCAATACATTCCTGAGAGATGAGGGTGTGTGATCGACAGAATCGAGAGCGAAGTGGAGATGCTGGATCGACACCTTCGAGTTCTCCGGACTGTCGCCGCCGACGAACCGATCGGGATCGTCCGTCTGTCGAAGGACCTGTCGATACCCGAACACAAGGTCCGATACTCGCTGGAAGTGCTTGAGGAAGAAGAGCTGATCGAGCCCACAGCGCAGGGTGCCGTCACGACGGAGAAGCTCGACGCGTTCGCCGACGGCGCAAACGAGCGGCTCGAGGGAATTCGCGATCGGCTGATAGCCGCCAGGATCGGCGATGGTTCCACGGAAGTCGCCGAACACGACGCCGGGTCCGAGGATAGCTTCGAGGAAGAGGACGGGGACGAGACACGGATTTACAGGGAGTGATACTGTCGAGCGGAGATTCGTGGAGAGTTTCGTGGCACAACAAATCGCCACACAGTGACCTCCTACAGGCCGACGTCACCGACGAGACGACGAAAAGAGCTTTTTGCACACGTGTCGTTTAGCCAACTGAAATGCTACGTGGCGAGGTCGACTTCTTCAACGACACGGGTAGGTACGGGTTCATCGAGTCCGACGACGTCGACGAAGCCGTGTTCTTCCATATGGAAGACATCGACGGCCCGGACCTCACGGAGGGCGAGGAAGTCGAATTCGAGGTGGAGTACGCCGAGAAGGGCCCCCTGACGACAAAGGTCCGACGAACCCCGACCGACTCGGTACGCGGGGAGGTCGACTTCTTCAACGATACGGGCGGATACGGCTTTATCCAGTCTGACGACGTCGAGAAGGACGTGTTCTTCCATATGGAGGATGCCCATGGCCCGGACCTCCAAGAGGGCGAGGAGGTCGAATTCGAGGTAGAGCACGCCGAGAAGGGGCCGCGAGCGATACACGTCCGGCGGGATCCGGACGGTCCAGACGATGAGGGGGGCGACGACAACACCGACGTCTACGAGCAGATGGGAGCGAGCGAGGTGGAGGACAGCACGCACACCGAAGTCTACGGGGAGGCCGAATCGACCGACGTGTACGACGGGGAAGACCCAGCGTACTGCCCGAACTGCGGCGAGGCACTCGCCGCGTACCCCGATCCGGACTTCTGCCCGGGTTGTGGGAGCGAACTGACGGTCGGAGAGTAACGAGAGGCGCGGTACTCCTCCGGACAGACACGGATAACCACCGCCGGTACGCCGCTATCGCTGTGCCCGAATTCGGGCACCGATCAGCGTTCGAAGTGACGGGTGACTGAACACTTTTTAATCAGCCGAACGCGATACCGCAGATATGAGAGACGACAGACTGCAAGGGGTGCGACGGGAATGTCGCTGACGTCGGAGTGGACCCAGGACGTCGGCGGAACCGCGACGAAACTCCAGTATCACGCCACGCCGGGGCTGCTCGCCGTCGGCATCGACGAAGACTCCGCAGCGGGACCGGGGGTGGTGTTCCTGTGGGCGAGCGACGGAACCCGAATGGGGACGCTCGAGACGACCGGAAGCCTCCAGCGGACCGAGTACCACGACCGTGCGGAGTTGGTCTTCGCCGTCACAGACGACGATCACGTGTACGCGATCGATCCAGAAACGGCCGACCTGCGATGGGATACGCAGGCCTCGGCTGTCGCGGCAGCCACCGACGAGACCGTATTCCTCCGGGGCGGAAGCACCGTCTGGGCGCAAGACGTCGAGAGCGGCACTCGCAGGTGGCGTCAGGCACTCCCTGACACGGTCTACGGGGGGTCGACATACGTCGACGGAACGCTGTTCGTTCAGGTGGGGGAATGGCAGGACGAAGGCGTGGTCGCGATCGACGCGGCGAGCGGCGACGAAGAGTGGTACTACCGGCCCGGGGCGGCTGAGAACGTACTCGTCGGTGACCACGGCATATACATCGCCTTCGACGACGAGGATCGGGAGACCGAACTGGCGTCTCTCAACAGTACGACGGGGGTCGAACAGTGGGCCTACGACACGGGCCGCTCGTATCTCTCGGCAGAGCCGACCGAGTCGGCCGTGTATCTCCGGAAGCAAAACACCGCTGTCGCGCTGAATCCGGTGACTGGCCGGGAGATCTGGACCTCCGAGGAGTACTACGACTTCGAGGAGCTGCTGGTCGAGGACGGAAACGTCTACGGGTGCGTCGAGACGCCCGATCTCCACGATTACAGTTTCGTCAGACTCGACCCGGACACCGGCCGGACGCTGTGGGAGATCGACCTCAAGAACCAAACCTGGTCGACGGCGGGATTGACAGCCGACGACGGGGACGTCTACGTCGGCACCGACGACTACCACGACGACGAGGCCGTCCTGTATCGGCTGAACGGTGCCACCGGGAGTCCGTACTGGGAGTTCCCCGTCGACGAGACGATTAACGACATTGCTGGCGAAGGCGACCCTGTTTTGACGCTTTCGAGCAATACGCTGTATGCAGTCGACACCGAAACGGGGCGGGCAGCGTGGTCTTTCGCCGACGAGAGTCTGTTTGTGAATCTGGCTGCGGACCGACGCGTCGTGCTCGCGGGCAGCGGGCGTCAGTACGTGCTCGATCGTGAGACCGGAGCGGTCGAGGCCACGATCGACACCGACGGTCCCGTCACAGCGTTCGACGGGGCCCTCTTCGAGGCGGACGGCTCGCTCGTGACTGCCTCGCCTGTCGCCGAACGCCCCGGGGCCTTCGGAGGCGTCGCGGCTGAGAAGGCGGGGTCGAACACGAAGGTGTACGATGATACGGCCGAGGTCGCCGGCGAGACGGGCGTCTACGACGAGGCGGCCGATTCGGCGGCGGACGGGAACCCTGACGCGGGAGGCGACACCGCCGAGGCGCAGAACACCACCTCGACGGTTTCGTTCTGTCCGAACTGCGGGACGGATCTGGATGCCTTCGGCGACGTGAACTTCTGTCCGGAGTGTGGGATGGAACTGCGCTGAGTGTCAGGCCAGCGTCGTACGGCCGCCGGACTCGGCCATCCCCCAGACAGTGAGCGCCCCTGCCACGCCCATCCCGACCGCGAAGACGAACAGGACGGCGTACGTGCCAGCGGTGGCGACCAGTTCGCCCGCCACCACGGGCGCGACGAACGCCCCCAGCCACCCGGCCACGCTCGCGAGCGCAACAGCCGTCCCCGCGGCACTGGCGTCGACGAACTCCTGAATCGACTGGTACAACAGCCCGATCTGGAGTTGGATGAAAACCCCGGCGAGGACGAGCATCGCGACCAGGACCGCGATCGTGCCGCTGTAGAACATTGCCACCGCCAGCACGGTCGTACCGACGAACGAGGCGGCGAAGACAGGCCGTCGTCGCTGGGCCAGCACGGTATCCGAGAGCCAGCCACCCGTGGGCCGTGCGAGAATCCCCACCGCGGGAAACAGCGCGACGAACGCGCCGCTGTCGGCCAGTGAGACGCCGAACTGGCGAGTGATGTACGTCGGCATCCACGAGTTGAAGACCATATACAGCGAGTAGCCGAGGATCGTCACGACGAGTACCATCCACACGTTCCGGTTTCGCACCACCCGCTTGAAGCCGATCAGCGAGATCGGTTCCGTGGACGTCCGGTACCGTGAGACCTGCCCACCCGCGGCGTAGAGCCCGATCGAGGTCAAAAGCACCGCGCCACCGAAGACGGGGAACACCCCCGGCCAGCCGATGACGGCGGCGAGCCGCGGCGCACCGAGTTGGCCGAGCGCGTATCCGGCGGGATAGCCCGAGATGAGCACCGACGTCGCCGTCGCCCGCCTGTGGACCGGGAACGTGCTCGAGGCGATATTGACGCTGACTACCCACAGAATGAACATCCCGACGCCCGCGAACAACCGAGTCCCGATCAAAAGCGAGACGTTCCCGTCGGTTGCAGCGAACCAGTCCCCGATACTGCCAACGAAGAGGATGACTGCCCCGGCCGGGACCACCGCGCGGGTCTCGACCCGGTCGAGATACACGCCGATGGGAATGCCGATCACTGTCGCGGTGACCTGTGGCATCGAGACGAGTGCGGCGGCCGTCGCCTCGGTGATGCCGAGGTCGGCCATCAGCAGCGTGAGAATGCTGGCCGGGGTGATCAGGTACGCACCGACGAACAGCAGTAACAGCCAGCCGACCGCGACGGTTACAATCCGCCACGTCGAATCCTCGGCCAGATCGGGGGCGTCTGTCGGCCAGATATCCACCACAGTGCGGCTTGATGGAGTTCGAAAATAGTCCTGTCGGTCACGACGTCAAATTCCTCAGAAATCGACCTCATATTCCGCGGAAAGTCGATCCGCGGAGATGCTTCAGTCGAGCCGTTCGGCGGCGTCCCGATCCATAAGGGGACCGGCGTTCGTCGACGGGAGGGTCACGACGTCCTCCGCAGCGAGGTCGTACTCGCGGTCGTCGACAGCGAGAATCCGCCCGACGTCCTCGGTGATGCGGAGCGTGACACGGTCGGGGTCTTCGCCGGTGCGATCGCCCCTTGCCCGTGAGGCAGCCGCGGTTCCGCCGGCTCCCTGATCCGCCTGGGCGTCCACCTGCGACGCCGGGCGATCCGGTTCGGCAGCGGTTTCGCCGTTGGCTTCGAGGACCGGCGGGTCGGTGTCGGAGCTCTCGGAGGCGTCCGCGACAGGCGCGTCCGCTGTCGGTTCCGGAGCCCCCGACGGTGACGGGTCCGAGGGCACGTCCGGAACGGGATTCGGTCCGCCCGATGCGGACTCGGAGCCGCCGTCGGGCTCGAAGCCCGTCGCTTCCTCGCCCATCGCCGCCGCGAGTACGTCCTCCGGGCTCGTCTCCGACTCCGCAGACTCCTCGGGGACCGGCGGCGGGGTCGGTGCGCCGTCGGCAGCGCCGTGGTCTCCGTCTGCGGTGGCGGTCGCTTCCGGTTCGGCGCTTTTGGCCCCTTCGCCGGAGAGAACATCCAGGACCGCGCTCCGGTTCTGCTTGATGCGCGCGACCAGATCGTCGAACAGGGCGCGCTCCTCTGCGGTGAGTCCGGCAGTGTCGGTGCTCATATCCGCGGCCGCGAACGACGCGAGTTTCACGACTTTGCCGACGCGGCGCTCGTAGATCGCCTCGACGACGTCCTCTGCGGTTTCGATCTCGTCGGTGAGTTCGCCGACCTGTGGGTCGCCGAAAGGGTCGTCGGCCGCCTCGGCCGCGCGCTGGCGCTCGGCTTTGCGCTCGGCGATGTAGTCGGCGACGTCCTCGTAAAACGAGTCACGGAGATGCTGGAGGCTGTCCTTCTGGCGCTCAGTCCGCCGGACGCCCCGTAACTCGTCTAAATCCATATGTTGTGGGTCACTCCTTGATCTTCTCTGCGCGTCCCCGGGTCATCAAGAATATCCCGAGGCTTTCCTCGACGGATTGCTCGCCCGCCGGGATAGTAAACGTGTCGCCGTCGAACGTAGTCGGGCCCGGATCGGTGACGTCGACTCTGATCTCGCGGCCGCGGAATCGGTCGGGGATCGCGTCCGAAAGCGGCCGGAAGTCGTCGAGGTCGGCCCGATCGAGCGGTGTCACCACCAGCCCGGAGCCGCCGTGGAGGCTCCCGGGCAAGCGGATCAGCCGCTTCGTGTCGGTCGTCACCGGCTCGTCGATCGGCGCGCTCTCGGCTTCGACTGCCTCGGCCGCAAGCGCGTCAACGAGAATTCGCGTGCCGGGACCTCCCGCTTCGACGTTGCCCTCGCGGATTGCCTCGAAGTTGTGCTGGATCTGTCCGAGGATGGTCTTCGCGCGCCCCTCGCCGATGCCTTCGAGTTCCTGAAGCCGTTCGAGGGCGGCCGTCTCTTCCATCTCCCGGAGGCGCCCGGCGAGGTCGACTAGCCGTCGGTGGACCCGCGCGCCCCACCCTCCGTGGCGGCGGAGCATCCGGCGGGTCGTCCCACGGTTCGATTCCGTGGTGATCAGCCCGTCGACGTCGAGATCGATCGCGCGCACGTAGTCGACGATCTCCCGGCGGGCCTCGCTGTCGAGTTCCCGGACGGCAGGGTCGCGGACGTGGACGTGGTAACCGCGTCCGCCGGAGAAGACGACCTCGGTGTCCGCGAATCCGAAGTCGTCGTCGATAAACGAAAGGAGGTTACGGAGTTCCGTCTTGCAGGCCGCGAGCATCTCCGCGTAGGAGGTCTCCTCGGGGTCGACGCCGGGGAGGTGGTCGGCGTCGAGGTCGAACACGAGATCCGCGGACTGCCAGCCCTTCTCGTCCATCGACGACGCGCCGGGATCCGCAAAGCGGGCCGACGAGAAGTAGACGTGCCGGGGCGCGGTCCGGTGCAGGAAGTCGTCGAGGTCGCCGATATCGAGCAGCGACTGGTGGCGGATCATCGTCGTCCGCCCGGCGCTCCAGGGGATGTGTCCCCACTCGCGACGATCGGCGGCGGGCGGCACTGAGACGTCGCTCCGGCGGTAGTAGTCGCCGAAGCGCCCTTCGAGATACGTCCGCGTGCGCGCCTCCATCGGTCGATGACGATAGCGGAGGGAGGAGTAAAGCCGTTGTGCCTCGCCGGCGTGAACGAATTCGACACGCCGGGCGTCGAATACCGGCGGCTGGGGACGTCGACCAGTCTCAGAGCCGCTCGCGATCCGGAATCCCGTCGCGCCCGAGGAGGATCTCCTGGGCCTCGACGTCTTCGAATGCCGCGACCAGGCCCCCGATTTCGAGGACGCCGTCGTCGGTCTCGAGGTTGAGCGAGGCGACCTCCTCGGTGTCCTCGAACCGGGTAGTCTGCACCTCGCCCTCGACGACCACCGGATCGCCCGTTTCGACGTCGCGACCCGTCACCGACGCGTAGAACGGCCCCTCGAGTTCGCGAACGTCCTTTACGGCGCGGCGGATCGAGGCGTACCGTCGGGGGAACGGTCGACGCTTGCCGTCGGCAGCGAGCGTCTCCGCCGTCGTCCACAGGACTGTCCCGAAGAAGCCCGAGACCAGAAACCCCAGTGCCGAACGGTTGAAGATGACGCCGTAGCGGTCGCGGTCGTCGCGGAGCGCGTCCTGGGTCGCGTAGATCGAGTAGTTGCCGTCGGCGACAGCGAGGACCGGGGTGGTGATACCGCGGCGGGCACGCGCGACGGTCGCGACTTCGAGGTAGTCGAACTCCTCTGGGTCGGGCGCGTGCGACTGTGGAGTCACCAGGAGATCCACACTGACGCCTGCGTCGACTTTTGCCGCGAGGTCGTCGCGGAACCGACGCAGCAGATCGGGGGTCAAAGAGAGCACCAGTTCGTACTCGGCGCTCTCGATGATCTCCTCGACGTACCGCAGGATCGTCGACCGCGATTTGACGAGGGAGACTGCTTCGGTGTCCCGCGCAGGGGCGGTGTACCGCGCTTCGAGTTCCGAGATGAGATCCTCCAGCGACTGTTTGACGTTGCCGAAGGCGTCCTCCGGATCGACGGCGACGATCTTCATCGGCCGCGACTCCCGGAGTTCGACGAGCCCCCGGTCCGAGAGGCTTCGAACCGTGTCGTACACCCGGGGCTGTGGGATCTCGGTCCGATCTGCGATTTCCGAAGCCGTCAGTTCCCCGTGTTCGAGTACGGCCAGGTACGCTTCGATTTCGTACTCGCCGAGATCGAACCGCTCTCCGACTCCCTCGAGCGTCGCGTGGAGTTCCTCCGTCATAGACGGGTCTGCTCGGCCTGCCTACTTACTATTTACTATATTTTGAGTAGCACGAGATTACGAAACGCCGGTATTCCAGCCCAGATCGATGTCGGCCGGTGGTGGATCAGCCGCTCGTTTTTGCTTTCGCAGCCCCTATCTCTCACCTGTGACCGCCAGTCGCGAGCGACCCTTTTTATCCGGGGCTCTCGTGGTCGGAGGTATGTGGTCGCAGCCGGCACTCCTCGGGACAGCGGCGGTAGGGGGCACGGGAGATGCCTGGGCCGAAGCGGGATGGGGATGGATCGCAGAGGTAGCTGTGTTGCAAGCCGGCACGCCGGAGACGTCTCCCACGGGCACGCTTCCGGAGTGGGTGTTCTTCCCGGGTTGGCGGTGGATCCTCGCCGCTGTAATTATCGCCGGCGGTGTGCTCGTATCACGGTACGTCGTTCAGCTTCTGGGCCGGTCCGTCGCCCGGCAGTTCCCCAGAGAGAGCGTCGCACAGACGGTACTCAGACTAATTCGGCTGGCCGTCGTGTTCCTCTCGACCACCGTCGCCGCGGGCGTACTCGGCTTTCAGATCGGTGATATCGTTCTCTCGGTGACGGTGTTCTCTGCGGTCCTCGGTATCGTGCTCGCACCGATCGTCGGGAGTACGATCAACGGCCTGTTCATCCTGGCAGATCAGCCCTACGAGATCGGCGATATGATCGAACTGGACAACGGTCAGCGGGGCTTCGTCGACGATATCACGATTCGCTACACGAAGCTTTTCACCCTCGATAACACCTTTCTCGTCATCCCGAACTCAGAGATCAGACAGCATCTGGTGACGAACTTCTCCGCCGAGGACGAACGGGTTCGGCTGAAGCTCGACGTGGTCGTCACCTACGAATCCGATATCGACCGAGCGATGCAGTTGATGCGGCGTGCGGCCGCCGATGTCGGGCCGGTCATCACCGGCGGCCCCGACATCCGTATCGGAAGCGCACGCTATCCGGCACGGCCGACCGTCCTGCGAACCTCGTTCGGGGACGACGGTGTGGAACTCAGGCTCCGCTACTGGGCGAAGCAACCGTACAAGATCCCCACGATCCAGTCCCACGTCCGGGACCGAATCGCGGACACGTTCCACGACTCCGATGCGGAGATCGAGTTCGCGTACCCCCACCGCCACCTCGTGTTCGACGAGACCAGCGGTACGCTGGAGGCAACTGTCGGTGACCGGTCACAGTCGCGGCCGGTCGGATCAAATGCCGGTCACGAGGACCCTTCCTCGGAAGGGTTCGAGGCGGAGTGAGCCGAAGTCGGCGGCGGATTGCCGGGTCGTTCCCTGTTCACTCGTCGGCACGGACTGAGATCACGGTAGAATCGAGTTCCTGCCGCAGGAAGGATTCGATATCCGGATCGTCGAGTACGCGCCGGATCATCTGTCGCCACCGACCCGCCTGCTTGGCACCGATGACGACGATATCGGCCTCGTCGGCGGCCACCTCTTCGAGGATCGTCTCCTCGACGAGGAAGCCGCGTCGGACCACGTACCGTGTCCGTTCGAGTGGTCCGAACTCGGACTCGACAGCCTGTTTCAGATCGGCCCGCGAGACGTCCTTCCCTGACTGGTAGAGATCCACGTGGAGGACCGTCAACTCCGCCGACCGCTCCTCGGCGATCCGGATGGCCTCCGAGAGCGTGGTCTTCGAGTGGGTCGATAGCGGGTACCGGACAGGGACAACAACGCGCGTCACGTCCAGTGGGAGGATTCGACGGCCCCTGAACGTTTCCATACAGACCCACCTTTTGCGCTGCGGGCCGGCGGAGCCGGCCCTCGGCAAAAGCTGGACCAAAAGCCTGCGAGCCTCCGGCGAGTGAACCGGCGACCTCCCGGGCTCTTCGAGCCGCTCGGTTGCCGGATGCTACTTCCATCGATTGTTCGATAGCTCACCTGAACCGTTCTATCAGTCCTCGGCGTCACCACTCCCGGAAATCCGGCGGATCCGCCCCTCGATCTCGGGATCGATCCCGCACTCGCGTGCGTACGCCGCGAGCACCTCGAACTGGATATCTCCCTCGCCGGCGCGGTGGCGCTCCGTGAGCGTGGGGAACTCGTGGTCGGTGTGGAGGAGGAACGCCGACGTCGCGAGCGTGTAGGTGCGGTCCGGATCGACCGGCTCGCCCCCGACCTGCGCCGACCGGAGTTCGTTCGCGTCGTCGTCCCAGACGACCGTCGCACCGGAGAGGTGGCTATGCCACCAGCCCGGTTCGCCGAAGTCGACGACGGCAGCCGAAGACTCCCGGAACACGGAGAGCAGTTCCGCGCCGGTCAGTTCCGCGCGGACGACTGGCTCCTCGAACGGGATGACGCTCACGAGATCCGCGACGGTCACCTCCCCGGCGAGCGGCGGGCCCTCGCGGATCCCCCCGCTGTTCTGCAGGCCGACATCGGTCGCCATCGCCCACCGATAGGCGTCGGCGACGAAGTTGCCGATTCGGGACTCGCCGCCGTACACTGTCGATCCGCGCCGGTCCAGCGGCCGGTCGACCACCGCCACCACCTCGCCGAGGCCCGCCGCCTCGATCCGACCCTGGAGCGCGTTCACGACGTCGTCCGCGATCGGGGCGTCGGCGGTTTCGTGCCGCGTCACGTCGACTGTACCGGCCGCACCGAACGCCACCTCGTAGATCACGTGTCCGTTCGCACCCGGGCGGAGCAGCCGCGTCCCTGCGACCACCTCGTCGCGTTCGACGTGGACGTGGCCGCCGAGGATCACGTCTAAGTCGACGCAGCGTGCGAGTTCGTCGTCACCGCTGCCGAGATGCGAGAGCGCGACGATCCGATCGACGCCCGCCGCGGTCAGTTCGTCGACGGCCCGCGCTGCAGCCTCGTATGGGTCGGTGAACTGCAGATCACCGGCCATCGGATTCAACGACGGCGTCGCGGGATCGGTGACGCCGAAGAAGCCGATGCGGACGTCGTCGACGGACTCGACAGTGTGGGGAACCACGTCGTCGGCAGCGAATCGGTCGCCGTCGCTCGTGTGGACGTTCGCCGACACCCACTGCTGCGGCGCGGCGGCGACGAGCGACCGCGTCGCCTCGGGTCCGTAATCGAAATCGTGGTTGCCGAAGGTTTCGAGGTCGGCGTCGACGGCGGCGAACAGATCGAGCGCCTGTCGCCCGCGCTCGATCAGCGCGAGCACCCCTGGTGCGGTGTTGTCGCCAGTGCCGCAGACGAGCGCGTCGTCGCCGTTCCGAGTTCGGAGCGCGCCCGCCAGCCGGGCTGCGCGGACGGGATCGTCGTAGACGTTCTCGACGTCCGAGTAGTGGAGCAGACGCGCCATTCACGCGCCCTGGTCGGGCAATAAAAAAGAAGCCGTCGGTCGCAGGGCGACCTGCGTGGGTGCCGGTTCGTCGGTTGTCGATTACTCGCCGTCGCGCAGCTGGAAGGCGACGGTGACTTCGGCCTGATACTCTCGGCCGTCGACCGACGCGACCTCGACGCCGAGTTCGTCTACCTCGATCCAGTGGACGTTATCGAGTGTTGCCTCGGCTCGGTCGATCGCATCGTCGACTGCACTATCGAAACTCTCTCCGCTCCGGCCGATCAGGGTGACTTTCTTGAATACCATCGTCGCCCGAATCTACAGCACGGAACACGATAAATCTCGGGGGCGACGCCGACCCTCGCGCACGCGGCGTGAGTGGTGACGCCGACCCTCGCGCACGCGGCGTGAGTGGTGACGCCGACCCTCGCGCACGCGGCGTGAGTGGTGACGCCGACCCTCGCGCACGCGGCGTCAGATGTCACTCATACTGATTACTCTCGGCTCTTGCCGACGAGCGCCGTCAGCGGGGGCGGCGCTCGGCGATAAAAAGTCAGAGCAATCAGTGTCAGGGTGAGGCAGGTCGTCGAACGCGAGAACAGCGGTCCGATTCAGCTCGCCTCGGGCCGATGAACGTCGTAGTCGCCGTCGTCGCCGACGCCGATCACCGCCCACTCGTAGCCGGGATCGACACTCGCGAGTCGGTGCTGTACGTCCCCTGTGGCTTTCTTCGGTGCGACAAAGCAACGGAATCGATACTCGCCCGACGGCTCGCCACCGTCGGCGAGCAGACGGCGTCCATTGAGGTCGTCGCCATCGGAAACGGCCGTGACGCGAACCGTGCGCCACTTTCGCTCGGCGACGAAGTCCGGTCCGTCGCCCGAAACACTGTAGCCCAGCCGACGGAAGATCGCCCGGGCGTCCTCCGAGGGAGGCATGCTGACAGGGGGCATGTACCTGCTGCTACGATACCAGGTAGCATAAATCTTGGCACCGGATACCACACTCTGGGATCGGTCAGTGGCGACGACGGTTCGATCCAAGATCTGCCGCGAATCGACTCCAAAGTGGCGAGGAGTCATACTGATTACTCTCGTCTCTTCCCGCCGAACGCCGCCAACGGGGGTAGCGCTCGGCGGTAAAAAGTGAGAGTAATCAGTATCAGTCCACATTTAGGCTGCGATTCAGTCCAGCTTTCGGCGACGAATCCGTCCAAGTTTAGGCGACGAGTCGGTGCAGCGTCCAGCGATGGGCCCCGGCCTCACTCGTGGGCCGCGTCCCACTCGTCAGGTTTTCTCACGTTACCGCAGACGTTGCACTCGATGCGGCCCATCGTGTCCATCGCGGTGTCGGTCGACTCGCAGTTTCCACAGAAAAAGCCCCAGCGGTCGAGACGGTCCGGCGTGGCGTACACGACGAAGAACGGCGCCTGTGCGCCGACTTCGGCGTCGGATCGGTCGACGTACACCGTCTCCCCGTCGGGGCTCTGGACGGCATCCAGTTCTGTTGCCATACGTCCACTTCGGGACAGAACGATATAGTCTCGGGGGAACCACGCCGCGGTCGGCGCGGACGGGTCAGGTCCGGAACGACTCGCCGCACCCGCACTCGCTGACGACGTTTGGGTTCTCGACGTGGAAGCCCGCACCCTGGAGGCCGCCCTCGTACTGCAGCGTCGAGCCGCCGACGTAGTTCTGACTTGCCGGATCGACGAACACTCTGAGTCCGTGCTGTTCGACAATCGCATCGTCCGGTTCGGGTTCGTGATCGAACCGCATTCCGTAGGAGAGCCCCGCGCACCCGCCCTGCTGGACGAACAGCCGAAGTCCGGCCTCGTCGGTGTCGAGTCCCTCCGACTCGATGAGCCGGAGCGCCTCCGCTGCAGCCTCCTGTGTGACGGTCACTGTCCCCTCGCCGCCGTCACCGCCGGCGGTTTCTGTGCTCATATGCGAATCAGTAGCAGACGAACGGAGTTAATGGTGACGCTACTCAACTGTCCGGGGAGTAACCGATATCGGTTATATCAGGGCGTCGTCTCGACGACCGGAGATATATCCAACTCCCCGCCGAACTGACCCGTATGTACGACACGATCCTCGCCCCGACAGACGGGAGCGACCAGGCCGACGCCGCGATCGATTATGCCGCCAAACTCGCTGCGGCGCACGATGCGACGTTGCACCTCCTGTACGTCGCCGACACCAACCGCGACAGCGTGACGATGCTGGGTACCGAGGTCGTCGACGCGCTCGAACACGAGGGCGAACGGATCATCGAGAAGGCCGCCGATCGGATCGCCCCGCACGTCGACATCGTCGACGCCGTCGAAACGGGCGATCCCGTCGACACGATCCTCAACTACGCCGACGTGGTGGACGCGGACCTGATCGTGATGGGAACCCAGGGACGCCGCGGCCTCGATCGCTATCTGCTCGGGAGTACCACCGAACGGGTGGTCAGGCTCTCCGATATCCCGGTACTGACGCTTCAGGGGGACGAATCGTAACAGTACTCACTCCTCTGTTCCCGGGAGGAGGGGTTCCGCGGAATCGCCGGTATCGACGGGTCTGACCCCCCGGCCGACCACGACACCGGGAAGGTCGCTCTCGCCGGCCACGAGGACCTCCTCGAACCCCGCAGCACGGAACGCAGCGGTTAGTTTGTCGGCTGTCGTGGTTTCGACGGCCCGTCGCTCCGTCGTAACCGCACGCTCACCGTCCCGACGGTCGGTGACTCGGTAATCGACGACGATGGCCGAGTCTGTCACGTCGACGGCGCGCTCCAAGAGGTATCGGGACCCGCTGTACGTCTCGACCCCAGGTTCAGCGATGGCCGATGGATCGGTCGGGGCCGCGATCACGGCGATACCGCCCGGTCGCAAAACAGTGTACCCGGCCACACAGAGGTCGATCGCCGACGAACGACCGGTCGCGTCCTCGACGGCGCAGACGGCGTCGAAGGTGGATCGAAGGGGTGGCTGCGACGGATCGCCGCGGACGACCGCCTCGCCGCGGGTGGCGGGGAACCGGAGCTGTGCGCCCCGGTCGTCGACACCGATCGCCTCGTATCGTTCGCCGAGTCGCTGCAGGACCGTGCCGACGCCGCACCCGAGTTCGAGGACGCGGTCGACGTCCGCGGGGAAGCGCGAAGTCACGAGGCGGGCGCGCCGCTTCCCCCACTCCTCGGAGCGCGTTCGAGCGTAGATGGGCGCGAGGGTCGTCCGCACCGAGTGAGAGCCGCTCGGATCCGCCAGCACGGCCGCACAGGCGTCCGAAAACGTCGGCGGGCGGCGGTCGTCGGCCATCCCGTGTTACTCGTTGTCCCCGTCGAACCGGGCGCGGACGCTCTCGGCGTGCGCTTCTAGGCCCTCTGCGTCTGCGAGCGTCGTGATCGTCTCCGACAGCGCGTCCAGTCCCTCGCGGTCGAGTCGCTGGACGGTCGTCGATCGGAGGAAGGTGTCGACCGAGAGCCCGCCGTAGCGCTTCGCTCCGCCGGACGTCGGCAGGACGTGATTCGTCCCCGAGGCGTAATCGCCGGCGGCGACCGGCGTGTATGGACCCAAGAAGACGCTGCCGGCGTTCGTGATCCGGTCGAGCAACGCCTCGTCGTCGTCGGCCTGGATCGACAGGTGTTCGGCGGCGTACTCCTCGGCGAACAGGACGGCCTCCGACATCGACCGGGCGTGCAGGACCCCCGAGGCGTCGTTATCGAGCGCCGCCCGGATCACGTCCGCCCGCTCGCGGTCCTCGACCTGCGCCTCGGCGGCGTCGACGACGGCCTCCGCGACGCGTTCGTCGTCGGTCACGGCCACGACCGAGGCGTTGGGGTCGTGTTCGGCCTGTGCGAGCAGGTCGGCCGCGACCAGGTCGGGATCGGCGGTGTCGTCAGCCAAGACCAGCACCTCCGAGGGACCCGCCAGGAAGTCGATATCGACGTCGCCTCGTACCTCGGCCTTCGCGGCGGTGACCCACTTGTTGCCCGGCCCGACGATCTTCCCGACGCTCGTGACGGTCTCGGTGCCGTACGCGAGCGCGCCGATCGCCTGCGCGCCGCCGACGCTGTAGATCCGATCGGCGCCGGCGACGTGGGCGGCCGCGAGCGTGACCGGATTGATCTCCTCGGCCGGCGGCGTCGCGAGCGCGACGTGTTCGACGCCCGCGACCGTCGCCGGCAGGACGCCCATCAGTACGCTCGACGGATACGCGGCCGTGCCGCCGGGGGCGTAGACGCCGACCGAGTCCAGCGGGCGGAAGCGACGGCCGAGTTCGCGGCGGCCCGTCTCCCCTGTCGTGTCATCGCCGAACGAGTCCCGCCAGTCGTCGGGGACCTGCCGTTCGTGAAACGCTCGGACGTTCGCCGCGGCGGTCTCGATCGCCTCGCGCACGTCGTCGTCGATCGCCTCGTAGGCGCGTTCCGCGTCGTCGGTCACGTCCAGATTCCCGACCTCGACGTCGTCGAACTTCCGACAGAACTCGCGGACGGCGACGTCGCCCTCCTCGCGGACGCGGCCGACGATCTCTCGCACGTCGCCCCGGACCTCGTCGACCCCCGCGTCCCGGTCGAAAAGGGCAGCGCGCTCGGCGGGCGAGAGTTCCGAGACGGCCCGAACTCCCAGTGTCATACCCATAGGTTCGCCGTCGTCGGGTAAGGACGTTCCGGATCCCTCCGGCTGGGAGTCCCCGGATCAGGCGACCTTCCGCCGCTCGGAGAACGTGATCGTTTGATCGGCGGTCTCGACGGTGGTCTGGATGGTGATCCAGCCGCCCGCGTTCTGGATCGCCAGCCCGTCCGACAGCGACAGTTCGACGCGACGGGTCTCGGTGTGAGACTCGCCGGGTTCCAGCGTGCCGACGTCGGCGCTGCCGCGCCAGACCTCGTCGTCCTCGTTGGTCTCGTTGCCGGCGAACATCCGGGTGTAGACGGTGACGTCCTCGGCAGTCGTGTCCTGCTGGTTCGTCAGCGTCGAGGTGACGTCACGGCAGGTCTGGCCGCACTCCTCGATGTTGTCGATCGTGAACGCGAAGGGTGGCGTCGGCGTCCCCGTCGACGCCGCTGTCGTCGTTGCCCCCTCCGCTCCCCCGTCGTCGCCGCTCGCAGGTGTCTGTGTCGCCGTCGCTGTCGGGAACGGTTCGGTATCGTCGCTATTCCCGCCCGAAAGCAGGTCTCCCCCCACCACAACAGCCCCCGCTCCGAGAGCCACGATCAGAACGACGGCCACGATCAGTTTTGTATTCATAGGTGTCGAATCTCGCTCGGGGGTCGGGGCCTGCGACGGATAAATGGGGTTCGCCGTCAACTGCAATTCGCCCCGTTTTGGCTCATTTTTCGCGGTGCACAGAGAATTCGGGGCGCTTGCATCACAGTGGAGTGGCAGGCGGCCACGCCACGAAGACTGGATCGGCAGCTACGGGTGCGTCCAGTAGGTCACCGATTCCTCGTCGTCGTGGGCGTCCACTCGCGCGAACCCGACCCGCTCGAACTGCACGACGTCGTCGACCTCGGTCGTCCCGAAGTCGGGTTCGGCGACGCCGGTGACGTCGCCGTCCGGCGTTCGCATCCGCACGTCGATGCCGCCCTCCGCGGGCGCCCAGTGGACGACGTCGACGTCGCCGGCGCGGACCACCTCGATGTCGTCGCCAGTCGCGACGAGGGTGTCGCCCTCCCGCCGGACGCAGGCGTAGCCTTTCAGCCAGACGCGCTCGCCCTCGCTCGGCAGGTCCTCCGGTTCGACGAGAACGCCCTCGGCGGCGGGCACGGTCCGGTCGCCGCGCTCCTCGTGGTCGGGGTGCAGCGGCGGGTGACCCGCGTCGGGGCCGCCGTCGACGGCGAACCGCTCGCCGTCGCGGACGAGGAAGTAGCGGTCGGCCTCGTCATCGACGAGGTCGCGGTTCGCGGCGTAGATCGAACTCACGGAGAGGTCGACGTTCGCGGTGGAGGTCCCGAGCGCGGCCAGCGCCTCGACGACGGCCTCGCCACGGATCCCGCGGCGCCGGAGGCTCTTCAACGTCGGCGCGCGCGGGTCGTCCCAGCCGTCGAGTTCTCCCGCGTCGATCTTGGCTTTCAGCGTCGACGTCGAGATCTCCACGTCGTAGGCGTCGACCTGGACGTGGCCCCAGTGGACCACTTCCGGGTAGTCCCACCCGAAGTAGTCGTAGACGAACCGCTGGCGCTTCGCGGAGTCCTGGAGGTCGATCCCGCGGATGATGTGCGTGACACCGGCGAGGTGATCGTCGACGCCAGACTGGAAGTCGAGCATCGGCCAGCAGCGGTACTCGGCAGCCTCCGGGCGCGGGTGCGGCGTGTCGATCATCCGGAAGGCCACCCAGTCGCGGAGGGCAGGGTTCTTATGTTTGATGTCGGTCCGAACTCGGAGGACCATCTCACCGGCCGCATAGTCGCCGTCGACCATCGCCTCGAACTCCTCGCGGGTGGTCTCGGCGTCCTTCCCGCGGTGCGGGCACGGTTCGGCATCGTTTTTCAGCGCCGAGAACTCCTCGCCGGAACACGAACACGTGTACGCGCCGCCGGCGTCGATCAGCTCGCGCGCGTGGTCGTAGTACGTCTCCAGCCGATCGGAGGCGATGATGACGTCGTCCGGTTCGAAGCCGAGGTAGTCGATGTCCTCGAGGATGGCGTCGTAGGCGTCGAGGTCCGGCCGCTTCGTCTCGGGGTCGGTGTCGTCGAACCGGACGATGAAGGAGCCGTCGTACCGCTCTTTGTACCGACCGATCACCGCGGGCATCCGGGCGTGGCCGATGTGCCAAGGGCCGTTCGGGTTCGGGGCAGCGCGCATCCGCACCTCGTCGTAGTCGTCGACGTTCGGGAGGTCCGGCAGGTCGTGTTCCTCACCCTCGTCTTCGGCTTCGATTTCTTCGAGTTCCTCGGGTGCCAGCTCGGCCAGTCGCTCGCGTTTCTCGGCCGTCGAGAGGTCGTTGACGCGGGCGACGACGCCACCGACGACGCCGGGGATCTCGTCCCCGTGTGGGCGGAAATCGGGATTCTCGCCCATCAGCGGCCCCATAATCGCGCCGACGTCGGCGTCGCTCTCGTATTTCACCGCGTTCAAAAGCGCGTGCTTTTCGGCCTCGCGTTCGATTCGTTCGCGTAGATCGTCGTCCATTATGCGTCGGTGGGTACTCCGCAGTAAAAAAGGGGCGCGAATTCGGGGTTGTGGATGCTTTCGTCCACGGCGACTGTGCTCCGACCGTCTGCTCCCGTCCGACAGTATATCCGTCCGGCGCTCGTTCGTCGACCGATGACGTTCGATCCGGACCGCGTGACCACCATCACGTTCGACTCCTACAGCACCCTCGTCGACGTCGACGCCGCCGAATCGGCGCTCGAAGCCCGCGTTGAGGACCCCGAACCAGTCTCGAAACTCTGGCGCGCGCGGTCGCTCGAGTACACGTTCGTCGCGAACCACATCGACGCCTACCAGCCCTTCTACGAGATGAACCGCGACGCCCTGCAGTACGCCCTCGACGCCCACGGGGTCGATATCTCCCGGGCGGAGCGCGACGAGATCCTCGCCGTCTACCACGAACTCGACGTGTTCGACGACGTCCGTCAGGGTATCGACCGGCTGCGCGCCGGCGGGTACGACTGCTACGTCGTCTCGAACGGCAACCCCGAGATGCTCGCGTCGATGGTCGAACACGCCGGGATCGAGGGCCTGATCGAGGACACGATCAGCGCCGACGAGGTGGAGACGTTCAAACCAGCCCCCGAAATCTACCGCCACGCCGCCGCGCGAACCGGCACGCCGATCGACGAGATCGCCCACGTGAGTGCCGGCTGGTTCGACGTTCAGGGGGCGAAACACGCCGGAATGTGGGGCATCCGCGTCGATCGGAAGGGGACGCCCTGGGAGCCGTTCGACGGGGAACCCGATCTGACGATCGACTCGTTTCACGACCTCTGCGAGGCGCTCGGAGTCTGATACCGAGTACGCTCACTTTTCTCGCCGAGCGCCATCCCCGTTGACGGCTTTCGGCGGGCAGCGACGAGCGTACTCAGTATGACTGGCTGCGCGGATTCGGAGGATCGGTGCGGTGCTGCCAGATCGCGAGAGACTCGGAGAACGATCCGCAGATCCCCGTTGTCGTGGATCGAATCGTTCGGCCCAGCGGACGGAGCCACATAGGTAGCGGTGTCCTCCCTCCTCATCGAGGCTATCCGTCGCGGGTCGAACTGTAGTACGCGCCGTTGCGATCTCTTCGACAAGCATCGGATCGATGGTCCGTCCAGCTCCTCGATTGTGTCGATGTCGGTGGTTCTCACGACCTCGCCAGCGGCTTTGATCTCGATGAACGGCTCCGGACTCCCAGGTGAGTCACGCTTCGATGTCGGGTCGGTTGCCACTCCAAGAGATGGTAACGCGCTGCTCGCGGTCTCGAAGCTCTGCAATCAACCATCCGGCATCACTACGACTCTGGACGCTGCTCCGCCTCGATACTCCGGCGAATGATATCCACAACCTGCGGGTGTAGCGGTGCAAGCTGGACGGATTCGCTTTGCGGATTGTAGTCGATCAGTCCCGCCTCGTCGAGTCCAGGCAAGTGATTGTGGACCAGGGTGAGACGAATTTCCGACCGGTCCGCTGACGTATCTGTCGTGCCAGTGGTCGTCGGTTGCCACTCGCTAAGGACAGTAGCGAGTTCGTCGAGGCTACTATCTTCCTCCACAACCAAATGATGGAGGAGACGTCGACGGTGGGCTGCCGCCAGCGCCCGATAGAACTGGTCCTCAGCCAACCGTGGCGGAGGACGTTCTTCCCCCTCTCTCTCGTCTTGTTGGCTGTTTTCCTGTGAGTCCCCCATAATGGACAAAATAATAACATAATATAAAAACCTACTCGTGTGATAGTCACTATCGAGGTAAGCGTCAAAGGCCATAGCTCGAGAAACGGGGGAATCCCAGGTAGCGGGGGACCGGGGGCCTGTCGGAGCGCCGGCGGTCAGTACCCGCGAGTGATGAGATACTCGGCGAGGTCCGAAAGCAGCGTCCGCGCCTCGTTGTCAGGGAGGACCGCGAGATGGTCCTTCGCGTTCTCTGTGAGTTCGCGAGCCTTCGCCTCCGCGTAGTCGATCGATCCGGCGGCGTCGAGTTCCGAGACGGCCGCTTCGATCTCCGGTTCCGACACCGACTCGACGTCGTCGGCGTCGACGAGTCCGTCGACGTCGACACCCTGCTGGCGCGCGTGGAGCGTGATGAGCGTCTCCTTGTTCTCGACGAGGTCCGAACCGCGCTGTTTGCCCAGCTTTTCGGACGGCACGGTCAGATCGAGGACGTCGTCTTGGATCTGGAACGCACGCCCGGAATCGATCCCGTAGCGGTAGAGCGCCTCGACGGTTTCGTCGTCGGCGCCCATCAGGACCGCCGCGGTGGCGGTTGCGGCCCCGTACAGTACTGCGGTTTTCAGTTCGATCATCTCCAGATACTCGTCGGGAATCACCCCGGTTCGGTGCTCGAACTCGACGTCCAGAGCCTGGCCCTCGCAGATCTGGGTGCAGGTGGTCGCGAGCCGTCGGACGGCGTCGATCCCGTTTGCGGGGTCGGCGCCGGTCTCCGAGAGCAACTCGAAGGCCTTCGCGTAGAGCGTATCGCCCGCGAGAATCGCCATCTCCGTGTCGTAGGCCTTGTGCACCGCCGGGACGCCGCGACGGAGGTCGTCGTCGTCCATGATGTCGTCGTGGATCAGCGTGAACGACTGGATGACCTCGATGCTCGTGGCCGCCGCGAGCATATCGATCTCCGTGCCGTCGAGCGCGGGAAACGAGCGGTAATCGACCGACAGCGGCTCGACGTCGGCCAGCGCCTCCGCGGTCAGAAGCGAGACGGTCGGCCGGAGGCGTTTGCCGCCGGCCAAAAGCAGGTGACGCGTCGCCTCGTAGAGCCGCTCGGGCGACTGCATCGGGATCTCCTCGTCGAGGGCGCCGTTGACGAGTTCGCGTCGCTCGGCGACCGCCTCGAGTACCCGCTCCTCCGTCGCTTCCGAACTCATCTCACTCCACCAGCTGGATCAGATTCCCGTTCCGCGTGACGTGCAGGTCGCGACCGAGCGCGTAGCCCTGCGACTCCGCAAGGTCGACGTACGGCGCGAAGCCCTGCAGGTCCTGGTGGGCGGGGATGACGTGTTGGGGCTGCAGCGCATCGAGCATCTGGTAGTGCCCCTCCTCGCGCAGGTGGCCGGAGACGTGGACCTCGTCGTAGATCCGGGCGCCCTGCATCTTCAGGAGGCGCTCGGACTGGTAGCGCTGGCCCTCGTTCGTCGGTTCGGGGATGACCCGCGCCGAGAAGATGACCTTGTCGCCGTCCTCGATCTCGTAGGGGGTCTCGCCGCGGCCCATCCGCGTGAGCATCGCGCGCGGCTCGCCCTGATGACCCGTGACGACGGGGAGGAACTTCTCCTTGCCCTCCTTCATAATCCGCTTGAACGTCCGGTCGACGGACTTGCGGTGGCCGTACATCCCCACGTCGTCGGGGAAGTCGACGAAGCCGAGTCGCTCCGCGGTACCGGAGTATTTCTCCATCGAGCGACCGAGCAGCACCGGCTGACGGCCGATGTCCTTCGCGAACTCCACGAGCGAGGAGACCCGAGAGACGTGCGACGAGAACGTCGTCGCGACGATCCCGCCGTCGTAGTCTTCCATCGACCGGATCGTGTCCTTGAGGTGGTGCCGGGCGTGGGACTCGGAGGGCGTCCGCCCCTTCCGGCCTGCGTTCGTACAGTCCTCGATGTAACAGAGGACGCCGTTGCCCTCGCGGCCGATCTCGCGGAAGCGCTCCATATCGATCGGGTCTTCCAGTACGGGATCGTGGTCGATCCGCTTGTCGAGACCGTAGACGATCGAGCCCTCGGGCGTGTGGATCACGGGGTTGATCGCGTCGATGATCGAGTGGGTGACGTGGACGAACTCGAGTTCGACGTTGCCGGAGTCGCCGATCGACATCGTCTCGCCGCCCTCCATCTTCACGAAGTCGTTGTCGAAGCTCCCGCTGAACTTCGTCTCGTCTTCGACCTGCTGTTTCGCCAACTCGATCGTGAAGGGCGCCGCCACGACGGGGGCGTCGTACCGGTGGGCGAGTTTCGGGATCGCGCCGATGTGGTCGAGGTGGCCGTGCGTCGGCACGATGGCCTGTACGTCGCCCTCGATGTCGGACATCACCCGGTCGTCCGGGATGGCGCCCATATCGATCAGATCGAGGCTGTGCATCTTTTCGGTCTCCACGTTGTCGTGGATCAGGACCTGACTGAGGTTCAGGCCCATGTCGAAGATGACGACGTCGTCGCCCGCGCGAACGGCCGTCATCTGTCGACCGACTTCTTCGTATCCGCCGATTGTTGCGATTTCGATTTCCATAGTCGTATCCGAGCATCGAAAGCCACTGACGTGGCGAGGGTGCTCACTGAAACGTCCCACGTGGTTCGACGGCCGTCAGTCGTCGCGGACGGACCGTCTCGGGACCGATCGGCCCCGGCGTCTTACAGCGCGTCGGCGTCGGCCCCGCGTGCTCCGGACGCTCCGGAGCACTTGCCCGCGGGAAGTCTGATACTGATCGATTCACGGCCCGGTACTAAAAACTAACCGGGTCGGAGCCAGCGCGTGTGCTCGCGTGTCACGCAAGGCTGGTTCGGGGCGCAGGGCACGGATTCGGCCGGAGGCGAACGATCGGACGAGAGGAAGGGACGGGGAGACTCGTCGCTACGGCAACAGATCGTCTCCGGACTCGCCTACGACAGCAGTTCCTTGAGGGCCTTGCCGTACGCGCCCGGAAGATTCCGCCTCGCCCCGTCGAGTGCGTCCCGGAGCGCCGCCGCCGCGTCAGTCGTCACCCCCGCGCCGTGGCCGACGAGGATCCGGTCGGGTGCGAACCCACTCAGCGCGTCCCGCGGCGGAACCGGACGCAGCATCGGGTGAACACCCAGTCGCTCGCCCGGCGCACAGAAGAAGGAGACCGTTCCGACAGCCTCCGGAACCACGAGCGTCCCGTCCTCGCGGTGATAGAGTCCGACCTCCTGCCACGGCGGGAACGAGGCGTCGCGGATGGTGAACGCCTCGTAGCCCGATTCGCCGAGCGTGCCCCCGAACCGCTCGACCGGCGCGTCGAGTTCGGTAGCAACGCCCGACATCCACTCAGGGATGTAGACGGGGACGTCGTGGCGAGTCGCGACCCGCGCGGCGTCCCGTTTGTGTCTGTCGAGTCCGAGGACGACGCCGACGACGTCGCCGAGTTCGGCCAGCAGGTCGTCGAGGCCCCGCGCGTCGACGGGGTCGATCACCCAGACACCGCCCTCGTCGCCGACGAGCGCGTGGCTCGCGCGCTGCATCTTCTCGTCGGGGCGGCCGATCCAGCCGACGCCGCGGTCCCAGCGGTCGATCTCGCGGTACGCCTGTCCGGTGTCCACCTGATTCGTCATACTCGATCCAGGGGCGCGAGCACGATAAAGTTCCTCGCCGCCGCCGCCAAAATCGGAGGTCACCGCGTCGCCAAAATCGGAGGTCACCGCGTCGCCAAAATCGGAGGCCACCGCGTCGCCAAAATCGGAGGCCACCGCGTCGCCGACCGGAAGACACTCCCGGGCGGCGCGTCCTCGGGGACGTATGAGCTTCGAACTCCGCGATCACACCGCCGACGTCGCGGTCGAAGCGACGGCTCCCGATCTTTCGACGCTTTTCGGATCGGTCGCCGACGGGCTTGCGGCGGCGTCCTGTGAGGAGATTCCCGACAACGGAGGGTCGGAGTTCGAGGTCACCGTCGCGGCCGAAAACCGGGAGGCGCTGCTTTTCGACTACCTCGATCAACTCATCTACGAGCGCGACGTCCGCGGTGTCCTTCCCGTCGACAATCAGGTGGAGGTCGACCCGCCGGAGGCGGAAAACGACGACGCGACCGAGGAGACGGAATCCCAGTGGAAACTGGCCGGCACCGCACGCGGGATTCCGCTCTCGGCGGTCGACGCCAGAGAGGTAAAAGCGGTCACCTACTCGGAGATGCGGATCCAGGAGACCGATTCCGGGTGGGAAGCGTACGTCGTGTTCGACGTCTAACGGTGTAACCCCTCCGACACCACGGCGGTTTGTCGGATACGGGCCTTTCCTTCTCGGAAGTTGTTTGTGCCCCCCGCTTCGAGTAGGGTGTAAGATGCCCGACCGCGCAGCGCGCCTCGCCTGTCTCGGCCTCGTGGTCGTCGCGCTCCTCGGTGCAGCAGCACCGGGGGCGACGGCGCAGCCGACGGGGACGATCGCCGATACGCAGATCGATCCGGACGACGTCTCGCTGCAGATCGATCTTCGCTCGGATGGCTCCGCCGCGTGGACCGTCGAGTATCGGGTCCGCCTTGACGACGACAACGCGACGGAGGCGTTTCTCTCGCTCCGTGACGACATCGAGGCTAACGAATCGCAGTACTCCGGGCAGTTCCGCGACCGGATGACGGCGACGGCGCAGACCGCCGAGAACGCGACCGGCCGGGAGATGGCGATCGAGAACGTCTCGGTGGCGGCGACGCGACAGCAACTCCCGCAGGACTACGGCGTCGTCACGTACACGTTCGTCTGGACGAACTTCGCCGCCGTCGAGGACGGGGAGATCCGGGCGGGTGACGCCCTCGCGGGACTCTTCCTCGACAGCGAGACGTCGCTGCAGTTCTCCTGGCCGGCGGGCTACGGGATCGAGACGGTTCAGCCGGAACCGACGGACAGACGCGAGGACTCGCAGGTGGTCGTCTGGTCCGGCCCACTTGATTTCGGCCCCGAAGAGCCCACGCTCGTCGTCACAGAGGCGGCGGCCGGCGGTGACACCACCACCGCCGCTGTCGACGGAAGCGGCGACGACGACGGGGGAACCGACAGCGGACTCGGCAGCCTGCCGCTCGTCGCCGCGCTCGTGGTGCTCGCGCTCGTGGTCGTCGTCGGTGGCTGGTACGTCTTGCGGCAGGGCGAGGACGACGGCGGAAGCCCAGTCGCGGCCGCGGGTGGCGGTCGGGACGGTGGCTCCTCGGGCGCCGCAGCAACTCCCGAAGCCTCGCAATCGGACGATGTGAGTGCCGGGGCCGGAAACGGAACGATCGGAGCAGACGAAGCAGCGGCCGCTGAGCCGGACGCTGGCGCGGTGGCGGGGGCCACAGCCGGCGCCGCGGCAGGTACCGCCGCCGACAGCGACGACGAGAGCGGAAGCGAAGCGGCCGAATCGGCCGCCGCGAGCGGCGAGGAAGACACTGGCGACGTGGATCCCTGGGAGGACGAACTGCTGAGCAACCAGGAGCGCGTGCTCGCGCTCGTCGAACACAAGGGCGGACGGATGAAACAGCAGGAGGTCGCAGGGACGCTCGATTGGACCGACGCGAAGACGAGCCAGGTGGTCAGGAAGATGCGCGACGAGGGCGACCTCGACGCGTTCCGGCTGGGACGGGAAAACGTCCTCGTCCTCCCAGACGAGGAGTTCGGTCCCAGCGGTCCTGACGAAGAGTGAGGCGCGGCTGCTCAATGAGCGACACAATACGCCGACTGCGACGGGATCTAACCCGACTTAATCCGGGCTAAATGGGCGTAAGGATGTCGATACTATATGGGTCCAGGTGAGTAACAGACAGATGATGAAAACCGTATCTGCGCTCGTCGTCGCGCTCGTCGTCGTGATCGGGATGGCCCCGGTCGGCGTCGCCGCCGCGTCGTCGGGGGACGCGTCGTCGTCGGGTGCGCTCTCGGCGGGAGTCGCACAGATCAACGAGACTGCGACCGCCACGCCCGCGAACGGATCGACGGAAACTGCGACGCCGACAGCAAACGAGACGGCCGAAGAGAACACGTCGGACACGAACGGCTCGACGAGCGATATCGAGCCCGGTGCACAGCTTGCGGGGGTCGTCTCCGTCCAGGGGACCGAAGTCAGCGAGGAAGTCGGGTCCCGCGCGTTCGGACTGCGTGTAGCCGCCGCAGCGTCGAATGAGTCCAAGGCGACCGTCGTCGCCAACGAACTGAACGCCACCCAGGAACGGCTCGAAACCCTCCGTGATCGCCGTGCGGAACTGGAGCAGGCCTACGAGGCCGGTGAACTCTCAGAGGGTCAGTACCGTGCTCGGGTCGCCGGGCTGAGTGCCAAGATCAACGCGATCGACCGCCGGCTGAACCAGACGAACGAGTCGGCCTCGTCGCTGCCGGCGGAGGTTCGAGAACGGAAGGGAATCAACACCTCGAACATCGAACGACTCAGAACCGAGGCGAGCAATCTCTCCGGCCCGGAGACGGCCGCGATCGCCCGTGGGATTGCAGGCAGAAACGCCGGACGGGGACTCGGCACAGCCGGTGGAGGCCCTGGACAAGCCGGTAACGCACCCGAACGGAACGGGAGTCCGGGAAACGGGACTGACGGCGTCACTGGTGCCGGCGCGAACGTTTCTACCGGGAATAGCGCCGGAGGTCCCGGAAACGCCTCGAACGGGGAGGCCGCCGGCGGACCCACGAACGCGTCAGACGCCGGCGCAGCCGGAGCCAGCGGCGGTGAGGCCCCCGGCGGTAACGGGAGCGAGGATCGGAACACGTCCCGTGAGGGCGGTGGGAGCGGTTCCGGCCCGACCGATGGTGGTTCGGGAAATGGTAACGGCGGCGATGGGGGACCGCCGGACAATCCCGGCAACTCCGATAACGGCGAAGCGGGCGAAAATGCGGCTGTAAACGACTGATACGGCGATCGACATTCCGCCACGGCAGATATTCCGGCGCTTCTTGAACTCCCAGATTCAATTTTGATAGCGGAGGAGCAGGATTATTATCGTTCCACGATTACCGCCGACACGATGGAGTATGCGTACCCGGTCGTCGGGTTTCTCGCAGGAATGGCGCTGGTAGCCACCAGTGTCTTTACGGCGTTTCTGTACACACCGACGACGTCGTCGACGGTCGATACGGCCATCACGGCGTTCACCGGCGCGACCCTGCAGATCGGGGACTTTCTGTCCGTGTCGTCGGTCACGGCCATCGTGTTCGATCTGCTCGCGGCGCAGTTCGGGATGCAGTACCCGATGCTCGTTCCCTTCACGATCGCGTATCTCGCCACGCATCTGATCGTCTACTACTCGTCGCTCCGGATCACCGACGTCCAGGGGGAACCACTCGACCCCGACTTCGATATCCGGGAGAATCCGCTTCGACTCGCGACGCTTTCGATTCCGGGCGCGCTGATTCTGCTGCCGTCCGGCCGACGATGAACGTCCGATAAGTAAAACGGTTCTTTGAGACAAGATCGGTTTTAGGTACATACCCGTCGTAGTCGGAAGTGCCCCGGTTGGGCCGTCCACGAGTCGGTCCCCACCGACGCGACGCAGTTCGATCCGACCCGGTTCGCCCCCCCTCTCCCCCTCCCCCACCCTTCCTGGTCGGTGGCCCTCCTACGGGGCAACCCCGCTGACGCATTCCCCCACCCGTTGCGATCGAAGTACTTGACAAGCGAGTGGTCGCACCGTAGACGATTCCGTACCAGAGGCGATCGGATCTCGCACTGAAGCCGAGAGAAATACGTGTTCTCGGGGAGTTCGGGTGACCCATCCCGTGAATCAGCGTCGAGTCCACGATGGGGATGGACAGCTAATCCTTCAAATCGTCACCAGGCCGCAGCAAAGCGGGCTACCTGACTCCGAAGGTGCCCCGTGGGACCGAAAACGACGGTGGGACTGGGATTTGAACCGAGCCGAGGCGGTCGCGCTCACTTCGTTCGGTCGCTGCGACTCGTCGGGTTCAAATTCCCTCGTATCCGCAACAGTGCTCACTTCGTTCGCACAGAGTACCGGTGGGACTGGGATTTGAACCACGGTCTCGGATCGGAGATCCGCTCTCTGATTCAAATCCCAGCAGTCTCCGCGATAGCGCTCGCTGTCGCTCGCGCAAGAGACGGTGGGACTGGGATTTGAACCCAGGAATCCGTGAGGATACCTGCTTTCAAGGCAGGCGCGTTAGGCCACTCCGCCATCCCACCACGGGCAGTCGTTGCCGACGACGCGTCTAAGAGTTGTCGGTCGCCTTCCGGTATCCGGGTCCCGGATAAGTCCTCACTCCCGGACGACAGTGGGGTCGTCTCCGTTGTCGGCGACGAAGAGGTCGTTGTCGACGACGAAGGAAGCGGTGTGTTCGGGGACGACCCGGTCGGCCTGCCACCGCGCGCGGATCGTCGAAACGAGCGTCGCCAGGTCCGCGCTCGTTCGAACCGTCGGTTGCATCTCCAGGAACCCGACGTCGCGGTCGGCCTCGTTCGCGCAGTCGACGAGCGTCTCCAGTTCGGGGGACGCGTAGGCGTTCTCGAAGTCGACCGGCGCGCGGAAGCCCGCGAAGAAGACGCGGCCGTCCGTCGACGGCCCGAGGACGACCTCGTTCGTCCGGAGTTTCATCGCCCCCGAGTCGACGGTCGAGCGGAGCAGGAACGGGGCGTCGCCGCGGACGACAGCCGCGGATCTGACCCCTTCCTCGCGGAGGAGGTGAGTGACGGTGTTACCCGCGCGCGCCGAGAAGTCCGAGCCGACCTGCACCTCGAAGCGGGCCTCCGATGGGTCCTCCAGGGTCTCGTCCGCGATGGCGCGGAGCGCGTCCTCGGCGGACTCCTCGGAATCGACGTGGGCGTCCGGGAGGCTGTCGTCGGAGCGGTAGTTCACGAGCAGTTCCCCGCCGGAGCGCTCGACAGCCTGCAGCGTGTCACTGAGCAAAGCCTCCGAGAGCGCTGCGGCGTCCGCGTTCGAGAGCGGGCTCGTCTCCGCGAGGCGAGGAAGTGCGAGTCCGGGACGCGGCGGGTCGGCCAGAACGGCGACGACGGTCATACCTTCTCTGGGCGGTCGTCGGTCTTCAACCCGGCGTTTCCGGTGCTACCGACTGCGGCGGCCCTTGGTCTGCCGGTAATCCCGAGTGAAGACGTTCTCCAGGAAGTGATCGACGAACGCCCGGGTCTCCTCGTCCGTCTGCTCGTCGAGGGCGATCATCGGGACGAGTTCGAACCCGCGGCCGCGTATCGTCGTCGCGTGAGCCTCGGCGACGTCGACGTCGCCGGGTCGGTTCATCGTGTAATCGATCGCCAGGGCATCGAGCGTTCGCTGGCCGATCGGCACGATGATCTCGGGGTTGATCATCCGCAACTCCGCGTTGAGATACGGCTCGCAGGTTCGGATCTCCTCGTCGGTCGGCGCGCGCTCCGGATGGCGACACCGCGTGAGATACGTGATAAAGGCGTTCTGGAGGTCGGGTTCCGCAGCGTCGGGCGGCGAGCGCGCAAAGCCGAGCTCGCCGAGGATTCGCTGGAGTCGCTCGCCGGCCGCATCGCCCGTGAACGGAACGCCGGTCCGGTCGGCGCCCGGACTCGGCCGTTCGGCGACGAAGCAGAACTCTCCCCCGACGTCGCCGTAGCCGTGGACGACGTGCTCCCGCGACCCGCAGAGGCCGTCGCAGTTTCGACACGCCTCGTCCATCCCGAAGGGGTTCGCGAGAGAGCCCTGATTGGCGTCCATCCTTACCGCTTGGCGGCCTCCCGCCGCCGGACCACGCCGGCCATATCCGCCACGTTCTCGGTGAGCAGGCGGAACGCGTCGGCCGTCTCGCCCTCCTCTAAGACGATCGGCTTCCCGCCGTCGCCGCCGGTCCGCACCGACGGATCGAGGGGAACCGACCCGAGGAACGGGAGGCTGTTCTCCGCGGCGAACGCCTCGCCGCCGCCCGCGCCGAAGATGTCGTGGCTCGAGCCACAGTCGGGACAGCGGAAGGTGGACATGTTCTCGACGATGCCGAGGACGTTCGTGTCGTGTTTGCCGAACATCTCCAGGCCCTTGCGGGCGTCGTCGACGGCGACGTCCTGCGGCGTCGTGACGATCACGGCACCAGTCAGCGGCAGCGTCTGCAACACCGTCAGCTGTGTATCGCCGGTGCCCGGCGGCAGATCCAGGATCATATAGTCGAGGTCCCCCCACTGGACGTCCTCGACGAGCTGGGTGAGAAGCTGGTGCACCATCGGTCCGCGCCAGATCACCGGGTCGTCCTCGCCGACCAGAAACGCCATCGACATCAGCTTCATCCCGTAGTTCTCGGGGGGGATGATGGTGTCCTTCCCGGTCGCCTGCGGTGCCTCGTCGGCGTCGACCATCCGCGGGACGTTCGGCCCGTAGACGTCAGCGTCGAACAGTCCGACGCGCGCGCCGAGTTCCGCGAGGCCGGCGGCGAGGTTGACCGCGACGGTCGACTTCCCGACACCACCCTTGCCGGAGGCGACGGCGATCACGTTCTCGACGCCGGGGAGGACGTCCTCCTCGGGATCGACCTCCGATGGGACGTTCGCCGTGAGTTCGACGTCGTAGCCGGTGTCGGACAGCGCCTCGCGGACGCCGCTTGCGATCTCCGTCTCGTTCGGCGAGTAGGGCGCGCCGAGCGCAAGCGAAATACGCACGACCGACGCGTCGTCGTCGACGTCGACAGCGTTGATCAGCCCCAACGAGACGATGTCGTCGCCGAGATCCGGGTCGGAGACCGTACTGAGCCGCTCGCGGACGGCTTCCTCGTTCATACGGCCATATGGGTGTGAACCGCCGATAAGCGTTTTGAACGGTTCCGGTGACTCTCCCCCGATCTGACGCCGTGAAGTAACTGAAATTAGTTACCTGTACCCGGAGATTGACGCCGAATTTATCACCATTGGGCCGAACCGTCCGATGATGCTTGAAGACGACTTCGGGCGCGAGGTGTCCGGGGTCCGCGTCTCTCTGACCGACCGATGCAACTTCGATTGCGTCTACTGTCACAACGAGGGGCTCGGCGACACCCGCGGCCCGATGGATCCACAGGACGACGAGATGACAGCCGACGAGGTCGTGCGCTTCCTCGAGGTCGTCTCGGAGTTCGGCGTCCGCAAGGTGAAGTTCACCGGCGGGGAGCCAATGCTCAGAGGGGACCTAGAGGAGATTATCCGGCGCGTCCCCGATTCGATGGAAGTGTCGATGACGACCAACGGGACCTTCCTCCCCGGCCGCGCCGAGGACCTCCGGGAGGCCGGCCTCGAACGAGTCAACGTCTCTCAGGACGCGATCGAACCTGACGCGTTCGCGGAGATCACGAAATCCGGGGCGTACGAGAAGGTGATCGAGGGCGTCGAGGCCGCTCTCGACGCCGGCCTGGATCCGGTGAAGCTGAATATGGTCGTGTTCAAACACACCGCGGGCTACGTCGAGGGGATGGTCGACCACGTCGCGGAGAACTCGGGCCTCCAACTCCAGCTCATCGAGTATATGCCCGAACTGACGGGCCACCCCGAGTGGAGTATCGACATCGACCGCGTCCACGACTGGCTCGAAGACCGGGCCGATCGCGTCGAAACCCGGGAGATGCACAACCGCCGCCGCTACTACGTCGGCGAGGACGACGACCCGAACGGGGAAGGCGGAATGGTCGAGATCGTCGATCCCGTGGAGAACCCGAACTTCTGTGCGAACTGCCACCGCGTCCGCGTCACCCACGAGGGGTATCTGAAGGGCTGTCTGAACCGCAACGACGACCTCCGGTCGATGGGCGATATGAGCCGCGAGGAGATCCGTGAGACGTTCCGCGAGACGGTCGCGAACCGCGTTCCCTACTACGGCGAGTACATGGTTCGCGAGGACGGCGAGTGGGTCGTCAACGACGAGTACATCGACGCACCAGTGACGAACGTCTGACCGTTCAAGCGCGACGCCGCCGACCCAATTGTCTGTCGGATCCGACCTCGAACCGCCGATCGCGTCACAGAGCGACGATTCGCCATACTATCCCGAACTCTGGGAGGTCGCCTCTGCGAGATCCGGTTGTGCACGAGATTGAACAGTCTGAACAATATTAAAGCCACGTGGGGACGTATATTCTGGTATGAGCACATCTCACGTCGCGCTCTTCGACGCGTCGGTGGGCGAGACGCCCGCCGAGCGCAACTTCCGTCGCGAACTCGATGCGACGGTGACGGCGTTCAAGATCAGCGAAAACGAGTTCCCCGAGTGGCCGGGGGCAGACGGGTCGTGGGCGTACGACGGCGTCGTCATCTCCGGGTCACAGACGTCCGTGTACGAACACGAACCGTGGATGGAGACGCTCGCGGAACTGGTCCGGGACCTCCACGAACTCGGCGTGCCGATGTTGGGCGTCTGCTGGGGACACCAGTTCCTCGCACAGGCTCTCGGTGGATGTGTCGCGGATATGGGCGAGTACGAACTCGGCTACCGACGGATCGAGCGATACGACGAGTCGCCGCTGTTCGAGGGGATGCCCGCGGAGTTCGTCGCCTTCGAGACCCACTCCGACGAGGTGCTCAGACTCCCGCCCGGCGGGAGCGAACTCGCCGGCAACGAGCGGTCCTGCCAGGCCTTCGCCGTCGGGATGACCTTCGGGGTACAGTTCCACCCGGAGTACGATCTGGAGACGGCCCGGATGGTCACCGAACGCAAACGCGAGGAGGGCGTTCCCGACGAGCGGATCGACGCCGTCCTGGCCGACGCGACGCCGGACCGCTACGCCGAAGCGGCGGCCGCGACGGACGTGTTCGACAACTTCCTGGCGGTCGTCGAACGGACGCGTGGCCAGGGAATCGCTACGGTCGAGGACTGATATGGACCGCCGTAGCTGTGATTTCTCTATCAGACATTCCCACCGGAAAAGACGTCAAGAATCGTTGAGGAGCTGCCACAGGCTCAACGAGGAGACGCCTGAGCCCCTGTTCTTTCTCAAAGGTGATAATCTATGGAAACTATGAAGTCTCGACTTAGCGCATTAATCTTATGGCCAAATCACAGGACGGTTCGACGGCGGGACGGGATTTATCCCAGCCGATCCGCGGCGGGAAAGATCTCCCGGAGGAGGGGCTCTGGGACGTACTCACGAGCAACCTTCGGCAGGTAATGGAGTCGACCGGGGCTGCGATGCGGATCCTCGACCTCGACTTCAACGTCGTTGTGGAAAACCAGCAGATGAAAGAGATGGGCGGCGTCGAAGCCGAAGGGAGTGAAGCGATCAACTGCTACGATCAGTTCTGCAACCCGGAAGTCTGTGGTACCGAAAACTGCACGCTGAAACAGATCGTCGACGGCGGACAAGACGAGATCCGGGTCGAAGTCGAAAAAGAGAGCTACGACGGACGGGTGATTCCGACTGAACTGGTCGTCAGACCCATTCACGACGATGAAGGGGAGGTCGTCGCCATCAGCGAGACGTTCCGCGATCTCTCCGGCAAGAAGCGCGCGACGGGGAGCATCAAATCCGCAGTCGGCGAGCTGGAAGCGTCCGCGGAAAGCATCGAGCAGAACTCCCGCGAGATCAGCACCCAGGCCGCCGATCAGGTGGAGGCGATCACGGAGGTGGCCGACGAGGTGTCGTCGCTCAGCGCCACGATCGAAGAGATCGCTGCCACCGCTGACGATGTGAAAGCGACAAGCGAACGGGCCCGGGAGCAAGCCGAATCAGGGGGCGAGGAGGCCGAAGAAGTCATCGACATTATGGCCGACCTCGAATCAGCCGCTCAGGGCGTGACCGAGGACGTTCGCGAACTCGACGAGAGTATCCAGCAGATCGACGAACTGGTGGACGTCATTAACGACATCGCCGATCAGACGAATCTGCTCGCGCTGAACGCATCGATCGAGGCCGCGCGTGCGGGGGAGGCTGGTGACGGGTTCGCCGTCGTCGCAGACGAGGTCAAAAACCTCGCCGAGGAGTCACAGCAACGTGCCAGCGAAATCGAAGAGATCGTCGCCGAAATCCGGGAAGATACGACGGAAACGGTCGAGAGCCTCGACGAGACGAACGAGATCCTGGACGTCGGCAGCGAGAAGGTCCGGAGTTCGGGAGAGACCTTCAAGCACATCGCCGACGTGGTCGAGGACGTCTCCACCGGCGTTACGGAGGTCGCCGATGCTACAGACGATCAGGCGGCCAGTACCGAAGAGATCGCCAGTATGGTCGATCAGACTGCCGAGGAGTTCGAACGCGTCGCAGACGAAGCGGAGGCGATCGCCGCCGCGAACGAACAACAGACCGAGCGAGTCGGGGAGATTAGCAGCGAGATCGACGAGATGAACTCCCTCGACATCCAGAGCGATATGTAGATCGCCACCGCGTCTCCATCCCGGTTCTCGCTGTCTGAGGAAGCTGGGGGCTGTCGCCTAGAAGGATACGCCCATATAAGTTAGGCTACGACTGAGCGACGGCAACACCGCCGCTGGACGTTCGGTCTACGATTCGTCGGCCTACGTCGTCGCCCCCGACAGGAACTCGTCGATGGCGTCGCCGCCCTGGAACCCGCTCGCCAACCGGCCGACGACCTCGCCGTTCTCGAAGAGCAAAAGCGTCGGGACGCTTTTGATCTGGAACCGGTCGATCAGCGGCGGGTCGTCGCGGGGGTTGACAGTCGCAACCGTGAGATCCTCGTGAGCGCGCGCGACGTTGCCGATCACGGGTTCGATGCTCGCACACAGCGCGCAGCCGTCGGTGTAGAACTCGACGAGAACGCGGTCGTGCTCGGAAATTAGGGCGTCGAGGTCGGCTTCGCCGTCGAGGGCAATGGGACGGTCGGGTGTCGAAGTCGCGGACGTATTCGTACTCATACTTCTAGTAGGGGGTCCAGAGGTATATACCGTGGGCGTAATGTCCAAGGTTACGCACATCCGCGCAGGCCGCACACCCGGGAAGCAATAGCATTCCACACTCGGGGGGCACGTTCCGCTGATACTGATTACTCTCGTCTCTTCCCGCCGAACGCCGCCAACGGGGGTAGCGCTCGGCGGTAAACAGTGAGAGTAATCAGTATCAGATTGGCGGACGGGGAAGCGGGCGGCCCCCGGCGCAGTCGAACGCGGTGGGCGCGATCGTAACGAGGACGGGACCGGCGTTGACGGCCGGAGAGCGTGTCAGCCCTGCCCATACCGGAGTATGCGGATCGCTCGCACTCCGGTACCCTATCGTGATGTTTAAGTAGCGACCACGGCTTGTTTCGACTGCGATACGCTGTAGGGGGATGGCCCCCGAGTCCGAGAGGGCGACAGTACGAGACCGTGTGTTGCGGTAGCCAAGCCTGGCCCAAGGCGCTGGGTTGCTAACTCAGTGGCGTCAAGCCCCCGGGGTTCGAATCCCCGCCGCAACGCTCACCGGACTTACCAAAACTCCATGAGTGCAGAAGAACCACAGGACGACGCTCCCGAGGAGGAAGAAGACCTCCGATACTTCGTCAGGATCGGGACTACCGATCTGGACGGGACGAAGTCGGTCGAGCGGAGTCTCACCGACATGAAAGGAATCGGCAAGCGCACCGCGCGCATCGTCTCCGACGCCGCCGGCGTGGACCGACACGCGACGTTCGGTCTGCTCGACGACGACGAGATCGACGCAGTCGTCGACGTCGTCGAGAACTTCGACGAGTACGTTCCCGAGTGGATGGCGAACCGCCGCAACGACTTCTTCAGCGGCGAAACCACCCACAAGACCGGGTCCGACCTCGAAGAGAAGCGACGGCACGACATCAACCGGATGAAGATGATCGACTCCTACAAGGGCGTCCGCCACAAGCGCGGACAGAAGGTCCGCGGACAGCGGACGAAGTCCACCGGCCGGACCGAGGGGACGATCGGCGTCAACGTCGAGGCGATCAAAGAGGAGGCGGCCGAGGAGGCCGCCGCCGAAGAAGAGGAGGAAGGAGGCGGCGAACTATAATATGGCGACCGGAAACAACACGAAGCGGTACGAGACCCCGAATCACCCGTTCCAGGGTGAGCGCATCGCCCAGGAGGGCGATATGCTCGGCCGCTACGGACTGAAGAACAAAGAGGAACTGTGGCGCGCCCAGTCGGAACTCCGGAACTACCGACGGGAGGCCCGGCGCCTCATCGGCGAGGCGCAGGGCGACCTGACAGCGGCCGAGGCGGCCGGCGAGGAGTTCCTCGCACGGCTCCGCCGCTACGGGATCCTCGCGACGGAGGACGACATCAGCCGCGTCCTCGAACTGGACGTCACGGACATTCTCGAACGTCGACTGCAGACCGTCGCGTACCGGAAGGGCCTCGCGAGCACGCCCGAGCAGGCGCGACAGTTCATCGTTCACGGCCACGTCACCGTCGACGGCGCACGCGTCACGCGCCCCGCGAAGATGGTGGAGTCGGCCGAGGAAGACAGCCTCGCGTTCGACGAGACGAGTCCGCTCGCGGACGACCTCCACCCCGAACGTGCGGAGGGACAGGAGTAACCCATGAGCGAATCCGAAACAACCAGAGACAAGTGGGGTATCGCCCACGTCCACGCGTCGTTCAACAACACGCTCATCACGGTGACGGACCTGACGGGCGCGGAGACGATTGTGAAGTCGTCGGGCGGCGCCGTGGTGAAGCAGAACCGAGACGAGGCATCGCCGTACGCGGCGATGCAGATGGCCGAATCCGTCGCCGAGGAGATCAAAGCGGCGGGCATCGAGGGCCTGCACGTCCGCGTCCGCGGTCCGGGCGGGAACGGCAACAAGAGCCCCGGCCCCGGCGCGCAGGCGACGATCCGTGCGCTGGCTCGCGCCGGCCTCGAGATCGGCCGCATCGAGGACGTCACGCCGATCCCACACGACGGGACGCGAGCGCCGAAAAACAGCCGACTCTAAGATCAACAGATGACGAACGATTTCGAGGTCGAGTTCATCGAACGCGGCGACCGGACGGCCAGATTCCTGGTCCGTGGCGCCTCGCCGGCCATCGCAAACGGCATCCGCCGGGCGATGATCGCCGACGTGCCCACGTTCAGTATCGACACCGTCCGGTTCGTCGAGAACTCCTCGGTGATGTTCGACGAGATGATCGGGCTGCGACTCGGACTCGTCCCGCTGACGACGCCACTCGACGACTTCGAGGAGGGCGACGTCGTCACGCTCGCGCTCGACGTCGAGGGGCCGGCGACGGCATACTCGGGCGACCTCGAGTCGGCCGACAGCCTCGTTCAGCCGGCCGACGAGAACATCCCCATCATCGAACTCAAGGAGAACCAGCACCTGGAACTGGAGACCGACGCGGTGCTCGACACCGGGAAGGCTCACGCCAAACACCAGGGCGGCGTCTCCGTCGGCTACCGACACCTCCAGCGCGTGGAGGCCGTCGGCGACGCCGGCGAGTTCGACGACGAGGAGCCGAACATCCTCCGTGGAGTCATCGAGGAGGCCGCGGCCGAGCACGCCGCCGACGGGAGCGCCGCCGACGGCGACCTCGTCCCCACGGACGCGTTCGACAACGACCTCACGAACCGGTATCCGGGTAAAGAACTCGAAGTACACGACGTGTCCGAGGCGTTCGTCTTCCACGTGGAGACGGACGGTTCGTTCAGCGTCGAGGAGTTGGTGCTGCGCGCCGCCGAGTCGCTCGGCGACCGCGCGGCCGAACTCGAAACGAAAGTCGCGATCTAACACCACAGCACGATGTCTGTCCCTTCACTCCCCGTCCGACGCTCGCCCGCCGTGCCGCCGGCAGCGCCGACGCCGGCGTTCCCGCCGTCACAGGCGGCGAGCGCCGCGATCGACGCGAGCCGGCGCCGGCACGGTCGGCGCCGCCGGACCGAAAGGAGTTTGAAGGGGCACGCAGTAACTCGGAGTGCGAGCAGGGATAGCCAAGTCTGGCCAACGGCGCAGCGTTCAGGGCGCTGTCCCATAGGGGTCCGCAGGTTCAAATCCTGCTCCCTGCACTCCGTTTTCTTTCAGGAGGTACACAATGAGTAAGACGAATCCGAGACTCAATAGTCTCATCGCCGAGCTGAAGGCGGTCTCCCGCGAATCCGGTGCCACTGTCTGGCAGGACGTCGCGGACCGTCTCGAGAAGCCGCGGCGCACCCACGCGGAGGTCAACCTCGGGCGTATCGAACGATACGCACGCGAGGACGAGACCGTCGTCGTCCCCGGCAAGGTGCTGGGGAGCGGTGTGCTGCAAAAGAACGTCACAGTCGCGGCGGTCGACTTCTCGTCGTCCGCTCGAACCAAGATCGAACAGGTCGGGGAAACGGTCGCGCTCGAACGCGCGATCGAGGAGAACCCCGACGGAAGCAACGTGCGGGTGATCCGATGAGCCTCGCCGAGTTCGATGCAGACGTCGTCATCGACGCACGGAACTGCATCTTCGGTCGCGTCGCCAGTCAGGTCGCAACGCGCGCCCTCGACGGCGAGAAGGTCGCGATCATCAACGCCGAGGACGCAGTCATCACCGGCTCCGAGTCCGATGTGATGAGCACGTACCGCAAGCGCGCGGAACTGGGCTCCGACCGGGGGCCCCACTACCCGAAGCGTCCCGACGGCATCTTCAAGCGCGGCGTGCGCGGGATGCTGCCGTACAAAGAACACCGCGGTCGCGAGGCGCTCTCGAACGTCCGCGTCTACCTCGGCAATCCGTTCGACGAGGACGGCGAGACGCTCGAGGACACCACGCTGGACCGCCTGTCGAACATCAAGTTCCTCTCGCTCGGGGAGGTTTCCGAGAACCTGGGTGCGAAAGTCACATGGTAACGAACACGTCCGGAAAGAAGAAGACGGCCATCGCCCGCGCCACCGTGCGCGAGGGCGAGGGTCGGGTCCGAATCGACTCCCAGCCCGTCGAACTGATCGAACCGGAGATGGCCCGCCTGAAGATGCTGGAACCGTTCCGCATCGCCGGCGAGGACCTCCGTTCGCAGGTCGACATCGACGTCAGCGTCTCCGGCGGCGGCTTCGCCGGCCAGGCTGACGCCACGCGGACGGCCATCGCCCGCGGCCTGGTGCAGCACCTCAACGACGCCGAACTCCGCGACGCGTACATGGAGTTCGACCGCTCGCTGCTCGTCAACGACGTGCGCCAGTCCGAACCCAAAAAGTGGGGCGGCCCCGGCGCACGGGCCCGCTACCAGAAGTCCTACCGCTGAGGTGATCCAGCTATGATGATACCTGTCCGGTGTTTCACCTGCGGCAACGTCGTCGGCGAACACTGGGACGAGTTCAAATCGCGCGCCCGCGAGGGCGACGAGGACCCCGGCAAGGTGCTGGACGAACTCGGCGTCGAGCGACACTGCTGCCGACGGATGATGGTGTCGCACAAGGACCTCGTCGACGTCGTCGCCCCCTACCAATGAGCGAGAACGTCCACTACAACCGGTACGAGAAGGCCCGCATCCTCGGCGCGCGAGCGCTGCAGGTGTCCTACGGCGCGCCGGTACTGATCGACACCGACCAGTCGGAGCCGATCTTAGTCGCCGCCGAAGAGTACGACGCCGGCGTTCTGCCCTTCACCGTCAACCGCGAGGGCAACTGAGATGACGCGTATCACGAACGTCTCGCTCCGTCGGATCCTCGACTCCCGCGGCAACGCGACCGTCGAGGCCGACGTCCTGACCGAATCCGGCGGCTTCGGCCGTGCTGCGGCCCCCAGCGGGGCGAGCACTGGCGAGTACGAGGCCATCGAACTCCCGCCGAGCGAGGCCATCGCCGCCGCCCGGGAGCACGCGATCCCCCGGCTGGTCGGCGAGGTCTTCGCCGGCAACCAGCGGGACGTCGATGCCGCCTTACACGCCGCCGACGGCACCGGGAACTTCTCGGAGGTCGGCGCCAACAGCGCTGTCGCCATCTCGATGGCGGCCGCGAAGGCCGGCGCCGACGTGCTCGGTGCGCCGCTGTACCAGCATCTCGGCGGCACCTTCCGCGGCGAGTCGTTCCCGACGCCGCTCGGGAACGTCGTCGGCGGCGGTGAACACGCCAAAGAGGCGACCCACATCCAGGAGTTCCTCGCCGCGCCGGTCGGCGCGCCGAACGTCTCCGAGGCCGTCTTCGCGAACGCGGCCGTCCACGCACGCATCTCCGAGCTCCTCGACGACCGCGGCGTGCCCGCGGCGAAGGGAGACGAGGGGGCGTGGGCGCCGCCGATCTCCGACGCCGAGGCCTTCGAGGTCGTCGACGAGGCCGTCGGCGACGTCGCCGACGAACTCGGCTTCGAGATCAGCTTCGGCCTGGATATGGCCGCCGCGGAGCTGTACGACGCAGAAGCGGACGGCTACGTCTACGGCGACGACGTGAAATCGACCGCCGAACAGGTCGACTACGTCGCCGAGATGGTCGCGGAGTACGACCTCGCTTACGTCGAGGATCCCCTCGACGAGGACGACTACGAGGGCTTCGCGGAACTGACAGCGCGGGTCGGCGACCGGACGCTGATCTGCGGCGACGACCTCTTCGTGACGAACGTCGAGCGCCTGCAGGCCGGCATCGACGCCGGCGCCGGCAACGCGATCCTCGTCAAGCCCAACCAGATCGGCACGCTGTCGGACGCCTTCGACGCGATCGAACTGGCGACCGAGAACGGCTACGAGACGGTCATCTCCCACCGTTCGGGCGAGACGGAGGACACGACGATCGCACACCTTGCTGTCGCCACCGACGCCGGCTTCATCAAGACCGGCACGGTGGGCGGCGAGCGAACCGCCAAACTCAACGAACTCATCCGCATCGCGGACGACGCAGTATGACAGACAACGACAACGACGCGGTCGAAGTCGTCGACGACGACTCGGAGGCCGAAACGGCGGCCGACGACGACGTCGAAGCGACGACCGAGGCCAACGCCGAACCGACCGAACCGGTCGCCGAGGCCGCCGAAGACGAGGTCGCCGCCGACGACGGCGCGGCCGGAGACGAGGCTGCCGAGGCCGAACAGACAGAGGAATCGGGCCCGACGTTCGACGAGAACGTGATGCCCGACGAGGAGGCCGACCTCCTCATCCCCGTCGAGGACTACCTCTCGGCGGGGGTCCACATCGGGACCCAGCAGAAAACCAAGGACATGGAGCGGTTCATCCACCGCGTCCGCGACGACGGGCTGTACGTCCTAGACGTCAGTCAGACCGACTCGCGGATCCGGACGGCCGCGGACTTCCTCGCGAACTACAACCCCGAGCAGATCCTGGTGACGAGTTCGCGGCAGTACGGCCGCTTCCCGGCGACGAAGTTCGCCGACGCGGTCGGCGCCCGCGCCCGCACCGGCCGATTCATCCCGGGGACGCTGACGAATCCCGACTACGACGGCTACATCGAGCCGGACGTCGTCGTCGTCACCGACCCGATCGGTGACGCCCAGGCGGTCAAGGAGGCAATCACGGTCGGCATCCCGGTCATCGCGATGTGCGACTCGAACAACCAGACCAGCAACGTCGACCTTGTCGTCCCGACGAACAACAAGGGGCGCCGGGCGCTGTCGGTCGTCTACTGGCTCCTGGCGAACGAGACGCTCGACCGCCGCGGCAGCGACACCGTCTACGCCCTCGAAGACTTCGAGGACGAGATCTAACCGTTTCGACGCTCGACGCTTTTCGGTCCTGTCACTGTCCGCGAGCAGCAGCGCCCGCACGTGTTTGTACCGGCGGCCACAGGCTGTCGAATCGGCCTGCCGCCTGCCAATATCGTTATTCGCGTCTGCCTCATAGCGGGTAGTATGCCCGAACTGCTCGATCAACTCACCGTCGACGAGCTCGCGACGGCGATCGACGCCGATGAGGACCTTACCGTGATCGACACCCGCCCCCCGGAGAGCTTCGACGCCTGGCACCTCCCGGGCGCCGTGAATATTCCGTACCACCCGATGGAGGGGCTGGGAGACGGTCACGACTGGGCGGACGTCGAGGCGATCGTCTCGGCGGGCCCGACAGCGATCATCTGCGGGAAGGGCCTTTCCTCGACGTCGTTCGGCTTCGAGCTCGGCAGTCGGGGACAGGACGTCACAGTCGTCAAGGGCGGAATGGAAGACTGGAGCAAACTGTACGACGTCGTCGAGATCGAGACCGAGGGCGATCTGTTCCTCGCGCAGCTACAGCGGCGCGCGAAGGGCTGTCTCGGCTACGTCGTCGGCGACCGCGCCGCGGGGAAGGCTCTCGTCGTCGACCCGACGCGCCAGTCCCACGAGTTCGAACTCGTCGCTGCCGACGCCGGGATGGTGGTCGACGGCGTCGTCGACACTCACATTCACGCCGATCACCTCTCCGGCGGGCGCACGCTCGCAGATCGGTGTGACGTGCCGTACTATCTGAGCGAAACCGCCGAAGAGCGCGGGGTCGCCTACGAGTACGAACCGGTCGCGGACGGCGAGACGCTCTCCGTCGGCGACGTCGACGTCGAGGTCCTCGCCGCACCGGGCCACACTACCGACCTCGTGAACCTCCTGGTCGACGGGCGGTACCTCCTGTCGGCGGATGCGCTGTTCACCGAATCGGTCGGCCGGACCGAACTGGAGTTCGGGGAGGGTGGCGCCGAACAGGGTGGCGAACTGCTCTATGAGACGCTCCACGACCGCTATGCGCCGCTCGGAGACGACATCGTCGTGCTTCCCGGCCACGTGTCCGTCGACGCCGAGGGACGGTTCGGCGCGGGAAAATCGGGCGAACTCATCGCTGCGACACTGGGAGAGCTCCGGAGGGAACTCGAACTGTTCTCCCTCGATCGCCCCGCGTTCGTCGAGCGGGTAGCCGGGCAGACGAGCGAGAAGCCGCCGAACTACGAGGTCGTCATCGACGTTAACCGCGGTATACTCGATGTCAAGGAGGACGAGGCGACCGGCCTGGAACTCGGGCCGAACAACTGCGCGGTGTAGCGGCGGCGATCGACCAGTCTATCCACGCCGGAACAAGGGTTTTGCGCGCCCGTCCCCAGATACGCGTATGAACCTCTTTCGGAGCGTGCAGGCGATCGCGGGTGCGTCCAGCGGCAACGACGCGTCGGCGTACATCGACTGGCCGGCCGTCGCGACGGCCGCCAAGAGCGCGACGGACCCCGGATCGCTGGATCTGACGCCCGCTGAAAAGGAGGGCTACGCAGCGGACGTCCGCGACGCGCGGACCCGACTCCGCTCGGTGGGCGGCGTCGAGTTCGACGTCCCGAACGCGATCGAGGTGCAGAACCGCCACCACTGGATCGACTCGAACATCACCACCTTCCGACGCGTGATGCGCCCGCTTGAGTCGAACATCGAGGTCGCCTTCCCGGCCGCAACGCGTGTGCTCAACACCGGATCCATGTCGTTTATGCTCTCGTTTCTGGCCTCGCACGTCCTCGGGCAGTACGATCCGCTCCTCTTAGCCGACGGCGACGAGGACCACGAACTCTACTTCGTCCACCCCAACATCGTCGACGCCGCGACGGAACTCGACGTCGACTACCCGCGGTTTCGGCGCTGGATCGCCTTCCACGAGGTCGCCCACGCCGCCGAGTTCGGCGCCGCCCCGTGGCTGCCCGAGCACCTGGAATCCCGGATGGAAGACGGCCTTGAGTCGCTCACGAGCGGCACGTTCGACCGCGAGGCGTTCCGCGACCTCGACGTGGCGATGACCGCCGTCGAGGGGTACGCCGAGATGCTGATGGACAGGGCATTCGACGAGGAGTACGCCGACCTGCGCGCGAAACTCGACGCGCGGCGGCGCGGCGGCGGCCCGGTAGCGCGAATCGCGCGGCGGTTGCTCGGTCTAGGGCTGAAGCGGCGGCAGTACGAGCGCGGCGCGCGCTTCTTCGGGACGGTCGCGGACCGCCGCGGCGTCGCGGCGGCGGCCGCCGTCTGGGACAAGCCGGCGAACCTGCCGACCGAGGCGGAACTGGACGATCCCGCGCGGTGGCTCAGCCGGGTCGATCCGTAGCCTGTATTCCACGCGGCTGCTCGCCCGGGTCGATCCGTAGCCTGTATTCCACGCGGCGGGTCGCCCGACTCGAACCGTAGGCTGTATTCCACGCGGCGGCCGACCGCCAACCGTCATACTCTTTCGCTCCGGGTGAGTACGGCCGGGTACGTATGCGCGTCAGAGACTGGCAGGACATCCTCGCGGACGTGACCGACGCCGACGTCGACCCGGACGGCTGGCGGGCCGTCGCGGGCGACAGACGCGGCGGACTCGGCGAGGACCTCTATCTCGGTCACCCGAACGCTGGCGTGTACGCGCTGAAGACGTACACGAAGAACCCCTCCGAACTCCGCGGCGTCGGCGCGCGGGTCGCCCGGCGGATCGACGAGGACCTCGAACCGCTGTTACCGCACGAAGACCGCGACGACCCCGGCCGCTTCGCCGTCCAGTCGCCGCCGGAGGACGAAGAGCACGCCGAGACGATGGCCACGCGTCTCGAAGAGACCGTGAAGGTCCACGCCGAGGCGCCGACGACGCCCGACGACTTCTTCGAGGACGTGATGGACGCACTGGACAGTCCCGCGTTCGGCCCGATGGAGTACGAGTTCGACGGCCGGCCCGACCGGCTGGAGGACCTCTCCGAGGAGTTCGCCGACGCGGACGAACTGCTCTCGAAAGACCTCGACGACCTGGTCGAGTCCGACGGCGTCGACCGCGGGTTCCAGTGAGCCCCTGCTCTCCTCGCGCCGGCCACAGCGGAGGGATCTGAGTGGTCGGACCGAGTATGACCGACGCCGAGCGCGACGTGGCGAGCCGTCGGCTCAAGGCCAGTTTCGTCGCACTGGTGGCTGTCTCGGGCGGCTTGATCGCGCTCCAGGCCGGCGGGTCGCCCGTGATCATCGCCGTCGGTGTCGCGGGCGGCCTCGTGCTCGGGTGGGTACTCCTGTGGTTCCTGCTGCGGTGGTGGGCGGAGTTCCTGCCGGCTCCGGACACCGGCGATCGTCGCGACCGATAGCGTCTTACCGCACGAACGGCAGGTACGCCACGTGCAACTGCGCGGCCGCATCGTCGACGTCGGTGACGAACGCGAGGTGGACACGAAGTACGGTTCGCGGTCGCTCGCGGAGGTGTCGGTCCGGCCGGACGGGGAATCCGACATCGAAGCGTCTGGCGCGGCGACGTGCCGACTCACGCTGTGGGGGAAGTGGACCCATACCGTCGAACACGCCGAGGCAGGGATGGAACTGGTCGCCACCGAGATCGAGGAGTCGGAGTACCAGGGAGAGACGACCTACTCGACCACGGGCGATTCCTTCGTCGTCCTCGAACCCGGCTTCCTCGTCGACGTGACCGACATCCGCTCGTGGGTGCAGTGCCCGCGGATGTACTACCTGAACAAACTGTCGGGGATCCCGCTGAACTACCCCGTCGTCAAGGGGACCATCGTCCACGAGGTGTTCGGCGACCTCCTCCGCGACCGCGACCTGGAGACGGCGATCGACGACCGGGTGCGCGAGGCGGGCCTGGAACTCGGACTCCTGGGCCGCGAAGCCGCCGAGGTGCGCGACGAGGTGCGCCGCAACGCCGCGGCGATCGAAGGGTGGCTCAATCAGGGAACACTCACCGAGGAGGACGCCTGGCGCTCGGAGTACACGCTGATCTCGCCGACGTTCGGGATCAAGGGCCGCGCCGACGCGCTGCGCCGCGGGATGCCGGTCGAACTCAAGACCGGGAAGAACACGAAACGTGAGCCACGCTTCCAGGACAAGATCCAGGCGGCCGCCTACGCGCTGGTGCTCTCGGAACGCGGCGTGCCCGCCGACACCGGCACCCTCCTGTACACCAAGAACACCGCCCTCGAACGGACCGAGGAGACGGGCGACCTCTCGCCCGCGAAGGAGTTCTCCATCGGCGACGGCCTGCTCCAGTTCGTCGTCAGACAACGGAACGAGATCGCCGCGATGGAGTTCGAGACCGACGTCCCGACGGGCTACGAGGCCGACGCCCGCTGTGAGTACTGCTTCGAGCAGGACACCTGTATGGTCGTCTCCGGACGCCTCGACCAGGAGTCGAAGGCGGGACAGATCGGCGACGCGGTCCCCGAACCGGAGCGGAGGTACTTCGACCGCTTCTACCGCGCCATCGAGGCCGAGCGGCGGGCGGTGCACGCCGAGTACCGCAAACTCTGGGAGCAGTCAGCCGAAGAACGCGCCGACGACGACCGTGCGCTGCTCGACCTCGAACCGATCGGCCGGCGCGAACTCGACGACGGTCGGTGGGAACTGCGCGCCGAGAAGTCCGACGACGCCGTCTCGAAGCTCCGAGCGGGGGACGTCGCGCTGGCGAGCGACGGCGATCCGGTCTCCGGACACGCTGAACTCTGCCGCATCGTCGAACTCGGCTCGGAAGTCGTCGTCACCGCCGACGAACCCCTCTCGGTCCGTCGGCTCGACGTCTACCCCTCCGAGATCGGGGTCGACCGGATGCTCACCGCGCTCCACGACTTCGTGCTGAAGGGCGATCCCGACCGCAAGGACGTTCTGTTCGGCCGACGGGAGCCCGCGTTCGCGGATCGAGCAGCGGCGGGTGCTGACAACGGCAACGAAGGCGACGGAGACGACGAAAGTGCCGAATCTTTCATCGACAACAACGACGCACAGGACCGAGCAGTACGCCTCGCGATCGACGCGGAGGATTTCGCGCTCGTCCACGGGCCGCCCGGGACGGGGAAGACGTATACGATCGCACAGATCGTCAGCGAACTCGTCGACCGCGGGGACCGCGTGCTCCTGTCTGCGTTCACCAACCGCGCGGTCGACAACGCCTTGGAGTCGATCCGCGAAGCGGGCGTCGACGACGTGGTCCGCGTCGGCACCGAGAACGGTATCCGCGAGGATATGCTCGACGTCCGGCTGGAAAAGGACGGCGAGCCGAACGAACGCGCCGCGGCGCTGCGCGAGGCGCCGGTCGTCGCCGCCACCACCGCCACCTGCGGCTCGCGGGTGATGCGCGAGGACTCTTTCGACGTCGCGCTGGTCGACGAGGCTTCGCAGTTGACGGAGCCGGGTACGCTCGCCGCCGTCGCGCTCGCCGATCGGTTCGTCCTCGTCGGCGACCACCAGCAGCTCCCGCCGGTCGTGCAGGCAGGCGGGAACGCTGGAGGCGCCGAAGAGACGACAGCCGGAGGGACCGACTCGGATACGGCTGCCGGCGGCGATTCGCCGGCCGAGGACGGGTCGGGCCCCGGATCCACGTTACAGACCTCGCTGTTCGAGCGGCTGATCGAGACCTACCCGGAGGCGTCGGTCCTGCTCGACCGCCAGTACCGGATGGCCCAGCGCATTCAGGCCTTCTCGTCGCAGGAGTTCTACGACGGCGCGCTCCGCCCGGCGAACGGCGCGGTCGCGGCACAGCGGCTCTCGGACCTCGGCGCCGACGAGGCCGCCCTGCCGCCGGAACTCCGCGATCCCGTCGCGTTCGTCGATCCCGGCGGCGAACGGGTCGGCAACACGAATCCGATGGAGGCCGACCAGGTGGCCGAGGTTGTCGACGCATACCTCGCGGCGGGCGTCGACCCCGACGACATCGGCGTGATCGCCCCGTTCCGGGCGCAGGTGGCCGAGATAGCCCGTCGCGTCGACGTCACCGTCGACACGGTCGACCGCTTCCAGGGCTCCGCGAAGGAGGTGATCGTGGTATCGTTCGTCGCGACCGGTTCGCTGGACGGCCCGCTCTTCGAGGACTACCGGCGCGTGAACGTCGCGCTCACCCGCGCGAAGAAGGCGCTCGCGCTCGTCGGCGACGCCGACGCGCTCGCCTCCGAGCCGTTCTACGAACGGCTGCTCTCGTGGGCGCAGCGGTCAGGCTAGTCGCCGGTCAGGGAATCCTCGACGAGGGCGTCGATGTCGGCCTGGACGGCGTCCAGTGCTTCGATGGTCGTCCGGTTGTACTCTCGCTTGCTGACGTCTACGTGTTCGGGAACGATCTCGTGGGCCGCCATCGAGAGCTCCGCGAGCCGTCGACCCGAATCCGAGGCCTCGTAGGTCGGCAACGAGAGTTGCGAGACGACCGTCTTCGAGAGGCCGGATTTCCCGCCGTCGGTGAGCCCATCGAGACACCGCTGGTAGGGCGTCGAGTTCAGGAGCGCACAGAGGAAGTGCGCCTCGTACTCGTCGTCCGTCGGGATGAACATACAGTGGTCGCCCGGGATCACCGGTTTCTCGCCGAGGTCGTCGTCTTCGACGGTCGAGACGACCGCGAAGTGCGGTTTATAGCCGAGCCGACACCAGGCCACCTTGTACGGCGACCACGTGTAGGGGCCGAGTCCGAAGAGGTTGTAGAACGTTCCCGACTCCAGCCACGACGACGACCGGGCTTCGAGGGCCGCCCTGTTTGCTTCGAGGTAGTCGTAGGTCGCCGGCGTCTCCCGCCGCAGTTCGGCTGCGTTGTCCTCGTTGGCCGAAGACAGCGGAACCAGATGGAGGTCGTGGCCGAACAGGCCGTACTTGACGATGTGTTTCGATCGGAGGTACGGGTAGACGTGGTCCGGTTCCAGGTCGTCGAGTCGCTCGCGGTCGACGCTGAACACCTCTTTGGCGTCGTCCTTCAGCCCGTGGCGGATCCGGTGGTCGCACTCGCCGAGCGCGCGGTCTTCCGCGTCCGCTCTGACCCACGAGGAGGCCGGATCGTCACTCACCGGAACGAACGCCGTCTCCTCGCAGTCGGACGTCGCTCGGAGCGCGTCGACGGTGGCGTAGTCGGGGCTCCCGCCGCGACTCGTCCACGCCGTCACCGGAATCGGGAACGAGGTGTCGGTGCCGGAATTCAGCGTGTACACGGCAGCGCCGACGTCGACGTCGTGTCCGAAGGGACGCAAGTCTGTGAAATCGTGGACGTGCCGCACGGCGACCGGGCGGTCGCCGACGCGGCCGGTCCGGAACAGCCGACCGGCCGGTCCCTTGGTCAGCCCCCGCTTCAGCACGAACGCGGCGTCGCCGTCGTTCGCAAGGTAGCGCTGGATGCACGCCCAGACGAACGGGACGGAGACGTCGTCGTTTGCGTGCCCGAGTCTGGCCTCGACACCCGATTGCTGGAGGAGACCCAGCCGCTCGACGTACGTCTCCCGCCACGCGTCGCGGACTGACTCGGTGAGCGCCCCCCACGTGAGCCACGGGGGGTTCCCGACGAGGTGGTCGACAGTGAGATCGATCGGTCGACCCCCCAGATCCAGCGTGTCGTTACGCGTCAGTCCGAGGGCGTCCGTCAGAAATACGGGGAGTTCGACCTCATCGACGTCGCCTTCTGCCAGGAGCGGGAGCAACGCGCCGAGGTAGGACAACTTCGCGCCCCTGACTGCCACGGGATTGAGGTCGATCCCGAACACTGTGTCGGTGATCGCATCGACGGCGGCCGCCGGCCGCTCGTCCGCGAGTGCCCCCCGCTTTGCGGCGACACAGACAGCGAGGAACGCACCCGAGCCACAGCCCGGATCCAGCACGGTTTCGGCGGGGCCGGGATCGAGTTCGGCGATCGCCAGTTCCGCCACACCCCGCGGCGTGTAGTACTCCCCAAGGTGACGCCTGAGTTCGGCCGAAATGACCTGCTCGTAGAGCGTGCGGAGGAACGCCGGTCCCAGGTTCCCGGGGCCGACTGCGTCGAGGAAGGCGTCGGCTGCGTCGTCGATCGCGTCGGATCCGACAATCTGCTCGTGCAGGCTTCGGAAGTCGACGGCGAGGGCGTCGGTGTTGTCACCCGGCTCGGGATTGACGAGGCGGAAGTCGAACCGCCGCTCCAGCGACCGGATGAGGCTGTCGACGACGTAATCGTAGTACAGCGAGTCGACGAACAGCCGTTCCCGCGGCCGCTCGACGTCGACGTCCCCGAAGACGTCGCCGTGGCTGTCGACGAAGAGCCGTTCCCACTCCCGCTTTGCCGCCTGTAGAGTGTCATCGTCGGCCAGTCGCTCCGCGACGGTCGACGTGTAGCGCTCGTAGCGAGCGCTGTCCGTTCCCCAGGCAGCGACCTCGGAGGCGTAGCCTGCCATCGTGGACTTCCGTTCGGGTATCCCCTTCCCCGCGTCGCTTAGTATCTTCGGCATCCGGTGGGTGTGGAGCGCCCGTCAGGAAGCGACGACTACTGGTCACTCAGTAATCAGTATCAGTCGTCGCCATCCGCATCGATCGCCGCCTGCACGCGGGCGTGGAACTCCTGCAGGACCGCGCTCTCGTCTTCGGCGAGGACGACGTCGCTATCCAGCAACGTCGCGAGGCCGAAGGCCCGCGGCGTCGGCGAGTCCACGCGGTGAGTGACGACCTCGACCTCGCCGCGGCCGATCGCCGCGAGGGCGTCTTCGATCGCCGCCACGTCGAGTTTGTCCTCGACGATCTCGCGGTAGGTCTCCTCGATCACCGCGAAGTCGTCTAGGTCCTCGGCGAGCGAGAGGAGCATCTCCGCGGAGACCTGCTGTTCGGCCGCCGACTTCTCGTAGCCCTTGTACCGTTTCAGGATCATCAGCGCACGGGTGGCGTTGATCCGGAAGTACCGCTTCAGGAGGTCCGTTCCATCGAGGGCGTCCCGCAGTTCCGCGCGTACCGAGTCGGGGTCGAGATCCCGGAGGACGGCGCCGACGTCGACCTTGCGGTTCAGCGGCATCGACAGCGAGAAGCCGTTGTCCGCGACGGCGATCTGGACGTTCGCGTTCGAGCGGTTCGCACACCGGACGGCGACGAGCCGCGAGAGCCCGTCGTTGAACCGTCGGCCGTACGTGGAGTGGACGTAGAAGTGCCGGCGGTACGTCTCCCGGTCGAGTTCCTCCTCGACGACGAACCGGCCCTCGGTGGCGACGCTCTCCGGCCCGGCGTAGCGACACTGTTCGTCGAAGAGGCGCGTGATCGCGCGGACGGCGTGCTCGTCGATCGGGAAGGTCCGAAGCCACTCGCGGACGGCGGGCGAGCCCCCAGCATCGAGCCGATCGAGGAGTTCCCGTTGAAAAGTGGCGATCTCCCGGCCGAGATCGTACGACAGGGGCAGGCGTTCGGAGAACCAGGAGGGGACGGTCGCCCGCGCGGACGTCCGATCGACGTAGACTTTCGACCCGCGTCTGTACCGGTAAGCAAAGCGCTCCCCGCCGAGTACGAACACGTCGCCCTCCTCTAAGGTATCGAGGTAATTCTCGTCGAGGGTCCCGACCCACTCGTCGCCCTGCCGAGTGATGACCTCGCAGGTGAACGAGTCGGGGATCGTCCCGATGTTCGTCATATAGATGACGCGCGCCATCCGGCCGCGCTTGCCGACGAGCGGTTCGCCCACGTCGAACTCCGCGTAGTGGTGCTCGCCGTCAGGTGGGTCGTTGGTGTCGCGCCAGATCTTCGCGTAGACGTTCTGTTCTTCGAGTCCGTCGTAGTCGGCGGTGAGATAGCGGAGCAGCCGCTCCCAGTCGTCGTCGCCGTAGTTCCGGTACGGGTAAGCCCGCCGCAGCGTCTCCCGGACGTCGGCCTCGCGCCGCACGGCGTTGATCGCCATCCCGTAGACGTGCTGGGCGGCGACGTCGTGGGGCTTTTCGGGCATGAACACGCGGTCGACGAAGCCCTCTTCTGCCTTCTGCAGCATCACCGCACACTCGACGAGTTCGTCGCGGTCGAGCGCGATCACGCGCCCCTCGACCGTCTGTCCGAGGCTGTGGCCCGCGCGGCCGACCCGCTGGAGGAGCGCGGCGACCGACTTGGGTGACCCGACCTGGACGACCAGGTCCAGATGCGGCATATCGATCCCGAGTTCCAGGCTCGTCGACGTCGTCACCACGTCGAGGCTTCCCTCCTTGAGACCCTCCTCGACGTCCTGGCGGCGCTCCTTCGAGAGACTGCCGTGGTGACACCCGGAGTTCGAGTCGTCGTAGGCGTCGAAGCGCTCGCGGAGGTTCTCCAGAACGCGCTCGGCGCCGGACCGGGAGTTCGTGAACACGAGGGTGTTCCGGTGCTCCCCGACGAGTTCGTGCAGGCGGTCGTAGAAGCCCGCCTGCACCTCCGCGCGCGGCGTGTGAATCAGGTCGTCGGTCGGAGACTCCAACTGGAGATCGAAATCGCGGGCGAAACGCGTGTCGACGACCTCACACTCACGTGGGTCGCCTCCGTCGTCGCGGCCGACGAGGAAGTCTGCGATTCCGTCGATCGGTTCGACCGTCGCCGAGCAGCCGATCCGCGTGGGGGAGGTTTCAGCGAGATCCTCCAGGCGTTCGAGCGAGACCGAGAGGTGAGTTCCCCGCTTGTTCGCCGCGAGGCTGTGTATCTCGTCGACGATCACGTACTCGACGGAGCGGAGTTTCTCGCGGAACTTCGGGGCGTTCAGCAGGATCGCGAGCGTCTCCGGCGTCGTGTTGAGGATGTGTGGCGTCTGTTCGAGCATCTTCTGGCGCGCCGCCGAGTCGGTGTCGCCGTGGCGGATCGCGTGCCGGACGTCGACGTCCGCACCCCGTTCGTCGAGGCGCTCGCGGATCCCCGACAGCGGGACCGTGAGGTTGCGGTGGATGTCGTTCGCGAGGGACTTCAGCGGCGAGACATACAGGCAGTACACCGAATTTTTCAGCCCGTCCTCCCGCTCTCGCCCACGAGCGAAGAGATCGTTGAGAATGGCGGAGAAGGAGGCTAGCGTTTTCCCCGACCCCGTCGGCGCACAGACCAGCGCGTTCCGACCTTCGTCGATGAGAGGGATCGCCCCGCGCTGGGGCGGCGTGAAGAAGCCGCCGTTCTGCTCGACGTACCGACCGAACTCGTCGACCCACCACTCCCTAACTGACGGTTCTAACCGTTCGAGGACGTCGCCGTCGGCGATCTCGACGGTGTCGGGGTCGAAATCAAACGGACCGCTCGCCCCGGCCTCGGAAGCGCCCTCGTCTGCGCTGCTCGCGCCCGTGGTCTCGTTGCGATCGGGGGCCGCGTCGTCGACGCTCTCGGCGCTGTCGACGGCGGCGGCGACCCGCCTGAGCAGTTCGCGCCCGCTCTCCGGCATCGTGTGAGGGTTGGACCGCAGGAGTAAGTGGGTTCTCCCCGAGCGCTCCGGCTCTCAGATGTGACAGCAAACTCGGACGGAGGTTTATATACGATCCCGCGGCCAGCGACCGTGTGACCTGAGAACGGCCCCGCGCCGGGCAGCGGTTGTTCGGCACGTCGGCGTGGGGACCACCGCGAACGCGTCTCTCGTGCCGACTGTTCGCTCACTCGGATTCGAGAACGTCGTCCCGAACGCCTATCGGCCACCGCACCGTAGCGGCCGTCGATGCGCCTGACTTTCCTCGGCACCGGAACCGCGATGCCCCTCCCCGACCGCGTGCAGGCGGGACTCCTGCTCGAACGGGACGACAGACGGCTCCTCGTCGACTGCGGTAGCGGCGTGCTCCACCGACTCGCCGGCACCGATGTCGGCTACGAGGGCGTCTCGACAGTGCTGCTGACCCACCACCATCTCGACCACGTCGCGGATCTGCTCCCTCTCCTGAAAGCGCGGTGGCTGGCCGGTGAGGAACACCTCGAAGTGGTCGGTCCCGGTGGAACGAAATCCCTGATCGACGGCCTGCTCGACGTCCACGAGTACCTCGACGGTCGCGTGGACCTGAGCGTCCGGGAGGTCGGCCCGACCGAGTTCTCCGTGGCCGGGTTCGACGTCTCCGCGACCGAGATGCAACACTCGATGGACTGTCTCGCCTACCGCTTCGCCGGGGCAGACGACTCGGAGGGCGACATCGTCTTCTCGGGCGACGGCCAGGCGTCGGCGTCGCTCACGAACTTCGCCGACGGCGCGGCCGTGCTCGCACACGACTGCTCCTTCCCCGACGGCGTCGACGTCGAGACGCATCCATCGCCGTCGGAACTCGGGGCGGTTCTGGCGGGGAAGGACATCGGTCGCGTCTACCTGACACACTTGTATCCGCCCACGGAAGGTCGCCACGAGGAGATGCTGGATTCGATCAGCGAACACTACGACGGGGAGGTGCGGTTCGCCCGCGACGGACTGCGTCTCGAGGTCTGAGCGCCGTTACTCCTCCGGCGGTTCCAGTTCCACGAGCGTCAGGTCCCGGTCGAGGTAACAGAACTCGTGCGGCGGGTCGCCCTTTACTTCCGCGATCCGGTACTCCGTCTCGAAGTCGGCACCGGCCGGGACACAGTACTCGTGGCTCGGACACTCCGTGTGCGGACACGGGCCTTCGAGGCTCACCTTGCTGCCCGCGTAGGCGCCCTGCGAGGAGACGTTGGCGGCGATCGACGCCGGATCGACCTCGACTGCGCGGACGCCTGTGTCGTGGACGGCACAGTCGAGCAACTGACCGCTCTCCCGGACCTCCGTCACCTCGTAGCGGACGCCCTCCGAGAGATTCAGACACTGCTTGCGATAGGGACAGCCCTCACACGCCGTCGACTCGCCCTCGTAGACGAACTCCGTCCCCGGGGACGCGAGCCGATCGCCGATGAGCGTGACCTGGGACATCTATCTGGCCCTAATCGACGCGTGCGGTTAAGCGTGTGCGTCCGGGACGCGACGGGACGCCACGGCGTCTTCAGTCGGCGTCTCCCGTTGGTCGGGCACCCGTCCCCGGAGTCTCGCTGACTCCGAGGTCCGCAAGCCGAATCTCGCTCCCGTCGGTCGGGACACCGTCGTACTCGTTTTCGGCCAGCAGCAGCGCGCCGTCGAGGTCGGCGTAATCGACGAGCGGCGCGAGGTGACAGGCCGCAGCGATCGACACGTTCGTCTCGATCATACAGCCGAGCATCACCTCGAGTCCCTGGGCCCGCGCGGCGTGGATCATCCGCCGTGCCGCCGCCAGCCCACCGCACTTCATCAGCTTCAGGTTCACGATGTCGACGCACTCTGCGACCGCCGGGACGTCCGGGAGCCGAACGCAGGACTCGTCGGCGGCGATCGGCAGGGGAGATCGCTCGTACACGAACCGGAGCCCGGCGGGGTCGCTCGCGGGCACTGGCTGCTCGACGAACTCGACGTCGTACTCGGCGAGCAGTTCGGTCATCCGGACCGCCTCCCGCGGCGTCCACGCTTCGTTGGCGTCGACGCGGAGTCGCGCCTCTGGCGCCGCCTCGCGGACGGTCGAGACGATTTCCTCGTCGCGGTCAGTCCCGAGTTTTACCTTCAGGACGTCGTACCCCCCTTCGATAGCCGCGCGTGTCTTCTCCCGCATCCGCTCGGTCGAGTCGAGGCCGATGGTAAAGGACGTCTTCGGGACGGAGTCGGGATCCAGCCCCCACTGTCTGAAGAGTGGTACGTCGAGCCGTTTCGCGGCAAGGTCGTGGAGCGCGATATCGACGGCGGCGTGGGCCGCAGGGTTGTCGGCGACGACCTCGCGGCGCTCCCGTTCGATCCGCTCGATCGCGTGGGGATCGCCGGCCGACTCGACGATCGAAAGCAGGTCCGGGAGAACCGCTTCCACCGTCGCCGCCGTCTCGCCGTAGTGAGCAGCGGGTGCGGCGGCACCGAGGCCGGTCGTACCCGACTCGTCGGTGATGCGGACCACCACGTTCTCGGCAGTCTCCTGTGTCCCCCGGGCGATCGTGAAGGCGTCCGAAAGCGGAAGCGAGACGCGTTCGAAGTCGGTTGTGAGGGCCATCGTCACTCCGCCCCGAGGATCGGATCGAGCAGTTCCTCGGCGTCGAAGCGAACGACGTCGGTCGCGGGAACGCCGATCTCAGTCGCGTAGTCGTCGAGCGCCGCTCGTGCCTCTGCGTCACCCCCGAGATGGGCAGTGTTGAGCGCTCCGGCGGCGAGAGTGCTCTCACGGACCGGGGCAGCGAGCCGCTCGTAGAGATCCACGTACTCCGCGAGTGGAGGGAGCGAGAACGACTCGTACCCGTGGATTGCCTCGCGTCCCGCCGCGTGACACAGCACCATCGAATCCGGCATCGCGCCGTGGAGGATCCCGCAGGTGACTGCGGAGTACGCCGGGTGGATGATGCTTCCCTGCCCCTCCACAAAGAGCACGTCGTGCTCCTCGCCGGCCGAGAGGATCATCTCCTCGACGGCACCCGCGGTGAAATCGGAGATGACACGATCGATCGGGTGGCCCCAGCCGGCGATCATAATCCCCGTCTGTCCCGTCGGGACGAATCCGGCGTCGATCCCACAGTCGCGGGCGGCCGCAGTCAGTTCGAGCGCGACGGTCATCTTGCCGACCGAACAGTCGGTTCCGACTGTCAGCACCACCTCGGCGTCGACCTCGCCGCTCCGTCCCTCGGCGACGGTCAGATCCGGGTCGGGCTTGCGGACGTCGCGGAGGGTCGCGCCGTGCTCGTCGGCGAGTGCGGCGAACTCCTCGTCCTGGGAAAGAAAGTAGTGCAACCCGGCGACGACGTCACAGCCGCGTTCGATCGCCGTGCGGACGTCCGGGCGCCAGGACTCGTCGAAGCCGCCGCCGATCGGCGAGATCCCGATCAGCAGCGCGTCCGCGTCGGGGGCCTCGGACATCGAGTCGACGATCGGCACCGACGGGAGATCGCTCCGGTGGTCGGTCGTCTGGGTCCCGGCGTGTTCGCGGTCGAGAACTGCGACGACGTCGTAATCCGCGTATTTGAGCACGCCGGTGGCCGTCTTCGCCCGCTCGGGGAACTTCTCGTGTGCGAGAACCACCACCCGCTCTCTGCCTGCGGAGTCTGTCATACCTCAGGCCACGACGAGGGAGAATATAATGCCCGTGTTCGCCTCCGCCGTCGATCCGCTGCGCTCCCGTCTCCGACATCTACTCTCGGCACGTGGGCGTATCCCTACAGCAACGAGAGCCGGACCGTCCAGAACTCCCGGACCGCCGAGCGGAGGGCATCGCCGGGATCACCCGTGGCGTCGACGGTAGCCGTCCGTTCGGCGAGATCCGTGAACTGCCCGAGGACCGTCTCTTCGCCGAGAACTACCACGTCGGCGTTCCTCGGAACGGGCGGCTCACCCTCGCCCGATTCGGTATCATCCTCGCTCGCAGTGGCCTCGACGTGGGTCTCGATGACCGACCGCGCACGATCGAGATGCTCGTCGATCTGCTGATCGCGCCGCCGCTCGAAGCGCGCCTGCGAGAAGCCGCCCTTCGAGTGGGCACCCATCACGTCGGATTCGACCTCGTCGACGAGTGTGACGGCGTCGCCGTCGTAGATGCCGAGCGCGAACAGGTCAGAGCGGACCAGCGCCACCCACGTGGGCTCGACGGGCGTGAACCACGAGCGATCGAGGCGGAAGCCGGTCCCCCACTCGACGAACGCCGCGGGCGGGGTCGGTGGCGCCAGCGCGACGGTGACGAGTCCGGCGTCGTCGAGGCAGACGAGACACGGAGCGGCACGGCGGACGAGTGCCGAGCGATCCCCGAGGGCGTCGGAGACGGCGTCGGGGACGTCGTCGTGAACCATCGCCGTCAGTGCCCCCTCGGGTCCCGTCTCGAAGGAGGAGAGCCGCGAGAGGATCTCCTCACGACGCTCGCCGTGGAACTCCTCGATGCCGCGGAATGCGACCTCGGTTTCGTCGTCGCCGGAGAGTCGCTCGATCCGCTCTTCGAGGCCCTCGATTCGGTCCTCCAGCCGGTTGATCGTCGTCTCGGCTTCCTGACGCTTCCGTGCGGCCTCCGATCGCCGTTCCTCTTCCGCTTCCGCCCGGCGTTCGAGATGCCGTTTTTCCTCCTCCAGCTCCTCGATCCGCGCTTTGAGTTCGGCGCGGCCGAGCAACTCGTCGAGCATATCTCGATCCGCGGCCGCGGGCCACTTATAATGATTACTCTCGTCTCCTCCCGCCGAGCGCCACCCCCGCTTCCGGCGAGCACCGGTAAAAAGTTACAATGGTCAGTATCACGCCACCGCGCTGTCGTCGCCGAAGCGATAGCCCGAGTAGCGAAGCAGTTCCGCGGCGCGATCACCCTTTGCCAGCAACACGTCGCGCTCGGCCGGAAGGTCTCCGTCGTCGACGGTCTCGGGAACCACAAGCGTCCCGGACGGCACCTCCTCGTCGCCGAGAACCGGAATGTGTCCCCGATCGAGTTTCATCACGAGCGGCGCGTCGGTCCGGAAGAGCCCCTCGTCGCCGTAGAGTTCCTCGTTGACCCGCTCGTGATCCGCTCGTTGGATCGCCGGGACGTCCCGGTCCGACGGTTCGACGTACAGCCGTCCCAGGTAGTAGCTCGTGGAGAAGGCCTCGAACATCTGTGCGAGAGAATCTCACACATCATCGGTAATAAGTCTTTCCGGCGGGTCGACGCTATGGGGCGATTAGTCGTTTCCGAAAACGGACACGGGACCAGACCAATACTGGAACAGACGAACTCGGGAGGAAATAGACCTCAGTCGTCGACCGCGACCGCCGACCCCCACGATTCGCTGAACTGCTCGACGGCATCGGCGATCTCACTCACCTTGGTCGTCTGCTCCTGGTTGGCGGCGGCCAGTTCGTCGATCTCGTCGGCCATCATCCGCGCGCGGTCGTTCGCCCCGTCGGTCATCGCCGCGACCTCTTCGGTGCTTGCGGCCTGCTCGTCGGTCGCGTCGGCGACCTCCTCGATGCCGTCGTTGACCTCGCTTACGGCGTCCGCGATTGATTCCAGACTATCCAAGGCCGTGTCGACACGGTCGATTCCGGTGTCGATTTCGTCGTTCGCCCGATCGATGCTCTCGACGGTCTCGTCGGTGTTCGATTTGATCCGGTCGGCCAACTCCTCGATGTCGACCGCCTGCTCTTGGGTCTCTTCGGCGAGCGTCTTGATCTCGTCGGCGACGACGGCGAACCCGTCTCCCGCCTCGCCGGCCCGGGCGGCCTCGATCGAGGCGTTCAGCGCGAGCAGGTTCGTCTGATCGGCGATGTCCTGGATGACAGTCACGACCGTGTCGATCTCGTCGACGTCCTCACGGAGAGCCGAGATGTCCTCTGTCACCGCTGCGGTCGCCGCATCGACCGAATTCATCGCGTCGATGGCGTCGTCGGCGGCCGCCTGTGACTCCTCGGCGAGTTCCCGCGCCCGTCGACTCTCGCTGCGGACCTGGTCGGCGCTGGAGGCGATCTCTTCGACCGCCGCACTCAGATTCGAGACCTCCTGGGTGACGGTCGTCAGGTTCTCCGCTTGCTCGGCGGCGACCCCGTTGATCTCCGCTGTACTCTCTGAGATCTGCTCGGCAGCCGAGGCGAGTTCCTGCGTCGAGGCCTGGAGATCCTCCAATCGCTCGCGGTCGATCACAACCTTGTCGTCGGAGTGGTTTTCGCCACCTGCGGTCGACTGCTGTGATTCGGACGACATTCGTGCCAAAATGGTGAGACAAATCCAATAAGCCCTGGGTCCGACTTTTCACATCTGATATTGAAACGGGAAATGAAATAAAAGCATTGTGGCCGTTCTCTCCCACCATTCCGGGCAACGAGACCGTTTCAGGAAGGCCTCTCACTCAGAGAGAATCCGGAACGGAGCGGCTATATATGATTTCTGACTATTCGAGTCTCAGTCGCGGTTCGTCGCTGCCATCGCCCAGACCGCGGTCAGTCCCAGTGCGGCGGCGGGAAGAAGCGGGAGCACGAGCAGCGAGGCGATGTACGGGATACCCAGAGCCGAGAGGATACCCGGTCGGACGTAGATGATTCCGGGGACGACGAGCGTACATACCGCGAGTACGGCGACGAGGACCCAGCCGCGGGCGCCGAAGCCGTTCTGCGGAGTTTCCTCGGACGCTGCAGTCTCCTTGGATGCCGCAGGCCCGCCAGCCGCCCCACGTTCACCGGCCGCCGTTTCTACCGACTCCGCCTCACCCGGCCGGTGGACGTATCCCTCGTCGTCAGAGCTCACTGTCCGGAATTACGACCACCTTGCCAAAGCCCTCACGGTTCTCGATCAGTTCGTGGGCGCGGGCGGTCTCGCTCATCGGCAGCGTCGCCCGGATCTCCGGCTCGAGGTCGCCCGCCCAGACGAGATCGAGGACCTCCGCGACCTGTTCGGGCGTGGCCATCGTCGACCCGATCACCGAGAGCTGGTTCCAGAAGATGCGTCGCAGTCCGGCGTCGGGGTTCCCGCCCGTCGTCGCGCCACAGGTGACGAACCGGCCGCCCTTCCGGAGGCTCCGCAGCGACCCATCGTACGTGGCCTCGCCGACGTGGTCGACGACGACGTCGACGCCGCGGCCGTCGGTCAGGTCGTCGACCGCCGCCGCGAAGTCGGTCTCCTCGTAGTTGATGACGTGGTCGGCGCCGCACTCGGCGGCGTGGTCGAGTTTCGCTGCCGACGATCCTGTCGCGTACACCGTACAGCCGGCGTGGTCGGCGATCTGGACGGCCGCGTGGCCGACGCCCCCGGAGGCGCCGTGGACGAGCACGTGCTCGCCCGCCTGCACCTCGGCGCGGTGAATCAGCATCCGCCAGGCGGTCCCGAAAACGAGCGCGGCCGATCCGGCGACTTTCCAGTCGACGCCTTCGGGAACGGGGATCAGGTTCGCTGCCGGCACGGCGGCGTACTCAGCGTGGACGCCCTGGCTGTGTTCGCCGATGATGCTGAAATCCGACGAGAGCGTCGGGTCGTCACGGGGAGGGCCGTCGCCGCCCTCTCCGCCACTGTCAGTGGTGGCCGCGAAGAACGCGACGCGGTCGCACGGCTCGAATCGGGTGACGTCGTCCCCGACGGCGTCGACGACGCCCGCCATATCGCTGCCGGGCACGTGCGGAAAGGAGAGATCGATTCCCGGAAGCCCGCGGCGCGTCCAGACGTCCAGATGGTTCAGCGCGGCGGCTTTCACGTCGACGAGCACCTCGTCGCGGTCGACCGCCGGATCCGGGACCTCGCCGTACTCGATGACGTCGCGATCGCCGTGGGCAGTGAGCTTGACGGCTTGCATACACCCCACTTCGCCGGCAGGGGCAAAAGCCCAGCCCTGCGCATCGCCGCTGGCTTCGACGACCCGTTCCGTTGAAGTAGCTCAACGGATAACGCACAACAACGAATGAGCGAGGACTTCTACGACGTGCTCGGTGTCTCCCGGGACGCCACCGAGGACGAGATCAAGCAGGCCTACCGCAAGAAGGCCGCGGAGTATCACCCGGACGTCTCCGAGGACCCCGAGGCCGAGGAGAAATTCAAGAAAGCCCAGAAGGCCAAAGAGGTCCTCACCGACGAGGAAAAGCGCCAGATGTACGACCAGTTGGGCCACGAGCGCTTCCAACAGGCCGAAAAGCGTGGGGGTGTCGGCGGCGGCGGTGCCGGCGGTCGCGGCCGCGGCGGCGATCCCTTCGGCGGGATGGGTGGCGGCCAGGGAAGCCCCTTCGAGGACATCTTCAACCAGTTCTTCGGCGGTGGTCGCGGTGGCGGCGGCCGAGGCGGGAACCGTCCCCGACAGGGACAGAACCTCCGGACGCAGGTCACCTTAGACCTCGAAGAGGTGTACGAGGGCGTCGAAAAGCAGTTCACCGTCACCCGCCCCGAGGAGTGTCCGGAGTGTAACGGCCGCGGCCACCCGCCCGACGCCGACGTGAACTCCTGTCCGGAGTGTAACGGCCGCGGGCAGACCACCACGGTCCGCGATACGCCGCTCGGCCGCGTCCAGCAGACGCAGACCTGTCCCCGATGTGAGGGTTCAGGGGAGACCTACAGCGAGACCTGTTCGGTCTGTCGCGGCGACGGCATCACTCGCGAGGAAGCGACGCTCTCGGTCGACATCCCCCCGGGGATCCGGGACGGACAGACGCTCCGGATGGAGCGGGAGGGCGCCCCGGGCGAGAACGGCGGGCCGAAAGGGGATCTGCTCATCGACGTCTCCGTCCGCGACCACGAGAATTTCGAGCGCGACGGCGACGATCTCTATCACCGCCTGCCGATCTCGTTCCCGAAGGCCGTCTTCGGCGCGACCGTCGAAGTGCCGACCGTCGACGGGTCGGCGGACCTGGACATCCCAGCGGGCACCCAGAGCGGCGAAGAGTTCCGGATCCGCGGCGAGGGGATGCCGCACCTCCGCGGCCGCGGCCACGGCGACCTCTACGTCCAGATGCAGGTCGTGACGCCGGACGACCTCAACGAGGAACAGAAGGAGGCGCTGGAAGCGTTCGCCGAGGCCGGCGGCGAGGACGTCGACGTCACCGAGGGCTTCTTCGAGAAGATCAAAAACTCCTTCTGACGTCTGGTTCCTCTACGTGCTGACCTCGTAGGCACCGAGGTCGTCGATAGGAGTTCCCGTACCCCCACCTTCACGTGGCTCTCGCCCGTAGTTCTCCCCGATGTCGTATACAAAAGCGAACTACGCGGACGGCGACGAGAAGGCCGACGGAATGTTCTTCCTCCGGGAGACGCTCGACTGCGAGAACCTGGGCGTGACCGTCATCGACGCCGACGCCGACTGGACCGGGATGGAACACGACCACGCCGACAGGGGTCACGAGGAGGTGTACTACCTCGCCGAGGGATCGGCGACCGTCGTCGTCGACGGCGACGAGGTACCGATGGCTGCCGGCGACGCAGTCCGCGTCGCGCCAGAGTCGACTCGGAGCCTGCACACAGACGAGCCGAGTACGTTCGTCGTCGCGGGCGCACCCTGATCGCCGACGTTCGTCGTCGCGAGCACACCCTGATCGCCGACGGGTATCCCGGCCGACGCTGTTTTTGTATCGGGCCGACGAGCCTGCAGTGTGACCGACGATTCCGACACGATCGACGCCGATTCCGGGTCTGAGGGTGCCTCCGGAGCCGAACCGGACGCAGAGTCCGGCGAGTCGACCTTTCCGCCGCCGTGTGACGATCCCGCGACTATCGGTGCGGTCGTCGCCCGCGAGCGGCGGACGGCCGGCGACGCGCTTCGAGCGGCCGCACCGGGACGGAGTTACAGCTACCGCGACTTCATCACGACCTCCTACAAGGCCGGGAACGTGCTCCGGTATCTGGGCGTGCGTCCCGGCGACGAGGTGCTCGTCGTCCCTGACGCGCTCCCTGAACCGGTCTTGGCGTTCTACGGCGCGGCCCAGTTGGGCGCAGTGACCCGCTTCGCCGAGGCTGTCGCTGACGGTCCGCCCCGGGCCGTCCTTGCGCCGGTCGACCGCGAGAGCGAGTTCGATCTCCCGCCCGGGCACCGCCTCGCGGTGCACGGCGGCCCGCCGGACGATCCTGCCACGACCCACTGGGAGGCGGAGGTCTGGAGCGAGAACCCGGCGGTGCACCCCGTCGACGTCGCCGGCTCCGATCCCGCTTTGGTTGCCGACGATCGCACGTACACGCACGCCGAGTTGCTCTCCGGGGCAGCACGTGTCGCGGCCGACGCCGATCTCGGGCCGGGCGACGAGATGGTCGTCCGCGGTTCGCTCACCGATCCGGAGGTCGTCGTCGCCGGTCTCTTGGCGCCGATCCTCGTCGGGGCGACGATCGTTTTCCCGGCAGAGTCGACGGAAGCGACGGGCGGGTATGCGTCGAAGGAAGCAGCGACTGACACCGACGATTCTCACCGGACCGATCGCACAGTGACCGCCACCGAAGTTGTCGAGAGCGCGCCGTTCGAAGGCGGCGAGAATTGACAGCAGATTTATGTTCACCGTCCGGGGAACTTCGAATATGCTCCTCAGAGTGGCAGCGTTCGTCATCGGAGTCCTCGAACTGCTCGCCCCGAAAGCGGTGGTGAACTTCTGGATGTCCCTCGCGGCCGAGGGCGACGTCGACCTCCGCTCGTGGGTGTACACGGCCGCCCGAGTCGAGGGTGTCGTCCTCGTTGTCTGGGCGCTGACTCGCGGTCGGTCCGGATCGGGGGAGGCGTGACAGGATCCGGCAGGTCGCGACGGGAACCGGGGACTCCTTGTGCCCCGCTGGTCGTGGTTTCGGTATGACGCTGGAGGTAGCGGTCGCCGTCCCGTTCAAACAGCGCGGGCAGACGCGCCTCGGTGAGGGGGAGTTCGTCGTCGCGCTCTCGCTGGACCGGAACTGGTTCTCGCCGGATCAGGCCAAACGACTCATCGACGTGGCGACCGGCCGAGGGCTGCTCGAACGCGACGACGGCGACGTCGTGGCGGGCTTCGATCCGGCCGCTGTGACCGTCCCGGCGGAGTACGAGCCCGACGAGTCGATCCTCCGCGAGCAGTCGACGTTCGAGCGCATCCTCGATTCGCTCGTCGCTGCCGGCAACGACAAACAGGAGGCGGTCGCCGCGGTCAACGAACGGCAGCGACGGCTCGACATCACGGTCGAGGCGGCCGCGGCGCTGTACGCGCGGCAGGAGGGCGTCGACGTCGGCGACGCTGCACAGGCCGCAAGAGACCAACTGCGCGAGTAAGCCGTCGGTCCGACGACGAACGGAGCATTCTCCTTTCTGCATCCGAACGGAGCCCTCTTCTCCCAGCGGCCGGAACGAGTGGTATGGTCGAGGACCGACTGAACGACGGGCACCGCATCGCGGAACTGCTCGCCTCCGAGGTGACCGGACACGGAGGTGTACTCGAAGGGATCGCGGTGACCGATGCGGTCCAGGACGTCGAGCCCTCTCCCGACGGGGCGTTCGCCTACGCGATCGACCGTGGTGACCAGCGAGCCGCCTCGGTGTTCGTCCACCCCGAACGGGCCCGCGTCGAGTTCGAGCGCGGCGTCGACGTCGCCGCCGACACCGCTCGGGAGGAAGGGCTCCGGGTGCGCCCGAAGGCGGTCGAACCCCCGCGGACGCTCGTCTTCGTCGAGGACGGCGCGCAGGTCAAGTGGCTGCTGCCGGTGCTCCGGGCTGTGGATTCCGGCGAAAGCACGTCGTAAGTCAGTCTGAAGCTCCCAGGAGGCTGCTACAGCGACGCCAACAGGTCCGGGAGGTCGGCGATCAGCCGCTCCCGCGGAATGTGCGCGGCCGCCCGCGGCGAGGGTTCCGGACCGCCGTCGTACGTCACCTGCACGGCGAGCAGTCCGGCGTCCGCCGCCCCGGCGATGTCGGCGTCGACGTCGTCGCCGACGTAGACCGTCTCGCCGGGGTCGCTGCCGAGCGCGTCAACGAGCGCCTCGAACGCCGCGGGGTCGGGCTTGCCGGCGTCGAGTTCGCCGGTCACGAGGGAGGCGTCGAAGGCGTCGGCCCACCCGAGCGTCCGGAGTTTGTCCCGCTGGGCCATCCGGGGGCCGTTCGTGAGCAGGCCGACGCGGTACCGCTCACGCAGGCGCTCGATGAACGGTTCGACGCCCTCGAGGGGCGCGATGGCGTCGGCGATCTCCTCCCGGTAGACCCGCGCCAGCGTCTCCGGATCGATCTCGGCGTCGTGTTCGGCCAGCAGATCGGCGAAGATCGGCGTCCGACTCTCCCGCGTGAGGTTGCGCCCGTGGACTCGCAGGTACGATTCGCGGGACAGCGGCGGCGCGTCGACCGCCTCGACGGCGTCTGTGAGGATCGCTTCGCGGTCCCGCGTGGGGACGGCGAGCGTCTCGTCGAGGTCGAAGCCGACCGCGGTGATTGTCACGGCCGCCGGTAGGTCGCCACGACGTATGACTTTTCTCGTCTCGACGCGAGGTTCCGAACGTGACACTCGATCCCGTCCACGTCGACGGCATCGCGGATCTCGCGGCGTACCTCGCACGACAGGTCGACGATTCCGACCACGTCGACGTCGCCGCGCGGATCTGGGAGGAGTTCCTCGATCCGCTCTATGGCCCCGACGGCGACGTCGTCGTGGAACCGCTGGGCGAAAAGCGTCTGCGCGCAGTCGACACGGAAGACGTTGCGCTGGCCGCGTCGCCGTTCGAGACGGTCCACGGGCTGGATTCGGGGACGATCAACCCGACGACGTTCAAAAACGGCCTGGTCGTCGACCTCGCACAGGCCGCGATGGCCGCGGTGCCGTCGGATCTCGACCTTCACCGGCACCGGAGTATCGTGGCGGCGACGCATCTCAACGACGAGACCGTCCCGATCGAGGAGTCCTGGCGAACGGTCGACGACGGGTACTGCCGGTGGCGCGTGCTTCGGGTCCCCCGCGTCAACCGCTACGCCGAGCGGATCGTCCACGCGCTGGCGCTGTATCTCGCGGAGAGTTCACACGCGCTGGAACACGCCGAATCGGTGTCGGAACTGCTCGTCCTCGACGGCCCGCTCTATCCGCTGGAACTGCTCAGTTGGCGGGACCGGGACGCCGAACTACAGGCGATCGCCGAGGAGTTACAGCCGCGGTCGATCGTCGAGAACTACGTCCGTCTCGTCGAGCGGTTCGTCGAACGCGACGTCCCGCTGTGTGGGTTCGTCAAGAACCCTGCGTCCAAGCGAATCGTGGGCACGCTCCGCAACCGGGAGCGCGGGTTCGAGGTCCCCTGGACCGACGACGCGGCCTTTTTCACTCGATTGCTCGAACGGCGCGAGGAGGGCGAGCCTCGGGACGGATCACACCACGGCCCGGACGGACGCCGGACGGAGGAGTTGACCTTTACGGGCTGGTTCCACTCCCACGACGGCGCCGACGCGACAATTGCGACCGACGGCGACGTCTACGGCGTCGAGCGACACCTGGACCTCGAACTGTACGAGACCTGTTTCTTCGTCCTCTATGAACCCCAGACCGACGTGCTCTATCGGGTCGAGACGCCCTATGCGTTCGCCCGCGACGAAGCGACCCGGGATGCAATCACCCGACAGATACTCGGTGACGTCGCCGCCCGGCGCGGGCCACCAGAGGCAGTCGCGAAGGCGGACAAACTCGCGCGCATCAGCACCGGCGAGAAGTCCTCGCTCCGGCGGAAGTTCGCCGAGACGCTCGACAGCGGCGAGGTGAAGCGATACGACGATCTGCGGTGGGACGACGCCGAGTAGTGGACGGCCCGCGGTTCCGGGCGATATCGACGTCCGAGAGAACGGCTTGGCGCCGTAACGGGATGGCTATGGATGCTCGGCGCCGGGATCCTGCTTGATCACTTCGACGTCGACCTCGGATTCGGGGACGCCAACGCGGGCGAACTGCGTCCGCACGTGTGCCTCCGCCGCGTCCAGCGCCCGCTCGCGCGTCTCGAACCCCCGTGGCATCGGCGACTCGAACGCGACGTTGACCGTCTCGCCGTCGATCGTCGTCTCCGACCCGCCGCTCTCGACCTCGTAGAACTCGTCGCAGACCCAGACGTACGGGGCGTCCTCGTCGGGTGCCCCTTTATACGAGGGAGCACGCTCGCCCCGCTCGAAGATCGTCCCCGTCAGCGTCGTCCCCCCACCGTGACCGCGCACCAGAAGCATACCCGTGATTGGACCCGAGGCGGGAAAAGCAGTCCGGGAGACGCAAGCAGCGTGCGGCACCGGACGCCGAGCACGGGCGAGGTGTTTTATTCGTCGGCAGCACAGTGGCACGCAAGATGGATCTCGGCGACTTCGAGCCCGGTTCCGACGATCGGCCCTCGGATGGGACCGACGGGGACCGATCGACGGCGGGTGACGGCGGTGTGTCGACGGAGACGGACAGCACAACGTCGGGGACGAGTGGCGGCGCGGACGAATCCACGTCGGCGACAGACCGGAGCGAGCAGGCAGACCAGGACGTCGCGTTCGACCGCTACGACGCCGCACCGACGGGTCAGGACCGCGGAATCGGCGCGATCGCCGTCTCGCAGGGGCTCCGCGTCGCCGAGGACGGCGACGAGACGACGCTGCGGGCGTACGTGACCACGAACAACCGCGACACCGTCAGACTCGGCAAGTACCTCCTCGTGCCCTATCCGGACGACGAACTGCTGTTTGCGCGGATTACCGCCTTAGAGTACGCCCAGGAGTTCCAGACCGACGACGCGACCGAGATCCACGCCCGCCGGGCGATGCGCCGCGAGGAGTTCGAGGAGCGCGATTACAAGTTCGTCGCGTCGCTGGACCCGCTCGCGGTCCTGTTCGAGGACGACGGGGACCTCAAGCGCCGGATGGTCGACCGTGTGCCGAAACCGGGCGCCGTCGCCGCCGAAGCGACAGACCCCGAACAGATCAAGACCGGGCTGAAGATCCCCGGCGACGGCATCTTCCTCGGGCACCTCTCGGTCGGCGGCGAGAAGGTCCGGACCGCGGCCGAGCCCCCGACGATCGACTACCGCCTGCGTGACGACTACGGCGACGGCGATCCGCTCGTGTTCCGACACGCCCTGGTCGCCGGCGGCACCGGCTCCGGGAAGACCCACGCCACGAAGAACGTCCTGCGGCAGCTTCTGGCGGAAGATCGGACCTACGAGATGGACGACGGCCGCTCGGCGCGGCTCGCGGTCGTCCAGTTCGACCCGCAGGACGAGTACGCCCAGATGCACGACGACAACCCCGCAATGGACGACGCGACCGCGCGGCGGTACGAACGGGAGGGGATCGTCCACGGCGGTCACGACGACACGCTGGCGCTCGTCCCGAAGGAGGACGGCGTCGCCTACGGCGGCAAGGGCCACCGCGCGGAACAGCAGGCGTTCACCATCCCCTTCTCGATGGCCCGCGACCGGCCGTGGCTCGTGGCTGGCAGCAGCCTCAACGAGAACCAGTACCCCGCACTGGTTCATCTGCTGAAGCGCTTCTTCCGCGAATACGGCGACGCCGGCACCTACGAGGAGTTCCTGACGTTCCTGGACGATCCGGCGCTGCGGGAGCAGCTCGACGAGTCGGGCCGTGTCCACGAGGCGACCTTCGACGCGGTCAAGCGCCGCGTCCACGGCGTGCCGAACGGCGTCTTCGATCAGTCGGCGCGGCCGATCACCGACCTCGACCACCAGCTCGTCCGGCCGGGCGGGCTGACGGTGATCCCGACGTACCACCTCTCGACGAGCCGTGCGAAGGAACTGTTCGTCCTCGCGGTGTCGAGTCTGCTGATCGACAACAAGCTCTCGAACGCCCCAGACTCCGACCGGATCAAGGAGACGCCGCTACTTCTGGGGATGGACGAGGCGCACAACTTCCTCGCGGACGCCGACACCGTCCAGGCGCGGAAGGTGATCTCGAAGTTCACCGAGGCGGCAAAGCAGGGTCGCAAGGAGCGGCTGGGCCTGTTTCTGGTCACACAGGACCCCCAGGATATCGCCGAGCCGGTGTTCAAACAGATCAACACGCGGCTCGTGCTCAACCTCGGCGACGAGGACGCGATCAAGAGCGTCAACATCCCGCCGGAACTGGAGGACAAAGTGCCCTACATGGAGAAGGGACAGCTCGTCGTCTACTCCCCGGACAACTCCGAACCCGTCGAACTCGTCGGGCTTTCAGTCTGTCTGACGCGTCACGGGGAATGAGTATACGTCGAAGAGGGTGTCGTGGAACTCTCGTTACGGTGGTTTAATCCGCCGAGGGATGGTGTATCAGCCGTTCAGTACCACAGACCGGATTGCCGGAAAGATATAACCGACAGGGAGACCTACCCGATCGTATGAGTATCACCCGCGACGAAGATGTGCTCGGCGGCGAGCCACGAATCGACGGCACGCGGATCGGCGTTCGCCACGTTGCCGCACGGGTGATTGACAGCGGGCAGTCCCCCGCTTTAGTTGCGGATCAGCTGGATATCCCTCTCACAGACGTCTACGAGTCGCTCTCCTACTACTACGCTCACATCGACGAGATGCGAGAGCTGGAACGGGAGAACGAATCGGCGTTCGAGCGCGTTCGTGAATCCTCTCTGAAGCCCAAAGAGCCCGTCCAGTGACAGGGGTTCAGATTCTGCTCGATGAACACGTCGGCCGAGTCTTCGAGCGATTACTCCGAGAACGCGGCTACGGTGTCGAACAGGCGAAAGACCGATTCGGTGAACACACCAGCGACGCCGACCTACTCTCGTGGTGTGGCGAGTCCGGCGCTGTCCTGTTGACAAACAACGCGAAAGATTTCGAGTCACTGCACCACGAATACGATCACGCCGGGATCCTTCTCTACTACGACCAGAACCTTCCCGACACTGACCCGGAAGGACTTGCCCGAACCGTCGACGAGGTGTTCGATCAGTACGGACTCGAAGGAGTCGACAATCGACTTGTCGATCTCGGAGAGTGGTACGAGTGGCTCCACGAATGAAGGTCGGCACTCCATACCGCATACACCACCTGAGCCGATCGATTCCCGTTCGGATGGGGAAGCTCTTCGACGACACCTCCCGACGTTGAAAGCCATCGAACGCCAGCAGGAGGCGCCGGACACCATTTTTTGTAACCCCGCATCGTACCGCCGGGTATGCCGAAGCACGTGCTCGTCCCGGTCGACGGGTCGCCACAGTCCCTGTCGGCGATCGAGTTCGTCTCCGGGGAGTGGGCCGACGCGCAGGTGACGCTTCTGCACGTCATCAACCCCGTCGAGGCGGGCTACAGTGCCGGGGTCCTCCCCAGCGGCTCCGAGGAGTGGTATCAGGAGGCGAAAGTCGAGGCCGACGAGATACTGCGGGAGGCGCGAGAGCGCCTCGACGTCGACAGCGAGGTGACGACCGACACCGAAGTCGGTGGGCCGGCAGCGACCATCGTGGAGGCGGCGGAAACGCGTGATGTCGACCACGTCGTCATCGGGAGCCACGGCCGAAGCGGCGTCTCGCGGCTCGTGCTCGGCAGCGTCGCCGAGGATGTCGTCCGCCACTCGCCCGTGCCGGTCACGGTCTTTCGGTGAAACCGGGGGTTTGTGGCATCGTACTGGTGGAAAACTGTTTCGAGCGATTCGTCGCCCAGTGCGTCGGGAGCCGTCTCAGACTCGGTGCCGGCTCAGTACCCTAACTGCTCGCGGACGAGGACGACCGTCGTCCGACCCTCATCGGCCTCCCGGCGGAAGATGAGCTGTTTCGCGATGGCAGATTCGACGCCGTAGGCCTCCTGTGCCCGCTCGTTCTCCAGCGGATACGCCACGGATTCGAGCCGGTCGAGCGCGTCATCGAGCGTCGGCACGATCTTGTTCACGCCGCTGACGATGATCACGTTGCCCGCAGCGAACGGGTAGGCACCGATTCGGCTGCCCGAGAGGTCCGCGGCGACGAGTTCGCCTGTCTGGGAGATGGCGTTGATCCCACCGAGGAAGTAGTCTGCCGTTTGGGACTCCCGACGGGCGGCTTGACGCTCCTCGTCGTCGTCGATACTCCAGATCTGATCCGGGAGGCTCTCCCACTCGTGGTCTCCCGCCGAGAGGTAGTCATCGAACCCGATCTCTTCGAGCGTCGTCGAGTGGCCGTTCATCACGGACGCGCCGGCAGGGATCTGCGATTTGATCGCTTCGAGGGCGTCGTCGGTCGAGTCGACCACGACCACCTCGAACCCGTTCGCTTCGAGGCTTTCGACGGTCTCGTGGATGATCTCGTCGTCGGGGAGTTCGTCGAGCGTTACGTCGATTTCGGTGTCGTCTGCGTAGTCGGATTTCTGCTGAGACATCTGATGTGGGGTGTCGCTTTCGACACCCATCGGTAGGTCCGTGAACCACTTAACCGCTCGCTGACACCGGTATCAGGTGGTTACACGGGCGTTATCGGGTTGTCGACGAGTGGACAGTTCGCCCGGTCCAGAAAAAGAGGACGCCCCCGCTACTGGAAGCCGATCCGGCCGTCGCGGCGCTCCCCGAGACCGTCCCGGGTGCCGCCCTTGAACTGATCTTGCATCTGCTCGTAGTAGTCCATCAGTTCGTCCGTGATCGTCGGCCGGACGGAGTCGATCGCCTCCCGGAAGTGCCGCATCTCGATCTCCTCGGCGTCGTCGTCGTCGCGCAGCGCCTCGATGGCGGCCTCGCGGGTGATCGTCTCCAGATCCGACCCGACGTACCCGTCCGTGATCTCGGCGATTTCACGCAGGCTCACGTCGGGCGCGAGCGGGGAGTCGCGAGTGTGGATCTTCAAGATCTGCTCGCGGCCCTCTTCGCTGGGCTGGCCGATGAGCACCAGGCGGTCGAACCGCCCCGAGCGGATGAGCGCGGGGTCGATCATATCCGGGCGGTTGGTCGCGCCGATCACCATCACGTTGCCGTTCTCTTCGAGCCCGTCGAGTTCGGTCAAAAGCTGGTTGACGACGCGCTCGGAGACGTTGTTCCCGGTCTCGCCGCCGCGGCTGGGCGCGAGGCTGTCCAGCTCGTCGAAGAAGATGATCGTCGGGCTGACCTGCCGGGCCTTCCGGAACGTCTGCCGGATGGCCTTCTCCGATTCGCCGACCCACTTCGAGAGCAGTTGCGGGCCGCGCACCGAAATGAAGTTCGCGTTCGTCTCGTTGGCGACGGCCTTCGCGATGAGGGTCTTCCCGGTCCCGGGTGGGCCGTACAACAGCACGCCCTTCGGCGGGTCGATCCCCATCCGCTCGAAGCGCCCCTGCGACGTCAGCGGCCACTCGACGCTCTCCTTGACGGTCTGTTTGGGGTCTTCGAGCCCGCCGACGTCGTCCCACGACACCTTGGGGAGTTCGACGAGCACCTCCCGCATCGCCGAGGGTTCGACGTCCGCCAAGGCGCCGCGGAAGTCCTCGCGCTTGACGATCATCCGGTCGATCAGGCTCGGCGGGATGTCTTCCTCGTCGAGATCGATCTCCGGGAGGTACCGCCGGAGCGCCTTCATCGCCGCCTCCTTCGTCAGCGACTCGATGTCGGCGCCGACGAAGCCGTGGGTCTCGTCGGCGAGGTGATCGAGCGAGACGTCGTCGGACAGCGGCATCCCGCGGGTGTGGATCTGGAGGATCTCCTTGCGGCCCACCTCGTCGGGCACGCCGATCTCGATCTCACGATCGAACCGTCCCGGCCGGCGCAGCGCGGGGTCGACGCTGTCGACGCGGTTCGTCGCCGCGATGACGATGACTTCCCCGCGCGTCTCCAGGCCGTCCATCATCGTCAGCAGCTGGGCGACGACGCGGCGCTCGACCTCGCCGGTCACGTCGTCGCGCTTCGGCGCGATCGAGTCGAGTTCGTCGATGAAGATGATCGACGGCGACTCCTCGGTCGCGTCCTCGAAGATCTCCCGTAACTGCTGTTCGGACTCGCCGTAGTACTTCGAGATGATCTCCGGGCCGGCGATCGAGAAGAAACTCGCGGAGGTCTCGTTGGCGACGGCCTTCGCCAGCAGGGTCTTCCCGGTCCCGGGCGGACCGTGGAGCAGCACGCCCTGCGGCGGCTCGATCCCGAGTTTCTTGAAGATCTGCGGGTGCTTCATCGGGAGTTCGACCATCTCCCGGACCCGCTGGATCTCGCTTTTGAGGCCGCCGATGTCCTCGTAGGTGATGCCGCCGCCCGTCTTCTCGAAGCCGGAGATGGGCTCCTCCCGGAGTTCGACCTCCGTGTCCTCGGTCACCAGACAGACGCCGTCCGGCTCCGTCTCGACGGCGATGAGGGGAATCGCCTGGCCCGGGGACCGCATAAACGGATGGTTCGTCGAGGACATCACGGGGACGATGTCGCGCTCGACGACCGGACGTTTGAGGATCTGCCGTTTGACCATCCCCGCGGCGTCGGAGCCGAACTGCACACTCGCCTCCTCCGGCGGTGCGAGGACGAGTTTCTCGGCTTTCGTCTCCTCTGCCTTTCGGATCGTCACGCGCTCGCCGATGCTGACGTCGGCGTTCTGGCGCGTGAAGCCGTCGATGCGAACCGTGTCGGTGTTCCAGTCCTGTCGGTCAGCGCGCCACACCTTCGCCGCGGTGGTTTCGGCGCCCTCGATTTCGATGATGTCGCCGGGTGAGAGTTTGAGGTGGAGCAGCGTGTCCGGATCGAGACGGGCGATGCCGCGGCCCGAGTCGTTCGGGTACGCTTTCGCCACTTCGAGTTGAACTTCGTTCATAGTTGGGTCGCGGGGATACGTCCCGCCAATCGGTCACGGCTCCGGGAGAGTCCTCTCGCGGCTCGAACGCCACGAAATCCGGAGTGTGACATCTTAATACACTCTTTCGGTCGAAGACACAAATCCTTACCGCCCGCGGCATCGATGCGTGGCTCTTTTCGTCGCCGCCCCGAATCGCCCTGTATGCGTACACTCGCCTTCGACGGCCGGATGGGCGCCAGCGGCGATATGCTGCTCGGCGCGCTCGTCGACGCCGGCGCCGATCCAGACGTGCTCGCGCCCGTCGAGGAGGCGCTCGACGTCCGTTACGCTGTCGGGACCGTCGACGAGCACGGAATCGCCGCGACGGACGTCAGTGTCCTGCTGTCGGAGGAGGGTGCAGAGGACTCCGAAGATGCTGACGCTTTCGGCGGAGGCGACAACGACGAGGACGCCGGTCACGACCACGCAGAAGACGGACACAGTCATCAGCACACTCACTCGCACGATCACGACCACGCAGAAGACGGACACACTCACTCGCACGATCACGACCACGCAGAAGACGGACACACTCACTCGCACGATCACGACCACGCAGAAGAGGCGACGCCCGCGGAGGGACACGGCCCCCACCGAACCTACCCGGAAGTGATCCGGATCGTCGAATCGATGGACCTGCCCGCGGCCGTCGAAGCGGACGCGAAAGCCATATTCCGAATCCTCGGTGAGGCCGAGGCGGCGGTCCACGACACTGATCTCGGTGAGACGGCCTTCCACGAGGTCGGCGCCGACGACGCCATCGCGGACGTAGTCGGGGTCGCACTCCTCCTCGACGATCTCGACGTCGAGCGCGTCGTCACGACGCCGCTTGCGACCGGTGGCGGCAGCGAGCCGATGGCGCACGGCGAGTATCCGATCCCGGCGCCCGCGGTCGCCGAGATCGCGGCCGCCGCCGACTGGTCGCTCCGCGGCGGCCCGGTCGAGGCGGAGTTGCTCACGCCGACGGGCGCGGCGATCCTCGCGCACATCGCCGAGGGCGTCGAGACGCTCCCGACGCTCAACGTCGCGGCCACGGGCTACGGGGCGGGCGGCTACGACTTCCCGAACCGGCCGAACGTCCTGCGGGCCCTCGTCGGCGACGGTGGCGGCGGACTCACCCGCGAATCGATCACTGTCCTGGAGACAAACCTCGACGACGCGACGCCCGAGGAACTGGGGAGCCTCCAGACTACGCTCACCGAGGCCGGCGCGCGGGACGTGAGCGTCCTCCCCACGACGATGAAGAAGTCCCGGCCGGGCCACCTCGTGAAGGTCGTCGTCCGCCCCGAGGACGCCGAACGGGTCGCCAACCGGCTGGCGATGGAGACCGGCACGCTCGGCGTCCGCGAACACGGGTCGGGGCATCGGTGGGTCGCCGACCGGGAACTCCGGACCGTCACGGTCGAGATCGACGACGAACGCTACGAGGTCGCGGTCAAGGTCGCCAGCGACGACGTGGGCGATCCCTACGACTACAGCGCGGAGTACGACGACGCCCTCGCTGTCGCGGAGGCGACCGGCGTCCCCGTCAGAGATGTGATGCGTCGCGCCGAGGACGCCGCCCGGTCGGCGGAGTGAGCTAATCAGGCTCCGTCGCCGGTGCCGTCTGCCGCCTCGTCACCACCTTGCCGGTCGTCGGCGTCGGTGGGCATTCCCTCGTCGCGCTCCCGATGCGTCGCGAGCGCCTCGTCGACGCTCAGCTCCCCGGCCGCCACCCGCCGGGCGAGCCCCTCGTCGATCGTCCGGTCGTCCCGCGACTCCTTTCGCGAGCGGTCCTTGATCCGCTGGAGTTCGCCCGCGGTGGGTTCGATCTCGCGGGAGCCGACCTCCTCGCCGGAGAGGCGCGCGATGTTGACCGCCGCGAGGACGTCGCCCATCCCGCGTGCGCCGGTTCCGAGGTAGGGCGTCGTCCCGGTCTCGTCGACCAGTTCGACGGTGACGTCGTCGAGTTCGTTGACGAGCTGTGCCCCCTGCAATCGCGCGCCGTCACCGATCCTGACGAGCGGATCCGGCGCGTCCGCTACCTCCCGGCGGACGGTCTCGACGGCGTCCGAGAGCGGGACCTGGAACGCGGCAACGACAGTCTCGCCTGCAAGCACGGCGATCCCCGGCCGCGTCCCGGGGTCGACGCCGACGACCGTTCGCCCGCCGCCGCCCCGGAGAATCGAGATCGCTTCCTCGACGGCGCGGCGGGCCTCCTCGGCGGTGGCGACGACCGACTCCACGCCGCCCGCCGGCGGGTCGTCCGCGGGCGAGCGAATCACGACTTCGGTTCGATCCGGCAGGTCCGCGCCGGGCTCCTGCGTCGTGAACGTCACGCCGCGGTCCCGTAGCTCGTCGACCGCGTCGTGGTAGAGCTCGAAATCCTCTGTCGCGACGACGATCACTGGCGGGGTTTCGGCGTCCTGCTACAAAAGGTATCGCGCCGAGGTCGGAGTCGCAGGGAGGACACGCCGAAGAATCCTGGCGCGGATCCGGGGGGTTTTTCGCCGGAGCCGACCGATGACGTCGCGTGTCCGACGCACTCACCACGGGGTGCCGGCCGCTCGATTCCCTCCTCGGCGGGGGCTTCGAGCGCGGCACCGTGACGCAGCTCTACGGGCCGCCCGCCGCGGGGAAGACGAACGTGGCGCTGTCGGCGGCCGTTCGCGTCGCCGCCGCGGGGGAGACGGCCGTCTACATCGACACGGAGGGCCTCTCCGCCGATCGGTTCCGACAGCTCGCCGAAGCTGCCGCGGACGACGAGCAGTCGATCGAGGACGTCACGTCGCGGCTGATCATCTCGGAAGCGCACGACTTCGCGGAACAGGAGGAGGCCGTCCGCGACGCCGCCGAGTTCGCCCCGCGGGCCGACCTCATCGTCCTCGACAGTGCGACCGGGTTCTACCGGCTGGAGCGAACCGGCGACAGCGACGACGGCGAGTCACTCCGCGGCGTCGCCCGCCAGGTGACGCACCTGCTCTCTTTGGCGCGAAAACACGATCTGGCGGCTGTCATCACGAACCAGGTGTTCACCGATCCCGACACCGACCGCGCGCGGGCGCTCGGCGGCCACACCCTGGAACACTGGACCGGAGCGGTCGTCCGGCTCGAGCGGTTCCGCGGCGGCAAGCGCCGCGCGACGCTGGAAAAACACCGGGCGAAAGCGGCCGGGGAGTCGGTGACGTTCGAGATCACCGGAGACGGGATCGCTGGCGTCGAGTAGCGGAGAAGAAGAACGGCCCGCGCGGCCAGCGCTCGAACGGAGCGGCGGTCGTCTGCCTACAGTTCGCCGAGTTTCCGGAGGAGCTGTCCGCGCTGTTTCTCGTCGGCGTTGATACCTTTGATTTCGAGCACGTTGCGTTCGAGCTTATCGAGGGCGACGTGGAAGGCGTGTTCCGCGCCGTAGCCCTCGCCGCTGCCGGCCACCTGTCCCTGACTCGTCCGAAGCCGGATCTGGCACTGGATCAGCGGCGTCCCGCGGAGCTTCTCTTTGTGCTGGTGGAAGCGCACGTGGGCGTGGAGGACCTGCATCTGCTGGTACTTGTCGACGACGGAGGTGATCGACTCGACGACCTCCGCCCGGGAGAGCGTCTCCAAGAGGCGGACGTTAGTGATCTGGACGTCCATACTGTCCTCCTCGGTGAACGTCAGCGCGCGCAGGATGTCCGTCTTCGTGACGATTCCGGCGATGGCTCCCTCGTTGTCGGCGGGCGTCACGACCAGGCCGGAGATGTCGTTTTCGAACATCCGCTTGACGACGGTGTCGACAGCCTCGTCGGGGGTCGCCGTCACGACCGGCGCGGACATCAGATCGTAGACGGGGAGATCAAGCATTCGATCGATGTCGCCGCGGCGGTCCCCGCGGCCCTGTCGCGTGTCGTCGCGGACGACGAACTCGACGAGGTCGTGGGTAGTGACGATGCCCGCGAGCGTGCCGTCGTCCTCGTCGACGACGGGCAACCGCGAGATCCCGTGCTCCCGGAGTCTGTTGATCGCCTGGCCGACGTTGGCCTTCTCGCCGACGGTGACGATATCCTCGGTCAGGATGTCGCCGACGGAGATCGCATCGAGGCTGTCGAGTACTGCTTCGAGGATCGCGTCGCTGGTGATGACGCCGTAGAGCTTTTCACCTTCGTAGACGGGCGCGACCTTGACGTCGCCCTCGACGAGCATCCGCGCGGTTTCGCGGACGTCCTCGTGGCGGTCGACGCCAGGCGCGGACTTCATCACGACGGAGGCCTTCGTGTCATCTTCCATCCGTGACCGCACCAGCTGCTTTTCGCCGATGATGCCGGCGTACTCGCCGTCTTCCGTCACGACGATCCCACGGGGGTTCTCGCGCTCGAATATCGCGCGGATCTTGCCCAGGCGTTTGCCAGCATCGACTTCGACGAACTCAGGAGTTGCAATATCAGTAATATCCATAGTCGGAGTAGCCTCCATTCGCCCGTACGCTGGCTGCCGTCTTGAAACTTCGTCCCGTTCTCACTGCGTTGGTAGCGGGGATACCGCGTCAGTCGCCCGCTCCGGCGCTCTCGAACCCCTCCGCGGGAAGCCGGAGTTCCGCGAGCCCCGGTAACCGCTCGATGTTGAAGACGACTTTCAGCTCGTCGGTCACGGGTTCGGCGATGCAGGAAAGCCGGACGCCTTGCTCTTTCATCTCCTCGGTCAGAACGGTGCTGATTGGCATCTCGACTTCGCCCTCGACGACCGCCACGGCACAGTTCGCACACGCACCGCCTCGGCACGCGTACGGCCACGAGAACCCGTACCGTTCGGCGGCTTCGAGGATGGTCTCTCTGTCCTCCATCACCAAGAGCCCATACCGGTCGACGTCGAGGTCCGCCGCCTCCGCCTTCTCGAAGAGGTCGTCGTCGCTCAGTGCCCAGCCCTGGGCCTCGATGACCGCGTAATCGAGATATTCGACGGTCGGCCCGAGCGTCCGGCCGTCGTCGTCTGTGTCCTCGGTTCCGTCTTCCCGGTCTCCCTCCGCGCCATCGCCGGCCGCCGAGGAGTCTTCGGTCCCACTTCGATCGTCGGCTCCTGTCTCGAATGTCTCGGGGTCTCGTCCGGCGGAGAGATGTTCGTAGGCACGCCTGACGCGTTCGAACTCCTTCAGCGATCCTCCGTGATCGGGGTGGGCTTCCTTTACCCGTTGCCGGTAGGCCCGGACCACGGCCGCCTCGTCGGCGCCGGCATCGATCCCGAGGACGTCGTACGGCGTCGCCACGCGCCCGTCTTAGGACATAACGCGCTTAAGTCCTCCCCCTCAGAAGACCTGGCTGGAAACGACAGCGTGGTTCGGGGACTACTGTGCGCCGATTATGCTGTCACCGGCCGCCGTCGAGGACCTCACAGCCGTCCCGAAACGACAGGACTTCGAGGTCCTCGACGGGAATCCGAACCGGGACCTGTCGATCACTCGTGGCCTGGCTGGGGCGGTAGCCGGGGAAGAACGGCTCGTCGCCAGACTCGTAGTCACGGTCCGGATCGACGACGTCCCGGGCCCAGCAGTCGAGGAATTTCAGGACCACGTGGACCGGGGCACCGTGCTCGTCGATCAGTCGCTCGGCGGCCTCGATCTTCGCGTACGGGAACATCGTCTTCCGGTAGCCGTTCACCGAACAGGAGCGCTCCTTGATCTCCAGGAAGTACAGCAGGTCGCCGTCCTCGTCGACGACCCGGCGGTCGATGTCGGCGGTGCGGCCGCGGTCCTCGTGGGTTGCGCCGCCCGCGTGGTCGACGTAGGCGTCCGCGAGCGCGACCTCGCGGGTTTCGCCCTCTCTGACCGTCGCCAGTTGGCTCGCCTCGCTCGATTTCCCGGTCGGATACGCCCAGACCGGCCGCCCACACTCCGGACAGTCGCCGAGTACGTCGGTCGTCCCCTTCGACGTCTTCGTCGGCGTCGGCGTCTCTTCGTCGACGGTGCCGCAGTACGGACAGATCATCGGCGGTACTCCCGGCGTGCCGTGTAAGGATCTGTCGGTGGACTGTTTCGCCTAAATCTGACTGCGAGGGCTCACGAGCAAGCACGGAGCACGGGAGACACAACCGCAGAGCAGCACAAACGGTCAACGTCTACAAAAAAGTGGAGGCAGCGTGAAGACGACGAGGGCGGGCGGCGACGGCCCATAGGGGCCCGCCCTCTTGTGGGAGACGCGCGGCGTGGTGGGGCACGTTCGGTGGGGCTAACTGTGAAACGGTCGTCCCCCAACAAGGTCTTCGAGCGGGTATGTTATCAATCCACACGGAGACCCGTTTAATCAGAAGTTATAAAACGCGTGAAAGACCGAATCGGTGCGGCACACCGTCCACCACTCACACGAGAGGGTCACACGACCCGGTTACGCAGGTCGTCGCTGCCCGCTTCCATACGCTCGACGTTCTCGGCGATGATGTCGGCCATCCGCTTCCAGTACTTCGGCGTGTAGCCGGCGTTGTGGGGGGTGATGTGGACGTTTCCGAAGTCCCACAGCGGGTGATCGTTCGGGAGCGGTTCGGGGTCGGTCACGTCGAGTGCGGCCCCGCGGATCGCGTTCTCCCCGAGCGCCCACACGAGGGCGTCGGTGTCGACGACCGGCCCGCGAGCGATGTTCACCAGCACCGCCTCCGAGGGCATCGTCTGGAACGCGTCGTGATCGAGCAGTCCTTCCGTGAGGTCGGTGAGCGGGCAGGCGACGACCACGTACTCCGAACGGGAGAGCGCGTCGTGGACGGCCACCGGATCGAAGCCGACGACCTCGTCGGTTGGGCCACCCTTTTCCGGCGTGTACCGGATCCCGATCGTCCCGACGCCGAAGGGTGCCAGCCGATCGACGACGGCCGTCCCGATCGCGCCCAGGCCGATCACGGTCACCGTCGACCCCGCGAGTTCGTCTTTGGGGTACGATCGCCACTCCCCGTCGGTCCGCTGCCGCTCGGCTTTGTGGAAGCGCGCGGAAAAGGACAGCAACCACCCGACCACGTATTCGGCGATCGGGGTCGCGTGGACGCCCGAAGCGTTGGTCACGGGAATCCCACGCTCCTCGAACGCTTCGAGCGGGAGGTGGTCAGTCCCGGCGACGGTCGCAGCAAACAGATCGAGGTGGGCGGCCTCGGCGAGCAGTTCCTCGTCGATCGCGAGGCCGGTCGCGATCGACGCCTCCCGGAGGAACCGCCGCTCCGCCTCCGGCGTCCGTGCGTGGACGACCTCCCGTTCCGGAAGTCTGTCGCGAAGCGTCTGCGCGTAGTCAGCCGCCGAGAGACCGTTGGCGGTGCGGCGAAGCACGACCACGTCTGGATCGTCAGCAGCGTGCTGCTCGGTCGGCGTCGCGGCGGCGTCGGTCACGGCGTCTGGATCCTCAGGCACCATCGTGAGTCACGGTGACCTGCGTCCACCACCTGTATGTATCTTCGGTCGGGCGCCGTTCTACCTCCGAGAACCGGATCGGGGTGGGCGCGATAGGGACCCGGGATCTTCAGCGGAAGTAGTTCTGCCCTCGGCTCGCTGCCCGCCGTCTCGGTTACCCCCGAGCCACCACCCTGGGAGGCCTTTGGCTGGACCGCACACGGATCGATGTCGATGCTGTAATGCGTCTTCGATCACGAGGGTGCAGTGTATGCCCTCCCTCGACGAACTCATCGTCGCGATCTGGCAGCGAGTGGTTCGGATGCGGGCCCGGAGTCCGCGACGGCTGGCCGTCCTGGCGGCGACAGCAGCGCTCGTTGGAGTCGTACTCGCCTGGTATTTCCGACCGTGGCTCCACGGCATCGTTTACGGCATCTACACGACGCCGATCGTCCCCCTTGCTGTCGTGCTCGGAATCGGAATCACGCTCTTCGTTCGCCGACAGTTCGGCGCTCTGGCGGGTGGACAGATCGGGATCACCGTCGTCGTCCTCGTCCTCGTCGTCGGCGCGGGGGGCGCCGGTCTGCTGGCCGGCGAAGATCTCGGGAAGCGTACCATCGACACGGCGACTTCGGCGGAGAACCTCTCGGAGACCGACCCGACGAAGCCACGCGTCGTCCCGAAGAGCGTCGCCTCGCGGTACGCCTCGAACACGCTCAACTTCCCCCAGTACCGCGTCACCGACGGTGACATCACCGTCCGAAACGGAACCCCGTACTGGTCGTACGCGCTCGCGCCCGACGGCGCGTTCAACTACTACACGAAACAGCAGCACGGCACGGTCCTGGTCGATATGACGGAACAGAATGCCGAGGTCGACACCGTCGTCGGAGACTTCCGGAAGGGGATCGGGCCGGCGTTCTACAACAACTACCGTTTCACGATGCTCAAGCGGGGGAACTACCTGGTCAACTACGAGGATCCGTATCTGGTCGTCCACGGGGGCGAACAGCACATCGCGGTGCCGTACACGAAACCGGAGTTCCACTGGCTGCCGCTCCCGTACACGACGCCCGAATGGGGCGGCGTAGTCCTGATCGATCGCGACGGCACCGTCGAGGATCTCTCGCCGCAGGCGGCCCGAAACCACCCGGCCCTGCAGGAACAGAAGCTCTACCCGTTCGAGTTAGCACGCCAGAAAGTCGCCGCAACGAAGTACAGAAACGGGATCGTCAACACGTTCACCAGCCACCGCGACGAGGTCGAGGTGGCGCCCGTTCCCGGTGAGGACAACGACCAACCGTTCCTCGTCTTCACCGAGGATGGGCCGCAGTACGTCGTCGCAGTCGAACCGTACGGCCAGGCCCAGGGGCTGAAAGAGGTCTGGACGATCGACGGCCGGACCGGCGAGTACGAGGTGTACGCCCCGACTGAATCGCTGTTCGGGGCTCGAAAGGCCACGGACTACGTCCGCCAGGCGGCTCGGACGACCGACTGGAACCGGTTCACGCCGTCCGAGCCGATCCCGGTCGTCGTCGACGGCCAACTCTACTGGGAAGTCAGAGTCGTTCCGACCGACAGCAGCGGGATCGCGTACACGGCGTTCGTCAACGCCCGGTCGAGTGACGTCCACGAGGTCAGCACGACGCCGGAGGTGACCGCCTTCCTCGAAGGTCGAAACGTGACGACACAACCTGCTGACACCAGCGGGGACGACGGACAGACGCCGTCGCTCGTGATCGAGCGGGTAGCGCCGAACGGCACGGTCGTCGAAACGCTCGAAATCTACGGGAACGAAACCGTCCGGATCGTCCAGGGGAACACCACGAACGCGACAGCCACTACTACGACGGCGAACGCGACAGCCACTACTACGACGGCGAACGGGTCAGCCACTACTGCGACGTCGAACGGGTGAAGCGGACGCCCGCCGTCCCTCCGACAGTATAATACCGAACCGGCATCGCTTGGACATATGGAGCGATTCGACGTGGCGATCGTCGGCGGCGGCCCCGCCGGGTCGTCGGCCGCCCACGCCGCGGCGTCGGCCGGCGCGTCGGCGGTGGTGTTGGAGAAGGGTGTGCCGCGGACCGATCGACCCGATCGACTGGGCCCGGACTCGACGGACGCGGCGGGCATTCTGGACTACTGGGTCGACATTATGGGCATTCACCCCGACGAGATGCCCGACGACGTCGTCCTGGGGACGCTCGACCGCGCGGAGTTCATCGGCCCCACCGAGTCGCTAACGCTGCGTTCGACCGGCATCGAATCCTCATACGACGAGTTCGGGTTCTGTATGCAGCGGGCCCGGTTCGACGATTTCCTCCGCGACCGCGCAGAGGCGGCGGGCGCAAGCTACCGAACGGGGACGTCGGTCCGTGGCGTCGAGGTCGACCGCGACGAGTCACCACGCCACCGACTCGAACTCGCGAGCGGCGAGCCTATCGGCGCCGACCTCCTGATCCTCGCCGACGGCCCACAGCGACAGGTCACGAACGGCGTCTTAGACGAGTTGCTGCCGTTCGACGTAACGGAGCGGCTCTCGACCCGGGAGGCCAACCACATCGCCTACCAGGAACACCGTCGGCTGCCCGAGGAGGTCTTCGCCGAAGTTTCGGGAGCGATCAAGTTCTGGTGGGGCCACATGCCCGGCCACACCGCCTACCCGTGGATCTTCCCGAACGACGACAACGTGGCACGGATCGGGCTAACGATGCCGATCGGGCTGGATCTCGACGATATCGAGAACCGGGAGGCGTACCCGCTCATCGAACCCGACGACGAGCGGATCCCCCAGGGCAAAGAGTACCTTCGCCGACTCTTAGAACAGGAGTACGGCGACGAGTACGACGTCCCCGGGGACTTCCCGCTGGTCGAGGACCGGGGGAAATCCAACGGCACGGAGACGTATTCCATCTCCTCCACCCGACCCATCGACTCGCCGACTGCTGCCGGAATCGCTGTCGTCGGCGGTGCGATGGGGGCGACGTCGGCCTTCCACGAAGGAGGGGATCACACGGCAGTCCGAACGGGGGCGATCGCGGGCGAACTCGCCGCCACCGGTGATCTCTCGGCGTACAACGATCGCTGGAAGGAGGCGATCGGCGACGAGGTCCTCCGGAACGTCGCGATGGCAGACGTCGTCCGCGACTACGACCCGGACGACTGGGACTGGGCGTTCTCGACGGCACAGAAACTGATGGACAAAAGCGACGGGTACGGCCTGTTCGACACGAGCAACGTCCGCGCGGGATTCGGTGCAGCGAAGTTGGTCACGAGCTACAAACGGACGAAGTTCTCCCACCGGAAGGGCAAGTACGTCCAGCTTACCGAATCCGAGTACTCTGTGTAGCGGCGCGGTAGTTCGCGAAACTATTTTCACACCGACACGACGACGGTGCAATATGCCACACCGAACGGGCGCCTCCCACGCTATCGCGGCGTTGGTCGCGACGGTCTCGGCTTCCTATCTGAAGGACTTGCTTCGTCACCTCGTGAGTACGCAGGAACTCGTCGCGTACGCGAACGTCGTCGCCAGACGGACGCTCGGTCGGGTCGGAATGGCTACTCAGCCGGATTTTCTCGTGAACACCGGCTCGATCGGCCTCCTGCTCGTCCTGACGTTCCTGTGGGGATGGGCGTACCACCGACGGACCATCGGCTGACGCTCGGGAGCGGCGATCGAACGGACGACAGCGTCGGCGGGAGGCCGCACCCCACGCTCGAGTTCGTCGTTCCCGGAGTCGGAACGGCCTTGAGCCTCGATGCCCTACAGACAGGTGCGCACCCTCAGTCCCCGTCCGAGTTCTCCCACCACGGGAGCGATGAACCGACGGCGAACCCGGGTGTGCGACACCTGTGGACTGTCCGCGCCCGAAAGACGGACCGCCCGACACGAGGGTTTCCCGGCCGACGCGGCACGCAGCCCCGGGATGAGGCCGGTCGTTAGTGTTCCGGGCGTACATTTCATATATTCGATGAAAGAGGCCTCTATAGTCAGTTTCGGCTCACGTATTCGAGCGTCACGTCGGACTGACTTATGTACTCGGAGAGTTCGTGTACGATGTCGCCTACCTCTTGGGCCGAAAGCGTCTGATCCTTCTGGAAAAGAATTCCAGCGGTTTTTTCGATGTCCATCTGGGTGAAGAAGTCGTCATCCTGCGTGAGAACGAGGCGATCCGTCTCGCGTCCGTATGTAGCGATCGATTCATCGCCAGCGCCAAGGCCGAGTTCTTCGACATCTCCGACCCATTCGACATCGTGACCGAGTTTCCGCAGGTAGTTGATCGTCGCCTGCTCGATGTTTTCGTCAGCGAGGATACGATACCCCATTAGTCACGCACATCGTCAGGATCGGTGGTCAAGTGGTCGTGTTCCTTGATTGCGGATTGCCGCTGGCGTTCAATCGTACGCATCTCTTCAGGATGGTCATGATAGTACGTGAGCGCCCGATAGACATCGGCCACGTCAAGGTCGTGGCGATCGGCAACCGTTCTTGGGGAGAGTCCCCGTTCTTCGACCTGTTCTCTAAGAAATTGAACGGTGATCCGTCGGCCTTCGAGATGCGGCTCGTCGTGGAGTTCCTGCACGATACGTCTCGTCACTTGGCTCATACCACAGGCTACGCCGCCATCATACTTGAACGTCTGGACTGGGGGTTCTGTCCGGTTTCACGTTCACTGAGCCTACTAGTAGCTTCTCACCCGGTAGTGTTTCGGGCGTACACTTCGACCTTTTACGCTGCGCGAGCCTGCGGCTCGCTCGGTAAAAGCTCGACCAAAAGCACTCCTCGCTCCCGATGGTCGCTCGTCGGCCTCGCGCTCACGTCCGTTCGCGCGAGTGAACCGGCGACCTTCCGGGTCCTTCGGGCCGCTCGGTCGCCGGATACTCGTGCTCCAGTCCGTTTCACTTCCATTACACCTACTAGTAGATTTTCGCCCGGTAGTGTTCCGGGCGTATATTCTAATTATGCTATTAGAATTATTTGTGAATAATCATAGAAACTTATTTCGCGGAGAACCACGCCTCGACATCGTCGTAAAAGTCCTGTAGTGTCTGCTGGTGAAAGGAACCGATATAACTGATCGGATGACGTTGTTCGGCTCCGTTGGTCCATCGTATGAACCGATTCGGCTCTCTTAGTCCGCTCTCCGAGATGAACGCTTCTCGGTCAAACACAACGTGATACCCTTCGAAGTCACCAAGATCTCCGACTTTGTTGAATGTGAGACACGAGAAGCCACCGTGTTGGAAATCTGTCCGAAGACCTCTGAGAAACCCAAGCTTTCGTCCATAATAGGACTCATCACTGCCCCCGGACGCAGGTGTAAAATCACCGCTCGTTAATTCGACAGATCCTGACACATAGCAGTTACAGAGGACCCGAATCGCTTCGTTGAGCGAGTAAAGCGACGCGAGATAGTTATGAAGCAATCGAAGTGCCTCGAATCCTTCCTCTTCAACCCGATCTACACGACAGATGAACACCGGATTCGTCCGAAGGTCTCCGTCTATATATTCATCTAGCTCGTAATAATTTTGATCGACAGTTCGTTTTGCAGCGCTCAAACGGATTTCGTCTGCATCACGCAGGCGACTGTTCGGTTTGATTTCAGCTCGTGCAAGTGTCTGGAGCTGATATTCGAATTCAGGTGAAGAGTTAGATGTCACGAGGTAGAGACTATTCAGTAGTCTCGTCTCGGATGCGTACTGCAGATAATGCTCGCCGTGCTGTCTCGACATCGCCGCCAGCTGACTCGGCTACTTCTTCCGCGGTTGGAGCGTCTCGATTCTGTCCCATCGTACCAAGATATAGTACGCCGCTCTGTATAAGCGTTAGGTCGAACCCCTCACCGAGTGAATAGACTCGAACACCACGATTGAAATGCGGATCTGTCGGCTAATACACTTCCACCGTGCCTACTAGTAGAAATTCGCCCGGTAGTGTTCCGGCCGCACATCGACCTTTTACTGCGCTCGACCAAAAGCCTGCGTCAGGGGCTCCGCCCTTTCCGGTGGCCTCGCGCTCACGTCCGCTCGCGCGAGTGAACCGGTGTCTTTGCGAGCGGTAGCGAGCAAAGGCTCGGGGGACGACCGAAGGGAGCTACCCGGCGACCGTCCGGGTCTTCCGGACCGCTCGGTCCCCGGATACAACTGACTAGTGTTTGGTAGTGGGCGGGATACCTCGTCATCCGCTCGATTTCACGGTCCTGAGCGTACTAGCTTCTCGTCGGGTAGTGTTTCGGGCGTACATTATAGCTCGCTTCGCTATAGTAGCGTTTGCAAGTCTTCACTCACACGAACGCACGCAGTCGTGCGATCGGATGAGCAATCAGTTGCAAACGCTACTATAGTCCTCCACCCGCTATTCCGCCGCGAACAGAGGTCCCGGTGTGTCCAGGGCGCACGAGTGCGCCCCTCGGGCCGAATCAAGCAGATTCGTCAGCGAGCCACCGCTGTAGCTCGGCTTCCTTCTCGTCGTAGACTGCGTCCGGATGCCGATCCTTTCCCTGACGGACGATGGCTTTGCTCTCCTCGAACAGCTCTTCGCAAAGCGAGTCCAACTTTTCAGAATCGAGCCTGGAGCTGTCTTTCATAATCGGGAACTCACTCTGTTCGGACTGGGACAGTTCCTGATAGAGCCTGCGAGCGAGGGGCTCATACAGGTTGGCGACGCGTTTCCAGTCCGCCATTTCTTCCAGCGACTGCTGTCGATACTCTTCGTCGGTACAGACCTTCTCGGCGAAGTTCCATATGTACGCCTCGGTTTGCTCGTCGAAGTAGAACCAACGATTCACCAGCCAATCCTCTTGAGTATCGACCGGTTTGACGATCAGCAAGTGATCACTACCGACTGGCCCGCCCGTATCAAACACTAACGTTGCCTTACACCCGTTGACGGTTCGCTCCTCTATCGTTTCGCGCACGTTGATCGGTGCCCGCGTTATCGCCCAAAAAACGTTCGGCGAGAGCTTGTACTTCGGGGTGACAAGGCTATCGGGACGAACACCTCGAAATCTACACGAAAGGCAGTACAGACATATGACAATCAGTCCTGATCGGTTCGAGGAGATCGATGACGATGAGGGACAACGAGGCCTGATACTGATTACTCTCGTCTCTTCCCGCCGAGCGCCGTCAACGAGGGTGGCGCTCGGCGGGAACAAGTGAGAGTAATCAGTATGAGACGAACGCCGTCAAGATACTCGAATTTCTCAGAGAGAGTGCAAACGAGGCGTTCACACGGACCGATACCGCAGCGACGCCCGAGGTTAAGCGTGGCCCGGTTGGACCGACGCTGGTACGGCTCCGGGAACGCGGGCGAGTAGACCACAGAGGACGGTGCTGGCGAATCAGTGATCACGATCGGAGCGTCGACGCTGTAACGGCCCACGCCGGTGAAGTCGCTGCAACCCGCGAAGACACACCGTTCGAATACGACGAGTGGCGGGAGTACGCGGTCGACCCGCTGAACAGCGTGAGTGACGTCTATCGAAAAGGGATGTCCTCTGGGCTTCAGACAGGGCGAATCCACGACTCTGGTTGGTTTTGGTCGCAGAGCAGCTACCGTATCCCGGCGAGGAGTACGTTTGTGCTGCACTCACGACGGGTGATCTTCCGGCAAACAACGAGGTCGGAAATGCGTGGATTACCGGAGATACGTCTCTATTTCGTTGACGACAGCATCGACGAATTCGTCGGTAACGCGACCTTGCCACGCAACCAGATCTTCGATGCGTGGCGAGTGGACCGCCCACGGAGAGACGAACGACTCCCGCGGAACACCGCCGACTTCCCACACGTCGGAACGCAACGCGAGCGAGTCTTCGTACTCTTTGGTCGAAATGGCGACAGCGAGGAACTGCTCCTCGTCGAACGGGTGGGAACTGTTGTTGACGACCACCCACGGACGCTGGCGCTCCTCGCCCAGCTTGAACGGGTCGGAACTCCGAACGACATCTCCCCGCTCCGGTTGCATTTATCAGTCCCGTTCACTCGGGTGCGGTTCGTCCGGAGCAACGGCGTCCCACTCGTCCGGATCGATGCCCCCATCCTCGTCGTCGAGCTGCTCCGTCGCAGTATGGAGATTGTACGTATCCTGTACCCGATCCAGATCCTCTGTTATCGCCCAGTATTCCCCTTTGTGTCGGACGAGATTACGCTGCTTCAACCGGGAGAGCGCGGTTCCAACCGTGTTCGCATCTTCCTCGACTCCGGTCGCAATCTCCGAGCGGGTGAACGCCTTGTCCCGATTCGTATACAAGTAGATGAGTACCTGCTTGGGAACGCTCGGACCACTTGGAAGATCGCCTGTTTCGAACTCTTCGATACGAACGGGCATATATAGTACTTAGCGTGCTGATGTAATGAATGTACTGCTGTGCCTAAATCTCCCGTCAAAGGCGGGTTCACTTTCACCGAGCCTACTAGTAGAAACTCGCCCGGTAGTGTTCCGGGCAGATTCGTGACTCAAATCGTGTGGAGCGCGGCCTGTACGTCTGTTCGTCGTGCGAGGCGACGATGAACGCGGACGTGAACGGTGCGGTGAATATTCGGAGAAGGAAAACAATAGGGTACTCGGGCATGATTCTTCGATGATGACCGACTCGTTTTGGTATCCGTCGGTCGGGGATGTCCTCGACATCCACGAGGACATTGTCTCGGAGTACCCGAACACCAGCCCGGGGATTCGGAGTCGCGGAGATGTCGAATTCGCACTGGAGTACATCAGCGAAGGGAGCTTCGGGTCGGTTCCGGAGACTATTCACGAGAAGGCGTTTCATCTGCTTCGGCTTCTAGTCGCCAATCACCCGTTCGTGGACGGGAACAAGCGGACAGCGCTCAACACAGTCGTTGTGTTCTATCTTCTCAACGGCTATCGCTTCGATTACGACGACGAAATCAGAGACCTACTGACGAAGTTTGGCACCGACGAGCAGGCTGTCGATGAGGACGACGCAGTCGAATACCTTCGAACACACACGATCGAAGTCGATTTGAACGAAGTGGTCGAACGATGGCGAGGCGACCTCGTCGAGTATGGACTTGACCAACTGTCCGACGAATCATCGGACCCGAACGATTAACCGGATTCGTGGTCAAAAGCTGTATATGGCGACCGAAGAGAAGACAAGCGAACAAACACCACTCGACGACGTGATGGATGATATTCGTCGGGAACTCGTGTTGCGCGTCGCCAAGGCTGATCGGGACGAACACCGCGATATTTACGACGCCCTCGAAAACGAATAGCGTTCTGACGTCAGTCTGTGCTCGGTTCGCAAAAGCGCGAGCTTCACTGTTGCCGCAGTCGATGCTGTCATCTCTGCCTGATTTGCTGAACGTTGATTCACGCCAATACTAGGTCCTATCCACGCATAACCACTCGGAGAAGGATTCTTCTCCGCTCGGTTATCTCCTCACCCATTCTGTGGGATTCTGTATGGTAAACTGAGACCGACACGCACATCCATATGTACGGCGAGTTCGTGGACGGTCCCTCACTGTTCGAGAAGGTGATGGCACTCTTGCCACTCGTTCCCTCAATCGACAGTTCCGGAACGAGTTCCGGATATGAAAGACCTCATCGAGTCCGAGTACGCCAATATCGAGCAGTCCACTGCAACGCAGTGACTTTCGAGGGGCACGGTCACGGACCGCACGCTTATTTCCGATACCTGTCTTAGCACCGGTATGGTGGGGCCCGAGGACAACGGAACACGCGCGGGTGAGGCGTTCACAGCGCTCGCAAACGAACACCGGGTTCGAATTATCGAAATTCTCTGGAATCGCCGTTCGACGACCCCCGACCCCTCACCGACGCCGATGCCCTTTTCGGACCTCTTCGAGGCATCCGATCTCGACGACAAGGGGCAGTTCAACTACCATCTCGGCAAGCTCGTCGGCCCCTTCCTCGCCCGTTCGGTGGACGGGTACACGCTCACATATGCGGGGAAAACCATCGCGCGGGCAGTACAGGCCGGCAGCGTTACTGACGATCCGTACGTCGAAGCCGAGCCCGTCGAGGACCGGGCGTGTCCGTACTGCGGCGAGCAGGGGATCACGATGGGCTACCAGGACGGGATCGTGCTCTTTTCGTGTACGAACTGTGAGGGGATGGCTCCGGAGAGTCCGATGGCACAACCGGGTGCGATACAGGCTGGCTCGATTCCCGCAAGCGCTCTCATCGACCGCGACCCCGCAGAGCTGTACGACGACGCCATCCTCTGGGGAAATCACGTCTATATGACGCTGCTGCACGGCTTCTGTCCCGCCTGTGCGGGAGCCATCGACGAAGAACTGGTCCTGTGTGATGACCACGACGCGTCAGCGGGGGCCTGTGCGTCGTGTGGCGATCGGTTCGCCTCGCGCGTCCGGTACGAGTGTCGGGTCTGTGGCACAGTCGAGTGGGGAACGCTCTGGGGGCGACTCGCCTATTCCGAGCCAGTCTTCGGCTTTCTCTATGCCCACGGCGTCAATCCCCTACGTCCCGGTGCCGAAGACCTCGCGCTCAGCCGCGATCTCACCGAGGAAGTCACGGCGGTCGATCCACCAGCCGTCGAGTACGAGTTCGCCGTCGGCGGGGACACCCTCCGCGTCCGAGTTGACGAGATGCTCAGCGTCTCTACCGTCGGACAGTCCAGCGAATCCTCGGAAAAATCAGGGGCCTAACGCGCTTTTCGACGAAGATCACGCCTTCCGTCTCATACTGATTACTTCCGTCTCTTCCCGCCGAGCGCCACCCCCGCGGCGGCGCTCGGCGGGAAACAGTGAGAGTAATCAGTATCAGTCGGCACTGGTCGCGTCGCGGGAGCTCGTCTCACCGTAGTCCGAGCGGTTTTTCACGAACAGCGAGCCACCGAGACTGACGACCGAAAGCCACAGCACGACGAACAGGGGGATAGTCACGGCCGTGCCTTCAAGCGGGTTGGCCATTGCGGTTGCAAGGGCGTACAGCATCCAGACCACCGAGACAGCGCCGACGAGCGTGGCGAACCCGGCAACGGGACGGTGAACGAGATTCGTTCGCCTGAAGCCGATTCCGAGTCCGGCGACGCTAGCACCGACAAGGAGACTGAAGACGACGAAGTACGCACTGCCGAACGGAGAGAACAGCGCGAGGTACGTGTCCAGGGAACTCGACCCGGTCTGTGTAAAGACAGTGGCCTGCCAAGCGATGGGTACCCAAAGGGCAGCGGCACCAGTAGCGAGCCAGGCGAAGCCCGTGCCAAGCAGTCCCGCGAGCCCGAGACGATGGCTCCCGTCGGCGTACAGGATCGCTGTCCCGGCGGCGGCAACGAGCCCAGCGGCGATCACAGCGAACACGTGCGTCCAGACGAAGAGGACACTCTGGTAGCCGGCCTCGCCGCCGGCCGCAAGAAAGACGCTGATGAGGACGACACCCGAGAGGGTCAACCCTCCGGCGGCGAGAGTCTTTGTGCGCTGTCGTGTATTGTCGGTCAGTTGGATTGTTGTCGTCATTTCCGGATACTGGGACGCAGGTATTTGGCATATAGATGCGGAGAAGAATGCTTCTCCGGGGTATTATGGGTCCGGATCGTCGGTATCGAGTCGCCACGTGAAAACCGCTTTCAGCACAACGACCAGGCTGTTTTTCTCGCCTTCGCCCCAGATAGCGGTCTCCGAGCGTGGGTCGGTCGGGTTCGCCTCGACACCGTTCACGAGCGCGCTCACGAGCGTTTTCTGTCCGTCGATCATCATGAGCCGCCCCGCCGGCGTATCCGACCAGACCCACAGCGATTCGAACATCATCGCACCGGGGATTTCGTCCTGAATCCGCTCTTGGACGTCCGCCGAAACGCCGCCGAGTTTGATCGAGACGTCCCGCTCTGCGGCGTCACTCAACGCCTCGATCAGGTCGTCGGTGAGTAGATCCTCGACGGTCATATAGATGATCTCCTCCTCTGCGCTACCGAAGAACTCCAAGACCCGTTCGGTGACTGCGGTCTGGCCATCGACGGTCCAGACGCCGCGCTGCTCGTTTTGTTTCTCGACGGGCTCCAGTTCGGCCAGTGCAGTCCGGAGGAGATCCGTCCGGTGTTGCAGTTCGTGTTCGAAGGTTCGACCCGCACTCTCGGCGGAGATCGCCCAGAACGGTTTGGGCGAGGACTGCTGGACATCGACGAGCCCCCGGTCGCGTAGTTCGTTGACGGCATCGTACACGCGGGTCCGGGGGACGTCCGAGACGCGACTGACGTCTCTGGCTGTCCCGATGCCGAGGCCGGCGAGCGCGACGAACGTTCGCGCGGCGTAGGAACTCAATCCGAACTGTTCGAGTTGCTCGACGGCGGCAGACTGCGGGTCTCGGGTGGGGTCAGTGGTCATCAATCAGCGGGATGTTCCGTCGAACCCCACCACGCGAGGTGGCCGGGTCAGCACGCAGCAGCGAGTGGTTGGGACACTGTGCTGCACTGCGTGCTGGAGGTACGTACGGACTTCAACCGAATATACTTGTTGTGATTAGACGGGTGAAGATACGAGCGGTCGATATCGTCCACGAGATGCCGGCCTCTTTCTTCGGGAAATGTTGTAATTTTCTGAGTCACAGTAAGTCTACCACTTCTCATTAGTTGACCGGTATTATCCTGGATTTCGAGATCTCAGCCGAGATGGGAGATATCCGAGTGAGGATCCGAGTGACAACGTTATCCGTTTGCACGATCAACTGTTGATAATACCCCGTTCAGTCAGGACGGTTGGGACACAATGACCGCATCCGAAAACATAGAAGAGGCGATCGAAGTACTCCAGCAACTCGGGTTGAAGGAGTACGAGGCGCGGTGTTTCGTGGGCCTGTCACGTGTAGAGACGGGCTCAGCGAAGAAACTCAGCGAGATGACCGAGGTTCCCCGGACGCGCGTGTACGACGCGATCCGTGTGCTGGAAGCACAGGGCTTAGTCGAGATCCAGCATTCGAGCCCACAACAGTTCCGCGCGGTCTCCCTCGACGAAGCGACCGAGACGCTCCGCGACCAGTACGAGGCCCGCGTCGAGCACCTCCACGACGCCCTGGATACGGTCGAAATCGTCGACGAAGGCGGCGAGGAACCGATCCAGCAGGTGTGGGCGATGTCCGGAAACACCGGGATCGAAAACCGGACGGAGGAACTCATCGGGACGGCGACCGAGGAGATCGTCCTCGTCGTCGGCGACGAATCGCTGCTGACCGATGATCTCGTCGCCACTCTCAACGAGGTCGAGGCCGATGTCGAGTTGCTGATCGGGGCGGTGACCGAACCGCTCCAAGAACAGATTCAGACGGCCGTCCCCGATGCCAAGACGTTCGTCTCGGGCCTGGAGTGGTTACACGGCGAGGACGCCACCGAAGACGAGACCGCAATCGGCCGGCTGTTACTGGTCGATCGCTCGACGATCCTCGTGAGTTCGATCATGCCGGAGACGAAAACGGAACAGGCGATCTTCGGCGAGGGATTCGGGAACGGACTGGTCGTGATCGCCCGCCGACTGATGGCACAGGGACTGTTGACCAAGCGGGACCCCGCCTCGTGACAACAGTCGCGGTGAGCTCTCGGCGGACACCCCGCCGCTGACCCGTCACCGACTCCCGCTGTCGACGACGTCGGGACCGCGTCCGTCGCGGATTCGCGGGTCGATCGGATCTATGGTGAGATACTCGCCGTTGTCGACCGTGACACAGCACTTGCTGTAGACGAACGTGAGACGCCCACCTGGTCGAGGGGTGCCGTCGCCCCGAGAACCGAACAGGGTATCCAACGCATCGGGATCGAAGACGTCCGCGAGCGGCCGAAGCGACCGTGGATCACGGCCTTCGACGGCGCTGACCGCACGCACCACGGCCGTGCTTACTGACTCCCCAGCCCCAATCTCGTACTCCATACGACAGTTTTGCAGTAGACGATGGAAGACTCGTTCGATTTTCACCCATATCCTCAAAACAATCTTTGGAGTTCGCTGAACGGCCGATATTCTCGAGAGAGAATAGACAGCACAAATCCAATGTGGTCAGTCGAGGGACTTCCAACGAAGAGTGACCTTTGCCGCCAGCACACCGCTTTTGCCCCCGTCGGCTACCAGACGAACCAGATGGTCTACGGACCAGGCGGGTGCAAGTTCACTGACTTCGCACGCGTCGGTGCGCCAGTACAATTGATCCTGGCTATCGTCACGACAGTCGGCATCGTATTCTCCTAGGGGATATGACGTGTCCCGCCACCGGGCTTGCGCTACGCGCTGGCTGCCAGCGCTCGGGAAGGGCTCGATCAAGAGCGCGTTCACATCGGTTCGGACGAGCGAAGCGGCGACCTTCCGGGCCGTTCGGACCACTCGGTCGCCGGATGCCCGTCCCCCTACTCTGTAGTCTGCAGAACGCAAACGAGACGGGTTCAAATCTCGTATTTTGATTTGAACGCCTGCGCTGCCTTCGTAAATGGAACTTTGGGCGCGCGTCCAGTTCCGAGTCCGATGAAGCCCTCACCGCGGTCTTTGTGGCCCAGTCCAGCCGCGTGGAAGGGCGTGATACCCGTCTCGACGACCGAGCGGATATCAACGCCGGTGGGGGCACCATCCGAATCCGTATTCGGGACGTCGAGAGTCAAGTTTTCCAGGACCGTGATTTCCTGCATACGCTTTGCTTCCTCCTGAGCGCGTTCCATCGTTTCGCCACAGGCGTCGATGTGGGCCGGGGACGCCGGCAGACTGAATCCGCCCAAGCCGGCGGTTTCGGTCACGATCGAATCGCCCTGTTCCGGGGCAGCATCCGCCTGCGTGTATTCCCCGAAGAAGGACCCTTTCAGGATTGGCGCTGGGCCTGTGAACCATTCGTCCCCCAGGCCGGAGACTTTGATCCCGTATTCGATGCCGTTCCCGGCCATCACTGTGACGACGCTGCTGTGCGTGATGTCCTCGGCTGCGCGAGTGACGGCTTTCGAGGCGGCCATATTGAGGAACGTGAAGAAGAAGAGCTCTGTTTGTGGAATGTATTCGAAGAACTGCGCGAGTTTCTCCTGGTCGATGTCGGAATTGACGAGGTCCGGCGCGATCTGGACGCTGAGCAGATTTGACCCGGCAGTGGTTCTATCGTGGCCTTCGTCGCCCATCAGGAGTGATTTCGCCAGCAGCGGTTTGACGGGAATGCCGTCGGCCCGGTCGACTGCTTCTTTGAGTACTGGACCGATGGTATCCCGGAGATGCTCGATGCTAGCGACGGCGTCGTCTTCGTAGCAGCCGAAGACCATCAGTAACTCTGCGATCGTGCAGTACCCTTCGTTACCCGAGACTCGATCTTCAACGACGAAGACCGGCATATTCGCTGAAATGGCTCCCGAGCCGGGGCCGGTTGCCTGATGATCGTGGGCTGGCGCCAGGTCGATCTCACCCGCTGCAAACTGTTCTTCGGCTTCCTCGGGGGAATCTGCGAGCCCTTCGTATTGTGCCGCACAGATTACGGCGCCTTTCTGGGCGTCCAGCATCCGATCCCAGGGGATTGGCGGTCCGGAGTGGAGGACGAGGTCTTCGCGCATATCCGGGATTGCGTCGATGGCTGGCCGGATGTCAGTCCAGACTGGTTCCGCGGAGACCATAGCTTGCGCTGCGTTGAGATTTGCCTCGTCGACCTGGGTAGCAGAGTCGTCTAGCATAATTGATTTCTCGTATACATTGATTCGAGACTATATAATTCTATTTGAGAAATTGAAAGAATTTTTCGTCTCGGTGCGCAAAATAAAGTGAAAACGAAATTGGGCAGATTATTCAAATTAAATTCCAATACCGGTTGTGAGAGCATCCAATCGGATGAGCGAAGACTCCCAAACGCGACTAGAGGGACTCCTCGAATGCGCCATCGGTGAAAACCGTTACTCGCCCGTCTTCTTCGCTAAGTGTGATCGTTGCGACCACTTCCTCGCGGGTCGAGGTTTCCAGCGCACTCATGTGACGTGTCCCCATCCACTCCGCATAGGGAAGATTGTCGGTTCGTCGGGATTCGGCTGAAGAAAGCTGATCGACCCGGACCATCGCCGCCTCGATCGTGCCGTCGCTGTGAACGACGATCGCGCCGTCGTGGGAGAACGCAACTCGTTGTGTCGCCTCGAGAAATGTGTCAGTCTCAGAAAAGACAGTCGCACAGTCCTCGACCGGCCAGCGGTTCGACCCCATCGGAGACGCGAATTCGGTCATAGCGTTACCTTCGACGACGAAATAGAGCCCGGGTCCGCGGGCGTAGGGATCGTCCCATCGCTCGAATCCGAGGCTGACGTCCTTGACACACCGCTCGATTCGTTCGAGTATCGCCTCGTTGTCTGCATCAATAGACTTCTGCTCGGGCGTCGCAGAGCTGTAGGTGGGCTCGATCATCCCTGTGATATGTATACGGTTGGTGAAGGGATAGCAGCCCCCGAATTTCAGAATACGTCTTTGTGCTGATTAATCGAGTAACGCAGTACTAATCGGACGAAATTACCGGCCGCAAAAAAAAACATACCCACATTGATCAATCGTGGGCAAACGCCTGGGGCGGTGAACGTAGCGTTTCGATTCGAATTTATACTAGCGTTTGCAACTGATTACTCATTCGATCGTATGCTGTCGTGCGATCAAATGAGCGAAAACTTGCAAACGCTACTATAGTTCACCCGGTTTTCGCACGGAGTATCGGAGCGGCCTCGTCGCGAGCGTTGGCTCCGGCTGCTTCTTTATGTTCGATTGGCCACGATGTGGGATATGGGCCGCGACGCATCCGTTCCAAGTGAACGGAACCTTCGTGAGTTAGTTCAGTTTTATCTCCTGGATCACCGGACAACACTGGGGAAGGTGATCGATATCGTCCTGCTGGGACTGAATCTGCTGTTTGTCGGCGTTTTCGTCGTCGAAACGTACCCGATTGCCGCCGACCTACGAGGTCTCTTGTGGGACCTCGAGGTCGGTATTGCGTTCATTTTCGCTGTGGAATACATATCACGACTGTACGGAGCCCCCGACCGGAAGGCGGAGTTTTTTAACGGATACACGATGGTGGATCTGATCGCAATTCTACCGACGCTTGCAGTACTCGTGTTTCCGCTGTCTATCAGCGCCTTGCAGATCGGGTTTCTGCGTGTGGTCCGGATTATCCGTGTGTTGCGGTTCTACCGGTTCACCGAGGATGCGGAGTTTTTCTTTGGAACAGTTACGGACAACACCCTGCGCGCCGGGCAGTTCCTGTTGACGATATTGGTTCTCCTGTTTATGTCTGCCGGGGTGTTCTATAGTGTCGAACAGGCGGTGAATCCTGACGTCACGACGTTCGGTGACGCATTCTATTACACCGTGATAACACTATCGACGACCGGGTTTGGCGATATTATCCCAGTCACGACCGCTGGCAGGTGGGTGACCGTGGGAGCGATACTAGCCGCCATCGTTGTCATCCCCCGACAGGCAAGCAAGTTCGTCAAGGAGTGGACTTCCAAGGAGAAAGTCAATGTCACTTGCCCACAGTGTGGTTTGGAATATCACGATCCGGACGCATCACACTGCAAGGCCTGTGGGCACGTCATCTATCAAGAAAGCGACTCCAGAGAGTGAGTAGCCATCCCCCCACGCTGGCAGAATCGCTTGCGGTCGATCTATCCGACTGATCGGACTAGAGTTCCCCGGTTCGCCCGAGCGCAATCTCGACACACGCGCCTGCCTCACTGTCCCGGACGGTGAGCTCCCCATCGAGGCTCTCGACGATCCAGTTGACGAAAAGCAGTCCGAGCCCACTCCCGTGTTCCAGCGGGGTTTCCTGTCCGGACAAGAGTACCGTCTTTTCGTCCGTCGGAATTCCGGGGCCGTCATCTTTGACCTGGATCACCGTCTGTTCGTCCGCTATCAGGACCGTGACTGTTATCGACGGCGCCGCACCGGCGTGGTTGGCCGCGTTGTCCAGTAGTTCCCACACTGCTGCCTCCAGTCGAGGTGCACTCTTCGCCATCGCTACATCCGGGGTGTGTACTGTAATCGACGCCTCCGGATACTGTTCGTCGATCTGATTGGCGGCCTGGACGACGACTGGAACAATATCGACGCTTTCGATCTCCGGCGGTGTCCCGAGGTTCGCCTCCAGTTTCCGAGCCGTTTCGCTGAGCGTGATCAGTCGCTCGGTCGTCTCGATAATCTTGCGCGCGTACGCCGCGTCCTCGTCTTCGAGACGGTCGCGGAGCATCTCCGCGTACCCGCTGATGACGTTCGTATCGTTCCGGAGATTGTGCCGGAGAACCCGGTTGAGGACCCGGATCAGGCGGTAGCGGTGGTGGCGCTCCCTCGCATCCCGCGCCATCCCCTGGACCCCGACGATGTCCGCGGGCGTCCGGTCCTCGGGCGGGACCTCTCCGGAATACAGCGGCGTCACCCGGATGTCGACGAGCACCTGGTCTTTGGTCCGGTGTTCGAGTGGGAAGTACTCCCGGACCACAGTCTCACCGGCCATCACCGACTCGTATATCTCCTCGGCGACTGCGATCGTCGACTGATCCGGCAGCATCGAGGTGAACGGTTGGCCGAGATAGTCGTCGGCGGAATATCCGAGCAGATCCTCGACAGTGGGGGAAACGTACGTAAACTGGCCCTCTGAGCCGATCTGAAACACCAGATCAAAGCTGGCATCGATGAGTGCACGGGACACCTCCTCCTTCGTTTTGATCTCCGTCTCGCGTTCCGCCAGTTCGCGTTCGTACGACTGTTGTTCGAGGGCCTGGGCGACGAGTCTGGCGGCGAGTTCCACGAAATAGCTCTCCGCCGCGGTAAAGTCGGTTTCCCGTGACTCGGTGTCGGCAAAACAAATCGTCCCATACACCTCGTTTTTGACGAGGATCCGGGCACCGATGTACGCCCCGAGCCCGAACGTCTCGACTGCCGAGTCGGCAACCGCCGACGAGGCGTCTGCGTCCTGTATCGCCAGCGGACTCTCGATTTCGATCGTCCGACGACAGTACGCGTCGTCGAGTGGGCACGTTTCGCCGGGCTGAATCAGTGTGTGGTTCCCGGTCGATTGAACGATCTTTTGAGTGTTGTCCTCGATCCGAGTGAAAAATCCGATAGAAACACCCAGATAGTCGACCCCGACATCGAGCGCGTCGTCGATCCTCGTCGCGATCGACAGTGTCGGATCGCTGAGAATATCGTATATCTGCTCCCGATATTCCACAGATTGCATTGCCGCAACGGTACGAGTGGTCGTAGCTAAACTCTGCCGGCCTCATCGTCGAACAGTTCGGCGCGCTGTGTCCGTTCAGTCGTCTCCGAAGCGATCTGCTCTGTGGTGTCTCCGAGCAGTTCCACTGTGGAGTCGGTCCGAGCGGTCCCGGATCCGAGGTGCGTGTCCGTGAACCCGGTCGGGTACTTCAATCCGTAGCCGACCGCACGGTCAGCACCGATGTGGGCACCCCAGACAAGCGCAACCCAGACGAGCGGTGTGACGCCCAGCAGGACGCCGGCCGCCCCGAGTGCGACTGGCCCCACAGTCGTGTGGAACGCGTTATAGAGGCGACTCCCGACGACCGGGCCGGCACGATAGCCCAGCATCGAGACGTCCGGTGCCAGCGCGAGCAGCAGGAACAGCCACACGGGCCCGCCGAGTGTGAAATACGCCGCAGTCGCGGCCGCAAAGAGCCCGACGCCTTCCAATCTGAGAATCGTTTTCGGATCCATAGCACTGAGACGCTCGGTGAGAGCATAAATATTGGCGCGCTTGCGGTCGATTTCGACTATCCATCCGCTCTCACTGTCCTCCCGGTCCGGAGCGTCACAATGCGCGAAAGAGCGGAAGATAGCTCCCGCGGCGACTGCTCGTCCTGTCGGCTGTAAGTCTCTGAAGAGTTTCGGGGTCCCTGGATCGCGAATGTCTTGGAACAGTTAGCGCCGACAGAATCAGACCGACGGTTCCGCGGGAGCAGGCGGCTCGTGCGTGCCGAACTCGGGGTGGGTTTCCTCCATCCAGATGAACACGACCACGCCGGAGACGAACATCAGGATAGCAGTCATATAGAAGGCTGCCTCGACGTTCGCGAACTCCATCGTGAGCCCGATCAGGATCGCACCGACGCCGTAGCCGGAGTCGCGCCACATCCGATAGACGCCCATCCCGGTCGCACGCCACGTCGGATGTGCCGCGTCGCCGGGGACCGTCATCAGGTTCGGATAGAGCAACGCCATCCCGAGACCTGACACGGCGGAAAGCACGACCCACAGGAGATACCCCTCGAAGAGCACCATCCCGAGAACGCCCGCAGCCGTGAGGAACATCCCGGCGACGACGGGCGGACGGCGGCCGATCCGGTCTGCGAGTCCGCCGGTCGCGATCTGGAGGAAGTACATCGCGCTGTGGACGCCGACGATGAACCCGACCGACGCGATCCCGACCCCCTCGCTCGTGAGATACAGCGGGACAGCCAGCCAGTAGAGCGTGTCGACGAACTTCTCGATGTGGCCGGCCTGTGCCGCGGCGAACAGCGTCCGGTCGCCGTAGGTCGCGCGCTTGACGACCTCCACGAATGGGAGGTTCGCGTCGTGGTGATCCTCGTCGTCGACCTCCAGTTGCGCGTACTGGACCGTCTCCTCGATGAGGAAGATCGCGATGAGGAACGCCAACACGACCACGACCGCGAGGAAGTAGAACGGCTCCGGGCGGAGGCTGAACTGCCCGGCGATCACGCCGGTAATCCAGGCACCGACGGCGACACCGCTGTACCCGAACGCCTCGTCGATACCGACGGCCAGGCCCCGTTGGTCGGGCCCGGCGAGGTCGATCTTGGCGTTGATCGCCATACTCCAGGTCAGCGCCTGGTTGACCCCCAGCAGGATGTTCCCGAGGGTGATCCAGCCCCAGCTCGGCGCGAAGATGAGAATCAACGGGAGCGGCAGCGCTGTCGCCCACCCGAGAATGAGCACGGGTTTCCGTCCGTATTCGCCGCCCCACTTGCCGGCATAGAGATTGAGGATCGCCTTGACGAATCCGAAGGAGACGACGAACGAGCCGATGACGAAAAGCGACTCGACGCCGAGCACGTCCCGGCCCAGGACGGGCACGACCGCCCGTTCGGACCCGATCGTCAGCCCCGTGGCGAACACCAGCAGGATGTGTAACGAGAACTGCCCGAGGTGCTCGCGGATCCCCTGTTTGAGTTCGGTTCCGGTACTCATCGATCACTCGGCCGCGCAGTTGTTCGGACCCAGTTCCAGGTCGGCGAGTTCGCCGGCGGGGACCGACTCCTGTCCCACGTTCGTCCGCTTCACGCGCTCGAAGTTCGGGGGATGATCCGGGATGTCGTTGGCCAGTTCCCGGACGAACGCCTCGCGGTCGCGCCCCAGATCCTCGTTCCGGGCTCTGACTTCGCCGAGGGTCGCGATCACCGGCGGGTCCGGGGACCCCGGGTCGTGTGCCGGCAGGACCACCGCCTCGTCCGGCCGCTCCAGCAACCGCTGGAGGCTCTCATAGAGCGTCGCGGCGTTCGCCTCGACGTCCGAGTCCTCGATTCCGGCCGCGACGCCCAGTTCGACGCGGCCGACGCTCTCGTGGAAGAGCGTGTCGCCGGTGAGCAGCGCTTTTCCTTCGAGGTCGAACGAGACGCTGCCTTCGCTGTGGCCGGGCGTGTGGACGACGTCGACCTCGACGGCGCCGATCCCGACGGTATCGCCGTCTTCGATGGGCGTCGCCTCGATGGCGAGTGCGTCCTTCGGGTGGAGGTCATACGGGACGTCGTGGCGAGCGGCGAGTTCGCGCCCGCCGGAGACGTGATCGGCGTGAGCGTGCGTGTCGAGCACGGCGACGAGTTCGGCGTCGTGGTCGTCGATCACCGCCTCGTACTCCGCGAGGTAGTGCGAGGGGTCGAACACGGCCGCCTCTCCCTCGGAGATCAGCACGTGCGAGAGGCAGCCCTTCCCGGGTCGGGCGACCTGTACGAGCGTGCCATCGAGGTCGACAGAGACGGGCGCGTGACGGTGGACCCGACTCCACCCGGACATCCCGTCGGTGAGCGTCGTCGCGTCGTAGCCGAGTTCGTCGAGGACGTCCGTTGCGGTCTGTGAGACGACACCTTCGGCACACACGGTCACGATTTCTTTCTCGTCGGGGAGTTCGGAGAGGGCGTCTTTCGCCGCGTCCGGTTCCGTCGTGAGTTCGTCGTAGACGTCGGCGTTGACGCTCGTGGGGATATGCCAGTCGTCGAAATCCTCCTCGTGACGAATATCGAGCACGAGTACGTCGTCATCTGTCCGAAGCCGTTTCCCGAGTTCGTCGGGAGCCATCGCTGACATGGGTGCTCGTTCGTACGACAGGTTATCCGATATAAGTGCTGCCGGACATAGCCGGCACCCTTAATTAACTCAGGGACTTTCGTGTTCGTATGAGCCTCTATGAGGCCTCCTTCCGGGTCAGACACGAGTGTCCGTACCGGGAGATCTCGGAACACTACCCGGATCTCACGATCCGGGAGTGGTATCTCAGCGACTGTCAGGTGATCGAGATCACCTCCTCGGAATCACCGAGCGAAGACCTGCTCGACGAGATCGAGCGGTTGGGGACGATCCTCCACCGATCCGTCGACGACGCCGGCCTCCACGTCGTCACCCAGTCGTGTCTCTGCTCGCTGGAGGACTCGATCATCGAACGGTTCGAGGAGTACAACTGTCTGTACCAGCCGCCGACGATCCACCGGCAGGGCTGGGAACACTACTCGGTCATCGCGTTCGACGAGACCGACGTCCGCGCGCTGCTTTCCGACCTCGAAGCCGACCGGAACGTCGACGTGCTCTCGAAGACGGCGATCACCGAGCAAGGGATCCCGCACAGTATGCTGGCGCCGGTCGATCAGCTGTTCGACGACGTGACCGAGCGACAGTTGGCGGCGCTCCGGCTGGCTTTAGAGAGCGGTTACTACGAACAGCCCCGGAAGACGTCGCTCCGCGAACTCGCCGAGCAGACCGCGGTCGCGCGCTCGACGTACGAAGAGCACCTGCGGAAGGCGGAGAATAAACTCCTCACGAACGCCGGCCAGTTCCTGCGGCTTGTCACGGCGACGTCGACCGGGAACCCGCTGGAAGTGGACAGAACGCAGCGGGTCGAAGGAATGGCCGACTGAGGGATTGCCGGGCGACCGGTCGAAGAGCGACCGGTTGAGAAGCGTCCGGCGAACGGTCCACGAACGACCGCTACCAACGGCCGCTCGCCGCGCGCTCGACGAACGTATCGAACGCGCCGCTTTCCGGATGGAGATGACAGTAGGTCCCGAGCGTCCGGTGTTCGGTCAGGCCGTCGCGCTCGTCGGTGATGCCGCTTCCCCGACGGACCTCGAACGCGAACCGGGCGTCGGTGTCGACGTCGGCCTCGGAGTAGTGAAACTCGTGTCCGCGCCGGCGCTCGCCCGGGTCGGCGGTTACCGTCCGGGACGTCGCTTCCAGTTCGACGTGATCGAGCGCCTGATAGCGGTCGCACATCCGAACGGTCGCGGGTAGGACGCCGGCCATCTCACACCGTTCCCCCTCGGCGGTCGTCAGCGACTCCGACAGCGCCATCAGGCCGCCGCACTCGCCGAGGACGGCCACCCCGTCAGCAGCGCGGTCAGCGAGGGCAGCGAGCGCTCGGCTGTCTGCCAACTCCGAGGCGTGGAGTTCGGGGTAGCCGCCCGGGAGGTAGACGCCGTCGCAGTGGGGGAGCGCGTCGCCCGCGAGCGGGGAGAACGTGACCACCTCGGCGCGCTCCCGCAGGCGTTCGAGCGTCGCGGGATAGGAGAAGCAGAACGCCGCGTCGCGCGCGACGGCGATTCGAGCGTCCGTCGGCTCGCCGGACGGCCCCGGCCCCGAGTCGGGACGCGGCGGTGCGCGGGCGACGGAGCGCAGTTCCTCGACGCGGATCGATTCGGCCGCCTCGTCGAGCGCTGCCTCGTCGAGCGCTGCCTCCTCGCCCATCTGCAGACCCAGGTGTCGGTCCGGGATTTCGAGTTCCGCACGCGGCGGAATCCGCCCGAAATACGTCAGACCGTCGGGCAGCGCGTCACGGATCCCCTCCGCGTGTCGACCGCCGTGTGCGCGCTGTGCGACGACGCCGGCGACCTCCACGTCACTCCCCGCCTCCGACGCGAACTCCCGGAAGCCGTGAGCCGTCGCGGCGACGCTCTCCATCCCCGCCTTCGCGTCGACAACCAGCACGACCGGGAGGTCGAGCGCCTCGGCCACCATCGCTGTACTGGAGCAGTCGCCGTCGTAGAGGCCCATCACGCCCTCGACGACACAGACGTCCCCCTCGCCGCGGTAGTAGTTACGACGGAGGCCCTCGCGACCCTCCAGCCACAGATCGAGCGTCCGCGAGGGCTTCCCGGCCACGTGTTCGTGATGGCTGGGATCGATGAAGTCTGGGCCGGCCTTCGCGGGCTGGACGTCGCAGCCGCCGTTCCGGAGCGCCCGGATGATCGCCAGCGTCGCGACCGTCTTGCCGACGCCAGAGCGCGTGCCGCCGACGACGAACCCGTTCATCGGTCCACCCCACTCATCCCTCCACCTCCGCGGAGACGTCCGCGCGAACGACGAGCACCGAGAGATCCGAGTACGGCGTCGATTCCCGGTCCGTTCCGCCTGCGGAGTCGGCGAGGGCACCGAGCGTAGTTTGCGTCACTGCTTCATCCGGGCGCGTCAGCCGTTCCAGCACCAGCGCGTCGAGATGTGGATCCGCCCCCGAATCGACGAGCAGCGCGGCGATGTCGCCGGGCATCCAGTCGAACGGCCGCGGCAGTACGAGCAGATGCCGGTCGCCCACGGCGTCGACGAGGCGATCCAGATCGGCGTCGAGGGAGCCGCTCTTGTGGAGCGTGACGAACGTGCTGTCCTCCATCGGCGTCCGTGCCCGACTGGCGGCGATCTGGAGCGACGAGATTCCAGGGATGACCCGCACGGGGGCGTCCACCGCCCGCTGGACCTTGCCGAGGAACTGGTATCCAGAGTGGTTCGGATCGCCCATCAGGACGGCCGTCCCGCGTTCGCCGTCGTCCACGCGATCCGCGAAGGAGTCGAGCGTGGCCGCCTCGTCCGCGTAGCCGCAGGTGAGCAGGTCGGCGTCGGTCTCCGCGGCGACGAGGTCGACCACGGTCTCGAAGCCGACGACGACGTCCGCCTGGCTGATGGCGCGCGCGCCGCGCCGGGTAAGGTACTTCGGATCGCCCGGCCCGATGCCCACCGCGAATACCGGCGTCTCCTCGCCCGTCTCGGGAGAGCCGGACGGTTCGGGCGTCGCAGCGGCGATATCCGCGGGATCCGGCCCGGCATCGAGGTCGTAGTCGTCACTCATCGGTCGGGAAGTGGTGATCCACATCTCGCGCCTCGGCCGACAGGTCGATCTCCCCCTCTCGCGCGTCGCTGGCGACGTGTACGAGTTCGTTTACGAGTCCCGCGCCGAGGCCGCTCCCCCCGCGCGTCCCGACGTTCGTGATCGCCGGAACCCCGTACTCCTCGGCGACCGCGCGGACCCGCTCCCGGCTCTCGGCCGCCTTCACGAAGCCGACCGGTGTCGCCACGACGACGGCCGGCCGCGTTCCGTCCTCGATGCAGTCGGCCAGTGCCAGCGCGCCGGTCGGGGCGTTCCCGACGACGGCGATGGCGCCGTCGTAGACCCCCTGTCGGTCCAGTTCCAGCACCGACGCTGCGGTCCGGGTCATCCCCGTCTCGGCGGCGAGTTCGGCGCCCTCGCCGATCGCCTTCTGTACCGGGCAGTCGTGGCCGCGGCCCGTGATCCCCGCTTTGACCATCGTGATGTCGGTCACGATCGGCCGCTCGTCGAGAACGGCGCGGGCGCCGGCGACGACGGGATCGTTCTGGAAGCGAACCAGATGCTGGAACTCCGGTGAACCGGTCGCGTGTACGGCTTTCTGCCGGATGCGGTCCTGAAGGCTCTCGTCGGGGACGAACGAGCGAACGATGTCCATACTCGTCTCCGCGATGTCCATCGCCGCCTCGGTCGTCGCGCCCAGGTCCGCGTAGTCGGCGGTCGAAGAACCCCCGCTTGCAGCCGAGGGTTCCGACCCGTTCGATTCGTTTGCATCGTCGGTTGGCGTGTCATCAGTCATCTGAGATCGCCTCGCTCGCGCCGCTCGCTTCCGCTTCGAGGTCGCCCTCGACAGAGAGGTTGATGTCCCGGAGTCGGTCGGCGACGCCGTCGGCGGCGTCCCACAGGTCGCGGTCGATCGCTTCGAGAAGGGTGGACGTAATGTTCTCTACGGCCCAGGGATTGACGTCGCGCATCCACTCCCGGCGGTCCGCGTCGAACGCGTACGCCTCGGCGACGTCTTCCCAGAGCGTGTCGCTCACGACGCCGGTCGTGGCGTCCCACCCGAGCGCGACGTCGACAGTCGTCGAGAGGTCGCCGGCGCCCTTGTAGCCGTGCTCTTCCATACTGTCGAGCCACTCGGGGTTGAGCACCCGGGCCCGCATCGTCTTCCTGACTTTTTCCTCGTTTGTATAGACGGAGACGTTGTCGGGGTCCGAGGAGTCGCCGACGTAGGAGGCCGGGTCGCTCCCGGCGATCTCCCCGACGGCAGAGATGAATCCGCCGTGGAACGCGTACCAGTCGGAGGAGTCGAACTCGTCCTGTTCGTCCGTGTCCTCGATCTTGACCGTCGCCTCCACCGAGCCGAGCCGTCTTTCGAAACTCTCGTGTGCTTCGCTGACCCGCCCGCGCTTTCCGAGGGCGTAGCCCCCCCACTGGACGTACACGTCCGCGAGGTCCGAGCGGTCGTCCCAGTTCCCCTCGTCGACGGCTTTGTTCGTTCCCGCGCCGTACCCGCCGGGCTTCGTCGTGAACACGCGCTGTTTCGCCAGCGACCTCGCCTCGTCGGCGTCGACGCCGTCGGCTTCGAGATCCTCGGCCTCCGCCTCGACGTGCTTCTTGACGTAGTTCAGCTCGTGCGGTTCGTCGAGCGCAACCACAGCGTCCACCGCGTCGTGGACGACGCTCGCCGCCTGCGGGAACGCGTCGCGGAACAGCCCGGACACGCGCGTCGTCACGTCGATTCGCGGGCGGTCCAGGTCGTCGAGCGGGATCGGCTCGACGTCGTCGATCCGCCCGGCGTCGGTCCAGACCGGCCGAACGCCCATCAGCGCCAGGACCTGCGCGATCGTCTCCCCACGGGTGCGCACCGTCGGCGTCCCCCACGCGACGACCCCGATCTCCTCGGGATAGGCGCCCTCGTCGTCTCGCGGGTCGCTCCGCTCCCCGCTCGACTGTTCCGCGGCGCTCTGCGCCGCGCTCTCCTCGCGGTGACGCTCGGCGACGCCGTCGGCGACGCGCTTGCCGACATCCCAGGCCGTCTTCGCGGGAACCTTCCGGGGGTCGAGCGTGTAGAAGTTCCGCGCCGTCGGCAGGAGGTCGACGCCGCCGCGGGTGGGCGCGCCGCTGCCGCCCGGCGGGACGTAGGCGCCGGACAGCGCGTCTGCGGTCCGCGGAATCTCCTCGGCCGCGCCCGCGACACGCGGTGCGGCCTCCTCGCAGATGAATTCGAGGACCTCTCGGAGCGAGTCGTGGGCGCCGCCCTCAACGCGCGCGTCGCCCAGGGGGTCGATGTCGACGACCAGGAGGTTCATCGTCACCTCGTCGTCCAGCCCCGCCTCGCGCTCCGAGGCCGGCACGTCGAAGTCGTGGCGGGCGAGTTCCGTAACGAGCGACAGCGACTGCTCGCGGACGCGGTCGGCCGCCTCCGAGAGGTACATTCCCAGTTCCTCGTCGTAGGTCCCAGGCTCGTTCAGCATCCGGTCGTAGTCGACGCCGAGGACGCCCGCGACGCTCTCTCTGAGGCTCGGTGCGCCGGGATTCGAGAGCCGGGTGAGCGCGACGAGGTACTCCACGAGCCGATCGCCGGCGGGCGGTTCGCCCATCGTGTGCAGTCCCAGCCGGATCTGCGTGGTCTTCACGTCGGTGAGATACTCGTGGATCCGTTCGATCAGGTCCTCGAACGCGACGTCCTCGACCGACTCGATCCCGAGATCGGTGGCGAGATCCTGCTCGGCCACTGACGCGCGGATCCGCTCGCGCAACTGCGCCCCGCTGTCCGACCGGGCGTCCTCCATCCCGGCCTCGCGGTACTCGCGAACCAGTTCTTCGAGGTCCGCCAGTTCGTCGTACGTCCCGGCGGCACGCATCACGGGCGTCAGGTAGTCGACGACCGTTGCGTACGAGCGGCGCTTGGCCTGCGTCCCCTCGCCGGGGTTGTTGATGATGTACGGGTAGACGTTCGGTAGGTCGTCGATCAGCGCGTCGGGGGCGCTCGCGCCGTTCAGTCCGACCGTCTTGCCGGGGAGCCACTCCAGGCTCCCGTGTGTCCCGAGGTGGACGACGGCGTCGGCGTCGAACTCGTTGCGCAGCCACGCGTAGAAGGCGTAGTAGTCGTGCGGGGGCTGGAGGTCGGAGTCGTGGTAGACCTTCGAGGGATCCATTCCGAACCCACGGGGCGGCTGGACCGTCACCAGGACGTTCCCGTACTCGACGCCCGGGACCGCGAAGGGCCGGTCCGGCGGGTCGCCCCACTCGTCGACGACGGCCTCGCGGAACCGGTCGTCGGCCGCGTCGAACCACTCGGTGTACTGTGCGGGCGACACCGTATCGACGCTAAGGTCGGCGATGTCCTCCGGGGCGACCCACCGCGAATCGAGCGTCAACTGCGAGGTGAGTCGGTCGATGAGCGCCGCGCCGTCTGTCGGGGGGTTCTCGACGTCGTAGCCGCGCCCCCGGAGTTCCTCAAGGAGGTTGACGGCGCTCTCGGGGCTGTCGAGGCCGAACGCCGTCCCGATGCCGTCATCGCTCGGCGGGTAGTTGTGGAGGACGACCGCGACGTCCTTCTCGTCGTTCGGGAGGTGTCGCAACCGCGCCCAGTTGACGGCCAGTCGGGCGACGTGGTCGATCCGATCGTCGATCGGGAGGTGTTGCTTCGGCGCGCTGCCGATCCCCGCCTCGTCGTCCATCCGCTCTTTGCCGCTGATCGGGTGGGTGATGACGTTGCCGTCGAACTCGGGCAGCGCAACCGACAGCGCGAGTTCGAAGCCCATCACGCCCGTGTCGCTCCGCTCGTACCGCGACTGCGAGCGCATCGTCGTGATCGCCTGCAACACCGGAACGCCGAGTTCCCGGAGGAAGACCTCCTCGGCGTCTGCCCCCTCGTCGCTGGCGTCGCGGCCGCGCTCGCTCATCGACAGCGAGAACATGAACGAACTCACGACCGCGTCGACGACCGGGCCCTCGGCGCTGTCGAACCAGTTGCGCGCGACCCACTCGGCGTTCTCCTGCCCGGCCTCGTCGCTCGCCGGATTGCAGAACGCGGGCAGGACGTTCGCGCCCTCGGCCTCCAGGGCCCGCACGAGCGCGTCGACGTAGCGGGTGTTGGCGTGGGTCCAGTGCGACTCGTAGAACCAGACGCCGATCGTGGGTTTCTCGGGGTCGTGCGTGGCTCGCAGTTCCTCGTACTCGATCCCGGGATGATCAGGGTGATAGACGCCCTCGGTCGGCAGCGAGACTGGGTCGTCGTATTCGCCGTCGAATGATTCGGCCGCGGCGTCGTCTCCGCCGTCGAATGATCCGGCCGCAGCGTCATCCTCGCCGTCGTCGCTCCCCTCAGCGGCCCCGTACTCCGCGGCGAGGAACCGACAGCAGTTCGCGAGGTTCACGACACCGCCGCGGTCGAGGTACTCGTACACCTGCTCTCTGTCGCTCGCGGCGACGGTCGTGTCCTCGACCGCGTAGGCGTCGCCGGTCGACTTCACGATCAGCGGGACGCCGGCGTCGGTCAGCCGCTCGACGGCGTGCTCGTAACCGGGGAGACTCTCCTCGGCGCCGTGCAGCCACAGCACGACCGCCGTCGCGTCCGCGACCTCGTCGACGAACGCGTCGACGTCGTCGATACCGTCGAGATCTCCCTCCGAGCGAACAGCCAGATCGATCCCCTCGAGTCGCGCCGCCGCCTGCTGGACCGCGCCCAGTTCGTTCTCCGTCGCCGTGTACAGCCCGATCGTCGCCATCGTTGATAAAGCGTTATTGCCCTACTACAAGTAAGGTTGCATATCTGTATGCCTCGCCGCTACACGCCGTTCCCTGCGATCGTCGGACAGGCGGAGCTGAAACGGGCGCTGCTGGCCGTCGCTGCCAACGACGCGCTCGACGGACTCCTCGTCCGCGGCGAGAAGGGGACGGCGAAATCGACCGCCGTTCGGGCGCTGGTGGAACTGCTTCCCGAACAGCGCGCGGTCGCCGACTGCCCGTACGGCTGTCACCCCGAGGACCCCGAGCGACAGTGTTCAGCGTGTCGGGAACGATCCGACTACGAGGTCGAAACCCGGCCCGTCCCGCTCGTGACGCTCCCGCTCGGCGCGACGCGGGAGCGAGTGACCGGGACCCTCTCGGTCGCCGACGCGCTCGACGGGGCCGCAGAGTTCGATCCCGGACTCCTCGCGCGGGCCAACCGCGGCATCCTCTACGTCGACGAGGTGAACCTCCTGGAGGATCACCTCGTGGACGTCCTGCTCGACGCGGCAGCGAGCGGGGTCAACCGCGTCGAGCGCGACGGCGTGAGCGTCGAACACCCCGCGGACTTCACACTCGTCGGGACGATGAACCCCGAGGAGGGTGATCTCCGTCCACAACTCCGCGATCGGTTCGCGCTTCAGGCGACGGTCACCGGCGTCGAATCAGTCGAGGACCGCGTCGAGGTGATCGATCGGGCGCTCGACAGACACGACGATCCCGAACGGTTCGCCGACGGGTACGAATCGGAGACCGAAGCAGTGCGAAAACGGCTGCGTCGCGCCCGAAATCTGCTCCCGGAGGTCGACCTCCCCGCGGCGTTCAAGACGGAGATCGCCGAACTCTGCGGCGAGGCAGGGGTCGACGGTCACCGCGCGGACATCGCGACCGCACGAACGGCGATGACGCTCGCGGCGCTCGACGGCCGCGCGAAAGTGATCGAATCCGACGTCCGGGAGGCGGCGACGCTGGCGCTCCCGCACCGCCTCCAGGGCCGCCCCTTCGAGAACTCGCCCGACGTCGACGACGTACTGGACGATCATTTCGACGACGCGGAAGACGACAGTTCGGAAGACGCGGACGGTGATGATGGTGACGACGGCGAGTCCGCTGGTGAAGAGGCCTCGGAGAAGGAGGAAGAGGACGCTGGTGACGGTGCGAACGCGGATGGAACCGACGGCGAAGACGGGAGAAGCGGAACCGACGATTCCGACCAACAGAATCCGGACGGCGGAAGCGACGACGCAAACGAATCCGACGACACAAACGAATCCGACGACGCAAACGAGTCCGACGACGACTCCGGTGGAGCCCAGCGGCCTGCTGGGGCGTCCCAAGACCGAGACGACGGTGGCGACTCGTCTTCGGACGGGGATGGACCACCGGAAGAGGATGCCGGCGAGGAGACCACGGCGACGCCGCTCGTGCCAGGGCAGCGGGCCGAGGTCGGCGACGCGGTCGCTCCGCCGGTCGACGAGGTCGAGTCAGCGTCGGCAACGGAGACCGACGGGTCGCGTGCCAACGTCGACCCCTCGACACAGGCCCGGGGATCCCGCGTGCGGACCGAACAGGCGGACTCCGCAGATACCGTCGATGCCGCCGCATCCGTCCGGGCCGCTGCGACCGAGGGGCGGACCGAGGTCGCAGCACGGGATCTCCGGACGTCGGTCCGGACCGGCACCGCGGGGACGCTCGTGATCTTCGTCGTCGACGCCAGCGCGTCGATGCGACCGGCGATGCGGCGGGCGAAGGGGACGGTGCTGTCGCTCTTGGAGGACGCCTACGAGCAGCGCGACGAGGTGGCCTTCGTCGCTGTCGCCGGCGACGACGCCGAGGTGCTGTTGCCCCCCACGGACAGCGTGACCCTGGCCGCTCGGCATCTGAAAGAACTGCCGACGGGGGACCGGACGCCGCTGCCGGCCGGCCTGGACGCAGCGACGCGGCTTGCCGCCCGCGCGGAGGCCGAAGCGAGCCTCGTCGTCGTCGTGACCGACGGGCGCGCGAACGTCGCCGAGGGGAGTCCGACGGCGGCGACCCGCGCGGCCGCTCGTCGGCTCGCGGAGACCGAATCGTCGGTGGTCCTCGTCGACGCCGGCGACGAGGGTGCTGGATTGACCAGCGTCATCGAGGACGCGACCGACGCACGCAGGGTGTCGCTGCAGGATCTCACGGCTGAGCGGGTGGCGCACGCCGCCGCGAATGCCGCGGCCGAGCGCTGATCGGTCGGCCGGACACGTCTGAAGATCTGCCCAACAGCCCAGTTCATCGGAGAACAGGCGCCCGACCGAAACCTCGCGGCATTACTCCTCGACGGGGAAGGTCTCGTGGAGGGTGTGATGCGCCTCACCGAGGTCGTCGAGCAGCGCGTCTGTCTCGGTGCGGAGCCGTCGCACCGTCCCCTGGGCGTCCCTGACAGCGACGACGCGGCCACGGAGGTACGCCCCCTGCGGATCGTCGGGGTCGGCGTGCATCGCTTCCTCCTCTAACTCGACGAGGGCGGCATCGAGATGCCGCTGGATCTCCGCGAGCGTCGCGGCGTCGGCGAGCGCGGCGATCGGTCCGTCGTCGTCGAGCGTCTCGCCGAGTTCGGCCTCGGCGTGCTGTCGGACGCTTTCGTCGGCGGTGCCGGTCACGTTCATCAGTGCGAGTCGGAGCGCTTCGAGTTCTTCACAGGCCATCTTACAGTGTCTGGTGGACGAGGTCGGAGACGATGCGGTCCCGCCGCAGGTGGGACGAAACGATCCTGCCGGTGTCGTCGGTGGTCACGCCGCCATACCAGATCCCGTCGGGGTACACGGCGACCATCGGGCCGTCGCCGCACTGGCCGAGACAGGAACTCCGCGTGACGCGGGCGTCGCAGTCGGCGTCGCGTGCTGCGTTCCGCAATCCCTCGATGACTCTGGCCGCACCGCTCTCGGCGCAGGTCTGGTTCGTGCAGACCGCGACGTGTTTCGCCGGCGCGTCGTGGACGTGCGGGTCGTCGTCGAGGTCCTCGCGGTCCTCGTGTTCAGCCTGGTGGACGAGCGACCGCAGCATCGCCCGTGCGCCGCCCCGGTCCTCCTCGTAGCCCGACAGTTCGACCTTGTACTTGCAGGTGTCGCAGGACATCTCGACGCTGTCGGCGCGAGCCGCCTGGAACCGGTCCGCCAGCACGTCGACGACGCGGTCGTCGGTCCCGAGCGGGTCGCCTGCACCCGCGTCGACGTAGGGGTACGACTCGTCGAACTCCCGGGTCGTCTCGACGATCCGCTGGGTCAGTTTCCCGTCGCCGAGCATATACGGGACGACCGCGATCCCGTCGGGCCGCTCTTTGGCGATCGAATGCAGCGTGTCGTCCAATTTCGGGGTCGTGACGCCGATGAACGACGCTTCGACCCGGTCGAGGTCACGGCCCTCGTAGAGCAGTCGCGTCAGTTTGTGGACGTCGGCGTTCGAGTCGGGATCGCTCGATCCGCGCGCACAGACCACGACGGCGACGTCGTCCGTCTCCCGATCGACACCGAGCGACGACTCGACGGCGCCGACCCGCTCGTCGAGCAGCGCCACGAGCGATGGGTGGACGCCGAGATGAGAGCCGTACTGGATCGTCAGCCCGTCGTGTTCGGCCCGCGCGGTCTGCACGGCAACCGGGATGTCGCTTTTGACGTGGCTCGCGCCGAACAGCGACAGCGGGACGACGGTCAGCCGCTCGCAGGTCGGCGCCAGCCCCTCGATCGCGGCCGAGATCGACGGCTCCGCGAGTTCGAGGAACGCCACGTCGACCGGCAATTCGAGCGCGGCTTCGAGTTTCGCCGCCAGCGTCCGGACCTGTTCGTTCGACTTCTCCCGGCGGGAGCCGTGGCCGACGAGCAGGACCGCATCGTCGTCGAGGGAGGCTTCGGTGGTGCTCATAACTCCGACGCCTGCTCGATGCTCCGCCGGAGTTTCCGGCGCCGCGTCGGCGCGAACAGGCCAGTCGCCTCGCTTCCCTCGTAGACCCACTGGCCGAACCGGCCAGCCGCCTCGTCGTCGACCCCGAACCAGTAGCCACCCGACGACGTCTCAGCGATCTCCCCGGTTGGGGCGTCGACGGCGCAGTCCGAGAGGAGGCCGTCGATCCGTTCCAGCAATCGCCGGTCGTCGTGAACGAACGAGACGCCGACTGTCCCGCTCGAAGACTTGAAACAGACCGTCCCGCAGCTTTCGAGTAGCCCTCTGAGCAACTGTCGGTCGTGCTCCGACAGTGCGTCGAATCGATAGCCGCCCGACTCCGAGCCGGTCGGGAGTCCGAACGCGGCGCTCCCGCGGGCGGCGACGCCGCCGCGGACGGTCACCTCGTACTCCTCGCCCGTTCGGGTGAGATCCGTATCGTGGGCGTATTCCCGTTCTGTCCGGTGCTGTTCGATCGACCCGCCGCCCGCGATGGAGCGGAGTCGCTCGGCGCTCGCTTCGTCGCACGCGCGGACGGTAATCCGATCTTTCTGGATATCCCCGTCGCCGGCGACGGAGCCCCAGAAGTAGGCCGTCTCAGGGTGACTCGCCAGCAGTCCGCCGGGCGTGTCGTCGGTCATCGCTCGCCTCCCGAATCGATCATCGTGTCGCCGTCGTGGACCGCGATTGCCCCGGGCGGGCAGGCCGCCGCAGCCAACTCCGCGTCGTCGACATCGCCCTCGAACGTGGCGACCACGCGATCGCCCTCACGGTCCACGTCGACGACGCCGGCAGCGTCCGAGTCGACTGTGGCCAGTCCCGCCTCGTCTTCGACGAACCGGTCGTCGCGGACGAGACACGCGAAGATCCCCTCGCAGGCGTCCCGATCGAGTTGGACGCGGAACATCAGTACTCGTACTTCCGCTCGTAGCCGCGGGGCGTCACCATCCGGTCGTCCCAGACGTACGTCTCCTCGTTGCCGACGAGCAGCGTGGTCGTCATATCGACGAGGTCGGTCTCGCCCAGTTCGGGCAACTCGCCGAGTTCGACGATCTCGACCTCCTCGTCCTCGCGTCCGGCAGCGTGGACGATCCCGACCGGCGTCTCCGGATCGCGGTGTTCCAGGAGGATCTCACAGCACTTCTCGTAGTTCTCGCGGCGCTTGCGGCTCCAGGGGTTGTAGACCGCGATCGTGAAACCCTCCTTGGCGACCGCGTGCAGCCGCGATTCGATCGTCGGCATCGACGTCAGGTGATCCGAGAGGCTGATGCTGACTGTGTCGTTCACCAGCGGCGCGCCCAGCCGCGCGGCACACGACTGCGCGGCCGGTACGCCCGGTACCACCTCGAAGTCGACGGCGCACGCGGTGCCGCCCTTCGATTCGAGGATTTCGAGCGCGAGTCCTCCCAGCGCGTAGACGTTCGGGTCGCCGCTGCCGACGATCGCGACGTCGTTGCCGGCGAGCGTGCGGTCCACCGCCTCCTCCGTCCGGGAGACCTCGCCGCACATCGGCGTGGAGTAGACGTCGTCGGCGCCCTCGACGATCTCCTCGGGCAGCAGGTCGATGTACGTGGTGTAGCCGACGATCTGATCGACCTCGCGGAGCGCTGCCTTCGCCCGCGTGGTCATTCCGCTGGGCTCACCAGGTCCGAGGCCGACCGCGACGAGTCGCCCCGGGTCGGCCTCGAAGTCGTCGACACTGGCCGCGACCTTCTCGTCGGTCGAGGAGCTCGAACCGCCACAGGCCGAACTCGACGTCTCGGTTGTCGAGGCGTCGTCCGTTGTCGATGCGCCGCACGCCGAACCCGACGAGTCCGTCGGTGTCGACTCAGCAGTCGGTGTCGACTCAGCAGCCGGTGTCGACTCAGCAGCCGGTGTCGACTCAGCAGCCGGTGTCGACTCAGCAGCCGGTGTCGACTCAGCAGCCGGTGTCGACTCAGCAGCCGGTGTCGACTCAGTTGCCGCCTCCGGCGAGGTCGATGCGCCGCACGCCGAACTGTTCGTCCCCGCCGATTCGTCGGCTCCAGTCTCCGTCTCGGTTGCCGCGCCACACGTTCTGTCCGCGTCCGTATCTGTTGCTGTGTCACTCATTGTCAGAAGTCGTCGACGTCACGCCCGCCGCGCGGGGTGACGAGATGCGTTTTGTGGTCGTTACGCCAGGTCTCGGTCTCGTGGGTGCCGACGAGGATCGACGTTCCCATCCCGCCGACGTTCTCCTCGTGGGCCGCCGCGTCGCCGAGGGTCGTCAGGGTGTAGGTCTCCCCCTCGACGTTTCGGCCTGCGTCACCCCGCCCGGCGTCGTTGAAGATGCCGACGGGGACGTCGTCGGCGCGCTCCTCCCGCAGGACCTCGATCGACCGCTCGTAGTTGCGCCAGCAGTTGTACAGGACGACGACGAAATCGGCCACCGCGGCCGCGCGGAGTTTCTCCTCGATCTCGTCCCAGCCGCGCCACTTGTCCGAAAGCGAGATCGTACAGAAGTCGTTGGAGAGGGGCGCGCCCATCATCGCCGCGCCGCCGAGCGCCGCCGTGACGCCGGGGACGATCTCGATCGGGATATCGGTCGCGTCGTCGGCGTCGGCCATCGTGAACACCAGATCCGACTTCCCGTAGACGTTCGGATCGCCGCCGGAGACGTGCGCGACGTCCTCGCCCTCGCGGACGCGCTCGAACGCCTCGCGGGTGAGTTCGATCTGCTTGCCCATCGACGAGCGGACGACCTCGGGATCGTCAGGCTCCGCCTCGCCCTCGGGCGGGAGCGTCCCGTCCTCGCGCAGGAACGCCTGATAGAGGTTCGAGGCGATGACGCAGTCGGCGTCGGTGATGACCTCGCGGGCCCGCCGGGTCATCTGGTCGGGGAGCCCCGGGCCGATCCCGACGACGTAGAGCGTGCCGTGATCGCTCATCGGCCCACCGCCACAGTCACGGCGTCGTCGTGGCGCCGCTTCTCCACGAGGAGTTCGTGCTCGCGTCCGGCGGCGATGGCGCTTGCCTCCGCGATTCCGGGCCAGCCGATGAGTTCCTTCGAGCGGGAGGGCGTCGGCCCCTCGAATTCGAGGAGTGTCTCCTTGTCGAGGTACGCGACGCCGACGCCGAGTTCGCGGGCCGCCTCGAGCATCCCCTCCTCGCCCTCCTTGCGGGTCGCCGTCGCGACGAACTCGACGTCGTCGGGCGAGCGGTCGGCCGCATCGAGGGCGTCGCGCCAGGCCGTCAGGAACTGCTCGGCCCGCGCGCCGGAGACGCTGCCGGTCCCGAGGACGACGCCGTCCTCGGCGTTCCGCTTGAGGACGGTCACGTCGTCGTCGACGAGGACTGCCCGCGGGCCGTCGAGGCGCGCCACCGGCCCCAGTTCGTCGTTGAGGACCGCGAGGTTCGTCGCGACCGTCGAATCGCCGTTGACGACGTGGGCCCCGAGCGCCTTTGCGCGGCTCTCGACGCCCTGCTTCCCTGCGGCCTCCGAGGCCGTCGTCATCGCGGGGACCGCGCCCATCGTCGAGAGGTCGTGCGCCACCTGGTTGGCGCCGTGGTGCCCTCCGGTCAGCGGAATCGCCCACGTCAACTCCTCGTCGACGACGACGACCGCCGGGTCCGCCCACTTGTCGTCGAGCAGCGGCGCGGTCTTCCGCATCGCGATCCCGCTGGCCATCAGCCCGACGAAGCAGTCGTACGCGCCCCAGTGCTCCTCGAACACCTCGCCGTGGTATTCGAGGATGTCTATCCGGTCGTAGTCGTCGGCGAGGCCGTCCTGGATCTCTTCGGCCGTCTCGCGCTTCCGCTCGAAACTTACGATCGCGATCTCCCGTGCGACCTCGCCGTCGCTGTCGGCCGTGCTACAGTCGCTGTCGTTCGATTGTGCTGTTGTCTCAGTCATCTGTCTGCTCTCGGTCATCCATCGGATTCTCAGTCATCCGTCTCAGTCCCGATCTCGCTTGCACTCTCGGTCGAATCTTCGCCGCCGCGCGCCCAGTCGCCGTAGAGGTACGACCGCTCGTACCCCGCGCCCGTCGCCGCCTCGCCGATGATGACCAGCGCCGAGGCGCGGTAGCCCGCCTCCTCGATCTGCTCGCCGATGGTCCCGATCGTCCCCCTGATCACGTCCTCGTCCGGCCACGAGGCGTGGTAGACCACCGCGACGGGGGTGTTCGGATCGTGGCCCTCGGCGAGCAGCCGGTCCATCGTCTCGTCGACGGCGTGCGTCCCGAGGTAGATGCAGACCGTCACGTCGCCGTGGTCGAGGAAGTCGCCGATGTGGTCCTCGTCGGGCGAGAGAGTCTTCCCCTGTGGGCGGGTGAACGCGACGTGGTTGGCCACCTCGTTGAGAGTCAACTGCGTCCCGAGCGTCGCGCTGGCCGCGAACGCCGAGGTGACGCCGGGGACGAAATACGTCGGGACGCCGTTCGCTTCCAGGGCGTCCATCTGTTCGAGCGCCGCGCCGTAGATCGCCGGGTCACCGCTGTGGAGGCGGACGACCGTCCGGCCGGACTCGAAGGCGTCGGTCATCAGCGGGACGAGCTCTTCGAGATCCTTCCCGACGCTCGACACCTGCTCGGCGTCCGCACAGTAGGCCTCGAGGAGTTCGCTGTTCACCAGCGATCCCGCGTGGACCACCAGGTCGGCGTCTTCCACGAGTCGCTTGCCGGTGACCGTGAGCAGCCCCGGATCGCCCGGTCCCGCGCCGATGAAAGGAATGCCCTCGCGGACGTCGCCCGCGGTGTGGGAATCGTCTGCAGATATCCCGGCGGACTCCTCAGCACTGTCGCTCACGCTGATCCCTCCGATTCGAGCCCCTCGAACTCGGCCGTCGCGAGGTCACGGTCGAGTCCCCGCCGCTCGGCGTACGCGAGCGTGTAGTAGTCGCGTTCGGCGATCTCGGTCGGATCGTCGGTGATCACCGTCTCGCCCTGTTCCATAAAGAGTCGCCGGCCGTAGCGGACGTCGTAGCCCGCCGCGACGAGTCCTTCGTGGGTCGCGACCGCGTCGGTGACCTTGAACAGGATCATCCGATCAGGTCCAGTCGGCGCCGCCCCGTCGGCGGCCTCCCGCAGCGAGAGTCCGGTTCCGGCCTCGATTTCGACACCGAGCGCCGTCGCGAAGGCCGTGACCGCGCTCACACCGGGCACGACGTCGAGGTCGACCTCGGGATGGAACGCCGAGAGCGTCCGCCGGAGGTGGCCGAACGTCGAGTAGACGTTCGGATCGCCGAGCGTCACGAACGCGACGTCGCCGTCGTCTGCTGCCTCCGCTACGGCCGCGGCGGCCTCCCGCCACGCGCTGCGGAGTTTCTCGGGATCCCGCGTCATCGGGAAGTCGAGGTCGCCGAGCGCCGAGTCCGGGACGTACTGACGCGCGACCGTCCGGGAGAGCCGCCCGGGCGAGTAGACAACGCCCGCGGCTTCGAGGACCCGTTTTCCCTTCAGCGTGATCAGTTCGGCTTCGCCCGGGCCGAGGCCAACGCCGTAGACGGTCATTCGTCGCCTCCGCGGGCTCCCACGAGGACGTACACCGGATTGTCGGCCTTGAAGCTCGTCGCGCCGGCGAGTTCGTACCCGTGGTTCACCTGGACCTGCAGGACCTCCGAGAGCAGATCCCGTTCCCGGAACGCCTCGATGGCCTCGCCCGCGACTTCGACGCGGGAGACGTTCATCACCAGCTGGTCGACGCCCGTCTCGACGGCGTGATCGAGGACGTCCGTGAAGTTCCGGCTGCCGCCGAGAAACATCGCGTCGGCGTCGTCGGGAAGCCCCGCGGGCGCCTCGGCCTCGCGGAGCGATACCTCGGCGTCGTAGTCGTTGGCTGCGAGGTTCTTGCGCGTCACGTCCAACCGGTCCGGCTTCCGTTCGATCGCCGTCACCCGGCCGGCCCGACGCGCGGCCTCGATCGTGACCGCGCCGGTACAGGAGCCGACGTCGACGACGTGGTCCGAAGGGCCGAGCGCCAACTTCTCGATCGACATCGCGCGGATCTCCGGCTTCGTCGGGCCGGCCTTCGCGTCGTGGGGGAGTGCCACCTGAGGCATCACCCCCACCATTTCCGCCCGGTGTGAAAACAATTTTGCTTGTTATACAAAAAGTGAAGTTTCGTATGGGCGGCCGAACTCGGCTCGGCCGTTGGTCTCATCGAGATGGACCTGTCAGTATACGACAAATTCAGCGGCAAAAAACCACATATACGGCGGGAAAAGCTGATCTTCGCTGACGACGGCCTCGTCTCTCGGCCCTCCAAAGTTCTTTGATATTACTGCAAGCAGAATTGTTTTAGACGGGGGATGTAATTGGCCGGTACACGGAGTGACTCCGACGTGCACATCATCGAAGGGTTCCTGCCCCCGGTCTGGGCGGTCGTCTGGACCGCCGTCGCGCTGCCGTTCGTCGCGTACGGCGCCCGCCGGACAGTGACCGCCGTCCGGACCGACGCCCGGACAAAGGCGCTCGTCGCCGTCGCCGCGGCGTTCGTGTTCGTTCTCTCGGCGCTCAAACTGCCCTCCGTGGCCGGCAGTTCGGCGCATCCGACGGGGACCGGCGTGCTGGTCGTCCTCTTCGGCCCGGCGGTCACCGCGTTCGTCTCGGCCATCGTCCTCCTCTATCAGGCCGTGCTGCTCGCCCACGGCGGGCTGACGACGCTCGGGGCTAACGTGACCGCGATGGGAATCGTCGGCCCGGTCGTCGGCTGGGTGGCTTATCGATTGGCCCGGTCGACGCTCTCGATTCAGCAGGCCACGTTCGTCGCGGCGACGGTCACCGACTGGGCTACGTATCTGGTGACGTCGCTGCAACTCGGCCTGGCGTTCCCCGCCGGCAACGACCCCGGTGGGGTGCTGACGGCCTCGCTCAACTTCGCCGGGGTCTTCTCGCTCACGCAACTGCCGATCGGAGTGCTCGAAGGCGCTTTGGCGGCGGCGATGGTCGGCTATCTGCTCAGACTGGAGACGGACACCGAGCGACGTCTGGGGGTGCCGTCGTGAGACGGGCGCTGCTGTTCGGCATCGCCGTCGCACTGGCTGTCCTCCTGCTCGCAACGCTCGCGAGCGGCGTGCCCGGGACCGATCAGCAGGCGGCCGCCGTCGTCGAGGAGCGCGCGCCGACGTACGACCCCTGGATCTCGCCCGTGTGGACGCCGCCCGGATCGCTCGGCGAACCGCTGCTGTTCGCCGCACAGGGTGGTCTCGGTGCCGTCCTGCTGGGCTATTATCTGACGAGACTCCGAGAGATGGACGATGCACGGGACGCTTGAGCGGATCCAGGTGGACGCGACGCCGCTCGTGAACGGGCCGCTCAGGGTCTACTTCGTCTTCTCGGCCCTGGTTGTGACCGCATTGACGACAGACCTCGCCACGCACCTCGCCGCGATGGCCGCGTTCGCCCTCTTGTCGATCCACGCCGTCGGCCGCGCCTACGTCAGGCTGCTTCGGTATCCGCTACCGTTTCTGCTCCCGAGTCTGCTCTTGATCGCGATCACGCTGCCGGGCGAGCCGGTGGCGGAGTTCTGGGTTCTGACAATCTCCGCGCGCGGCATCGACGTCGCGGCCGCCACCGGCGTGCGCGCGGTTGCCTCTCTCTCGGTCCTCTCCTTTCTCGTGCTGACGACGACCGCGCCGCAACTGGTGGCCGCTCTCGACGGGCTTCGGCTCCCGGCGCCGATCGTCGAACTGCTACTTTTAGTCTACCGCGGCATTCAGGTACTGATCGAGCAGTCTGCGAGATTGACGACGGCGGCCCGCCTTCGCGGGGGGTTCACCTCCCGTCGGAGTCTGTTCCGCACGACGAAACTGATCGGCGCATCGCTGCTCGTGAGTTCGATCGATCGGGCCGAGGCCTTCGGCACCGCGATGGAAGCGCGGAACTACGCGGGGGAGATGCCGGTCCCGGGCTACGAGAGCGACGGTCACGCCGTCGTCGGTGCGGTGCTCTGTCTGCTCGTCGCGGTGAGGTGGCTCACGTGATCGAAACGCTCGACCTCGGCTTCGCGTACGGCGAGCGGACGGTCCTCCGCGGCGTCGACTTCACGGCCGCGACCGCGGAAGTGACGGTCCTGCTCGGCCGCAACGGGGCCGGCAAGTCGACGCTGCTCAAACAGTTCAACGGCCTCCTGACGCCCGATTCGGGACACGTCAGGGTCGACGGGACCCGGGTTTCGTACGACGACGACGCGCTGACGGCGCTCCGCCGTCGCGTCGGTTTCGTCTTTCAGCGCCCCGACGACCAACTCGTCGCACCGACCGTCAGGCAGGACGTCGCGTTCGGGCCGGCGAACCACCCGGACGTGCCGGAGAAAAACGTCGATCGGGCACTCTCCAGAGTCAGTCTCGACGGCTACGGGGATCGGCTCTGTAGCCGCCTGAGCAACGGCGAACGGAAGCGCGTCGCGCTGGCGGGCGTGCTGGCGCTGGATCCCGACTACGTCGTCCTCGACGAACCGACCGCGGGACTCGACGGTGACGGGGCCCGCGCGCTCGTGGATCTGATCGGCGACCTGACCGAGGAAGGGCTCACGTTCGTGATATCGACCCACTATCCCGGGTTCGCAGCCGCTGTCGGCGACGCGTTCGCCGTGCTCGACGACGGCCGGATCGCATACCGTGACCGGACGCTGGCGGAGGTGCCGGCCGAGGAGTTCGGGCTCCGTAACTTCGGGGAGTGACGCGGGAGAGAACCGTCGTGGTCGTCGTCAGTCGTCACCGGGTGTCGGTGTCGGGCCGGGGCGTTCCCGATCGACGATGCCCTCGGTCCACGTGCCGCGCAGCAGATACGCCCCCGAGAGCAACACCATCAGCACGTTCGCCGCGGCGATGCCGTACCAGACGCCCGTGGCACCGAGATCGGACCAGGCGACGAGCGCGTACGCCGGTGGCACGCGAAGCAGGATGAGGCCGACGATTCCGAAGATCATCGCGATCCGAGTGCTCCCGCTGCCACGGTAGGCACCCTGGACGATGTGGAAGACGCCGAGGAAGACGTAGGTTGCGCCGACGATCCGGAGGTAGTCCGCGCCGGTCGCGATCACGGATGTGGCCGCCTCGCCGGTGATGAAAAAGCCGATAATCGCGGCCGCGTTGACGTAGACGGCGACCGTGACGACTGCGAGGACCCCAGCTGTGACGGCCGCACTCGCCAGCACAGCCCGCTTGGCCCGCCCGGGCTGTTTCGCGCCGAGGTTCTGGCCGACCGCAGTCTCCGTACCGCGGGCGAGGCCGAGCGCAGGAAGCACGACCAGGGACGTGACACGCGTGCCGATCCCGAACGCGGCGACCGACTCGGCGCCCGCGATGGCGACGAGTGCCGTGAGGACCGTCACGCCCAGCGACTGGGTACTCATCTCGATGCTGGCAGGCGCACCGATCCGGAAGATCTTGCGGAGGATTCCGCGCGTCGGCAGGAAGTCGCTCGGATCGAGTTGGATTCCGACCCGCCCCGAGAGCAGGAGTCCCATCGCGATGACGGCGCCGACGCCGCGGGAAGCGATCGTCGCGATCGCGGCCCCCTGCACCCCGAAGCCCGAGAAGCCGGTCGTCGCGTAGAGACTCGACTGCAGCGCGGTCTGCCCGGCGACCTCGAACACCAGGTTGTTCTGGAAGCCGAGAATCAGGAAGGGGTCGATGACGACGTTGAGAACGACACCGAGGAGCATCAGATACAGCGGCGTGCGCGTGTCGCCCCACCCCTGAAGGAGCGACTGGAAGATGAAGAAGCCGAAGACGAAGGGGATGCCGAGGAACATCGTCCGCGTGTACGTCACCGCGAGGCGGAACACCTCCGTGCCCGGGGTTGCGCCGACAAGATCGAGCAGCCACGGTGCCAGCCCGTAGCCGAGGATAGAGAAGACCACGGAGAGCCCGACGACGAACGAGATCGTTCCGCCCGCGACCTCGCTAATCCGATCGAGATTTCCTGCGCCCTTGTTTTGCGCAACGAGCACCGTGCCCGCGACGGTGAACCCGGCCGCCAGCGTGATCGTGAGGAACACGATCGCCCACGAAAAGGAGATGGCGCTGACCGCGTCGCTGCCGAGGCGCCCGACCCAGAAGGTGTCGGCGAGGTTGTAGCCGACCTGCAGGAGGTTCGCCAGCACGATCGGGATCGAGAGGACGAAAAGCGGCTTCAAAAGGGGACCGTCGGTGACGTTCACCGCCCGATCCGACCCTCGCGGTCCGCTCATCGTTCGACCGAGAGGTGTGTCCGGAGAGACGCGTCGAGCCGGTCGTGAACGGTCGTCGCGGTTTCTCCGCTATTCGTCGCGCGCTGCGTCATCGGGCCGGTTATCGTGCCGACGAAGAAGAGGGCTTCAGAGAGCGAACTGACTGCTTTCACTTGTGATCAAATAGTCGTTCAACGGGGATACGCCTTCGCTTTCGGGTTGCTCACGGGGATCCGGCGAACCGCTCGCGAAGCTGGTAGACCCCGATCCCGACGACGAACGCGACCCCGACGTTCGACAGGAGCCCGAGAACGCCGATCCCGACCGCCAGGGGCAGGTCGTCGGTGTCGAGCCCCGCACGTCCGAGTTCGGCGGCGATCACGGCGAGCACGACCCCGAGCATCGCGAGCGGGAAGGCCGCGACAACCCCCACGGCGACGACCGCCGCGAGCGCGTAGAGGGCGCCGAGGATCAGGTTCGCTCCGGCGGTCCGCGCGCCGAAGGCGTACTTGCCGGCGACGCCGCCGCTGCCGTGACACATCGGCATCGCACCCAGCGGGATCGCGAGCAGATTCATCGCCCCCATACTGGTCGCCAGCGCGTCCGCGGAGACGTCCGCGTCGTAGTAATCCGAGAGCAAGAGCGACGTCGCGACCGCCGCGTTCCCGACGGTCATCGCGAGCTGTGCGGCGGTCGCACCGATCGATGCCGACGTCAGCGCGGCTCTATCCGGAACTGCAATCGAGAAAGCCGGCAGTCGTGGCGCCGGCGTCCCGGTACTCCAGAGCGCGACCGCGATCCCGACGGCGACGACTGCGAGCGTGCTCCCTCGCCGGTGGCCGCTGGCGACGCTGACTCCGACGACCGCGACGGCGAGCAGCGCGAACGGGACATCCCCGAGACTCAACTGGATGCCAGTTTCGAGGAGCACCAGGCCGACAGCCAGTTGCACACCCCGCACGACCGGCGTCCCGATGTACTCCACGACCCGACCGAGGATTCCGGTCGCTCCGACGACGAGGAGGACGAAGCCGGCGACGAGCCCTGCGACGGCGAGTTCGCCGGTCGTGAGCCCGCCGGCGATCACCAGCGCCGCGAGCGCCTTCATCGGCTCCACGGAGATCGGGAGGCCGTAGTAGAGGCCCCAGACGACCTGAAAGGCCGCGAATCCGAGCAGAAGGTGAGAAAGCGACAGCTCCGTCAGCGCGGCGACGGCGACGACGACCGGGAGGACCGTAACCGAATCTCCTAACGCCCCGGTCAGCTCGCTCCGGGAGAGCTCGAAGCCCGGGAGGTACCGGTCGCGAGCGAAGACCTCCATCAATTTCCAGCAGCATCCGGGCTCACATAACCGCTTGGGTTCTCACTCCGTACGCCGTGACCTCGTCGACTGGCCGTCTGAATCGGTAGTTATCTATTCGCAAAAAGAAATCAAATTCCGTTTCGTTACTTTCGAGGTGTCCGCAATGCCGAACAGAGCGATCAAACCGAGATACCGCGGGTCGCGGTCGCCTTGAAGGAGACGATCACGTCGCTTCCGGGGTCAAGCCCCAGTTTCTCGCGGCTGTCCTGAGTCACCAACCCGAGGAGCGGTTCGTCGGCGCCGACGTCGACGGCGATCCGGACGATCCGCTCTCCCGACTCGACGCCGGTGACTGTCCCGGAGAAGCGATTCCGAGCGCTCGTATGCTCCGAGACCGGCGTATCCGCGGGGTCTGTGAGGGTGACGGCGTCCGCACGGACGGTCAACTGCACGCGGCCGTCGCCTTCCGGAACGAGTGCGCGGACGGGGCCCGCGCCGGTCTCGACAGTGACAAGTTCGCCGTCCCGGCCAGTGATCTCGCCGGTCAGGACCGTCTCGGCGATGTCGGCGACGCCCTCGAAACTCCGCTGGGTCCGCTCGAACGCCGTCAGGAGTTCTCTTGCGGTCTCGGTGAGTTCGCTCCCACCCCCGCCCGACCCGCCACGCCGACGCTCGACGAGCGATCCGAACGCCTCTTCGAGTTCGACGATCCGCCGCTGACCGTGCGCGTACGACCGGCCGAGGGCCTCCGCAGCGTGGTTGAGCGACCCCTCCCGGTCGATGGCTCGCAAGAGCGCCGCGTCCCGGTCGTCCAGCGTCACGCCGTCGGTCCGGATGTAGGCGTCGAACGAGGGCCGAACGTCCATACCTTCGCCTACGCAGTGGCGAGCAAAAGCATTATGTCTCCGCTGATAGAATGTGGTTATATCGATGACGAAACAACGGTCTGCGAACGACGGAATCACCTCTCAGGTCAGTGAAACCGCGTCCCGACGGTCGTTTCTGAAACTCGGCTCCGTCGCGGCCGTGACGGCGCTCGCCGGCTGTTCGGGAATCACCGCCAGCGGCCAAAGCGAGGATGAAGGGGCCGCGGTGTCGGGCGAGACGCTGACGCTGACCACGACGACGAGCACCTACGACACGGGCCTTTTGGACGCGATCCACCCCGACTTCGAGGAGATGTACGGCGTGACCGTCGATGCGGTGGCGCAGGGAACAGGCGCGGCGCTGGAGTCGGCACGCAACGGCGACTCCGACGTGGTGATGGTCCACGCCCGCGGCCTCGAAGACGAGTTCCTTCGCAACGGCTACGGGATCAACCGCCGCGACCTGATGTTCAACGACTTCGTCATCGTCGGGCCCGAGAGTGACCCCGCAGGGATCCAGGGGGCGAGTTCGGCGACCGACGCCCTCACGGCGATCGCCGAGGCGGAGGCGCCGTTCGTCTCCCGCGGCGACAACTCCGGGACGCACACCAAGGAGCTGAATCTCTGGGAGGCGGCGGGCACAGAGCCCGGCGGCGACTGGTACCAGGAGATCGGCGCCGGAATGGGCGAGGCGCTCAACAACGCCAACCAGCAGGGCGCGTACACCCTCTCGGACCGGGGCACGTTCATCTCCCAGCGCTCGGAGATCGACCTCGTCATCCTCGTCCAGGGACCGATCGAGGACGGCCCGGAGATCCTCGCGAACCCCTACGGCATTATGGCCGTGAACCCCGGCGTCCACGAGAACGCCAACTACGACCTCGCGATGGCGTACATCGGCTGGATCACCAGCCCGGGAGCACAGGACGCTATCTCGGACTACACGATGAACGACGAGCAGCTGTTCTTCCCGGAGGCGGTCTCCGAGGATCCGAACTTCCAGCAGTACGTACCGGAGGGTTGGAGTAGCGACTCCTCCGAGGAGTGAGTGTGCCTCTCGAACAGGTCGCACAGCTGTTCCCGCCGTTCGTTTCGTTCCCCTTCGAGGAGGGATACGTCCGGAGCATCATCTTCGTCTCGCTGTACGTCAGTGTCACGGCCGTTGCGCTGAGCACGCTGTTCAGCATCCCGGTGGCGCTCGTGATGAGCTTCGCCGACTTCCCCGGCAAACAGTTCGTGAAGTCCGTCATCAACACGGGGATGGGGTTCCCGAGCGTCGTCGTCGGACTGCTCGTCCTGTTTGCCGTCTCGAACCAGGGACCGCTCGGCGCGCTGGACCTCATCTTCACCACGGAAGCGATGATTATGTCGCAGTTCGTGCTGGCGACGCCGCCGATCACGGCGATCAGTCTCGCGGCGCTGACCGGGGTGGGCGACAACGTCCGCGACGCGGCCCACGCGCTGGGCGGGACGCGTCTGGACGTCGCACTCGTCGTCGTCAAAGAAGCCCGCTACGGCATCGCCACGGCGATCCTCGCCGGCTTCGGCCGCGCAATCAGCGAGGTCGGGTCGGTGCTGATCGTCGGCGGGAACATCACCAGCGCAGAGGGCATCTCGAAGACGCGGACGCTGACGACCGCGATCCAGCTCGAAGCGCGGCAGGGCCGCTACGACACCGCGATGGTGCTCGGCGCAGTGCTCGTCGTGCTCGTGTTGCTCGTGAACGCCATCGTCATCAGACTCGGCGACGAGGGGGCGATGCGCTGATGATCCGGCTTTCGAATATCACGCACGGCTACGGCGACGAGACGGTGATCGAGGACCTCTCGCTGTCGGTCGATCCCGGCGAAGTGCTCGCGATCATCGGCCCCTCGGGCGTCGGGAAGACGACGGTGCTCCGGATCCTGTCGCTGTTTCTCCAACCGGACGGGGGGGAAGTCATCCTCGACGGGCAAGGCGTCTGGTCGCTCGACAAGGAGGCCCGGCTGGAACGACGCCGCCGGATCGGGATGGTGTTCCAGGAGGCGAGCCTCTTCGACGCCACCGTCGCCCGGAACGTGGAGTACGGGCTTCGGGTGCGACGGTCCTGGAACGATCGGCTCCGGGACGCTCTGGGGTCGCTCGTCGGATCCGATGGAACCCCGGAGACGGTCGACGAATCACTCGAAGTCGTGGGGCTGCGCGACAGCGCCGCACAGGAGGCCCGCTCGCTCTCCGGTGGCGAGGCCCAGCGCGTCTCCTTCGCGCGAGCGCTCGCGTACGACCCGGCGTATCTTCTCCTCGACGAGCCGACGTCAGATCTCGACCCGCGGAACACGGCGGTGATCGAGGATGCGATCCACGAAGCCCGCGAACGGGGTATCGGCGTCGTGGTCGCGACCCACGATATGCACCAGGCCGAGCGCATCGCCGACCGGGTCGCCGTGCTTTTAGGTGACGGGTTCACCGAGATCGGACCGGCCCAGACGATTTTCGAGGATCCGACGGACGAGCGCACGCGGAAGTTCATCTCCGGCGAACTCGTCTACTGATCGGCTTTTCGGCGAACACATCTACTGATCGGCAGGCATCTACCGAGCGAATTCAGGGTGGCGACTCGACGGGCTCGACCAGGCTCGGATTGTCGTTCGCGGGGCTGTTCACGCGCGTCGATACGGGATACGCACGCCAGCCGTCACCGCGGTGTGGTTCGAGCAACTCTTCCACCGCGCCGGTGTCGCCGTCCAGCCACGTCGACTCCTCGTCGGGATCGAGCACGACCGCCATCCGGTGGTGAAGATCGGCGACGACGTCGTTCGGCTCGGTCGTGACGATCGAAAACGACTCCACGACGTCGGGTTCTGAATCGATGTCGCCCTCACCCGCATTCCCACCGAAGTCGCCGAGGCCGGTCTGGGTGTGGCTCGGCTCCCAGCGCTCCCACAGTCCCGCCATCGCGAACGGGCGGTCGTCCGCGAAGGCGACCCGGTACGGTCGCTTTTGCCCGTCGGTTTCGACCCACTCGTAGAAGCCGTCCGCGGGAACGAGACACCGACGTTGCTTGTAGGCGTCCCGAAAGCTGGGCTTCTCGTCGAGCGTCTCGGCGCGGGCGTTGATACGGTCGTTGCCGGCGGCGGCGTCGTCCGCCCACGAGGGGATCAGCCCCCACTGCAGGCGCCGGAATTCGTCGGGGGCGTCGTTCGTGATCACCGGCAGCAACTGCCCCGGCGCGCAATTGTACCGCGGTCCGGGCGGCTCCCTGAAGGTGGCGTCGAAGCGGGATTCCAGTTCCCCTGCGGGGGTGAAGAGCGTGTAGCGGCCGCACATACGCGTCGATCGTGCCGGATCGTGAAAACGGGTGCGGCCGGGAGTCGGCGGGGAGCCGCGCTCGCGGTTTCACGCGGCCGCGCTCGTGACATCGGCTGCGGAGCGGGCTCGAAGGGTTTACGCCTCCCCCGCTCCCCGAGTCGGGTATGCGCATCGAGAACAGTTTCGTCCCCGCACGCGGGATCGGCGAGCGCCGCGAGCGCTCGCTGTGGGAGTCGGGTATCCTCACCTGGGAGGAGTTCGACCCGACGCGTGCGCCGCTCGGCGAGAAGACCGGCGAGCGCGTGGAGTCATTCGTCGCCGAGGCCCTGGAGCGACTCGACGACGGCGACGCCCGGTACTTCGGCGAGCGCTTCCCCGCGAGCGAGAGCTGGCGGCTCTACGAGAACTTCCGGTCGGACGCGCTCTTCTTCGACATCGAGACGACGGGCCTCGACGCCCACAGCGCTGACGTCACGACAGTCTCGTTCACCCAGAACGGGGAGACGACGACGCTGATCCGGGGCGAGGACCTGACCGTCGACGCGCTCCGCGAGCAGTTCCGCGGCGCACCCCTGGTGGTCTCCTTCAACGGCAAACAGTTCGACGTCCCCTTCCTCGAGGAGAGTTTCGAGCTCTCCGTCGACGCGCCGCACCTCGACCTGATGTATCCGTGTCGCCGGATCGATCTCACGGGCGGGCTGAAGGCGATCGAATCCGAAATCGGCATCGACCGCGACCGGCCGGATCTCTCGGGCCGGGACGCCGTCCGACTCTGGCACCAGTACGCCCGCGACGGCGACGAGGACGCCCTGGGGACGCTCGTCTCGTACAACCGCGACGACACCGAGAACCTCCAGAACCTCGCGGACGTCGTCGCCCGACGGCTCCACGAGAACTCGATCGGCGCGGTCGCTGACGAACCCTCCGGGGTTCCGGATCCGCGTTCGTAGCCGGGGTGCTACCCCTGCCGATCGCCGTTTTTGGCGAACCTAAAAGTTCAAATATACCCGCGAAAAACGACGGGTATGACCGAGTACACGTTCGACGACCTCGCCGTCGTGATGGGCACATACAACGAGGAGGCGGCCGTCGGGACGGTGCTGTCGGATATCGACGACGTCACCGACGGCCGCGCGGAGGTCGTCTGCGTCGACAGTTCCACCGACCGCACGCCGGAGATCGCCCGCGAGCACGGCGCGACCGTGATCGAACAGCCGCCGAGGGGCTACGGCCACGCGGTCCGTGAGGCCGTTTTGACACCCGACCGGCCGGTCGTCGTCACCACCGACTGCGACGACACTTATCCGATGGAGAAGCTCCCGGACTTTCTCGAACTCATCAACGAGGGCTACGACGTCGTCTCCGGGGATCGGCTCTACCACGGCGCCGAGGCGATGCCGGCCTTCAACCGCTTCGGCAACGCGGTCTTCGCGCTGGTGGCGTCGGCGCTGATGGGCGAGCGCGTCCACGACACCACGACGGGGATGCGCGCCTACCGGCGTGAACTCCTCCACGAGATCGAGTGGACCGAGAACACCGGCCTCTCGGCGGAACTGCTGATCCGCCCGCTGATGCGCGGGTACGAGATCCGCGAGGAGCCGATCCCGTACCGCGAACGCGCCGGAGAGACGAAACTCGATCCGCTCGGCGGCGGGGCCGCGATCGCGAAGTCGATCGTGAAGGTGTGCCTCGAAGAGCGGTTCGGGTAGTCGGCCGGAAAGCGCGAAACGCGGCCTCTGGAGTCGAGGACGCCATCCGTGCTCTCGGGAATCGAGGACGCCACCCGTGCTCTCGGGAATCGAGGACGCCACCCGTGCTCTCGGGAATCGAGGACGCCACCCGTGCTCTCGGGAATCGAGGACGCCACCCGTGCTCTCGGGAGCCGAGGACGCCACCCGCGCCCGCTATCGAAGAATGTCGGCAATCCGCCGCGGTTCACCGTTCAGCGACGGGTTCTCCTCGACGATCTGGAGGACCTCGTGGTCCGTCACGTCCGGGTACGATTTCTCCGTGGCCTCCTCGATCAGCGTCTTTTCGAGGCGGAACTCCGTCCCCTCGTAGACAACGTCGACCCCATCCTCGTCGAACGAAAGTGCAGTCATACCTGCCGGTAATCGGTCACGGAGTAAAAACGCATCAATCTGTTCCCGCTGGGGTCAGTGAGCCACGACTGAAGCCGTGGGCCTTCGCCTTGCATAGCTGTGATTCCTGGTGACTCCGGAGTCGATCGGCCGCCGAAGAGTGGCCCGCGCTACCGTCGGACGATCGTCTGACGCGTCGTTTATTACGCCGCACGTGTTGGTCCGGAGTGTGGTACTCGGTCAGGACCGCCTCGACACCCTGGAGATCCCCGACGGCACGACCGTCGAGGAGCACGATCTGGTGACCGACGGGGACGTCGTCGTCGCCGGCCAGTCCACCGTCGAGTTCGGCGTACGGGGGCGGAACGTCCTCGCCGGCGAGCGCGTCACCTTCGGCGGCGACATCGAGGCCGAGGGCGACTGCCGCCTCGACGTCTGGTGTGACGTCGCGGGAAACGTCCTGGTCGGCGAGGACGCCTACCTCGGCGAGCGCGTCCACATCGGCGGCCGGCTGATGGTCTCCGGCGATCTGGACATCGGCGACGACGTCGACATCGAGGAGGGTTTCGAGGCCAACGGCTGGATCGTCATCCGCAACCCGGTCCCGGCACTTGTGTTCTACTTCGTCGTACTCTCGCAACTGCTGCGGATCGGCGAAAACGACGCCGCCGAGGAACTCGCGGAGGCGCTCTCCGGTGACAGCGAACACGACCCCCTGGTGATCCCACGCGGGGCGACCGTCTCCGACGACGCGTGGCAGGCCTCGACGCCCGCGACGATCGGCGACGACTGTCGGTTGCACGGAAACGTCCGCGCGGAGACGATCACCGTCGGACGCGACAACAACATCTTCGGCAGCCTCCGCGCCCGCGGTGACATCGAGGTCGGCGAGGGCACGCAGGTCCACGGCGACGTGACGACCCGGGACGGGACCGTCACGATCGCCGACAGTGCCCGAATCCTCGGCGACGTCTCCTGTTCGGACCTCGAACTGCACGACAGCGGCGACGTCGACGGAACGATCCGCGCCTCGGGAGATATGCGGCTCGTGCGGTCGAAGGCGTCAGACGGCGTGGAGTGACCGAAGGGGCCGGTGAAGCACACCGGGATCGCCCACGGCCCGGCCTCCTCGCATAACTCAAAGACCCCTTTGTGCCACCGGCGCGGTTTTCCCATACTCCGTTGTAGTGGTACCCAAGATGGCAACGAGACGCACACTCGCGACCGTCGCCGTGCTCGCACTCGTCGTGCTCGCCGGGTGCGGCGCCTCGACCGGCGGCGCCGACGGGGGCGCGGGCGGCGACTACGAGCAAGCAACGAACGTCGAAGCCGACCGACCGGTGGAGGCGACCGGCACACCGGAACCGGCGGCTGAAGGGCCAAGCGATGGGGCGGAGGCGGTCGACGGTGACGGCTCCGCGGGTGACGTCGTCCAGGGAGACCAACGGGCGATCATCCGCACCGGCACCGTCGCCGTCGAAGTCGAGGACGTCGAGTCGGCAGAGTCGAACCTGACGACGACCGTCGAAAGCTACGGCGGCTACGTCAGCGACACCCGGCAGGATCGCCGAACGATCGGGAACGAGACGTGGGTCCGCGGCGAGGTGGTGGTTCGGGTCCCGAGTGAGAACTTCGACGCGCTCGTCGCGGACGCACAGGCGCTCGGGGAGGTCCAGACTGTCGAGGTGAACTCCCGGGACGTCACCGATCAACTCGTCGATATCGAGGCCCGACTGGAGAACCTCCGCGCCGAGCGGGACCGGCTCCGCGAACTCTACGATCAGGCCAACTCCACCGAGGACGTCCTCGCGGTCCAGCGTGAACTCTCGGACGTCCAAGGCGAGATCGAACGGCTCGAAGCCAGACAGCAGTCGCTCCAGGATCAGGTCGCGTACTCGACGCTGACCGTCCGGCTGGAGGAGCCGAGACCGACGCCGGGGCGCGTCGCGCCGGATCGCTGGTACGACACCCCCGTCATCTCGGCGTTTATGCAGTCTGTCGACGGCGTCGTCGTGGTGGCTCGGGCGCTCGTCGTCGGGACGGCGTTCGCGCTGCCGTACATCCTCGCGTTCGCGGTCCCGGTCGTCCTTGTTGCCGGCGTGCTCGTGCGATACGGCCGTCGGCTGTGGCGGTCGGGCGGCAGAGCGGATTCAGAGCCCGAAGCAGCATCGGAATCAGAATCCGAGCAGGGGCCTGAGTCGGATGCTGACTCGGAGCAAGAGTCCGAGTCGGAGCCGGAGAACTGACGCCGACGCGGGAAGGCCGCTCGCTATTCGTCGCTCTCGCCGGATTCTTCTGCGTTCTCTCCGTCGCTCTCGTCACCCGCTCCCGTACTGACGGTCACCTGCGCCTCGCGGATGACAGCGCCGGCCATCTCGTATCCCGGTCGATAGACGTCGACGACGGCACCTTCGGGCTGGCTGTCGTCGACGCGCATCAGCACCTCGTGACGCGTCGGATCGACGTCCTCCCCCGGATCGGGATCGATCGGCGTCACGTTCTCCTCTTCGAGGATGCGGTCGAACTCCTCGAGCGTCGATTCGATGCCCGGGCGGATGTCGGCCCCTTCGTCCTGGTCGAGGGCGCGGACGAGGTTGTCGCGGACGCTGACGACGCGGCCGACGAAGTCCTCGGTGGCGCGCTCGCGGATCTCCTCCTCCCGCTTTTTTGCGCGCTTCTTGTAGTTCTTGAAGTCCGCCTTCGAGCGCTTCAGCGCGCCCTCGAGTTCTTCGATCCGTTCCTCGCGTTCGTCGATTTCGGCCTCCGCGTCGGCCAGCCGCGACTGGAGCCCTTCGACCTCGGCGGCGAGGTCCTCGTCGTGTTCGGCGACGCGCGCCGCGAGATCTGACGCGTCGTCGGCTGTCGCCTCCGAAGCAGCCGCCTCACCCTCCTCGACGACGCCGTTCTCGCGGGCGTCCTCCTCGTCCACCGCGTCGTCGGCAGCGTTGCCGTCGTCCTGCTCGCTCCCGACATCCTCGTCCGTTTCGGCACTCGCCGCTGCGCGACTCTCGGGGGACTCTTCGCTCATATCCGTACGGAGCGGTCGGCGAGCCTTAAACGTGTAGAAAGCGGTCTCGCGCGGCCGATAGCAAATCCTGTTTGGGAGCCGAGCGAGGCGTATACGAAGGCTAGGCGTATACGAGAGCGAGGCGTATACGAAGGCTAGGCGTATACGAGAGTGAGGCGTATACGAGAGCCAGGCGTACCCGAGGTCGTTACTGATACATCCCGATCGGTCGCGCCTGCGTGCTCTCCTCGCCGCCGCTCTGCATCCGCTTTGCGAGGCGCTCTTTCGCCTCCCGGATCTGTTCGGCCCGGTCGACCAGGTCGTCGACGGGGACCTCGATACCGACGAGCGGTTCGATCCCCTTTTTGATCAACACGCGGGCGGCCTCGGGATCAGGGAACCGCGGATCGGACTCGACGATCAGGCCGATTGCCGTCCGCCCGGTCTCTACGGCGTCGCTCAGAAGCACCCCGGTCGGCCCGGAGACGAGACCGGTCTCGCTCGGCGCAGTGATCCCCTGCTCGGCGATGCGATCGGTGCCGCCGGCCACGCCTAGCCCGTACAGCGCGGGCGGCCCCCCTTCCTTCTCGCGGGGGATCCCCGAGAGGTAGACCGGGGTCACGTCGTGCTCGTCGAACCACCCCGAAAGGCAGTCGCCGAGTTCGACGGCGGCCTCGGGGCCGACGGGGACGTCGCTCTGGAGGACCAGCAGGTCCCGATCCTCGTCGACGTAGACCCGAACCGGCGGCTGGAGTTCTGGGTCGTTCTCGCGGTACACCGCGACCTGTGGCAGGCTATCGCAGTAGACGTTGCCGTAGTGGGTCATCTCGAACTCCCCAGCGAGATGGTCGGCGGCGATCTTCCCGACGAGGCCGACCCCGGGGAACCCCTCGACCATCGACGGTTCCGACAGCGACACGTCGTCTGCGAGTACGGAGATCCGAGCCATACCGGCGGTACGACGGCAACGGTGGTAAAACCGCGGGGAGCACGCCCCGAACCGACACCCACAAACGCCCGCGCCGTGACCGAACCGGTATGCAACCACTCGAGCGGTACGCGTCGCTCGTCGACGACTTCGACGCGTTCCGCGCGGCGTGCGACCGGCCGCTCCCTTCGGTCGTCCGCGTCAACACGCTGAAAGCGTCGATCGAGCGCGCCCGGGAAGCGCTCGACGCCGAGGGCGTCGACTACGAGGTGAGCGACTGGCATCCCGGGATATTCCGCCTCGCCGAACGCGGACCCGGGACGTCGTGGCCGTACTTCCACGGCTGGCTCCACGGCCAGGAGGAGGTGTCGGCGCTGCCCGCGCTGGCACTCGACCCCGATCCTGGCGAGGTCGTCTGGGACGCCTGCGCGGCGCCCGGCAGCAAGACCACCCAACTGGCGGATCTGATGGACGACGAGGGGTTGCTTGTCGGCAACGACAACAACCTCGGGCGGCTCTCGGCGCTGCGGCACAACGCCGAACGCCTCGGGATCACCAACCTCGCCGTGACGAATCAGGACGCGCGGAACTTCTCGCTGAAGCCGTTCGGCGACCGCACCGATCTCCCGGAGCGGGTCGAAGCGTTCGACCGGGCGCTCGTCGACGCGCCGTGCTCCTGTGAGGGGACGATCCGCAAGAACCCCGACGCCCTGGATCGCTGGACGATGGACCACGTCCAGGGGGTCGCGGGAATCCAGAAGGGGATCCTCCGGCGGGCGATCCAGGCGACCCGGGTCGGCGGGACCGTCGTCTACTCCACCTGTACGTTCGCGCCCGAGGAGAACGAGGCCGTGCTGGATCACGTCCTCACCGAGGCGGATTGTGAGATCCGCGAGTGGGACACGCCCGACGGCTTCGAGACCGATCCGGGCGTCACCGAGTGGAACGGAACCGAGTACGATCCCGCGGTCGAACGCGCCCACCGGGTCTATCCGCACCGCAACGACACGGGCGGGTTCTTCTGCGCCAAACTGGAGGTGACGGGATGACCGGCACCGACGAGGAAACGGCGGGCCCCGAAAACGACGGCCAGCAGTTCGATCGGCTGCCGGCGACGGCCGCGGAGCGGGTCGTTCCGGGTCGGCCGAGTCGCGCCGAGGTCGTCGAGTGGTGGGAGGAGCGGTACGGCATCCCGCCGGAAACCTGGGACGGGCATACGTTCTGGGAGAAGGGCAACGGGAAACTGTGGGCGTTCGCCGCCGACGTGGTCTCGCCGATCGAAATCGAGGGACTCGGACTGCGGATCCTGCGGACCCGCCAGGAGCACTGGAAGCCGTCGACGAACGCCGTCCAGCGGTTCGGGCGGGAAGCGACGGAGAACGTCGTCGTGCTGGACGACGAGGAGGCGGTCCGCTTCGCGGCGGGTGACGATCAGGAGTTGCCCCGGTGGGACGGCGACTGGGGCTACGTGATCGCCGCCCACGAGATCGCCGGCGACAGCGAGGCGCCGGAGACGCCTCGGGCAACCGGCGAAGCCGGTGACGTCGAACCGATCGGCGTCGGCCTGTATCTCCACGGCGAACTCCGCTCGACGGTGCCGAAAGGGCGGCGCGAGGACCTCGGGTAACGCGGCTACGTCTCCCTTTCTGTCTCGCTCTCCGTCGCCGCCGCGTTCTCCGCTTTCGCCTCGATCGTCCCGCCGCCGAGCCCCTCCCACGCCACCCGGTAGCCCAGGCGCGACAGGACGGCGGACGTCTCGTCGATCCCCCGTTCGTCCAGTAGCGATCCCGCCGCCGCGAGCGACATTCCCGGCTCGATGGCTTCTTTCAGCGCGTCCAGCACGGCCGGCCGGACGAGCGTCTGCCCGACGCGCTCGTGGTCGGGAAACGACACCGAGTCGAGTGCGTCGACGCTCACGCCCCGCTCTGTCGCGAGCGCGTCCAGTTCGACCACGTCCGCTGCGGGAGTGAGTTCGTCCGGCAGCGACGCCGCCGCCGAGGCGACGAGATCCGACTCGTACGCTCTGAGCGCGTCGACGACGTCCTTGACACGCACGGTTCCGGAGTAGGTGATGACCCGGTGATCGAGGGCTTCGATCTCCTCGCCGACCCCGAGCGACTCGTCGACGGCGACGAGGAGTTCGACGTCGTCGTCGACGCTCCCGAACTGGTCGAGTTTCTTCTCGACGTACTCGGGCGTCCAGAAGCCCATCACCTCGAAGTAGACGCGGAACGACGGCGATGCACCGGATGCGTCCGCGGACGTCTCCGAGGTGCCGGCGGACTCGCCGCCCGCGTCGTCGGCTCCGGCGCTCGCATCGGCGGTTTCGCCGCTCGTGCCGCCGGGCCGGTAGTCGAACGCGAAATCCGGAATCATCGCCCGCGCGCCGGCTGCGAGCGGTTCGGGCTCGCGGGAGAGTGCCCAGTCGAGATCCAGCCCCGAAAACCGGGCGGCGAAGTCGGCCTCGACGCCGCTGTCGTAGGTCGGTTCGGCGACCGGTTCGACGTCCGGCACCGAGACGTCGTCGGGTCCGAGATGGAGCTGCCGATCGGTCCCGCGGTCGTCGATCGTCGCCGTCAGCGACCACTCCGCGGCGGTCGCGACGCTCCGCAGCAGGCAGGCGAAGGCGGTCCCGTAGCGGCGCGTGCGTCTGAAGAGCGCGTCCGGGCCCGTGACGACGAGTTCGCGCTCCTCGGCGTCCTCGTCGGCCCCGTGCCGGCGGATCTCGTACAGCAGGCCGAGCCGCTTGACCGCCGAGACGAGCCGCTTTGGGTCCGAACTCCGGATCCGGACCTCGGTGGCGTCGAACAGCGCCGTCTGGGCCAGCGAGAGATTGTACTGTTCGATGAGCTGATCGGGACTCCAGCGCGCCTCGAACGACGCGAGGACCTCGTTGACCTCGCGGTCGGCGTAGAGTGACTGTTCGACCGCGTCGGCGTCGGTTCCCAGCCGATCCGCCGCGGCTGCGAGCGCCGCCCGCCGGTCGTCGTCCGTGACGACCACTTCCTGTTCTTCGGCCGCCTCGAAGACGACCCGGCGGACGCGGGCGGGCGGCAGCGGCGCGCGCGTCTCGAACGCCGCCTCCCGTTCGAGCAGCGCGGCGAACCCCCGGACGAGTTTGAAGTCGTCGGCATCGGCCTCCAAGTCGTCGAGCGCGTCGTCGAGGCGGCTTCGCGGCTCGCCGATGTGCCCCTGGAAGACGCCGATGACCCGGGCGGCGAGCGGCCGATCCGCCCGGTCGGCGAACTGCGGGTGATAGCCGCCGCCCGCGCGGGAGACCCGGAGGAGGTCCTTTCGCAGCACGGCGTCACCTTCGGGACGTCGGGGCAAGAGCGTACCGCCGCGCCGCCGTCGGCAGCGACGATAAAAAAACGGATGCACCGAGGAGCAGACTCATACTGTCGGCTGTAACTGTTTCAAGAGATTCGCGACCTCCGGGGTCGCCAAATTCTTCAGGGACTTACAGCCGACAGTATCATACGCTCGGGCCGACCTCTCGCGGATGATGGACCGACGAAGCGCTCTTCGCACCATCGTCCCCGCTGTCGCAGCGCTCTTGGGGGGTTGCCTCGACTCGCTGCCGGGCGCGACAGGCCCGCGAAACCCGCCGTCTGCGCCGGAGGGGGAGCCGCGGCAGACGGCTGATCAGCCGGCGCTCGCCGTCGACTCGTTCGACTTCGAGCGGACCGAAGAGGGGACGCTTCGGGTCTTTGGGACCGTCGAGAACCGCCGCGACGTCCAGCGGACGGCGACCGTCCGCGTCATCGTCACCGCCGACGGAGACGAGTTCATCCGGGAAACCGATGTGACCGTCGACGCGGGGGAAACGACTGAATGGGCGGTCTCCTTCGACGTCGCCTACAACGCCTTCACCAGCGGCGGCGACCTCAACGTCGAACTCGCGTAGCGCGGAGGCCGGTGATCGACGGCCGGGCTCACCGCCGTCGGTCTGCGACCCGTTCCTCTGCCGTCTCCTCGGAGACGACCTCATAGAGGAGCGCGCGGCCGCCGTCTCCTTTCGGCCTGAGTATTCGCCCCAGCCGCTGGGTGAACTCCCGCTCCGACCCGGAGCCGGCGAGCACGACCGCGACGTTGGCGTCGGGGACGTCGACCCCCTCGTCGAGGACGTTCGCCGTCACGACGCGCGAGTAGGTGCCGTCGCGGAAGCGATCCAGCGTCTCCCGACGCTCGTCGGCCCCGGTCTCGCTCGTGATCGCTGGCAGCAGATACCGCTCCGAGAGCCGGTAGACGAGGTCGGTGTGGGCAGTGAAGACGATGACCCGGTCGTCCCGGTGGCGGTCCAAAAGCCGGCCGAGCGTCTCGACTTTCGCATCGGCGTTCATCATAATCCGGCGAGCGCGCTGCTTGGCGAGCAGCGCCTCGCGGGCTTTCGGATCCGTCCCCGACCGCATCACGAGCTTCCGGTAGTCAGACCCGCTCCGAAGCGAGAGGTTCGACCGCTTCAGGTAGTCGACGAACGTGCCCTGCGCCTCGTCGTATGCCGACCGTTCTTCGGGGCCGAGCGAGACCTCGATCCGCCGGAGTTCGTAGTCGGCGAGGTGCTCGCCCGCGAGGTCGTCCACTGTCGCCTCGTAGACCTTCGGTCCGACGAGGTCGGCGACGACCTCGTGGGCGCCGTCCGGGCGCTCGAACGTCGCCGTCAGTCCCAGACGGGCAGGCGCGGCGAGCAACCGCGCGGCGTCGCGGTACCCCTCGCCGCCGAGGTGGTGGACCTCGTCGAAGACGACGAACCCGAACGCGCCGCCGACGTCCTCCGCGCGCAGGTACGCCGAGTCGTACGTCGAGACCGTGATCGCCTCCTTTCGCTGTTCGCCACCGCCGAACTGCCCCACCGGCACGTCGAATTCGGTTTCGAGTTCGCGCCGCCACTGTTCGAGGAGATCGATCGTCGGCACGATCACGAGCGTCGGCACGCCGAGTGTCGCGATCGCGTCGACCGCAAGCACCGTCTTCCCAGCGCCGGTCGGGAGTTCGATAACGCCGCGGTCGCCGTTTTCGTGCCAGGCCGCCACCGCCTCGTGCTGATAGTCCCGGAGGTCGTAAGAGTGCGACAGCGACAGGACCGTGTCATCGAGCACCTGGTCGTCGAAGGCGCGTCCCTCGTCGTCGATCGCTTCGCGGACCTCCGCGTACCGATAGGCCGGCGCGCGGGCGACGAGTCCACGATCGTCCCAGGCGACGCCGGGCAGCGACCCGCTGGCCGCATCCGACTCCGCGAGCCCGTCGAGCCGGATCGTCCCGTCCTCGAACCGCAGCGTGATCACGGTCGGTCCTGCGTCGCGGTCGTATATATACTGTCGGCCCGGTCGCGTCGTTCTCCTGATGCTCGAACCGCCAGAACTGTGACGGCGCGCTTTTCAACGTCGCCGCACGAGTGAGCGGTATGACAGACGATTCGGCCGCAGTGACGGATGGCGAGGACGCGACCGAAGACTCCGAGGAGCCGCTCAGCGACGTGGTCGAGAGCGTACTCAGCGATATCGACGCCGCCCACGAGGACTACGAGCGAGGGTACACTGACGCGGACGCGACGCTTTCGGTCGTGATGACGCACGTCGAGCGCCTGCGGGACGCACACGACGCTGAATAGGCAGAGAAAAACCACAGCGAACGCGTTTGCGGCCTACTCCTCGAAGTCTCGACGCATCGCGATCTCGAACCACGGGCACAGGCGGAGCTGCCGGTACCACTCGGGGTGCTCGTGGAGGTGTTCGTAGTCGGCCCACAGCAGTCCGGCGATCTCGTCTTCGTCAGGCGACAGCGACGTGTCGTCGAGCGTGACCTTCAGCACCGAGCAGACCTCCCACTCCAGGCCGGCGTTCTCGTAGTAGCGCTTGTACTCGAATTTGTCCGTCACCCGGAGTTTGGTGTACTGATCCGGGGTGATACCCAGTTCTTCCTCCAGTCGCTGTCGGGTAGCGTCGAGTTGTGTCTGCCCCTCCACCGGGTGGGAGGCGACCGTGCCGTCCCAGTGAGTGTCCCAGAGGCGCTTGTTCGGTGCGCGCTGGGCCAGCAGGATGCGTCCCTCGCCGTCGAAGACGAGGCAGGTGAACGCCCGGTGCCGGACGCCGTCGCCGGTGTGGGCGTCGAGGCGGTTGGCAAGCCCCGTTCGGTTGTCGTCGGTGTCGACCGCGATCACGTCCTGGAGGGCGTTCTCGTGGACCTCCGTCTCCGCGTCGCCTCCCGGCGTGGTGGCGGGCTCTCCGGCGTCGTCGCCCTGATCCGTACTCATATCCGTGTTCTCGCGGAGGGAGAACAAGGAATCTTCGATGCGTGCCGGCCGCGCGTCATCACTGTGGGTGAAAGCGTCAGCGCCGCGCCTCGTCGAACTGCGGGACGTCGTCGGCGACGTCCGCCGAGAGCCGGTCTCGCCACCCGGTCGCCTCGTCGAGCGTGGCGAACGCCGCCCGCTCCGGGTGACCGCCGCAGCGATCGACGACGTCGGCCAGGTGGCGGAGTCGTGCGAGGAGAACGTCGGTGTCGTATGCGGGGACGTCGAGCCGCGAGGCCGCGACGGTCGCTTCGATCACGGCCCCGAATCCGCGGTTGATCGTCGGCACCGTCTGCTCGGTCACTGCTGTCTCGACGGGGTGGAGTTCCCACCGTTCCCAGCGGGTTCCCTCGGACTCACCCGACGCCACCTGCTCGGCCTCGATCTCGACCCAAGCGTGGGCTTCCGGCACGACTGGCTCCGCTTCCTCCCGGATCGTCACCGCGCTTTCGACGAACGTCCGCGGATCCGAAACGAACTGGACCACGCCGCCGCCCTCCCGGTGGAAGTTCCGTCGCGTCCGGGTGTTGCCCCAGGTCGTCGCCGTGACCGGCGCGGCCGACCTCGGTTCGTCACTCTCAACTGTCGCATCCGCGCCATCTGGCGCGTGGAGACCGAGCGCAGCCACGTTCCACCGATCGTTCGGGCCGAGCGTCGTCACCACGGACTCGGTGACGCCACGGAGCGCGACCGGCCAGTCCGGGAGCGGTTCGGCGGAGACGTCCGCCTCGTCGCCGTCGGTCACAGGTCGACCCCCCGTTCGAGCGCGACGAACGTCGCCGCCGTCACCAGATCGGCCGTCGTCCCGGGATTGATCCCGGCCTCGCGGAGATCGGTGTCGAGGTTGGCGACCGCCTCTGGATCCCCACGCGCCTCGGTCGCACGGCGTCGGACGTCGGCAGCGACTTCAGGGCCGTGCCGCGTTCGGACGAGCGTGTCCGATTCATTGGCGAGTCGATCCACGAACGCCCGGGCGATCCGATCGGGGAGCGGCCCGTCGTCGGCCTGGATCGCCGCGGCGGTCTCGAACGTTCGCTCGAAGCCCGTCGTCCACTCCGTGGCGTTGCCGTCGCCCTCGCTCCGTGCCAGTATTTCCGACAGCGTTAGCCCGCGCTCGCGCACCGCCGGAATCGCGTCCGCGCCGCGGCGGACGTCGAGCGCGTCCATACCCTCGGGCGGGTCCGCGACGGCGACGTCGACGTGCTCGAACGCGCGGTAGAAGTCGGCCGCGTCGGCGACGGTCGTTTCCTCGACGACGGCCGCGGCGTCAGTCCGCTGAAGCGTCCCGCGGGCGTCTGTCCCTCGGAACGCCTCCGGGGCCTCCGCGGCTGCACGGACCAGCGGGACGAGGAGGAGGAGCGCGCCGAACTGGGTGTTGTCACCGGCCTGGCTCCCCATCCCGGCGACGGCGCGCTCGAAGGCGACGCCTACCGGTGCGCCGGCCGCCGCGCGGCGGAGTCCGGCACCGGCCCCGACCGCACCCGCGAGGAAGTGCTCGATCCGGAGATCGGCGAGGTCGTGATCCCGGTCGACGTTCCCCGGCTTGGGGGCCGCCGCGACGTCCAACAGGAGCGCGAGCTGGGCGTTGCCTGCGGGAGACCGCTTCGCCCCGCGACCGCCACAGTCTCCGGTCACGCCGTCCCGACCTCCCCGAACCACTCCTCGACGGCGCCGTGAACGCGCCGCCGGACACGCTCGTCGGTACTCGGTCGTCCGACGCTCACCGCATCGGCGCCGTACTGGAGGTACTCACGGACGGTCTCGGGGCCGCGGACGCCGTTGTTTGCGATCACGAACAGGTCCGGCGCGGCGTCGACGACGTCCCCGACCACCGATTCGGTGTCCATCGCGTCGACGTGGATCGCGTCCGCGCCGGCCGATTGGACTTCGCGGGCCGTGGTAGTGAGATCGACGCCTGAGACCTCTGCCCTCACTTTCACGCTGACTGCCGCGCCCGCCTCGTCGGCGGCGGCGACGTACTCACACAGCCGGTCTGTGTCTCGCAGGAGCGCTTCGCCGCAGCCGACCGCACACATCTCCGCCTGCCGGCAGTGGGCGTTGATCTCGACGATCGCGTCTCGTTCGGCGCACGCGGCGGCGACCGCCCGAACCGGATCTAACGTCGCGCTCCGGACGTTGACGCCCGGCCTGATCGGCACGTCCGCGAGCGCATCGAGTTCGCCATCGACGAACGAGAGCGGATCCGGCGGGAGGAACTCGCTTCGATCCCGGGCCACCATTTTTCGCGCCGCCGCGCGCGTCTCCTCGTCGAGCGCGATGCCGCCGAGGAACGCCGCGCCGGCGTGGTCGCTGCCCTCACGGGCCCATTCAGCGTCGGCCTCGCCGCTGAGACTCGCGAGTGCGACGCGGGGGTCGAACATCACGACACCTCCGCGAGCGCCCGCTCGACGGCCCGGGCGACGCGCTCGGCGTCGTCTCTATCGTCGATCCGCGTATCGGTTCGGACGACCGGCCGGTCGAGCGCGGTTCCGTCGTCGGCGTCCAGGACGAACGCGTCCGCGAAGGGGTACGCCGCGGCGACGCCCGCCGTCGACGGCTCCCGACCGACGCCCGCCATCAGATCCGCCGCGGGGCCGGAGAACACCTCGTCTTCGACGAACGGCGAGACGGCGACCACGGGCGTCGATTCCAGCGCGGCGGCGAAGCCGTCCATCGACAGCATCGGCCCGATGCTCGTCACCGGATTCGACGGCCCGATGACGACCGGGTCCGCGAGCGCCTCGAGGACGTGCTCGGTCGGCGTCGCCGTCTCGGCCCCGCGGAACTCCACATCGCGGACGTCGGGTGCGCCGCGGTGGTGGACCCAGTACTCCTGAAAGTGCATCGACCCCTCGTCGGTGTGGATGATCGTCGCGACGGGGTCGTCGCTCATCGGCAGGAGGTCGACGTCGAGATCGAAGGCCGATGCGAGCGTTCGAGTGACCGCCGTCAGCGACCGTCCCTCGTCCAGGAGCGACGTGCGCGTGACGTGGACCGCCCGGTCGCGGTCGCCGATCTCCATAAACTCGGCGACGCCCGAGAAGCGACGCCAGCGCGCGATCTCGCGGCCGGCAGTCTGGGCATCGTCGTCCAGATACCGCGGCCCCGGCTCGAATCCCGCAGCCTCGGCCAGTCGCCCGAGTTCAGCGTGTGTCGCCGTCGTGTCGCCGTCGATGCCCCACCACGTGTCCCGGTCGATGACGCCACCGCCGGCGAACAGCACGGTGTCGACGTCCGGACAGACGAGGTGCCCGCCGAGTTCGACGTCGTCGCCGGTGTTCGCGATCACCGTCGTCGCCGCGGGGTCGAACACCGCCGCCGCGCCGTCCAAAAGCTTCGGCGTGCCGGTTCCCCCCGCGAGGAACGTGACCATACGGCTGGTTCGGCCGTCGACGGTTTGAACGTTCCCACCGCGGCGGGGCCGCCGCCGACGGAACGGCTTTCCGTCTCGCCGTCGGAAATCGGGCCGATGCGACGCAGACGACTGCTCGCCGCCCTGGCTACCCTCCCCGCGTCGCTCGCTGGCTGTCTCGACCGCGCCGCGACGACGACGCAGCGCCCGACAAAGACGTCGACACGATCGACCCCGAAGACCACGGCGACGCCGCTGACCGAGACGGAACCGCTCCCCGACCCGCCGGATTCACCCGACGGGGCCGACGCGCTGTCGTTCGTCCGCGAATACGAACGCGTCGCCGCCCGCAACGAGGTGGTCGAGTATGGCGACGGCGCGCCCGCGAGAAACCCCGAGATCGGCGACCCGGCCGCGGCCCTCGTCGTCGTCGCCGACGCAGGATTCTACATATTCGGCGCCTGCAGCGCCGACGCCCACTACGGCGAGCACGGCGGGTACGGAATCAACCGCCACGAGGTGCCGCACTTCGTCGGCCGCGACGGGACTCACGAGGTCGGGGGGTGGAGCGCGGTCGTCTGTGGCGCCACGGGCGAGGCGTACGCCGCCGCCGACGCCGAAGAGAACGCCGTGGTGCCCGGCGAGGGACCCGGAGCCGAGATCCACCTCTTCCGGTTCGACGGAGGGGAGCGCGCCGTCTCCGTGGCCGTCGACTATCTCGACGCGGGGGCGCCCCGGCGGGTGTTCTCCCGAACCGTCGAGCTGAGTCCGGACGGCCCCGACCCGGCCTACGAGTACGTGCTCTCGAACGTCGCCGTGCGGACGGGCGAGTACAGAGTCGCCGTCGACGTCCCGGAAAGCGACCGCCAAACGACCGCGAAATGGACGCTCACCCATCCCGAGGCGGTCTCCTGGAACGGCCTCTCGGTCTTCGTCGGCGACGGCGGGCGTCCGCACGTCGGACTCCCGGAGGCCGGCACCGACGACTCGCTCGTGCCGGGGCCGTCGCGCTGCTTCAGACATCGGATAGAACACGAGGAGTAGCGGGCGGCGGGCAGCGTCGCGGTCGACTTATAGGGATCATCGTAAGTCCTCATAGATTTCTCGCCGACCGGTCCGACGAGAATCTATGGATAGTTACGATGATCCCTATTACAGCCCGTCAGCCGCGCCGTTGACCAGTTCCTCGGCCACGACCTCGGCCGAGAGCAGCGCGGGATCGACCGCGAGGTCCGTCTGCCCGCGCGCGAACTCCGGCAGGGAGTCGGGCGCGTACGTGACGACCCGGACGTCGGGGTTTGCTTCCTTCGCGACCGGGATGGCGGAGGCGTCGTCCATCTCGGTGAGGACGAGCGTGTCGGCGTCGGCGAGGCCGGCCGCCGAAAGCGACTCCCGGGTGGCGATCCCCTCCAGGCGGACGACGTTCGCGCCCGCCGATTCCAGCGCATCTCCGAGACCGTCGACGTCTGCGCCCGCAATCAGGATCATCGTCACTCGTACTCGATGGTCGCGGGCGGTTTGTGCGTCACGTCGTAGACGACGCGGGCGACGTTCTCGTTTTCGCCCGTGATGCGCGATTGGATGCGCTGGAGCGTCTCCCAGGGCAGTTCCTGGGCGCGGGCGGTCATCCCGTCGCGGGACTCGACCGATCGGACCGCGACGATCCACCCGTGCACGCGGTTGTCGCCCTTCACGCCGGTCCCTTTGCCGATGACCGCGCCGAAGGCCTGCCAGGGGTCGTGGTCGGCCGTCTCCTCCTCGACGACGTGACACGCCTCGCGCGCGACGTCGACTTTCTCTCTGGTCGCCTCGCCGACGACGCGGACCGCCAGCCCTGGGCCGGGGAACGGCATCCGCTCGGAGGTGACCTCCTCTAAGCCGAGTTCGCGGGCGACCTCCCGGACCTCGTCTTTGTACAGGTCCCGGACGGGTTCGACGATCCCCTCGAAGTCGACGACTTCGGGGAGGCCGCCGACGTTGTGGTGGGACTTGATGTTGCCCTCCGACTCGATGCGGTCGGGGTAGATCGTCCCCTGGACGAGGTACTCGGCCTCGGCGGACTTCGCCTCCCGCTCGAACTCGCGGATGAACTGCTCGCCGATGACGTGGCGCTTCTCCTCGGGGTCGGTGACGCCCGCCAGGGCGTCGAGGAAGCGGTCCTGCGCCTCGACGATCCGCAGGGAGTCCATATACGAGAACGTCTCGCGGATCTGGTCGGTCTCGCCCTTCCGCATCAGTCCGGTGTCGACGTAGACCGGCGTCAGGCGGTCGCCGATGGCGCGGTACGCGAGCGCCGCGGCGACCGAGGAGTCGACGCCGCCCGAGAGCGCGATGACGGCGTTGTGGCCGTCGACTTCGGATTCGATCTCCGCGACCGCCTCCTCGATGAAGGAACTCGCGTCGACCATCAGGCCTGCACCTCCGTGTCCGCGAGGGTACGCGCGTCCAACTCCCCGGCGACGGCCTCCAGGAAGCCCACGAACGGCGGGCTTGCCCGATCGGGTCGCGAGCGGAACTCGGGGTGGAACTGCGTCCCGAAGAAGAACGGGTGATCCGTCCGCTCGAGGATCTCCATCCGGTTGTCCGCCGCGCCCGAGAAGTCGAGTGCGCCCTCCTCCAACCGATCGATGTACTCGGGGTTGACCTCGTAGCGGTGGCGGTGTCGCTCGGTACAGACGGTGTCGTCGTAGATCCGCTCGGCGAGCGTTCCGGGTTCGATCACCGTGTCGTGGGCGCCGAGCCGCATCGTCCCGCCCATGTCGTCGATTTCGTACTGCTCGGGCAGGATGTCGATGACGGGATGGTCGGTGTCGGCGTCCAACTCCGCGGAGTGAGCGCCCTCGAGACCGAGGACGTTCCGCGCGTGCTCGACGACCGCCATCTGGAAGCCGAGACAGAGGCCGAGGAAGGGCACGTCGTTCTCGCGGCAGTACTCGATGGCCTTCAGCTTCCCCTCGATGCCGCGGGAGCCGAAGCCGCCCGGGACGACGACGCCGTCGGCCTCTTTTAATCTATTTTCGTGGCGGTCGAGCATCTCGTCGGAGTCGACCCACAGCACGTTCACCTCGGTCCGGCGCTCGATGCCGGCGTGTTTCAACGCCTCGTGGACGGACATATAGGCGTCTTCGAGGTCGTACTTCCCGACGAGGGCGATGTCGACCTCGTCGGTCCGGTCGCGGGTCACCAGTTCCCGCCAGCGGTTCTCGCGCTCTTCCGGCGGCAGCGCCTCGGACTCTAGATCGAGCCGCTCCATCACGTACTCGTCGAGCCCCTCGGATTCGACCATCAGCGGGACGTGGTAGACGTCCTCGACGTCGGCGTTCGAGAAGACGGCCTCCGTCGGCACGTCGCAGAACAGCGCGATCTTCTCTTTGGTCTTCGGGTCGAGTTCGTCCTCACACCGGCCCACGAGGATGTCGGGCTGGAGCCCGATCGATCGGAGTTCCTTCACCGAGTGCTGGGTCGGCTTGGTCTTCTGTTCGCCGTTCTTCGAGTAGGGCACGAGCGTGACGTGTGTAAAGAGAATGTCGTCGTCGTCTTCCTCGTGGGCGAACTGCCGGAGCGCCTCCAGATAGGGCATCCCCTCGATGTCGCCGACGGTGCCGCCGACCTCGACGAGACAGACGTCGCTCCCCTCGGCGGCCTCGCGGATGCGCCGCTTGATGTCGTCTGTGATGTGCGGGATGATCTGCACGGTCTTGCCCAGGTAGTCGCCCGCGCGCTCCTTCTCGATGACGTGCTGGTAGGTCTTCCCCGTGGTGACGTTGTGATCGGAGGTCATATCGACCCCGAGGAACCGCTCGTAGTTCCCCAGGTCGAGGTCGACCTCGCCGCCGTCCTTGAGAACGTAGACCTCCCCGTGCTGGTAGGGGTTCATCGTCCCCGCGTCGACGTTGAGATAGGGGTCGATCTTGACGGCCGTCACGTCGAAGCCCGCGTTCGACAGCAGCCGGCCGGTACTGGCGGCGGTGATCCCCTTGCCCAGTCCGGACATCACCCCGCCCGTCACGAAAACGAACTTCCGACCCAGCGTTGGGTCGTACCCGGTGTCGGGTTCCTTCGGCATACCGAGTGTGCGCGAGGCCGCGTCAAAACCGTTTCGGAGCGACCAACGCTTTGCCAGCCATACACACGATGGGCGCGACGGCGACAGGCCCCGCCCAGGCGACGCACAGACGGCTACTCGCCCGCCGCGGTCTCGTCCGCTGCCGTTTCGCCCTCGTCCGCCTCGCTCTCGTCTGTCTCGCGGTCGACGACTTCGCCGTCCACTAGATCGACGCGTTCGACACCCGGAATCTCCAGCACGAAGTCCGGCCCGAACGCGCCGGCCGGCGTCTCGTAGCCGGCCGCCGCATCGCCGGCGAGCACCTTTTCGGCGCAGCGGAGCGCGGTCTCGACGGTCAGTTCGTAGGTCTCCGGCGTCCGGAGGCGGGAGACGACGCGCTCGTCGTCCGTTCTGGCCTCGCCCCAGACGCGCGCTTCCCCTCCCGCCCGCGTGGCCTCGTCCGGACCCTCGATGGAGCGGTCCACGAGCCACGACAACGCACGCTTGACGGCGTCGGTATCGAGCACGCCGCTCAGAGACGACGAGAGCGCGACCGCGCGGCGGGCGTTCGTCGGCAGGGACAGATACACGTCGATGTTCGGGATCCCGGTGGTGTGGTAGGCCGTCGAGACGTCGCCCCACGGAATCGATACCGCGCGCCGGAAGCCGTCTCCGAAGTCGACGACGCGGGTGCGCGCGCCGACCGCCTCGTGCCGCAACTGGCCGTCGCGCCGCACGGCCCCGCCGGAGCCCAGATCCGAGAGGGCGGTCTTCAGCGTCCCCGGCGAGATGCCGCCGTCGGCCTCGATGGCGAGCGAGAGATGCGTCGCCTCCGGCAGGCGGCGGTGGAGGTGCGCCGCGAGGCAGTCGGTCGGGACGACGTCGAAGCCGACGCCCGGGAGGAGCGTCACGCCCGCGTCCGCAGCAGCGCTGCCGAGGCGGCTGATCCGCTCGAAGACGGCCAACTCGCCGGTGATGTCGAGATAGTGGGTTCCGGTTTCGATGCAGGCGTCGACGAGCGCGTCCGCGGTCTCCGAAAACGGGCCGGCACAGTTGAGGACGGCGTCGACGTCGCCGAGATGGCCCGCGGCGTCCTCGACAGTGAAGCAGCGCGCCTGGAGACCCAGCGATGAGGCCACCCCGCGTGCTTTCTGCCGGTTTCGGCCCGCGACGATCGGCTCGTGGCCGCGCTCGACTGCCGCTTCGACGATCAGCCGGCCGGTGTAGCCGTACGCGCCGTACACGAGCAGTCGCGCGCCGTCGTCGGCGGCCGATCGGGACGCTTTGGTGTCGCTCATACGATCCTGTTCGGTCGGGACCGACAAAGGGACACCGGGCGACGGTGCGCGGCGGGGTCCGCAGCCGCCGACAGCGTCGGGTCCGGACGGCACGCCAGCGACAGCAGACATCGGCAGACACACCGAAACCGTCGAGAGGCCGGAGACCGAGCGGGCGAGTATGGACCTGCCACCGCTCGGACTCGGAACGTACGATATGACCGATCCGGAGACCTGCGCGACCGCCGTGGCGACGGCCGTCGACCTCGGCTACGACCACGTCGACACCGCCCAGAGCTACGGGAACGAGGCGCTCGTAGCGGACGGACTCGCCCGCGCCGACCGCGACGCCGACGACGTGCTCGTCGCGACGAAACTCGACACCGACCACCTGGGGTACGACGACGTGATCGACACCGCACGCCGGAGCGCGAACCGGCTCGACGTCGACGCGATCGATCTGCTGTACGTCCACTGGCCGACGGATACCTACGACCCCGCGGAGACGCTGCCGGCGCTCGAGGAACTCGTCGACGGCGGCCTCGTCGATCGGATCGGGCTGAGCAACTTCCGCCCGGATCAGTTGACCGAGGCGCTCGATCGCCTCGACGCGCCGCTTTTCGCTCACCAGGTCGAGATGCACCCGCTGTGTCCCCAGCCCGAACTCCACGAGATCGCCGTCGAGCGCGGGCATCGGCTGGTGGCGTACTCGCCGATCGCGCGCGGGAAGGTCGCGGAGGTGCCCGAAATCGTCGACGTCGCCGAGAAGCACGACGCCACCCCGGCGCAGGTGTCGCTTTCGTGGCTCCACGCCAAAGGGAACGTCACCCCGATTCCGAAGGCGGCCTCGCCGGCGCATATCCGAGAGAATTACGCGGCGCTCGATATCGAACTTGACGAGGAGGACGTCGCGAAGATCGACGGCGTCGACCGCCGGCATCGCATCGTCGACTTCGAGGGCGCGCCCTGGAACCAGGTCTGAGGTTCGGTCGCGGCTCCGACAGGAACGTCCCTCGCCGCTGAGGCCGACTATCCCGTGTTTTTCATCCCGGCTGCGATCCCCTTGACCGTCAGCCGCAGGGTCTGTTCCTCGTCGTCGGTCCGGTGGGTCTGTTCGAGCAGTTGCGTCTGCAGCAGGTTCAGCGGATCGACGTAGGGGTTTCGCCGGCGGAGGCTGTCGTCGAGCCACTCGCGTTTGAGCAGCGTTTCTCGACCCGTGACGTCGAGGACGATGTCGCGGGTTCGCTCGTACTCCTCCTGGAGGTGCGGGAAGAACTCCCCGCGGAGGTCCGGATCCGCGAGGTCGGCGTAGTAGGATGCGATCTCGAAGTCAGTCCGCGCGAGCGCCAGCGAGGCGTTGTCGAGCGTCGTCCTGAAGAACGGCCACTCCCGGTACATCTCCCGGAGCGTCTCGATGTCGCCACCCTCGTCGAGGTACGTTTCAATGCCGGTTCCGAGTGCGTACCATCCGGTGATGATGCACCGCGACTGCGTCCAGGAGAACACCCACGGGATCGCCCGCAGGTCCTCGACGGTTCGTTCGCCGGAGCGGGACGCCGGCCGGGAACCGAGATTGAGGTTCTCGATGACGCCGATCGGCGTCGCCTGGCCGAAGTACGTGACGAAGCCGTCGGATTCGAGCAGATCGGTGTACTGCGCTCGGGCAGTCACTGCCATCTCGTCCATCGCCGCGATCCACTCGTCGTGGACGTCCTCTTCGGGTTCGCGGATCGCCTGCAGCCGCGAGCGGACCTGCGCGTTCAGCATCTGTTCGACGTTGCGTTCGGCGATCTGGGGGTTGGCGTACTTCTCGGCGATCGCCTCGCCCTGCTCGGTAAACTTGATCTGTCCGGTGACTGTCTCGTTGGGGAGTGCGAGCATCGCCTCGTTCATCGGGCCGCCGCCGCGGGAGATCGAGCCGCCGCGGCCGTGGAACAGCCGCATCCGCACGTCGAAGTCGTCACAGATGCCAGCGAGGCGCCGCTGGTTCTTGTAGAGGTCCCAGTTTGCAGCCAGGAAACCGTTCTCCTTGTTGGAGTCGGAGTAGCCGAGCATAATCTCCTGGATGTTCCGGCGCGCGTCCAGCGCCTCGGCGTACGCCTCGTTCTCGAACAGCGTGCCCATAATGCGGCGCGCGCCGTTGAGCGCCGACTCCGTCTCTAGGAGGGGGACGATGTCGAGGCCGCAGTGGTCCGGCAGGGAGACGACGCCCGCCTGGTCCGCCAGAAACAGCACTTCGAGAACGTGGCTCGGCTCCTCGGTCATCGAGATACAGTACGTGTCGATGGCGGCCACGCCGAACTCCCGCTGCCACTCGCCGAGTTTCTCGAACCGTCGCAGGACGCGTGCGGCCGTCTCGGAGACGTCGCCGGGTTCTTCGAGGTCGACGACCTGTTCCTCCTGGAGGATCGCGTCCGTCAGGACCTCGGCGCGGCCTTCCTCGTCACGGCCGCGGTAGTCAATCCCCTCGCCGGCCAGTGCCTCGTGGACTGCCTCGGTGTGATTCTCCTGGTGGTCGCGCAGGTCCAGACTCGCGAGCGTGAAGCCGAACGTGTCGACCTGGCGTATCAGCGGTTCGACGTACTCGTCGGCGACGACCTCGGCGCCCATAGAGCGGAGGCTCCGGTCGATGACCCCGAGATCTTCGAGGAGTTCGTCCTTCTCGCCGTACCCGTCCGGGCGGACGTCCTCGATGCGGCGGAGCCGCTCGCGCATCAGTTTGAGCTTCTGTCGGTACGGCTCGTCGGGGTACCGTTCCTCCGCTTCTCTCGCCACGCCCGGGAGGCGGTCGCGGTCGGCCTTCAGCGACCGTTCGAGCTCCGCCCCGAAGTCGGCCCGGCTGCCGTCCTGGCTCAGAATCCCGGAGAGCCCCTTGAGCGCCTGCCGGTACTTCTCTAAGACGACCGACCGCTGCCGTTCGAGGGTATCGGTCGTCACCTCTGGCGTGACGAAGGGATTGCCGTCGCGGTCCGAGCCGGCCCACGAACGGAACTCGAAGAGCTTCGGGACGTCGACCTCGGGGTACTCATCGGCGAGGAGATCCTCCAGTTCCGCGTAGACCTCGCCGACGACGTCGAAGAGGATGTTTTCTAGGTACCACTGGACGTTCCGCGCCTCGTCTTGGGGTTCGGGGCGTCGGTCGCGGACCTGCGAGGTCTGCCAGAGGCTCGTGACCTCCGCGTCGACCTTCCGCCACAGCTGATCGTGCTCGCGGTCCGTGAGTCGGCGCTCGTCGAGTTCCTCGAGGCGGCTCGCGATCGAGCGGAGCTTCGCTTTGACCGTCTTCCGTCTGGCCTCGGTCGGGTGGGCGGTGAACGTCGGCTCGATGAGTACGTCGTCGAGCACCCGCTGGACAGTCTCGGGGTCGGCGTCCGACTCGACGAGCGTCTCGACCGTCGCGACGAGACCATCGTCGAGCGTGTCCGCCTGCGACGCTTCGCGAATTACCCTCGCGCGCTCGCGCTCCTCGGCGAGGTTGATGAGTTCGAAATAGGTCGTAAAGGCGCGCGCGACCGTGCTTTCGCCCTCGGGCGAGAGGCCTTCCAGAAGGCGATCCAGTTCCGTGCGGGACTCCCGCTTGCCCTCGCGGTAGTCGATAGCGGCGTTGCGGATGTCTTCGACGGTCTCGAAGGATGCCTCGGACGTCTGTTCGGCCAGTACGTCACCCAGCAGTGCGCCGAGTTCCCGGACGTCCTGTTTGACGTCCCTGCCGTGTAAATCCATACCGCACCATACACTACAGGGTGAGTAAAAACCCCCGACTACGGGAAGATACTATTGGACCGGCCACCCTCCTCGCTGCCGTGCGACGCCCAGTCCGACGACGTTCGGGGTCGGGGGGGACACAACGGGGGGGTTTCGTCATCCTTTTTACTGCCGGGCCGAAGTTTCAGGTATGAGCGATCGCGACAAGTATCCGGCGGACTCGGGGCGCCGTCGGTTCGTCAAGGGCGTTGTCGGGGGCGCGGCACTCGCCGGTGTCGGCGCGACTGGTGCGGCCGCGATTAACTCCGCGACCCAGGCGTCCGGCGCGGGCGGCGGGTCGACGCAGGCGTACGCCATCGAGAACACGGATGGTCCCGCCCCGCGCGGAATGCCGCAGATTCCCGTCGAAATCGACGACGAGGGGTACCTCAAAGGAGTCTGGCCGGAGGTCAAGACCGAGGACCAGGGCGGCATCCAGGTGACGATCGCCGAAACGGAGGATTTCAAAGGCTCCGGTGTCACCTACTCCGGGGACTGGTTCCAGTTCTGCGGTGTCGAATCCTACGCCGGACTCGGTCCCGAGTTCGACTCGGAGAACTACTTCCGGTCGGGAGCAGCGCCCGGGTACGAGTGGCAGAACGAAGTGTACTCCGAGGGGGACCGCCTGCACGTCGACGACTTCTCCGATTACAAGGAATGGTCGAACGGCGTCGGCACCGACGGACTCGGAAAGCCAGCGACCGGCCGGTGGCGCTCCGAAGACGCCGAGGACGTCATCCCGGTTCAGGTCATCAAATCCGACCGGGTGGCCGAGATGGCCGAGAACGACCCGTGGCTCGAAGCCTCGACGGAAGATGGTTTCATCGCGTGGCTGAACAAGTGCACGCACTTCTGCTGTGTGCCGAAGTTCAAATCCGAAGGGTCGGCGAAGTTCAACGCCGAAGACGACGTCTACTGCCAGTGTCACCAGTCGGTCTACGACCCCTTCAGCATCGTCCAGACGCTGTTCGTCGCCCGGCCGCGTCCCGAAGAGTAGCGCCGTCGGCCGGCGCCGTCGTGTCCCGTTCCGTCAGGAGTGATTGAATCCCGTAGCGGGCGCGAAACCGATCCGCCACGGAATGTAGGACAATTTATATATGTCTGTCAGGGACAGTGGTGTATGAGCGGAGAGGAGGGCGATCACGACGGCGACGCGGGGCTCGCGGCGTCGGATATCCACGACGTCCTGCGGAACGATCGCCGCCGCCTGGTTTTGGAACGGCTCCGCTCGGGCGACGGGACGAGCACGGTTTCGGAACTCGCAGAACACATCGGCGGCGTCGAATCCGGCGAGTCGCCGCCGCCGCGAAACGTCCGTCAGAGCGTATACGTCTCGCTCCACCAGACGCATCTGCCGAAACTCGACGAACTGGGAATCGCCGAGTACGATTCGGACGCGAAGACGGTCTCGCTCGCCGACAACGCTGCTGACGTCGGCGTCTATATGGAGGTCGTCCCCCAGTACGGCATCTCCTGGGCGGAGTATTACCTCGGCGTGGGACTACTGGGGCTGCTCTCGATCGTTGGAGCCGTAGTCGGGGTCCCGGTTCTTCGGGCAATCGGCCCGACGGGGATTGGCCTCGGGCTCTCGGTGCTCGTGTTGACGTCGTCGCTCTACCGGCTGTTCGATCAGGAGAGTACGCTGTTGCACCGGCTTCGGGGCGACTGAGCGGGGCGCTCACCACTTTTTTCTGACCGTGCCCCCGCCCACGCGACTGTGACGGCAGCCGTCACGAAGACGACCGCGAGCAGGGAGGTCCGCCGATACCGCAGAGTTCGCAGGGAACGAGCCCCAGCCCCAGGCTGAAGTAGCGGCTCCCTGCCGTCCCGACGGCCGCCACTACGGTCGCAAATGCGAGGGGGACGCGAGTCCGGCGTGTCTCGTCCGAGGCGGTACGGGGCGCCGGCTCGAACGCACCGCTCTCGGAACCTGCCCGGCGGTCGCGGGAAGAAAGACTTATGATCGTTTCCCGACCGCACACATCGTGAGGACAATTATCAATGGGGTTCGTCGAGACATACGCACGCGGACGCCAGTTCGCCGTCGAGCGGCCCGGTTCCGTCCTTCTCGGGCTCGTCGGGGTCATCCTTCTCTTCGACCTCGTCGCGAGTCTGGCAACCGGCGGGCAGTCGGTCAGTGGCCTGGGATCGCTCGTCTGGGACGGGCTGATGCGCGGACTGGTTGTCGGCCTCGCGGGCATCGGGCTTTCGATGACGTACAGCATCCTGAACTTCGCGAACTTCGCCCACGGTGATTACATCACCGCCGGCGCGTTCTCGGGATGGGCGACGACCTACCTGGTAGCCGGCTTCGGGCGGGCAGACATCGGCTCGCTGCTGCTCGTCGGCGCCAGCGGGTCGGTCTTCGGCGGGGCACTCGGAATCGGCATCACCGGAACGCCGCTCGCAGTGGTCGCCGGGCTGGTTGTGGCCGGCGTCGCGACGGTCGCACTGGCGCTTTTCGTCGATCGGACGGTGTTCCGGCCGATTCGGGACGCCGACGGGATCACCTTGCTCATCACCTCGATCGGCGTCGCGTTCGCGCTCCGGTATCTCATCCAGTTCGTGTTCGGGTCGGACGTGCGCGGAACGACGTCCCAGCCACCGTCGCTCTCGCTTTACCTCGTCGACGGCGCCGTCCGAATCAACGCCCACGACCTCACGCTCGTCGTCGTCGCTGGCGGGCTGATGCTGGGCGTCCATCTGCTCCTCCAGCTCACGAAGCTCGGGAAGGCGATGCGGGCGATGGCCGACAACGAGGACCTCGCTCGGATCACCGGTATTCCGACCGAGCGCGTTGTTCGTTCGGTATGGATCATCGGCGGCGGGCTGACGGGGATGGCCGGATATATGTTCATCCTCTGGAAGGGGACGCTCGGCTTCAACGACGGCTGGCTGCTGTTGCTTCTCATCTTCGCGGCGGTGATCCTCGGGGGGATCGGCTCGATCTACGGCGCTATCGTCGGCGGGCTGGCGATCGGCCTGACGGCGTCGGTGTCGATCATCTGGATCCCCTCGGCGTTCGCCCGTGCGGCGGCGTTCGCGGTGATGATCATCCTCCTGTTGGTGAAACCCGAGGGGCTCTTCTCGGGGAGGTCGACAGCATGAGCGTCCGCGACGACGTCGCCGACCGCATTCCGGGCGGTGACGCGGGGCTCATCGTGGCCGTCCTCCTAGTGATCTACGCCGTGTACGTGCTGGTGGGCGTCGGTCTCGGCTACTCGCTGCGGGGACAGCTGAACACCATCGGCGTGTTGACCTTCTATATCGGCGTCTTCGCGATGCTGGCGCTGGCGCTCAACCTCCACTGGGGGTACACCGGGCTGTTCAACATCGGTATCGTCGGCTTCATGGCGGTCGGAATCTACGTGATGGCGCTCGTCTCGAAGCCGCTGTACGAGGCCGGCGGCGCGGCACAGGTCGGCGGCCTCGGCCTCCCGCTGATCGTGGGCATCGTCGCCGGGATGGGCGCCGCGGCACTCCTCGGGCTGGTGGTCGCGCTCCCGGCGCTGCGGTTGCGGGCGGACTACCTGGCGATCGTGACGATCGCGATGTCCGAGATCGTCCGCTTTTCTTTCCTCTCCGGGGAGCTCCAGCAGTTCCAGCTGTTCGGCGAGCGCGTCGGCTTCGGGGGCGGGTCGGGACTCATCCTCGACTTTATGGACCCGCTCGAGGCCTTTTTCCGGTTTTTCGGTCTCTGGGACGCCTATCTGGGCCTCGTGACCGCCTTCGAGGCAATCGTACCGTCGAACCCGAAGCCGGTCGTCGACGGGCTCGTGTATGGCCTGGTTCTCCTGCTCTTCGTTGCCGGCTACTTTTGGCTGCTCAAGCGGACCGGCGAATCGCCGTTCGGCCGCGTGCTCAAGGCGATCCGCGAGGACGAGGACGTCGCAAACTCCCTGGGGAAGAACACGAACCGCTTCAAGATCAAGGCGTTCATGCTCGGCTGTGCGCTGATGGGCCTCGCCGGGATCCTCTGGCTGATGACAAGCGGCGCCGTCACCCCGAACTTCTTCCGTCCGCGGATCACCTTCTTCGTGTGGATCGCGCTCATCATCGGTGGGGCGGGGTCGAACACCGGCAGCGTCCTCGGCGGGGCAGTCTTCGCCGCGCTGCTGTACCAGGGGCCGCGCTACCTGAAGAACCTCATCGACACCGTCCTCCCCAACGCGGACGCGCCGTCCGGGTTCGGCCCGGCGATCGCGCCGCTCATCTCGAATCTGGATCCCGCGCCGTTCTTCTTCTATACGATCGACAGCATCCGGCAGCTGCAGCTCGTGTTTATGGGCCTGGTGCTCATCTGGCTGATGCACAACCGGCCCCAGGGGATGCTCGGCCACCGGAAAGAGACCGCGGCCGGCATCCCGCTGACCGCGGCACAGGCCCAGGCAGGACCCCCGACGGACGGCGGCGAAGCGGGAGGTGAGTCCGATGAGTGAAACCGACGCCGATGGCACTGAGGGGACCGCGGATGCGCCCACGCAGACGAATCGGGCCCGCACGCTGAACGTCGGCTCGGCCGGTCCGAGCGTCGATGAGGAGTATCCACTCCAGGTGGAGAACCTCGACAAGTCCTTCGGCGGGATCACGGCCGTCGACTCGGCGTCGTTCCGGGTCGAACGCGGGAGTCTCACCGGACTCATCGGCCCGAACGGCGCCGGGAAATCGACGACGTTCAACCTGATCACGGGGATGCTCCAGCCCGACGGCGGGACGGTCCATTTCGACGGCGAGGACATCACCGGCCAGGATCCACACACCATCGCCAACAAGGGGCTCGTCCGGACGTTCCAGATCGCCCGCGAACTCCAGGAGATGACGGTGCTGGAGAATATGATGTTGGCACCGAAAGACCAGCGCGGCGAGACCCTGTGGCGCTCGGTCACGCCGGGATTCCGAGACGATATGATCGCCCAGGAGTCCGAACTCCTCGAACGCGCCTGGAGCGTCTTGGAGTTCTTCGAGATCGACCACATCGCCGAAGAGTACGCCGGCAACCTCTCGGGCGGACAGCGCAAACTCCTGGAGCTGGCGCGCGCGCTGCTCACCGATCCGGATATGCTGCTGCTCGACGAGCCGTTCGCGGGCGTCAACCCCTCGCTTGAGAAGCGACTCCTAGGTCACATTCACGAACTCTGCGACCAGGGGTATACGTTCCTGCTCGTCGAACACGATATGGACCTGATAATGGAGAACTGCGAGCGCGTCATCGTCCTCCACCAGGGTCGCGTCCTGACCGAGGGCACCCCGGCGGAGATACAGGCGAACGAGGAAGTCATCGAGGCGTACCTCGGGGGGAACGTATGAGCGCCGACGCCGACGCGGCGGACGGCAACGGGAGCGGGAGTACCGACTACGGGGCCGTCGAAGACGCCGACGTCTCCCGCGAGACGGTGCCGGGCAGAGCGGACGAGGCGCTCCTCGAAGTCCGCAGTCTCGACGCTGGGTACGGCGACCTCCAGATTCTCACCGACGTCGACCTCGACGTCGCTGACGGCGAATACGTCACTATCGTCGGTCCGAACGGCGCCGGGAAATCGACCGTGATGAAGTCGGTCTTCGGACTCACGAACCTGATGGGCGGGACGGTCCGGTTCGAGGGCGCCGACATCACCGGCCTGCGGCCCGAAGAGATCATCCGCGAGGGAGTCGGCTACGTCCCACAGAGCGACAACGTCTTTCCCTCGCTGACGGTCCAAGAGAACCTGGAGATGGGGGCGTACATCCTCGATTCGATCCCGCAGGACGCCCTCGATGCCGTCTTCGAGCGGTTCCCCATCTTGGAGGAGCGAAAGGAGCAGAAGGCCGGGACGATGTCCGGCGGCCAACAGCAGATGCTGGCGATGGGGCGGGCGCTGATGCTCGAACCCTCGCTGCTCTTGCTCGACGAGCCGTCTGCGGGTCTCGCACCCGACCTCGTCGACGATATGTTCGACCGGATCGACGCCATCAACGACGACGGGACGGCCGTGCTGATGGTCGAACAGAACGCCAAGGAGGCACTCCGGCGGTGTGACCGCGGATACGTCCTCGCCAACGGGCAAAACCGGTATATGGACGACGGCGACGTGCTGTTGAACGACGAGCAGGTCCGGCAGGACTTCCTCGGCGGGTGAGGCGTCGCGGACGGGTTCCGCCCCTTCCGGATTTTTGGGCGAACAGTCGACACGGGAGCGGCGCGTCCCCGTCACGACGGTGAGTCACCTCCGGGACGGGTCCGCAGCCTGCTCGATTCTCCCCACGCCGACGTGTCGAACTCCCGCGGCCCGGCGTGGGGCAGTCACTACGTCACAGCGGCGCTGGTCCCGGGATCGTATATAAAACCACGCCTGCGAGAGTGCGTGTCGGAGAGTGGACCGCGGTCTGGTGGCTCGGCAGTCTCGTGTGTCCCGCGTCGCAAAAAATCCGGAGTTCGAGGACAGTCCGCGCTCAGTTGTCCGGCGCTGACAGCGCCGTGCTGATGACCGACGAGTAGGAGGATTCGCCGATGTTGAACGCCTCCTGGCGGTAGACCTCGCCGTCGAACTCGTCGGCAAAGACGTTGCTGAAGCGCTCGGAGAGCTGCTGGCCGTAGTCGTTGTTGACGTACAGCGTCGAGACGGTGCTGACGCCGAGCCGTTCGGACATCACCTGCGCCATCACGCGCCCCTGCAGGATGTCGGACGGAGCCGTCCGGAAGATGTAGTCGTTGTCTTCGAGGTTCGACACCGACAGCGCGGTCGAGGAGGGCGAACAGCCGACGACCTCGTTCGGGATGAACACTTCCTGGGAGACAGGGACGTTCACGCCCGACGACGCCGACCCACAGACGCTGGGAACGCCGGCGCTCACGAGCGACTGCGCGGCCGACGTCCCGGCGCTCGGGGAGGTCTGGGTGTCCTCCAGTTGCGCGTTGACCGACAACCCGGCCGGGTTCGCGTCGTTGACCTGCGTTACCGGCAACTCGGCGGCCTGGATCATCGGTGCCCCCACCGAAGCCAGGTCACCCGTCTCCGGCAGGAGGATGCCGACCGACATCTCGCGGTCGCTTCCGCCGGGACTGCTGTCGGCCGAGGGACCGGCACCGTCGGGGTTCTCGCCCTCGAAGTTCTGCACCTCGACGTTCTCCGCGGCTCCCTCGTCGGCGTTGAACTCCCAGATGGCGTACGCCGCCGAGGCCGGGTCGCCGTCCTCGTTGAAGTTCGTCGCCGAAGACGCACCCTGGTAGTTCACGTCCTCGCCGTTGGCCGCCGCCTCGATGCCCTCGACGAGGTTGTCGGGAGTGACCTCCATTCCTCCGGGGTTCGCGACTCGGCGCATCTGATCGCGGATCGCCGTGCCGTCGTTCTCCCCGGCCGCGGCGTTCGCGAGCAACTGGATCGCCACCGAGTCGTACGACTGGGAGGTGAACACGCCCGGCGAGGCATCGTACTCCTCTTGGAACAGTGAGTTGAACGCCTCCTGGTTCGGACCGCCCGCCGCCGGCGCGGTGCCGGTGACGTTTTCCATGTCGTTTCCGACCTGTCCCGGCATCGAGCCGTCCCGGAGACCGTCGGGAACGAGGATCTCCTCGCTGCCGTCCGACTGGCTGTAGTAATCGCGGAACAGCTGGATCCCACTTTCGGGGTAGCCGATCACGACGAGCCCCTCCGGCCCCTCGCCGGAGGAACCGCCGCTGTCCATATCGGTGCTGCCGCCGCTGTCACCGCTGTCTCCGTCGCTGTCTCCGTCGCTGTCCCCGCCGCTGTCGCCCTCCTCTTCGTCTGGGCTGCCGATACAGCCAGCCAGTCCACTCGCTCCGATCGCTCCTGCCGCGCCGACGCGCTTTATAAAGTCACGCCGGACGATATCACGTGCCATATGGGTTGGATTGTGTCTCCTCATTATAAATGTATCCGTTACGACACTGGCCGTTCAGGAATCTCCAACGGTCGATAACCGACGTTATCAGACGACCGTCGACCCTCGCTCAGCATCTCCGGGACCCGTCACGATCAGCTCCACACCCCATTACGTCGAGCATCTGGCAATTCTTGTTTCGACAGATCGGAGTCGGAATATCTCGACGGTCGTGCGGGACGGTTCGATCGACCGAATCGCCACGCTGAAGCGCTCCGAGGTATCTCCTCTACTGGATGACCATCCCCTCGTTCGTCATCGGCATCGCCGGGGGAACCGGCGCGGGGAAGACCACCGTCGCACGCCTCATCACGCGGAACGTCGGCGACGCGGTCACCCGCATCCCCCTGGACAACTACTACGAGGACCTGAGTCACCTGACGCTCGAAGAGCGCGAGGAGGTGAACTACGATCACCCCTCGGCGTTCGAGTGGGAACTGCTGCGGGAGCAGCTCTCGACGTTGCTGTCCGGACAGCCCATCGAGATGCCGACCTACGACTTCGAGATCCACAACCGGACGGACGACCCTGAACGGGTCGAACCCACCGACGTCGTCATCGTCGAGGGGATTCTCGCGCTCTACGACGAGGAGATCAACGAGATGCTCGACCTCCGCCTGTACGTCGAGACCGATGCGGACGTGCGGATCCTCCGGCGCATCCAGCGGGACGTCATCGAGCGCGACCGCGATCTGGAGGGCGTCATCGAGCAGTATCTCTCGACAGTCAAACCGATGCACGAGCAGTTCGTCGAACCGACCAAGCGACACGCCGATCTCATCGTCCCCGAAGGAGCAAACAGCGTGGCGGTGAACCTCCTCGAGGAGAAGATCAAAGCCGAGGTCGCGAGTTCGGACCGCCGCAACTGGGAGCGGGAGACGGTCGAGGACGATCTGCTGGATGAGCTATCGGCCGAGATTGACGAATAGGGATCGTCTGCGCTCACACTCGCAGGCAGGGCGTTATGTTAAAATCGACCGGCCGAGACGATCCTCTATGGCGGAACTCGGCAAGGTCGACCGGTCCTTTTTCGAGCGGCACGTCTTCCCCCGACTCGGTGCCGACCGCGACGACGTGACGCTCGGACCGACGCACGGCGTCGACTTCGGACTCCTGAATCTCGACGGAACGGCCGTGGCGATCGCGACGGACCCGGTCTCGATCCTCCCGGACCTCGGATTTGCCCGCGCCGGCCGGTTCGCGCTCGATTTCGTCCTCGCGGACGTCGCCGTCTCGGGGCTCGCCCCGTCGCATCTGGCGATCTCCTTTACGTTTCCGCCCGACCTCTCGGAGGACTCCTTCGCGACGCTGTGGGAGGCGATGCACGAGGAAGCCGAAGACCTGGGCGTCGCCATCGTGACCGGCCACACCGCGCGGTACGACGGCTGTTCGTTCCCCTGGGTCGGCGGCGCGACCGCGCTGGCCGTCGGCGACCCGGCGGACGTCATCCGCCCGGACGGCGCCCGGGTCGGCGACGACCTGCTCGTGACGAAGGGGCCGGCCGTGGAGACGGCCGGGCTTCTGACGACGCTTTTCCCGGATGCGTTCGACCTGCCCCCCGAAACGCTCTCGACCGCCCAGGAGCGACTCGACGAGGCCGCCTGCGTGCGCGATGCGATGACCGCGAGCGCGGTCGGCGGCGTCCACGCGATGCACGACGCCACGGAAGGCGGCCTCTTCGGCGCGCTCGTCGAGATGGCCGAGGGGTCGGGCGTCCGGTTCGACGTCGACACCGATCGGATTCCGGTTCGACCGGGCGTCCGGGCGGTCTGCGAGGAACTGGGGATCGACCCCTGGACGTCGACCACCGGCGGCACGCTCGTCATCGCTGTCAGTCCGGACCGCACCGACGACGTCGTGACGGCGCTGGAAGCCGAGGGAACGCCCGTCGGCGTCGCCGGCACCGTCGAGTCGGGATCGGGCGTCGCCGTCGACGGCGCGGAGATCGCCCATCCCGAGGTCGATTCCTCCTGGGCGGCCTACGCGGAACTCGCCGCACAGGCCGACAGCGAGGAAGAGTGAGCGACGCGACGACGGACGGACTGTGTCGCCGACCGCTCCGTCTCCTTATTCCAGCCCCGCCGCGTACTCGCGGTCCAGTCGATCCGCTTCCGGCCGTGCGCCGTCGAGTTCGATCCGCCACCCGCTGAGAGCGTCTGGATCGTCGATCGCGACGGCGAGCCGGTCGCGAACCTCGACAACGTCGACGCCGTAGTAGTCGTCGGGCACCCCCCTGAGATACTGCAGTGCGGTTCGAAACAGCGATCGCATCCCGTCGTCGTCCTCGAAGTCGAAGTGCTTGTACGCGCCCGCTGCGACCTGCACCATCCCGTGGAGAAAGGCGCTCTCGGTCGTCCCGGCGCCGTAGTTGTACCACTCGATCTCGAAGCAGTCGTGCGCTTCGTGGAACGCACCCGCGTTGTACAGGCGAACGCCGTGGACCGTCGCGCGCCGGAGGGTCCCGTGTTCCCACCCGTTCGACGCCGCTCGTTCGGGATCCCAGCCGGTGGGCTGGCCAGTGGTCGGCGGGCCGACGGCGTCGTCGCGGGTGTGATCGGTCACTACTAGGGAGTACGAGCCGCACAAATAAAGAGATTTGACCCTCCGTCGTCTGACACCAGATAATGCGAATCTACGAACTCGGGGAGGGGACACCCGAGGTCGCCGTCGTCGGATCGATCCACGGGGACGAACCCTGTGGGGAGCGGGCGATCGAGCGGCTGTTGGCTGACGAACCCACCGTCGAGCGACCGGTCAAACTCATCGTCGCGAACGAGGAAGCGCTCGATGCGGGTGTTCGGTACCTCGATGAGGATCTCAATCGGGCGTTCCCGGGCGATCCGAACGCGGAGACGCACGAAGGCCGGCTGGCACACGACCTGCTCCGCGAGGTTCGCGGAACGACGGTGCTGTCGCTGCACTCGACGCAGTCGTACGCTGAGCCCTTCGCGCTGATCGACGAGGTCGACGCCGTGTCGCGGTCGGTCTGTCCGCACCTGCCGATCGAACACCTCGTCGAGACCGGGAAGTTCTCCCGCGGACGGCTCATCGAGCACGCCCACACCATCGAGGTCGAGTGCGGCCTCCAGCGGAGCGACGAGGCGGCGACGAACGCCTATTGGATCGCCCGGGCGTTCCTGGCGGCGACCGGAGTGCTCGCCGCCCCCATCGAGGGCGACGCCGAACCGCCGCTGTCGCTGCACCGCCGCGACGCGGACGAGGTGACCGTCTTCCGCCTGCTCGATCAGATCCCGAAGGCGCCCGCAGAGCGCTATGAGGTGTTCGTGAACAACTTCCAGCGGGTCCGGCGGGGCGATCCCGTCGCCGCCGCCGACAGCGACACGTACAGCGCCGACAGCGAGTTCTATCCCGTGTTGCTCTCGGCGAACGGGTACGAGGACGTCTTCGGCTACGCCGCCGATCGCGTCGGCACGCTGGCCTGAGGACGGGGCGCGTCCGGTCGCCTCGACCACGGCGGACCACGGGGAGCCCCGAATCGAGACGGAGAGGCCATCGGGGCCTCGTCCGGAGTTCGACGTCAGCAATGCGTACCGTTATAGTTCCATTGGTACTCTGTGGCATATGGGCGGGACTCCACCCGAGGACGTGTCCGACTCGATCCGGTATCAGGGAAAGGCGGTTCGCGATTCGAGCTGGATCCCCGAATTCCTCACAGACCAGGAGTCGGGGGTGCTCGGTCTCGTCGACGGCGACACGCCGCACCTCGTGACACAGCTCTTCGTCTACGACGGCGACGAGGGGGCGATCTTTATGCACGGCGCGCAGGCGGGACGAGCGCACGGCCTCGTTGCGGACGGCGACCAGCCGCGAGCCACCTTCACGACCAGCGAAAAAGGACGGTATATCCCGGCCGAGGAGCCAGTGAACTTCACCGTCGAGTATTCCAGCGTGGTCGCGTACGGAACTATCGGCCTCCTCGGCGACGACAAGCGGAAACGACACATCCTCCACCAGTTTATGGAGAAGTTCGCGCCGCAGTTGACCGAGGGGGAGGATTACGAGGCGATGACCGACGAGTCGGTCGACCGGACGGCCGTCTACCGTCTCGACGTTGAATCCTGGAGCGGCAAACGCGGCTGGAAGGACCCCGAACGACAAGGTGCCTACGACCTCGATTCGGTCTCGAAGTCGGAGTGATCCCCCAGTGATACTGATTACGCTCACTGTTTACCGCCGAGCGCCACCCCCGGTGGCGGCGCTCGGCGGTAAGAGACGAGAGTAATCATTATTAGGCGACACCGTGGGTGCCGGGCACCGGACAGATCTACCCGGTTGCCGCGGCAACTGTTTACTCCCTCCGTGTCGAACAGGCAGGTATGCCCGGCGTCATCTCCGGACTCGAAGGAGAGCTCAGGTCTAACGGGGTCAACGTCGAATCGATCGATCTCGACGGCGACACCGTCGAGTTGATCTACCTCACGGCGTTTCCCGACGTCGACGTGAACCACCAAGAGATGGGACGCGCGCTGAACACCTTCATCGCCGCCGCCGAGGAGGACGAGTGGGAGCCCGTACGCGTCGAAGCGACCGTGCTCCGGCACCAGGAGGACGTTCAGGGGACCTGGTACGCCGAACCGGAGTGGTTCCGGCAGTACATCGAGTACGACATCAGCGCCGAGGAGTTCTCGGCGCGCGTCATCGACACGCTCTCGGAGGACGAGCCGTGACGTCGCCGCCGTCGGTGGGAACCACTGCGAGCGGCGAAAGCGCGGAGCGAAGCGGTCGGAAGACTCGATACGGCCGCCCGTCCCGCGATGCGTTTTCGACCGTCACGCTGACCTTCCGGAGTGACGGCGTCAAGTGTGTTGGCCGGCTCTACCGTCCGGACCGGCCGGCCGATCCCGCCCTCGTCGTACTCTCCGGCGGGCCGCTCGGCGTGGGAGCAGCCACCCTCGAACCGTACGCCGAACGGCTCGCGGCGGCGGGCTACGCTGTCTTCCTCTTCGACGGTCGCCATCTGGGCGAAAGCGAGGGGGAACCGCGGAACCTCCTTTCGCCGACGCGGGGCCGGGCCGACTGGGAGGCGGCACTCGCCGGGCTTCGCGCTCGCCGGGACGTCGCCACCGATCGGGTCGTTCTCTGGGGCGTCGGCCTCGCCGGCGGGATCGCACTCGACGTCGCGGCCGACGATTCGCGCGTCCGCGGCGTCGTCGCACAGACGCCGATCCGGTCCGGGCGGGCGTTCCTCCGTTCGCGCGGCCTCGGGACCTTCACGAGAGGCCTCCTGGCCGGCGTCCGCGACGTGGCCCAGTCGCCGCTGTTCGGTACACATACGGTGCCCGTTGTCGACGAGGGGGAGGGCGGTCCGGCGCTGGTTTCGGCGCCCGCCGCAGCCCATCGGTATCGGGATCTCGCTGGCGGAGACTGGGAGAATCGAACGCCTGCGCGGTCGTTTCTCGCGCTCGCCCGGCACACGGGCGGCGACCGGGACACGCGGCTGACCTGTCCCGTCCTCGTCGTCGGCGGGACGCGCGACGACGTCGTTCCCGTCGAATCGGTCGAGACAGTTGCCGATTCGATACCGAATGCGACGCTCGTTCGGCTCCCCGTCGATCACTTCGATCCGTACGACGGCGCCGGGGTCGCCCGGACGGTGGGGCACGGGCTCGCGTTCCTCGACAGCGCCGTCGACAAGTGAGTCCGGACGAGGAGGCGGGACGCTCGATCCGGTCAGTCACCGCCGATTGTCCCGCGTATGCAACGCAAACGGGTAGCGAGCCTTCCGAGCAACGGCGGAACGACCGATCCGGGAGGGAGAAGGTTTACTATCGCGTCGGCGGAGTTGGCAAGCGAGATGGCAACGGCAGAAGGAAGCGTCGTCGTTCACCACGAGACAGGGCTCCACGCACGCCCGGCGTCGAAGTTCGTCCAGACCGCATCGCAGTTCGAGAGCGAGATACAGATCCGAAAGGACGGCGAGGAGGCCAACGCCAAAAGTAGCATCGCCGTCATTTCGCTCGGTGTCGGACCGGGCGAGGAGATACAGATCACCGCAGAGGGCGACGACAGCGAGGCAGCCATCGAGCGCCTCGTCGAACTCGTCGAATCGGACTTCGAGCTCGACTCGTAGGCGTCAGGTCGAGTCGAGACAGCGGTCGGTGATGAGGTCCAGGAGGGCGTCGCCGTCGCGTTCGCGTGCGAGGCGGACGAACTCATCGTCCTGGAACAGTTTAGTCAGACTCGAGAGGAACGTCGTATAGCCCTCGGTTTCGGTGACCAAGAGGAGAATGACGACGTCGACGTCGACTGTCTTGTCGGGGTCGTCCATACTCTGGAACGTGAGCGTGTCCTCGGGAAACCCGACGATGACAGCCTGTTCGGAGACGTACTCCGGGTCGGCGTGCGGGATGGCGAGTCCGAACTCCGCCGTCGGAATGTCCAGACCCGTGGGATACGACGCCTCGCGTTCGAGCAGCGCGTCGACGTACTCGGATTCGGCGTACCCTCTCTCGACGACGTACGCGCCCAGTTCTTCGAGTGCTCGTTCGTGCGACGCTCCGGTGAGTGTGAGGTGTTCGGTGTGCATCGAATGACAAAAAGGCGCAGACAGCCGTTAGTCGTCGGTGGCCGGTTCGTCTTCGGGTTCTGGTTCGGGTTCGACGATCTCGGGCTCCCCGCCGATCTTGTTGGGCAGGATACCCGCAGAGGGGCCACTGTGCCGGATACGAACCGTCTCTTGGGCTTTCTCCTCGGACGCGCCGGCGACCATGTACATCCGCTTGGGCCACGTCCGGAGTGCGAGCCAGCACGCAAGCGTGACGACGAGGCCGGCGATGAGACCGGCAGGTTCACCGAGCATCAGGAGTCCAGTCGCTGGGGACCCCGGGTCGCTCCCGGCCGTGATGAGGTTGTTACCGCCCAGATCGAATCCGGCCTGGCCAGCTGCTCGCGTCATAGCCGGGGCAACCTGACTCGCGACGTAGTGGAGCGGTATGAGGAGGACGGTCATCGAGATGACCATCTTGACTACGTTCCCGTCCATAATGGGCACCATCAGAGCGAGCAGGAACGGGAAGGTAGCGAGGTCGACTCCCCACAGCATATCGTTGAAGGGGAGGATGATCGACATCACGATGGCGATGGGGACCATAATGAGACTCGCGGCGATGGTCGACTCGTGGCCGATGAGGATGGCCGAGTCCAGACCGATAGCGAAGTCCCGCCCCTCGAACCGGGAAGTCATGTAATCGCGGATGGACTCCGAGAGCGGCGTCAGTCCCTCCATCAGGATGCCGACCATCATCGGCAGGATGTACATCACGGCGGCGAACGCGACACCGGCACCGAGGATGGTGTACCAACTGCTCGCCTCAAACAGCGCGTTGCTGTAGGCGGCGATTCCGAGGAGGATACCGAGGATGAGGCCGACGAAGATCGGTTCGCCGAACAGGCCGAGTTTGTCCTGGACCGAGTCGGGGTCGGCGTCGACGTTACCGAGCGGCGTCTGGTCGATCACCCAGTTTATCGGAATCGCAGCGATCGCGAAGGGGACGGACCCGCCGTGTGGAATGGAGATTCCCTCGGTGTCGAACGTCTCCTCTACCGCCGGTTGCGTCCAGTCGGCCGCCACGAGGACGAACAGACCGAGCGTCAGCCCCGTCGCGAACGAGTAGAGAAGCGAGTCCGTCACCATATAGACGAGGCCGGCGATGAACGCGAAGTGCCAGTAGTTCCAGATGTCCACGTCGAGCGTGAACGTGAACCCGATGGCGAACAGGGCGAGGTTCAAGACCACGAAGACGGGGATCATCCACACGCCGATCTCTGCGATCCCGAAGGCAATGGCGGCCGCGGCGGGCCACCCGACGTCGACGGCGGGCAAAGAGATGCCCGTGACCTCCACCATCCGCTGTGCGAGTGGACTGATGTTGTCCGAGAAGAGACCCAGTACGAGGAATATCCCCTGAAAGCCGACACCGATGAGGACGGACGAACGGACGGCCCGTCCCAACGGGACGCGAAACACCATCGCGATGACGAAGATAATGATGGGCAACAGGACAGTCGGTCCGAGCCCCTGAATTACGTCGTTGACTGTGTTTAGAATCGAGCTCAACCCCGCTTGCATCGCCACGCTTTGTAGTGCCATGGGTATTGCCACCCAATTTCAATATCCATAAACATATGTGATAAACATTACCACTGAATCCGGGAGTATGTGTCATTTCTGATACGCGAACGGCGCCGGTGTCGGATGGCGGATCAGTGGCTTGGAACGCCGCTGACGTGGGGTTCCTCGTCCCCTTTGACCCTCGAATCGGCAGGCGCCCCTACCGACACGCCCCGAAGAACAGAGCAGTAGCCGACTACGAGTTCTTGAGGGCCTCTGCGATGTTGTCCAGTTCCTCGTCTTCCCCGATTCCCGTCATAAACGCCGTCGTGTGGATGATCGGGATGTCGAATTTATCTTCGTTGAGCGACGTCGTCGTGACGATGAGATCGAAGTTGCCGGAGGAGACTTTCCCCCGGGCTTCGGTGGCTTTGGCCTTCACGATGTTTCCGATTTCGACCCCCCGATCCGGCAGTTTGTTCTTCAGAGCCTCTTTGACGACGGTCGACGTTGCGACTGAGGTACCACAGACGACGAGGATATTCTTCTTGTCGGGCATACTTCACGCTCATTGTTATCGTATACCGCGAAAAAGATTGCGTCGGTACACCCCGGGCGGGAACCTGCTACGGAAAGACGTTCCCGATCTCGGTCAAAAGCGTCTCGGGGTCGTCCGCGAGTGAGACGGCCGAGGCGGCGCCGGTGGCGTCTGCCCCCTGTTCGAAGGCGAGGCGGACGTCGTCGGCCGATCCGATGCCCCCGCCGACGAGCACTTTCGTCCGTTCGTTCTCCGAGGCCATCACATCGATGAACTCCCGGACGAGGTCCGGATGGGTCTGCGTGATGGCGCGGTCCGTCGAGATGTCCTCCGGTTTCTCGAAGACCACGGAGTCGGGGTCGAACGGCGCGACGGCCTCGCCCATCGCGATGCTGTCGACACAGACAATGGAGTCGAGGCCGACCTCCCGACAGCGCTCGATCTTTCGGGCGAGATCCGCGAGCGTCTCTCGGTTTTCGGCGTGGTTGATGACGACGCCCTCCGCACCCGCCTCCCGAATGGTCTCCGGGAGGATACGCCCCATCCCGCGGCCGGGTTCGACGGCGTCCATATAGGGCGCGGTCACCGTGAGGTCCGTCTCCTCGGCGATGAGTCTGATGTCGGGGATCTGTGGTGTCAACACGAAGTTCGCGCCCGTCTCCCGTTCGACGCGTTCGATGAGACGGGCGAATTCGAGGCCGTCCTCGCCGGTCGTGCCGGGGTACACCTTGAAATTGATCTGGAAGTAGGGGTACTCGAGGTTCATGGATTACTCCGTGAGGTGAGTCGCCGCGTCGTCGACTGTCGCGTCGTCGTGGACGATGGCTTTGAGAGCGTCGATGATGGCCGAGGGGTCATCACGTTGCCAGACGTTGCGGCCGAACATCACGCCGCGCGACCCGGCGTCGACGGCCCCGCGTACCATCTCCAGTACCTCGACGTCCGTCTCGACAGGGGGACCGCCCGCGATGTAGACGGGCAGCGGCGCGTTCTCGACGATCGGATCGAACGCTCCTTCGCCCGGGTACGGACTCTTGAGGATGTGGGCGCCGAGTTCGAACGCGATCCGGTTGGCGTCGGCGAGATACGACGGGTCGAGTTCGTCGTCGGCCCGTTGGCCCCACAGAGTCGGTTCGACGACCAGTGGAATCCCGAGTTCCTCGCCGCGTTCGGCCGCATCAGCGACGAACTGAACGTTCTCTTCGAGGACGCCGACGTCCTCGCGGCCGTAGACGAGCGCGACTTTCATCGCGTCGGCACCGAGTTCGGCCGCGGCATCGACGCTGAACACCTGGCGGTGGATCTCCTGGTCCTCGTGGTCGCCCGGAAGCGTCGAGTCGTGGAGCAAATCGAGCGTCGCGATCGTCGCGACGTCGTAGTCGTTTATCGTTTCCTCGAACCGACGCAGGAACGGAACGCTCGCCAGGATTCCGTCCGGGCCGCTCTCGAGGACGAGCTCGAGCGTTTCCTCCGGGTTCTCGAAGCCCTCGAAGACGCCCCAGTGGAGGCCGTGGTCGATCGCAACGACGACGGAATCGCCGAATCGTGTGAACATATCTCAGGGGTAACTGCACGGGCAGGAAAAGAAAAGCTATCGGTGCTCAGCGAAGTACTGCGACGTCGACGGTGCGAGTGCGCGGGCCACACAGCTCGTAGAACATCACTTCCTCCCACGTGCCGAGATCGAGTTCACCGTCCCGGAGCATCAGGAGGACGGGCCGCTTTATCATCGCCGAGAGGATGTGGGCGTGGGCGTTGGGTTGTTCGTCGCGTTCGTAGTGGTCGACGTCGTGGGCGTATCCCGCATCCGGGGGTGCGAGTTCCTCGAAGAAATCGATCATATCGTAGAGCAACTTCGTCTCGTACTCGTTCGTCGAGAGGGCGGCCGACGTGTGCGGCGTCGAAACGTACACGAGGCCGTCTTCCGCGCCGGTGTCTTCGACGACTGCCTCGACCTGTGGCGTGACGTTCTGGATGTCGAAGACGTCGTCCGTCTCGATCTCGAAGCTCCCTTCTGTGATTTGCATACACACTCTACAACCGAGGACTGGACCTTAGATGTTACCCGTCGACGGGACACCATCGCTGGGTTCGTTACGGTGCGACCGACCGGGCGCCGTCGCCCACCAGTGAGCGGGAAGACGGCGTCAGTCGATCTCTTCGAGCGGGAAGACGGCGTCAGTCGATCTCTTCGAGCGGGATGACGACGATGGGTCGATCGGAGTGCAGCAGCGTCCGTTGGGCGGTGCTACCGAAGACGACCTTCGCGGTCGGGTTGCGCTTGCGGATGCCGATGACCAGTTCGTCGGCGTCGACGTCGTCGGCCTTCGCGAGGATGTCCTCGTAGGGATCTTTGCCCCGAACGAACTGGTGGGTCTCGACCGTCGTGAGCGCGCCGAGACGCGACGAGACCACGGTCAGCGCCTCCTCGCCGTCCCGGACGTCCTGGCTGTCGGTGTCGTCGCCGCCGGGCAGGGAGTTGACCGCGTGGACGGTGTCGCTCCGGGAGACGCGGTCGACCAGGTAATCACACACCCGGGCGCTGGTGTCGACGTGGTTCGTCGCGAGTACGTAGGTCGTCATACTACGAGGGGCGCGTGGCGAGACCAAAAAGCCACCCCCATCCGACCGGTACTTCCCTCCCTCTCCCGGATCATACTCAAGGCACTTCCGGCCGAAAGACCAGTATGGAACCGAAGCACTTCCTGTTCGTCTCCGCCGACGCGGCTCTCATCACCGACCTCGCGTGGCAAGTCCACCGGGAAGGTCACGACGTGAGATACTACATCGAGGCCGAACGCGACCGGGAGATCGGAGACGGGTTCGTCCCGAAGACTGGCGACTGGCGCGCGGACGTCGAGTGGGCCGACGTGATCGTCTTCGACGACATCTGGGTCGGCGACGACGTCGGGACGGGTCGACTCGCTCGGGAGCTCCGCGAGCGAGGAAACGCCGTCGTCGGCGGCACGCCGAACACCGACCGCCTCGAAGAGGACCGCGGCTACGCGATGGAGATGCTCGAAGCACACGGTGTGAATACCGTCGAACACCACGTTTTCCACGACTTCGACGCCGCTATCCAGCACGTTCAGGAGAACCCTGCTCCGTACGTGATCAAACCGCTCGGCGAAGTCCAGAACGTCAAGCGCCTGCTGTACGTCGGAAACGAGGACGACGGCAGCGACGTCGTCGACGTCCTGACGGCGTACAAGAAGGCGTGGGGTCACCGGATGAAGGGGTTCCAGCTGCAACGCAAAGTCGAGGGTGTCGAAGTCGCCATCTGCGGGTTCTTCGACGGTCAGCGGTTTATCGACCGGGTCAATTTCAATTTCGAGCACAAGAAATTGTTCCCGGGAAACATCGGCCCCTCGACCGGCGAGATGGGGACTTCGATGTTCTGGGCGGGCCAGAACAGGCTGTTCGAAGAAACCCTGGGTAAACTCGAAGACTGGCTCGCCGACGAAGGCTACGTCGGGAGCATCGACCTCAACTGCATCGTGAACGAAAACGGGATCTACCCGCTGGAGTTCACGCCGCGGTTCGGGTACCCCACGATTGCGCTGCAGGAGGAGTCGATCGAATCGTCCACCGGCGAGTTCCTCTCCGATCTCGCCCGCGGCAACGACTCCGAGTTAGAAGTTCACAACGGCTACCAGATCGCCGTTCGGGTCGTCCTGCCGCCGTTCCCGTTCGACGACGAGAAGACCTACGACGAGAACTCCCGGAACGCGGCGGTGGTTTTCGAGACCGACAGCCGCGAGGGGATTCACATCGAGGACGCGAAGAACGTCGACGGCCAGTGGCGGGCCGCGGGCGAAAGCGGGATGCCGCTCGTGGTCACCGGAAAGGGGGAAACGATGCGGGACGCCAGAGAACAGTGCTACGCGCGGGTCGACGACATCGTCGTCCCCAACTGCTATTACCGCGACGACATCGGCGAACGGTGGATCGCGGGTGACGGCGACCGGCTCCAGGCGTGGGGATATCTCGGTGCAGGCTCGTAAGCCACCGTGCCCCGAATAGTTTCAAATTTTCATCAAAACACAAATGGGTGTGTTTACCACTCTCAGGCAGTCTTCCGACGGTTATCAAAATACAATAAATATACGATATACTTTTGAAAGGGGGACGACAAGGGACACTCACATTATGGCAGCACAAGAAATCCGTCTCAAGAGTACGGTCGGCGGCTTCACGGCGAACGGCAGGCTCCACTCCCTGAGCGTCTGGTTTATCCTCGCGCTCCGGCTGATGATGGGAATCGCCTTCTTCCAGAGCGGAATCGACAAGGTCCTCTCTGGGAGTTTCAGCGCGGCGGGCTACCTGCAGAACGCCCCACCGTCGAACGGCAGCCCCGTCGCCGACCTGTTCGTCGCGATGGGTCAGACGCCGTGGTTCGTCGACTTCGTGAACATCGCTGTGCCCTGGGGCGAACTGTTCATCGGCCTCGGGCTCCTCTTCGGAGCCTTCTCGCGTCTCGCCGCGTTCTGGGGCGCGTTTATGATGCTCATGTTCTACCTCGGCAACTGGTCGGTCTCCCACGGCTACATCAACGGCGACTTCGCGTACATGCTCGTGTTCCTCTCCGTCGCTGCGTTCGGTGCGGGACGGATTATGGGCCTCGACGCCTACATCGAGCAGTACGAGGTCGGCGGCACGCCGCTGATCGAACGCTACCCGTGGATGCGCTACCTCCTCGGGTGAGCACCGGCAGGAGCGTTTGCGACTCGTCGCTCATCCCTTGACATAACCGCGTGCGATCGGACGAGCACTCTGTTGCAAACGCTGCTATCGCGGGGACGTCGCGTCCCCGATAAAGACCATCGGCAGCAACGACTATTCTCAACGGTTCGTCACCTGATCCATACTGATTACTCTCACGTTTCCCGCGGAGGCTCACCCCCGTTGACGGCGCTCGGCGGGAAGAGCCGAGAGTAATCAGTATCAGGCGACCGCCGGATCTCGCCACCTCAGGGCGAGTCCGTCAGGGCCGCGAACCGGAGAGCAAGAACATCGCGATTCCGGCCACGATCCCCAACGCGACACCGGCGACCGACCCAGCGAGGATGCTGGTCCGCGGGCCGGCGAGGACGACGCCGACAGCCAAGACCGCGAGAAAGACGACCACGAACGCCGCGAGCGAGCGGCCCAGCCGGCGGGATTCCTCGCCGGATCGTAACAACACGGCCGCGGCGACGGCGACGCCGACCGCGATACCGGCCGGCAGCCCGACGAGCACGGAGAACTCGACGGTCGGCAGCAGGAGCTCCGTGACGGCGACCACTGTCACCAGAAACGCGGCGATGCCCGCCGCTGCCGCGGAGGCGAGTGTTCTGGACTCCATACCGGCAAAACGCCGCTGGCCGGCATAGGTGTACCTGTCAATCTCAGTTTGCGATGATCAGTCAACGGTCACGCGATCACGAGCCACGCGAAAAGCACCGCGAGGCCCCCCATCGACGTCGAGGCGACCGCGTGGAGGCGAAGGCGATCGAGGAGGGCGTGGGCGTCGCCCGAGACCGACAGCAGCCCGTGGATCTCGCTGCCGATCTCACACCGCGGCAGGAAGTCCATCGCCACGTGGAGGAAGACGCCGGCCGCGAACCCGAAGACGATTCCACGGGTCGATCCCGTCGCCGGCAGCGCGATCAGCGACGTCACGATCGCGCCGATTCCGACACCCGTCGCCGGCAGCAACAACACCGACGGATCGCGGCCCGCGTTCGCGAGTCGTCGCGCGGCGGCGTAGCCGGCCGGCCCCTTGTGGGAAACGATGGCCAGCCCCAGAAGCGGACCGAGCGCCGGCATGTTCCCGTAGATGATGCCGATGATCGCCCCCGCGGAGAACGCGTGGGCGGTCAGTTCCGCGACCGTCCGATCCATCGGGAGATCCAGATGCGACAGCCGATGGCCGATGCTGTGGGACGCAAAGCCCGCAAGCAGACCGAACGCGATGCCGAATCCGCCCCACTGCGGATGTTGGCCGATCGCCTGGGGCACCAGAAAGACGGCAGCGCTCGTCACCATCGCGCCCGCGGCCAGCCCGTATCCCCACACGAGCGTCCCCGCGCTGTCGTCGTCAGAGCGCGCACCAAACGGCGCTGCCAGCGCCATCGCGAGAAACGCGACCCACGAGATTCCGACAAGTTTTCCCGCACTGGCCGTCCCCACGCGGAGGGCGAGTGCGGACAACACGACGAGCGTCAGGGTCGCGACGACCCCGACGCGAGAGATTCGGGTCACAATATGAACTCGATACTCTTGGTTAATAACATTCGCGTTATTATCTGAGTGGGGATTTTACAGATGGTCGAGGCGAATGCCCCGGGGCTTGACCCCGAGGCGATTCACTACTAGATCTCCCACGACAGGCAAAAGGCCACCTCTGTCGCGAGCCGCACCTATCGCGAGTCGCCTCTATAACAAGCCGCACCTATCGCGAGCGCGTCGCCTGCTTCCACAGCCGGAGATCGACGCGCTCGCCGTCGATTTCTCCGCCCGCTGCCTCGCTTGCGGCCCAGACGAACATCGGGGCGACGTCGTCAGGGCTGCGGCCGCCCGATCCACTCAGGTCGGTGTCGACGAGTCCCGGATCGACGACGGCGGCCGTCTGCTCGGCGTCGACGGCCAGTTGCCGAACGAGCGTTTCGACGGCGCCTTTCGAGACGGCGTACGCGCCCATCCCGGCTTTCGGATCGACCGCGATCGACCCCGAGGGCACGAGGATGCGACCCTCGGGCGGCATCCGCTCGATTGCTTCTTTCGCGGTGGCGAAGACGCCGCGCAGGTTCGTCGCGAGCGTGTCGTCGAAGCAGTCGTACGGCTCCTCGTGGATCGGCGACTCGCCCGAGGCGCCGAGTTTGACGCCCGCGTTGGCGACCAGCACGTCGATCCCGTCGGTGTCGCCAGCCGCGTCGGCGGTCTCCATCAGGCGGCCGACAGCGACCTCGTTTCTGACGTCGGCGGTGACTCCCTGCACTGTCGGCGGTCCGTCGTCGGCCGCGTCGCTGTCGGCGGGTTCGGCAGCAACGTCTTCGTCGGATTCGCCAGCAACGTCCTCGTCGGATTCGGCCGCAGAGACCGCCGCTGCCAACGCCTCGGTGTCGCGCGCACAACCGACCACGGTCGCACCCTGGGCGGCGAACGCCGAGAGCAGTGCCCGTCCGATCCCGCGGCTCGCGCCGGTCACAACGACCGTCGCGTCGGTGAGTTCCATACCAGTCGTTTGGGACCGATTGCGCCTAAAGATTCTTGCCGGTGCGGCGGTTGGCTTCCGGAGGATGCCCCCGGCGGCGACCAGTTCTCGAAACCCCTGCAGTCGGTGGCCGCCGTCGCCGGAACTGTGGAACGCTCGGTCAGTCGTTTTATATTTTTCACGCCCCTACCGACCGATATGGACTCTCCGGCGGATCTCCGCTCGCTCGCCGATACCGACGTGACCGTGATCGGCGGCGGGTTCGGTGGACTCTCGACTGCGTGTTACCTGGCCGACGTGGGCGCGAACGTGACACTCCTGGAAAAGAACGACCAACTCGGCGGCCGAGCCAGCCGCCTCGAAGTCGACGGATTCCGGTTCGATATGGGCCCCTCCTGGTATCTGATGCCCGATGTCTTCGAGCGATTCTTCGGGCACTTCGACCACGAGCCGTCCGACTACTACGACCTGACGCGGCTCGATCCGCACTACCGGATCTTCTTCAAAGACAACGACAGCGTGGATATGGTGCCGGACAGAGAGCGGAACAAGGAAATCTTCGAGTCCTACGAACCCGGCGCCGGCGAGCGCTTCGAGGACTACCTGGAGAAGTCCCGGGAGAACTACGAGATCGGGATGGAACATTTCGTCTACGAGGACCGCACGTCGCTGTCGGACTACCTCGATTGGAACGTGGCCAGACACGCCCGGGGGCTCTCGCTGCTCGGCTCGATGCAGGACCACGTCGAGAGGTACTTCGATCACCCCAAACTGCAGCAGATAATGCAGTACACGCTGGTGTTTCTCGGCGGCGCGCCGAACAACACGCCGGCGCTGTACAACCTGATGAGCCACGTCGATTTCAATATGGGCGTCTACTACCCCGAGGGCGGCCTCGGCGGCGTCGTCGACGGCATCGCCGACCTCGGAGAGGAGCTGGGAGTGGACTTCCGAACCGACACGCCGGTCTCGGAGATCCGCGGCCGCGAGGGCGCCTTCGTCACGCGGACAGAGGACGGACAGGAGTTTTATTCGGATTCCGTCGTCAGCAACGCCGACTACCGCCACACCGAGATGGAACTACTCCCGCCGGAAAAACGCCAGTACGACGCCGACTACTGGGAGTCGCGGACGTACGCACCGTCGGCGTTTCTCCTGTATCTCGGCGTGGAGGGCGACGTCGACCCGCTGGAACACCACACGCTGATACTCCCGACCGACTGGGACGACCACTTCGAGCGGATCTTCGAGAACCCCTCCTGGCCCGAGGATCCGGCGTACTACCTCTGTGTTCCCTCCGAAACCGACGACACCGTCGCGCCCGACGGCCACTCGAACCTGTTCGCCTTGGTCCCGATCGCCGCGGGGCTGGAAGACACCCCCGAGCGCCGCGAGCAGTTCCGTGATCTCGTCTTGGACGACATCGAAGCGAACACGGGTGTGGACCTCCGCGATCGGATCGTCGTCGAGGAGTCCTTCTGCGTGAACGACTTCGCCGACCGGTACAACAGCACGAAGGGGACCGCGCTCGGCCTCGCACACACCCTGCGGCAGACGGCGCTGTTCCGGCCGCCGCACCACTCCTCGGCCGTCGACGGGCTCTACTTCACCGGCGCCTTTACCACGCCGGGCATCGGCGTGCCGATGTGCCTCATCAGTGGGCAGCTGACCGCCGAAGCGATGGCCGAACGGGCGACGTAGGGATGTTCGGTCGCCTCCGCTATCTGCTGACGCTGTCGCGGCCGCGCTTCTGGCTGTATCTGGCCGGTCCAGTCGTCGTCGGCGTCGCGTACGGCGCGGGGACGACCGCAGACCTGTTCACGGAAACGACGATTCCCCTCTTTGCGTACTTTCTGCTCCCGGCGAACGTCTTCCTGTACGGCATCAACGACGTCTTCGACGCCGACGTCGACACCGACAACCCGAAGAAGGAAGCAAAAGAGGCCCGCTGGCAGGGAGACCCCATCGTCGCGGTCGTCATCGTGGCGTCGACGCTCCTTGGCGCGGTCGCGTTCGCGCTCACCCCGAAGGTCGCCTGGCCGTACCTCGCGGGCTTTTTCCTCCTGGGGTTTCAGTACTCGGCGCCGCCGCTGCGGTTCAAGACCACCCCGGTGCTCGACTCGCTTTCGAACGGTCTGTACGTCCTTCCGGGAGCGGCCGCCTACGCCGCCGTCGCAGGGTCGCAGCCGCCCCTTGCCGCGCTCGCCGGCGCGTGGCTGTGGACGATGGGGATGCACACCTTCTCGGCGATCCCCGACATCGAACCCGACCGGGCCGCGGGCATCCGGACGACAGCGACGATGCTCGGCGAGTCCCGAACGCTCGCGTACTGCTTCGGCTGCTGGCTCGCCGCCGCGGTCGTCTTCGGCCTCGTGGACGTCCGTCTGGGACTGGCCCTCGCCGCGTACCCGCTGATGGTGCTCGGCGTCGGGGTGTCGGCTGTCGCCGTCGACCGCGCGTACTGGTGGTTCCCCGCGCTCAACACCGCAGTCGGAACGCTCCTGACGCTCGGGGCGCTCTGGAGGCTCGTCCATGCGTGACCGCGGCGAAGCCGCCGCAACGGCCTCGCTGCGACGGCGACTGCCCCGAACGCGCGCGGAGTGGGAGACGCGGCTGGAGCGGCTGGTTCGCGAGAACCGCTTTACCATCTCGGTGTTCTTCCCGCTGAACGGCATCGTGCTGTTGCTCGCGAGCGCCGAGGGACTGCTCCCCGCGCCGCTCGCGTTCAACGGGTTCCTGATTCTTCTGGGGACGGCAGTGATGCGCTCGCCGCTCGTCGTCGGCGTGCTCCCGCTGACCGACCGCCGGGCGGCCGCCTGGGTCGGCGCACTGACGCTGTACGCGTACGGAATCGAGTATCTGGGCGTTCATACGGGCGTCCCCTACGGCGAGTTCTTCTACGGCGTCGATCTCGGGCCGATCGTCGCCGGCGTCCCGCTGGGACTCCCAATCTTCTTCATCCCGCTCGTGATGAACGCCTATCTCCTCTGTCTGCTGCTGCTCGGCGACCGGGCTGTGCAGGCGGCGGTTCGCCTCTCTGCAGTCATCGCTGCCGTGCTGGCGATGGACGTCGTTTTGGATCCCGGCGCGGTCGCGCTCGGCTTCTGGGTGTATCCGGCGGGCGGGGCGTTCTACGGCGTGCCGCTCTCGAACTACGCCGGCTGGGTGGTCTCGGCGACGGTCGCCGTCCTCGCGCTCGATCAGGGGTACGACGGCCAGGCGCTGGTAGCCAGACTCGACGAGTGTGAGTTCCTCCTCGACGATCTGGTCTCCTTTGTCATCCTCTGGGGCGGGATCAACGCGTGGTTCGGCAACTGGCTGCCGGTCGCGGTCGCCGGACTGTTCGGTATCGGACTGCTGTGGACGGATCGGTTCGACACGCCGCTGGACGAGTTTCCGCGGCTCTGGCAGTAAGGAAAGTACCTGGTTCAACTCCGTCGGCGAGGAAAATCGGCTGGCTCGGCTCCGTTATTCGCTGCGGGTGGCACTCCGGAGCAAGCCGGAGACCCACCCGCCGAACCGCCGGACGCCCGTCCGTTCCGTCGTCGGTCCCGAGTGGCCGGGGCCGTGCGTGGCTTCACTCTCCTCGGGGTATGGAACGACGCTGACCCGCCGGAACACCGCGACCGGATCCCGCTCGATCGCCCAGAACATCCGGGTTTTCGCCAGGAGGGACAGTTTTCGCGTGGTCGAAAGCGACGGCGTCGTCGAGAGGACGTCGCAGTCGAGACGGCGGATCTCGCGGTGATGATCCGCGTAGAGCACCGCCGCGAGCAGGACGGCGAACTGGCAGTCATCGGGGAGGTATCTGATTCCCTCGACGCCCTCGCGGTAGAGCGACTCCGCCCGCCGGATCTCCGCCTCCATCGCGGCACGGAAGTTCTCGTCGTACTCGAAGTTCGCCACCTGCGCTTCGGTGACGCCGTGTTCGCGGAGGGTCTCCTGTGGGAGGTAGATCCGGTCGCGCTCGACGACGTCCTCGCGGACGTCGCGGAGGAAATTCGAAAGCTGGAACGCCTCGCCGAGCGCCGTGGCGTGCGGCAGCGCCTCCTCGGTCCGCTCGGTCTCCATAATCTCGGTCATCATCCGGCCGACGGCGGCGGCGGAGCCGTCCATATACGCCGCCAGATCCTCGTAGGTCTCGTAGCGATCCGTCTCGATGTCCGCGAGCATCGCGTCGATGAACGCGTCGACGTCGGAGTCGGGGATACCGTGTCGCTCACGAACCTCAGCGAAGGCCGAAAGGACGGGATCGTCGGTCGACTCGCGGCCGAGCGCCTGCCGGCGAAGCGTCTCCAGACGCTGCCGCTGTTCGTCGGGCGGGGCCGTGTCTTCTGCGTCCACGACCTCGTCGGCAACCCGGAAGAACGCATACAACACGTACGTGTCGTGTCGGACGCGCTCGGGGAGGACGCGCGTCGCAAGGTGGAACGTCTTTCCGGTCTGCCGCTGGATCGCCTTGCTCTGTCGGATCTGTTCCTGTTTGACCATCGTCACCTATGGGGAATCAGGGCGTCTCGTCGCCGTGCCGTCGGGCCACTCATCTCTCACCAGAGTGGACGGACCGAAGTCATATAATCCTTCTCGCCGTCCCGCGACCAACTCACACAGCGGCAGCGAGATCGGCCAAAAGATTCATTTGGGGTCGTTTTCCCCGCGGACGCGCTGCCGGGAGATCACGGGGGGAGTGCCGAATTCGTTATCTTTGTGCGCGGGGCAGTCCGACGAGCGGTCACCAGAACGTATCGCTGCAGTCGTATACTACGCCGTGTTCGGGACAGACGTATTTGCAGTGACGATGGGCCATCGGCCGCTCGCAGAGCGGGCACGGGCGACCCGGCGGTGTCTCGGTGTCGGCTCTCTTTTCGCCCCCGTCCATACGGGAATCGGCGGGTCCGGTCGACAAGAAGGTTCGCGTTGCGGAGCTAGGGTGTGATAGAGCTCTTGCCGGGTGTTTATTTCACGGTCTTAAGAACTAAATCAGCTGTTAGAATCTGCGTGCGCAATGTTCAATTTCATAGTTAGTTTCATAGCCCCCTCCCACAAATTCCTTGATGAGAAACTAATGACTGAAAGTGCCGAGGGGAAAGCGGATTTTGATCTCGGCCCTCCAGAATATCTCGTCTATCGAGTTCTTTGGGAGTTGCGGGAAAATACGGGCGGTGAGACTGGCCGAACGAAGTTTCATAAGCTGTGCATCTTAGCAGACAAGAAATTAAACGAAAAATACGACCGGGATATCGGGCTTCCACAGTACTGGTACAAATATGGGAAAACCCTCGCGGAGTCCGAGATTGATGATGCGGTAACATTCACCCCCCATTCGAATCACCGAAGAGGGTTTGCGTACTACCCTGCCGAACAGGTTAGTGAGAGCGATTTTGATCACTTGGACGAAGATCTAAAGGACGATATCTTTCAAGCGACGATTGAGATAGTTGACGAACACGGAGAGAAGAATTACAAGGAGTTAGAGAAATATCAGTACGAGAATTTCCCTCCTCATAAGTTCGTCACTGCTTATGGCAACTTCCGATGGTACTTATCCTCGATTTCTCTCGATCGGGATCAAAAGACGATCGAACACTTTACCGATCCATCGGAGAAGTCCACAATCGAAGAGTTATTAGACGAAATGCTGGTTTCGTTTGATGAAAGGGAGTTTGAGGAGATCTACGACCTTTATTTGGACTGGGACGATACAGTTCGCCTTCTTAACGAGGAAGGTGCCAGCGCTCGTGAATTGCTGGATTTCACTGAGACGTTCATAGAAGCAATTGCTAAAGCTGTTTTGAGATTCAAAGATCGATCGCACATCTCAGAAGATCGCCTTTCAAAATGGGAAGAAGAGAAAGAGAAGGTGCTGAAGGATTTGGAATCAAAAATACAGCGGAGGCGGGAGTCCGCCCTTTCGGGTCGTTCAATGTCCAGGGAATTGCGGAACATATCCGACTCATATAACGAAACTATTTCCGACGAGTTAGAAGATCTCTAAGATGGCGGATAGCGCATTCCTAGACAAGGGAATCATTCTTGGATATTGTTTTTATACTGATACACACTATGTCAAATGTAAGGATTACATCGAATCTACTGATGCGGAACTCTACGCTACGAAGCAAGTAGAAGACATCTTCCAAAGAAAAAAGGACAATATTATTAAAAAACATAGGAGAGCGATAACAGATTTCATCCGCTGGGTGAAGCAGGAATATTCTGGAAATTTGAATTCAGAGGATATTGCAGAGATTCAGAAAAATATCAACCGTGAAGAAAATCCAGTATGGCGATATCTACTAGATTATTTCGAGGATAAATCTGGCAAGGAAGTTTATCCAGTCACGAAAAACCTCAGACAAATTGCGCGGGATCTCGAACAATTGGCTGAAGAGCGTAACGAGGAGCTCCAGCCAAAGGTTCTTGGATGGATTCGCTTGGCGAGCTATCCTGAGTTGAAGGATAATCTAAGTTCGATATTCGAGAAAGACGAAGAAGACTATTGGATTGCAGTTGATGCCCACGACTTAGGCTGTAACGTCGACGGAACGACTGAATTAGCCACAAACAACCCGAGCGACTTTGACGACGATGCGGTTCGAGATGAGATATTGACACACACGGCTATTGATGAGATCAACCTCGTATTCGTTTCTCGTTCTTATTCTCCCTAGTTCCTGAACTGAGCGATTCGATCTGTGACAATTGGAGGGTATAAAACCGTTCTATGACTCCCGCGTGGCGGGAGTACTATCTCAGCACTCCGACCAGCCGCAGGACTCGCAGGTCTTGCAGCCCTCCGAGTAGTACAGCGACATCCCGCCGCATTCGGGGCACTCGGGGCTCTCGCCGGCCGCGAGGAGGTCGTGCATCGCGTCGGCGGCGTCGCCGGGGGCGTCGGTGACGTCCGACTCCCCGACTTCGGGTTGGTTCGGTTCGACGCCGACGTCTGCGTCCTCGACGTCGACGGCCGAACCGCCGTCAGTCTCGCGGCCGGGCGCTGCTTCGGCCTCTTCGGAGAGTTCCGTGAGGTTCTGCTGCTGAGGGTAGCCCTTCTCGATCTCGCCGTCGAGATACCGGCGCATCGCGGTCCCGATAGCGTCCGGGATGGAGTTGATCTGTTCACCCTTGTCCCAGGCAACTTTCGGGCTGCGGATGCCCTGCAGTTCGCTCGCGATCTCGCTCGGGTCGACGCCCGACCGGAGCGCCGTCGAGATGGTCTTCGCCAGCGCCTCGGTGAAGGAGGCGGTGAAGCCGCCGGAGTTGCCGATGTTCGCGAAGAGCTCGAAGGGCTGGCCGTGCTCGTCCTCGTTGATGTTGACGTACAGTTTGCCGTAGCCCGTGTCGATCCGCTGGGTCACGCCGTAGAGGACGTCCGGCCGCGGGCGCTTCTTGCCGAGGTCGGTCTCGCCGTCGGCCGCCGACAGCAGGCGCTCGACCTCCCGGTCGAGGGCGTCCTGCACGGCGTCGTTCTCGAGGAAGCCGTCGATGCCGCCGAAGACCTCTTCCATCTGCTCGACGAGCGCCTCGGCGGCCTCGTTCTCGTCGGCGAAGTCGGTGTTCTGTGCGCGGGTGGTGAGGACCTGCTTCGAGCGCGTACCGTCCCGGTAGACGGTGACGCCCTTCCCGCCGTTCTCGTAGATGTAGCGGTAGACCTCGTCCATGTCCTCCTTCGTCGCGGTGTTCGGGAAGTTGCAGGTCTTCGAGATGGCGGAGTCGACACCCTCCTGGGTCGCACACTGCACCGCGGCGTGCTGTTTGCCCGAGAGGTCGCCGGTGACGACGAACAGCTCGGAGATGGCGTCCGGCACGGTCGAAAGCGAGGAGACTCCGTCGAACTCGTTTTCGGCCATCTGCTCCTGCGCCTCTTCCTTCACGGCCGCGACGTCGATGTCGTTGTCCTCCAGGACGCGGAGGAAGTAGTCGTCGAACTCGACGAGCATCTCGTCGCCCTGGACGTCGTCGGAGACGTTCTTGTAGTAGGCGACGTTGTAGATGGGCTCGATCCCGCCCGTCGTGTTCCCGACCATCGAGGTGGTGCCGGTCGGCGCCACGGTGGTCGTGTTGTGGTTCCGGATGGGGAACCCCTCTGCCCACTCGTCGGCGTCGAGGCCGGTGTGATGCTCGAACCACTCGCGGTACCTGGTCGGGTCGGCGTACTTCGAGTCCTCCCAGTCGGCGAAGGTGCCGCGTTTCTGTGCGAGTTCGTGGCTGGTCCACTTCGACTCGTGGTTGATGTGGGTCATCAACTGGCGGGCGACCTCGTTGCCCGCTTCGGTCCCGTACTGGATGCCGAGCTGGATGTACAGCTGTGCCAGTCCCATCACGCCGAGGCCGATCTTCCGCATCTCGCGGACCTTCTGTTCGATCTCCGGGACCGGGAAGTCCGACATCGTGACGACGTTCTCCAGGAACTGCGTCCCGCGTGCGATTCGGTAGTCGAACTCCTCCCAGTCGATCGCCTCCGCGAGGAACGCGTCGACGGCCTCGCCGAACTCGTCGTACTCGTCGCCGTTGTTGTCGTACCAGACGCGCCAGTCCGGGGCGTCGAAGTCGACGAGCGTCGAGAGGTTGATGTGGCCGAGGTTGCAGGCCTCGTACTCCTCGAGCGGCTGCTCGCCGCAGGGGTTCGTCGCGAGGATCCGATGCTCCGGATGCTCGTCGACGTTGAAGGAGTGCTGCTTGTTCACCCGTTCGAGGTAGATGACGCCCGGTTCGCCGTTCTCGTGGGCGCCGTCGACGATCTGATCCCAGAGCTTTTCGGCGGGGATCGAAAGCTCCTCGCCGACCTCGACGTGCTCCCCGAGGCCGAACATATCGTACAGTTCCTTGGTCTCGGGCGTGGCGACGTGCGGTTCCTCCGTCCGGGGGTTCGTGAACGTGAACTCCTCGCCGGCTTCCAGCGCGTCCATAAACTCGTCCGTGATCCCCACGGAGATGTTGAAGTTCGAGAGGTGCCCCTCGACGGCGTTCCGGAGGTGCTTGGGGACGCGCCCCTCGTCGTCGATGAGTTCCCGCGCCTCCTCGAGTGCGTCCGCGAAGGAGTTGTGCGTGAAGTCGTCGGGGTCGTTGAGACGGAGCGTGTGCGCAAGCGAGACGTCCTTGTTCTTCGCGTGGAGGAACTGGATGACGTCGGGGTGGCTGACCCGCATTACGCCCATCTGGGCGCCGCGGCGCGCGCCGCCCTGTGCGATCGTCTCACACAGCTGGTCGTACGTCCGCATAAACGTGATCGGCCCGGAGGCGATGCCGCCGGTCGAACCGACAGGGTCGCCATAGGGGCGGAGTCGCCAGAAGGCATACCCCATTCCACCGCCGCTGTTGTGCGAGACGACGCCGTTTGCGACGTACTCGTGGTTTCCGGCGACGGTGACGTCGTAGACGGTTTCGGGCCGGGCGTCCTCGACGGCGACGACCTCCTGTTCCCAGGTGTGGTCGTCGACGACGGTGCCGCACTGGGTCGGTCCCGGCGGCGTCTCCGAGAGCGACGCCGACAGTTCCGTCGAGCGGGTGTCGACGTAGCCCACGTCGGCCGCGAAGCGTTCGAGGCCGGTCGAATCGGTCGGGGCCACGCTGAAGTACTCGCGGTCGTCGTTCTCCCACTCCCACTTCGTCGCCGGGATGCCGACGCCGAGGAGTAACTGCAGCGTCTCCTCGATGAGTTCCTCGGAGGCGCTGTAGAGCCGCGGGTAGCGTCCCTTCGTGAGCGTCCCGTCGGTCGAGAACAGCCCGCGGAGGAACGCGCAGACGCGCTCGTGGTCCGTCTGCCGGATGGAGTCGGGGACGCGCGCCTCCGCCGAGGAGGGTTTGGCGTCGCCGAAGTTCCGGAGCCAGAAGCGCTTGATCTCGTGGCTGTGGATCACGGCCTCATAGCAGCCGTCGGACCAGGTGTAGTCGATCCCGGCGTCGAAGAGGTCACGCGAGAGCGTGTCGATGTGGTTGAGCACGTCCTCGCGGTTGACGTGGAAGCGGATGCCGTCCTGGTGGACCGACCCGTCGCCGATCCAGATTCCGAGCAGTTCCGCGAGGCCGGCGGTCAGCTCCTCGGGCTGCGTCACCGTCTTGACCGGCTGTCCGTTGGGCTCTAAGCTCCGGGCGCTCCGATGCTGCTGGATCGTCGCGGGACTGACATCCAGCGCCGCGGCGATCTCGCTGTCCGAACCTCCCTCGTCGTAGAGCGTGTCGAACGCGCCCTCGTCGAAGCTCGCGCCGGCGGGTCGGCCGCCGCTCCCGTTCGCCGGCAGGTCGAGTTCGTTCGCGCGACGGCGCTGGACGGTCGAAGGCGAGCAGTCGAGCGCCGCGGCGATCTCGTAGTCGCTGTGTCCGTCGGCGTGAAGCTCCGCGATCGCCTCGTTCGAGACGGTCCGGGCGTTCTCCCACTGGCCGCCCGCCGCGACGGTTTCCAGCGATTCCGTTGCGTCCTCGTCCGTGAGCCAGCCGAGCCTGAGCGAGAGCGTCTCACCCGGTTCGACGTCGTCGATCTCGCGCCATTCGTCGTCGACCAGGAGCCGGTGGTTCGGCGTTCCCCGGACCGAGATACCGCCCTCTGTGACGAGCCGTTTCGTCGGCGCGTCGTCGTAGGCGTGAACCTCCTCGACGGTTCGGACGCGGTGGCCGTCGGCGTCCCGCTGAACGATCCGATCGCCCGGTTCGACGTCGGCGATAGAGACGATCCCTTTCTCCTCGACGGCGACCGTCGCCTCCTCGGTCAGACACTGGAAGACCTGTGCGGCCTCCTTTGCGGTCTGGTGGATGTCGTCGATGTCGTCTTCCGGCGAGTCGACGAAACACGCCGAGAGCTGCTGGAGCTCGTCGCCGGCGTTCATCAGCGTCGGACTGTTGTGGCTCACGAACCCCTCGACGACGTAGGTGTTCCGTCGGGGAACCTGCATATCTTCCACGGCCATCGTCCCGACGTCTCTGATCTCGGAAACGGGCTCGTAGAACTGATCGCGCCGGACGAACTCGGCGACGGGGGAGTCCCACAGTTCCGGGTACTCCTCGGCGTAGCGACGGAAAATCCCCTCTCCGATCTCCTGGTGGTTATCGGAGTCGGGATCGATCAGGAACTGGGAGAGACCCCGGTACGCGTCGAGTCCCAGATCGCTGCCCTGGAACCACTCGTGGAACCGTTCGGTCTGATTGGGGATCTTCACCGACGAGGCGTTGTCGGCGACGGTCTCGAACCGCGTCGCGTCGCTGCGCTTCCGCTCGGAGGCGAACCCGACCCGTTCGACGAACCGCTTTCCGCAGACGTTCTTGCGAACGGAGATGCGATACCCCTCGCTCTTTTCGCTGCGCGACGACCGGACGCCGAGACCGAGCAGCAGCTTCTGCACCTGATCGGCCAGCGCTTCGCTGTGGGTGTACAGTTCGATGCTCCGCTCGCCGACCGTCCCGTCGGCCTCGAACAGTCCTCGGAGGAACCGGGCGATACAGCTCCGTCCCGACTGCAACACCGGCTCGGGGATCGTGGCAGTGCTCGATGTCTCTTTCAGCAACCCGTTTCGGTCGAGGAACTCATAGAGGGCGCGGCGGCCCGCCTGTCCGACGACGCAGGCCGCGTCGTTTCGCGTCCGACTCGTCGGCTCGAAGCCGAACACGGATTCGGTCAGTCGATGCCAGTGCTCGACGAGATCGTCGTCCTGTTCGTCGAACGCGACCCTGACGCCGCTTTCGCGTGCGGTCCCGTCGCCGAGATAGAGGCCGAGCCACTCCGCGAACTCCGGCGTCATCGCGTCCGGCGTCTCGATGGTCTCCCGCGGGCGACCCCCTGTCGCGGCGATCGTCCCTCCGTCGGCGGCGCCGTTCGGTCGAAGATCGGCCGCCGGGCCCTCGTCGTCGAGAAAGTTCTTCTGCAGGGCGATCACGTCCGTCGGTCGGAGGTCCGTTACCTGTCGCCACTCGTACTCCCCCTCCTCGGAGATCACGCGGAAGTAGTGCTCCGGCGTGGCACGGACCGTGTATCCGGAGGCGGTTTCGATCTCACGAACCGCCTTCTCCCCGTTCTCGAACTTCGATTCGACGACAGCGTCGTCGACCTCGTCGTCGTAAACCCGGTCGCCGGGCTCGACGTCGGTCAGCGGCGTGAGTCCGCCCCCGGAGGCCACGAGCGAATCCGGCGGGACGCAGTTCGGCATGAAGGAAAGCGAGTCCATCAGCGACTCGAACTCCTCCCGGGTGGTCTCGACCGTCTCGCGGACGTCCTCGGGGAGTTCCGGGACGATTGTGTCGTAGGCGAACTTGTTGACGTTGTACACCGAAAGCGCCGTCTCGGCGTCGGCGTCGGCGGTGACGCCCTTGCCGAACACCTCCTCGGCGAGTTCGTCCCGTCGGGGGTGATCGGGTTTGAGCTGATCGGGCGTGACGGTGATCTCGACGTCCTCCTTTTCGGCCTCGAAGACGGCTTCGGCGAGGGCGACGTTCTTCGCGACGCGCGGGAAGAGGTCCTCCTGGGACTCGATCGGTTCGCCCTCGGCGTCCTTGCGGAGGTACCGCGCCGGCAGAATATTGTGGTAGGCGTTCGCGGTGAGTCGCTCCTCGAGTGTGTCCCCGTCGGTCCGCTTGACGGGGAGCGTCAGGTCGTCGGCTCTCGCGGGCGTTTCGCTCATCGGCTGTTCCTCCGGCCCAGTGTGGTCACACCGGGCGATGTCGGCGTGGTCGCTGTGACGATTCCGGTCATTTGTAACGATGGCTTGTGAGTGTGGCAGGTGGGTTAAGGCTTCGGGATGCGGGTTTTGGCTCGATAAGTGTCAGCTCCGATATCCCTCCCCCCACCGGCTGCGCCACGCGTGTGACGTGACGGGGCATTGTTGGAGTTGGCGGATTATCAAGGTATCCAGACCGAAGTGAAAGTGGAAAATTGCCCCGGGAAGATGCCCGCAGTCTTCCGATATCCAACCGAACCGGAGGGGTCACGACGGACGGCGAGGTCGTGGTCATCGGCTCGTTCCCGGCTGGCGGCCGTGGAAGCAGCGCCACTCGCAGCCCGGATCGAGGGCTCAAATCATCACACTGCTTATTGATTCGCGAATAGCACTCGATCAAATCACCGAACGCAACGCCGGCGACCCCCCACAGACTTATGCCTCTGTCCGGCAGTAGCAGGGGTATGGTATCCCTACTCGGGTCAGCCGCGGCGTCGCTCGCGCCTCTGCAACTCGGCGGGCTTCTGTCGGAGCCACTCGGACAGGCCCTCGCTGTCATCGTCGCGATCGCGGTCGTCGTGTTGGTCGGTCGCGTCGCACTGAAGATCGCGTGGCGGCTCGTCACCATCGCGGCCATCGTGGTTGGGGCGCTGCTGCTGCTTTCGTTCTTCGGCATCAACGTACTGTAGCGGGGCGATTTCGCCTCGCTTCTGCTTGAAGCGGACGCTACCGAGCGTCTCCGTCTCAGATCTCGACGGTCTCGCCGACCGATCGCCCGAGCACCCACTCGTCGATGAAGTTCCGGACGATGTCGTGACCGACGCCCGTGAGCACCGACTCGGGGTGGAACTGGACCGCCTCGATCGGGTACTCGCGGTGCCGGATGCCCATCACGAGTTCCGTCGCCGCCGCGTCGGTCTCCCCGGCCGCGACGTCGTCTGTTGGATCATCACTGGCAGCCTCGCCTCCCGAGTCGGCGTCGTCCGACACGGCGTGTGACGTCGTCGCCGACACCTCGAAGCAGTCCGGGACGGTCGTCGCGATCAGGGAGTGATAGCGGCCGCCCTGGAAGCCGTCGTCGAGTCCCGCGAACACGCCGCGCCCGTCGTGGTCGACGGGGTAGGCCTTGCCGTGGATCGGTTCGGGCGCGTGGCCGATCTCGCCGCCGTAGGCGTAGACGGCCGCTTCGAGGCCGAGGCAGACGCCGAGTGTCGGGATCGTCTGCGAGAGGGTCTGCAACACCTCGGTCGTCACGCCGACGTCCCGTTCGTTCTTCGGATGGCCGGGACCGGGGCTGATGACGATCGCGTCGGGGTCGATCTCTCGGAGGTCTTCGAGCGAGGCGGTGTTCTTCCGGACGACCACCTCGACGCGCTCGCCGCCGACGCGCTGCTCGGAGAAGTACTCCACGAGGTTGTACGTGAAGGAGTCGAAGTTGTCGACGACGAGGAGTGTGAGCGTCATCGGAGCACCTCCTCGGAGGCGGCCTGCTGGCCGGATTCAGTGGCCCGATCGTCGGATTCGGTGCCCCCCTCGGACGCATCCTCGGCACCGTCGCGGTCGGCCTCGATCCGCTCGATCGCCGACAGGACGCCGTCCATCTTCTGTTCGGTCTCCTCGTACTCGGATTCGGGGTCGCTGTCGGCGACGATGCCGGCGCCCGCGCGGATCGAGACGACGTCCTCGTCGCCGTCGTGGGCGATCGTCGCCGTCCGGATCACGATCGCGAAGTCGGCGTCGCCGGACCACGAGTAGTAGCCGACGCCGCCGCCGTAGACGCCCCGCGGGACCGTCTCGAGTTCGTCGATGATCTCCATCGCCCGGACCTTCGGGGCCCCGGTCAGCGTCCCAGCCGGGAACGTCGCCCGGGTCGCGTCGAAAGCGTCCGCCCCCTTTTCCGAGGCGGTCGTCCCGGCGTTGGCGCCGTTTTCGCTCCCCGCGAGCGTCCCCGTCACGGTCGATTCAATGTGCTGAACGTGGCTGTACTTCAGGACGTTCATGAACTCCTCGACGCGGACGCTACCCGGCGCTGAGACCCGCCGGACGTCGTTGCGCGCGAGATCCACGAGCATCGTGTGCTCGGCCCGCTCTTTGCCGTCCGCGAGCATCTCGCCGGCGAGGCGGCGGTCCTCGACGGGGCTCGTGCCGCGCGGACACGTGCCCGCGATCGGGTTCGAGACGATCCGGTCCCCAGTGACGGAGACGAGCGTTTCGGGGCTCGCGCCGACGATGTGCCGGTCGTCGTGCCGGAGCAGGTACATATACGGCGAGGGGTTGATCTCCCGGAGCGCCTCGTAGAGGCCGACCGGATCGATCTCGCCGCGGAGTTCGCGGACGCGGGAGATGACGCCCTGGTAGATGTCGCCGTCGAGGACGTGCTCTTTCGTCGCCCGGACGGCCGCCTCGTACTCGTCTTTCGGGCCGGCCGACTCGCTCGTGCGGACGAATCCGCCGGTCTCGGGGGCGGACGCTGCCGCGAGCGTGGCCGCAACGCCGTCGGCCTCCGCCTGCAGGTCGTCGTAGACCGCGCCGGGGTCGTCGCCAGGGGCGATGACAGGTGTCAGCACGAGCGAGACCGACGAGCGCGCGTGATCGAACGAGAGCGTCTTCGTGGTGAGGACGAACTGTGCGTCGGGCGTGTCGGTCTCCGGGCGTTCGACGCCGACCTCCGAGAGCCAGAGGTCGTAGACGGCGTCGTACGCGAGGAAGCCGACCAGTCCGCCGCGGAGTTGCTGGCGGTCGTCGGTCGGGAATCCAACCCGAGGGAGCGTCGGGAACGCCCCGCGGAGTCGATCGAGGACGTCCGGGTCGGCGGCTTCGTCGTCCGCTGCCTCAGCGTCTTTGGCCGCCTCACCGACGCCGCCCGCATACTCGGCCGCCCAGCCGCCGAGCCGATCGATCTCGACGCCGTCGGGATCGACCGTGACGACCGCGTCGGGGTCGTAGCCGACGAACGAAAAGCGGGCGTGCCGATCCGTCGTCGCGTGCTCCGGCGCGAACGCTCCCGCCGGATCGCTGGACGGCGTCTTCTCGGCGCTTTCGAGCAGGAACCCGTAGTCGCTCTGGCCCGAGAGCGCTGCATAGGCAGTGAGCGGCGTGACGTTCGGGAGTTCCGCCGTCACGTGGGCGACGACCGGGCCATCGGTGTCGTCGGTGGCCGCGTCGACCTCCTCGACGAACCCCGCCCGGGATTGTGAGAGCGGTTCCTCGATGTCGGTCACGACGACACCCCTTCGGCGGCCGCTGGATCAGATTTCTCCGACTCACTCGAATCGACCGCGTCGGTCGCGTTGGCGACGAACGCGCGGACGGCGTCGGGGTCTTTCACCCCGCCGCTGCGCTCGACGCCGCTGGCGACGTCGACGGCGAACGGCCGAACCGTCGAGACCGCCTCCGCGACGTTGTCGGGGGTCAGCCCGCCGGCCAGAACCACGGGCACGTCGAGCGTCGCCGTCACCTCGGCGGTCGCCGCCCAGTCGTGCGTCTCGCCGGTGCCGCCGGCGCCCGCGTCGTCGATCGAATCGACGAGGACTGCATCGACCGCTGGAGCGATCGAACGAGCGCGGTCGGCTTTTGCGGCGTCGACGACGGCCACGACGTCGGCCGTGACGGCGTCGCGGATCGAACGCAGTTCCGCGGGTGAAAAGTTGCCGTGGAGTTGGAGCACGTCGGGCCCGACTCGTTCGGCCGCGCTGATGGCATCGTCGGGCGTCTCGGGCATCGTCACGAGCGTGCCCGCGATGAAGGGCGGAGCGGCAGCGACTAACTCCGCTGCCGTCTCCATCGACACCTCCCGTGGCGTCTCGACGGGAACGTCGGCAATCACACCGAAGGCGTCCGCGCCCGCCGCTTCGACAGTCCGCAGGTCCGACTCGGTCGTGACGCCGCAGATCTTCACCCGGACCATCGGCTCAGCGCTCCACCGCGGCGTCTGCCGGGCCACAGAGCGCCGAGAACGTCGTGGCCGCGTTGCCCTCGTCGATTGCGTTCGCGGCCACTTCGGCGCCCTCCTCGATGCTGTCTGCGATCCCGGCGACGTAGAGCGCCGCCCCCGCGTTCGCGAGGATGATATCCCGCTTCGGGCCGTCGGTCTCGCCGGTCACGATCCCGCGGAGATCCGCCGCGTTCTCTTCGGGTGACCCCCCGGCGACGGCGTCGATCGGGGCCGAACTGAGACCGATCTCCTCGGGCGTGAGCGTGTACTCCTCGGTGTCGTCGCCGTCGACCTCCGCGACGCGCGTCTCGTCGTGGAGCGCGATCTCGTCCATCCCGGACCCGTGGACGACGAGCGCGCGGTCGACCGACATCTGCGCGAGGGCGTCGGCGAGGACGGGCACGAGATCTGGGTCGTAGACGCCGACGACCTGCGCGTCCGCGCCGGCCGGGTTCGTCAGCGGCCCGAGGACGTTGAAGACCGTCCGCATCCCGAGTTCCTTCCGCGGGCCGATGACCGCCTTCATCGCGGGGTGGAACACGGGTGCGAGCATAAATCCGATCCCGTCGCGCTCGATGGCTTCTTCGACTGCCGGCGGTTCGGCCTCGACGTCGGCGCCGGCGACTTCGAGGACGTCCGCGCTGCCGGACGACGAGGAGACGGAGTAGTTGCCGTGTTTCGCGACCGCGGCGCCCGCGCCCGCGGCGACGATGGCGCTCGTCGTCGAGACGTTGATGGTGTCGTAGTCGTCGCCGCCGGTCCCGCAGGTGTCGACGAGCGGATCGCGGTCCGGTTCGATCCGCCGCGCCGCGTCGCGCATCCCCTGGGCGAAGCCGGCGATTTCGGTCTCGGTTTCGCCCTTGGCCCGGAGCGCCGCGAGCAGCGCGCCGATCTGCGCCTCTGTCGCCTCCTCGAAGACGAGGCGGGCCGCCTCGCGGGATTCTGTCTGGGTCAGGTCGCCGCCGTCGGTCGCGCGTTCGATGTAATCCTGGAGTGTCATCGTGGTCACCGATGTACTATTTCGGGTTGTATTGAACAAATCCGTTCATCTGTATAAGGTTGTCGGAGCGGGGAATCGTCGGATACGAGCCGGTCTGTCCTGACGGACCCGGGCGTCGTACCGAGCAGGCCAGGACAGTGAGATGACCGCGAGAGGGGAGAAATCGAACGACAGCGTCGGTCGCACCGAAGCGAAACCTTCAATTACGTCCCCGCGGAAGCAGGTAATGCGTCGAGACGACGCAAGCAAACAGGTCGGGTTGGTGGTCTAGGTTGGTTATGACACCTCCTTGACATGGAGGAGGCCGGCGGTTCAAATCCGCCCCAACCCATACCGTTTTAAGTAGAATCGCACCACGTAGCCACCGCTTTAAGACAGCCGTTTTCGCAGGGGGTGGTGATCGTGAGTAGTGACGCGCAGTCGTCGCCAGCCGTCGAGAGCGACGATGTGCGGGCCGTTTGCGACTTCTGCGGCGGTCGCTTCGAAGAGGGCGACAAGTGCCCTGCACGGGATAAAGGGAGGTGCCGCCCATGACGCCGCTGGACTTCGCCGCGAAGCGCGACGGCGACTCGGCGAGCTGGGAGCGGGCCGACCCGACGGGCGCACTGATCGAGCGCATCGCCTGGAATACGTGGCTCGTGACGCTGCCGGACTCGGAAACCACGTACGAAGTCGAACTCGCGACCGAACACGGCGCCTACGTCGGCGACTGCACGGTTCGCGACAGCGGCGAGCAGTGCCCGGCCCGGAAGTTCAACGACCGCGACGAGCCCTGTGCTCACCTCTGCACGCTTCGGAAAGCGGCGTTCCTCGGCATCGACGACGACCGCGGAGAGTCGATCGATGTTTTCGAGCGCGACGACGCCGCGATCGCGGCGGCCGACGCCCACATCGAGACCGCGATGGCCGACGGAGGTGTTCGCCGATGAGTGCGAACCTCCGTTTCGAGTGGATCAACTGGAACCGCTCTTGTGTTACAACCCCGAATCTTGTAACACAGCCGGTTTCGCCTCCTCAGCCGCTCACGGAGTCAAAAACAGCGGATCAGGATCTTGTGTTACAACCCCCCCACCCCTGCCTCCGAAGCCCTATTGGCACACGCACGGCGCCTACTCGCGCTTTTGGCTATCGGCGCGCGATGGGGGCGGGCGAGCCCGCGTCTGCGTTGGCCGGCTCGAAGGAGGTGGCACAATGAGCGAGCACGTCACGGTCCGGATCGACGACCCGGAGCTGGCGGCGGCAATCGAAGAGGCCGAAGCCGAGCACGGGTCGCGGTCGGAGGTACTCCGCGAGGCCATCCGCCGGGCATACCTGGATGACGACGCCACGGCGACGACTGACGACCACACCGGGCTTCCGAAGGCGGCTCGCGAGGGATACGCCGCGCTGCGGGAACACGCGAACCACGGCGAACGGCTCGCCATCGGCGCCGCGGAGTCGATTATCGCCCAGCGCGTCCAACTCCGGAAAGAGACGGTCCGGTCGTCGGTGATCCGGAAACTGCACGGCGCCGGCTGGATCGCCGTCGAGCAGGGTATCCACGAGGTCGGCGTCGTGCTCCGCCCGCAGACGGCCTCCGACGGCGGCCAGACGCCAGACGATCGCGACGACGACCCGTTCGATGGCGGCGACGACGCCGACGCAATCGACGTCGGCGCGGAGTTCGACCGCCTGGAAGGCGCAGAGATCGACCGCGGCGAGGGCGTCGCGACGGACGGCGGCGAGTGGCCCACGACTACAGACGAGGATCTACTTCGCGTCATCACCGACCGCGACCCGTCGGAGATGAGCCACTACGAACTCTACTACGAGTGGCACGAGGCCGCGGAAGCGGCCCGCAAGGCCACCGATGCGGAGGTACAGCAGGAACTCCACGACCGCCAACGCGACCTCTGGAGTGAGATGGAGAGCCGGGTCGACGCGGAACCGCCGGAATGCCCGGAGTGCGGCGGGGCGTCGTGGTCCCAAACCCTCGGTGAACCGAAGACGTGCGATCGGTGTGGTCTCATTCTCGGGTTTGGACACGAGGACCTGATTGACCGCGTCGACGCCTACTGGGACGCCGTGCGGGCACCGGGTCTCCGCCCGCCCGAAGGGGGTGAGTCGGATGACTGACGGCGACACCGCAGTCCCGAGCGACTACGACACCGATGACGGCTGGACGGACGACGGACTCGAACAGTGTCCGCACTGCGAGACGACACTCGCACCACAGACGGGCAAACACGCGCCAGTCTACGACGGCCGCGGTCGGAAGTTCGACACCATCTACGATACCGATCCGAACAACGGGCCATTCTACTGTGCGGACTGCTGGCCGGAACTCGAAGCGAACCAGAAGGCTTCGGAAAATCAGTCGCTGGGCCGGTTCGCGACCGACGGCGGCGAAGTGATCGCGGTTTCGCCGCTGACGGGCGTCATCTACGCCGCCAGCGAGTACAGCGAGGCTGGCGACTGGCAGATCATCGCCGAGGACAAGCGCCCGCTCCCGCGAGCGGAGATCGCGGAACGACTTGACGAGGTCCACGGGCCGGTGCGTCTGTACTACGAGGAACATCTGGGAGGTGACAGCGATGACTGACGACCGCGAGATCGTCGCTGTCGACCTCTTCTGCGGCGCCGGTGGCTTCAGCGAAGGACTTCGACAGGCCTGCGAAGACCTCGGCTACGACCTTCGGGAGGCAGCGATCAACCACTGGGAACCGGCGATCCAGACTCACGAGGCGAACCATCCTGACGCCGATCAGTACCACTCGAAGGTCGAACAACTCCACCCGCCAGACGTCGTCCGAGAACTCACGGGCGCAGAGCGGCCGGACGTCGACCTGCTCGTCGGCGGGCCGGAGTGCACGCACTTCAGCCGTGCTCGTGGCGGCAAACCCGTCAGCGAGCAAAAACGGATGTCGCCGTGGCACATTCTCGATTGGCTGGAGAAACTGAACGTCGACGCGTTCGTGATCGAGAACGTCCCGGAGATCCAAGACTGGGGGCCGGTCGAAGACGGCCAGCCGGTGCGTGACGGCTCGATCTTCGATGCGTGGGTGAATGCGCTCAACCAACTCGGCTACGCGGTCGACTGGACGCAGCTGGTCGCCGCCGACTACGGGGACCCGACGACGCGAGAGCGGTTCTTCATCATCGGACGGCAGGCCGGCAGCGTCACGTTCCCGGAGCCGACCCACAGCGACGCCGACGACGAACTGGCGGACTACCGGACGGCCGCCGACGTCATCGACTGGTCGGATCTCGGCGGGTCGATCTGGACGCGCGACCTCGACGACGGCCGGAAGACGCCGCCGAAGAACTCCACGATGCAGCGGATCGCGGAGGGACTCCGGCGCCACTGCGGCGACGCGCTGGCGCCGTTCGCGGACGTTCTCGAAACGCTGGGCCGCGACGAGATTCGCCGGCTTCGCGACGAGCGGGTCATCCCGCAACGGCACGCTGCGACGGTCGCTGACGCCGTCGACGAACCGTTCCTGGTCCCGGTTGAATCGCCGACGACAGCGACGCCGTGGATCCAGAAGCACAAGAAGAACAGTCCGTCGCAGGCTGTCGAGACGCCGCTCCACACGGTTCACGCGAACGGGAACCACTTCGCGCTGGGGACAGTGACGACGCACCTCCTGCGACAGCAGGATGGCGCTCACCCGATCGACATCAAGGAGGTGCCAGTTCCGACGATCGCAACGCGGGGCGCTCACGCAATCGCGACTGCCGAAACAGTGTCGCTCGTCGAGCCGAAGAACGGCTGGCATCGCGGGCTCCACAGCAACCCGCTGTATCCGGCTGACGGCCGACCGATCCACACGATCACGGCGGATCCGCGGGCGAAGGTCGTGACGCCGTCCTTGGTCCGCTACTCCCACGGCGGCGCGAGCCTCGCCGTCGACGAGCCGATGCCGACGATCGCAACCGAGAAAGGCGGCGTCTTCGCGCTTTCGGCGCCACTCGTGCGGCCGTTCATCGACGACTACGAAGGGCCGGCGAAGGCGATCTCGCAGCCGCTCGGCACGGTCACGAGCCGCGACCGGTTCGCGCTGGTGGTCCCGGAGCTGTGGCCGTGGGGCCTGGACATCCGGTATCGGATGCTCCAGCCGCGCGAACTGAAGCAGGCACAGGGGTTCCCGGCGGACTACGAACTTTGCGGGAACAAGACCGACCGCACGTCGCAGATCGGCAACGCGGTGCCGGTGAACCTCGCGAAGGCGCTGTGCAAACACGTGCTGACGGCGACGGACCCGAGCCTCGCGACGTTCGACGGCGGGCTGAGCGAGCAACCCGATGCGGAAGTCCCGTCTTACGAGGAGGTGGCCGGCGATGACTGACGTCGACGGCGCGCTGCTCGACGAGCTGGAAGCGATCCTCGCCGATCGCGGCCGATCGGACGCAATCACGTCAGCCGAACTCGCCGAACGGCTCGACATCGACGACGGGGAGGCGTCGCCGGAGACACGGGCGGCGGTCCGGGCGCTCCTCTTCGAGCGCAACGTCCCCGTGAGAAGCGGCAACGTCGGCTACTGGGTCTGCCAATCAGAGGCGGAAGCCGAGGAGTACGAGTCGGACCTGGAGGGCCGCATTGAGGGCATCGAACAGCGCCTGACGGCGTTCCGAACGGCGTGGCAGGAGTGGAACCGCGCGAAGATCCCGAAGGCGGCTCGCGAGAAGATCAAAGCCGATCCGGTGCTGGAGATCGACGACTTCGAGCCGGCGGACTTCCGGCCCGACGTGCGGGCTGACGGCGGTGATCCGCGATGAACTCGAAGACCGACCGGACGGCCGGTGCCGTCGACTGGCCGGAGTTCGTCGACCGTACGCCGCCGCGAGAACGGAAGCGCACCTCGAAGTACTCGGTCACGAAGACGCAGGCGACCAAGCGGCTCCGCCGGGAACTGCTCGAACGCGTCGACGCCGACGACTGGCGGCTCTCGACGGCGTCGCCACACCGGAAGCGCGACGGCCTACCCTACGCCGACAGCAACCCGGACGATCCGGCGGCGGTCGTCCGGTGGTCGAAAGACGGCGAACAGTTCGCCGTCGCCTGCGACCACTACACCGACGTCCGAGACAACATCCGCACGCTCGGCCTCTACATCGAGGAGAAGCGGAAGATGTCGAACCGGCCGGTGAAGACCGGACAGGACGAGTTCGCGACGGCACGACTCCCGCCTGCTGACGACGAAGAGGCGATTGTTGCGAGCGGTGAGGTGAAAGAACCGCACGAGATCCTGGGAGTCGACCCAGAAGCGCCCGACGCGGTCGTGAAAGGCGCGTTCCGAGAACTCGTCAAGGAGGCCCACGCCGACCACGGCGGTGACAGTAAACACTCCGTGAGTGAACTGAAAGACGCTCGTGACGCGCTGCTGGGGGAATCGCGATGACGACGACGCTCCGAGACTTCGACGGCGGCCTCGACAGCGCCGAGTGGACGGGTCTCGTCACGGAGCAGTCACGCTCGGGTTACCTGATCGACATCGCCGCCGAAAACGAAGTCAACGACGCCCAGCGGCTCAAACTCCTCCGCTGTCCAGCCTGCGGGGCATCCTTCGACCGCTTCTGGCGGAGCGCCCGGAACGACCCGCTGGCAGAACACATCGCCGCCGAACACGACCCGGCGGACTTCGGGCTCTCGAAACGGGGCGAACGATGAACGGAACGTTCGTTCTGGTCGGCTGCGGCGCCGCAAAAGCCGACGAACCACGGCCGGCTGGCGAACTCTACACCTCGAACTACTTCGCGCTGAAGCGACGGTACGCGGAGGCAGCGACGGCCTGGGCCGGCGACAAGCAGTCGTCGGCGTGGGCGATCCTCTCGGCGGAACACGGCGTTATCGCGCCAACGATCGAAACCGAACCCTACGACACGACGGTCGACGATCTCGACGGTGACGATCTGGACGCGTGGGCCGACCGCGTTCGATCCGGGCTGACCGGGTGGCTCAACTGGCCGTTCGCGTCGGATAACGACCCGCGAGAGTCGCCCTGTGGCCGCCTCGTCGTGCTCGCTGGCGAGCGCTACGTCGAACCGCTGGAAGCCCGCGACGCCTTCCGTGGGAACGTCGGCGGCGGAGCAGGGAACTCTCGACCTGGCCTGCCGTGCGTCCCTGAGTTTCCGTTCCGCGAGCACGACTTCGACGGCATCGGCGAGCAGATGGCGTGGCTCAAAGAGCGCGCTGCAGCGATCGACGCTCCGACCGAAGCCGACACCCTGGCGTCGGTCGGCGGCGGCTACGAGCGCCAGCGAGCGAAGTGGCGGCTCGACGTCCGACCGATCAACATCGAGAAGTCGGAACAGGCGTCGCTGCAGCAGTTTGAGGACGTTCCGGATAGCGTCATCGCGACTGAACAGCAGACGCTTGTGGCTGACGGAGGCGACCGATGAGCCGCGCTGAGGAGACGGCCGTCGGGGCGGCACCGAACGTCGACCTCCGCGGCCCGACCGACCCGACACCGTTCGACCGCGACACCGATGCGCGGCGGATCATCGACTGTGAGTGCCTCACCTGCGACGCCGCCGAGACGATCTACGCGGAGGCGGGCCGGACGCGACGCTGGGAGCACGACATCGGGAATCCATCGCACGTCGTGGAGTATCGGCGCGAAACCGACGCGACAGCGACCCAGGAGGGCTAACCAATGGCAACGACACAATCTCACGACAGCGGAGCATCGAGCGGCAAAACCATCGGCTGTGCGAACTGCGGCAACATCCATCCGACCGATGCGGCCTGTAAGCCGTGGGGTGACGAAGATGTCTGAAAACAAAGATGTGAGACCCGGACGAGCAGTCTAAAATATCAAACTTAACTCATATGCTGATAGATATGGGTTCCTTTGTAATCATTCACAAGGTTGGAGTCAGCATTTGGGTTTTCAATCCACAACGATTTCGATGGGCCATCTTCCATCATTATCACCCCGACCAGCTCCGGTATAGAGTACTGCTTGAGTGTTTCTTGTATTTCGTCTTTGATCTTTTCTTGTTGACCTCTACCAAGAGGCTGATCGTTTGATTCTGTATAACCACGAGCGAGCCAGTGTGTAGCACTTATCATCAATAGGTTCGCTTCACTTGGCTCTCTTTGTGCTTTTTTGATTTTATCCTCAAGTTTATGTTCTCTGACTCTTCGTAAGAAGCGTTCCTCTTGATGAGTTGCAGCAGAAGAAGGTGAATGCATTTCTGAATGGAGTTCCACCAATCCGCTTTTTGCATCACCCATTAATGCCGAAACGATTGGCCCTTCAAATTCCTTAGCTTGGGTTTGGAGCGGCCTACTAAACTGAGGTTTGTTCAGTATACCATTCCAGTTCTGACCGAACGTGCCGTGCGTTCCGAATTTTACAGCATCCTCAATTATTTTTTGTAGGGTCCAGTCAGACGGCATCGACTGAATATCCCGAAGTCGAAGTGCGTCCCTATGTTGTAGAAGTTTGAGAAGATGAGTACGTTGTACTTGGTTCAGTATTTCCCATTTTGACCCCTTTTTGTCGAGTGGACTGCCGCTCCAATCCAATTCTGTGGTGTTTATATCAAGTCTCAGATATTTATTCCGGGGTAGTTGTTTGCTTATTTCCTCGGCGGCGGACTGGTAAACGTCTTCTATAGCCCGTTCAGTTTTCGCGGTACCAAGTCGTGTGATCTCAATATAAACCGGGCAAGTATCATCGACTCGCAAGTCCGTATTTCTGTTAACAGACAATGAAGGCTCAGGCATAACAGATGGTCCCTGACTGCTGAAATATTGGTAACAAACCAACTCAGTCACTCTCGACATCACCTTATTCCCGTCTGGAGAACACAATTCACTGTGAAGATCTTGGATATCACTCGAACTCAGTTTTGATGTCGCTGAGTCTATCGCATCTTCCACAGTAGATAACCAAGCAACGTCATCCCCTCTCCTCCGTTCTCTGCTTAGTTGGAGAATTATCGGATTTTCCTGAAGAGTCTTATCCGACTGCCAAGAAAGACTGCCGAAAACACTCTGTAATGATGGGTACTGCTGTAGTCGTGTATTGGCTTCTTTGAACCGTTCCTTGTAGTATGACTGCTTATTTACGATATGGCTACCATAGGTCATACTCTCGTGTAATATGGCGTTCGTATTATGAATAATGTATGTTGACAGCGGAGATCTTGATAGAGCCGTGAACGGCGTCTCGAATTACAGCTACGCGGCTGTCTCACTCGTCGGCTGACGCCCACGCCCGCCAACACTCGTCGGAACAGAACACGGCAGAGAAATGCACGGCACCGGCGGGCGAATCGCGCTTCCCGCGAGCCCAGATGTGGGGTTCGGAAAGCGCAACGGGCCCGCCGCACTGCTGACACGCTTTCGACTGTTCGCTGACTCGCCGCTCGTCGACGCGATCGCACTCGACTTCCAGGATCTTACCGAAGTCCGGATCGGGGGCGCTGTCGAGTCGCGGTTCCTTCGGGAGGACGAACTCGTCCATACCGACCGGTCGCATTTGGGGAGGCTTAGCAGTCGGCCAAGCGCGGTGAAAGTAGCGGTTCACTTTCACTCCGGACGGCTGACGCTTTTCTTTCGACCGATCGTCGACCAACGTATGCCGGATCCCAACCACTACCATTGTCGCGACTGCGACGACACCTGGACGGCGGGCGAGGACACCGACCGGTGCCCGGTATGCACGTCGACGAACATCCACGAGGTAGAGTTCGACGAGGACACTGGCGTCGCGAAGTGGCGCCTCGAGAAATATGAGAACGACCGAGCCGCAGCTCTTCGAGGTTGAGAATGGTCTATGGCCGATCTACCAATTAAAGAACTCTGGAATGCGATTGGAGGAGTGGCTATTATGGCCTTTGTAGCTGTAGTCGGTCTCACGTGGGCATTCCGAAATATTTCGGGTGGTACGTTTTCCGATCTCCTGCCCAAAATCTCAACAATTGGTTTTCTTTCACTGATTATTGTCGGCGGCGGTGTGCTGGCGGCTGTTTCTTGGTTACTCGGGTATCGTCCTGGTGATGGATTTTGAAGAGGTTGATCTGGGACAATTCTTGATTGAGAAGTAAGGTTCTCAGCCGCGTTTCTGGGAGTGACGACTTGATACACGAGTTGGAAACGAAAACCGCTAATTCAACCTCCGAACTTTGTGGTTAAATACAAAGATGATCCCGAATGGGTACTGAAGGCAAGAAGGACCGAAAGTTGGTCACGAAATTTCGGGAATTGGAAATACCGGTGACGCTTTCGTTAGTCTCTATCATACTACTCATATACATAGGACAGCTCGTCAGTGCTCTACTATTGGAGGAACCTATCCCGGTTTTAGTGAGCTATCTGTTTGTGGAATATACTGCAGTAGCCTGGATATTGTCTCCCTTGCTCCACTACGGGGGATTGCACTTTATTTTCAATTTCGTCGTCATCTGGGGTATAGGGGCAGTAGTGGAACAAACGCTTTCGAGGAAAAAATATATCCTGTTTATAATACTCGCAGCGGTGGGCTCGACCATTGGGGCCTATCTTGCGAAAATTCCGTTCGTTGCTGATCAAATCATAGCCTATGGCTCAAGTGGGATAGCCTACGCTCTCGCAACGTATTCAATCACCATCGCATCAAAAAAGAGCGTATCACGCATCCGAGATCTTGCCTCGATCAGGATCATAGCGTGTCTTGCTGGGATCGTGGCGGTGTTGATCGTCGCATATGACGTGTTGACTGGCCCTTATTTTACCGCGGAGTGGTTCAACGGAAGTCATCTTGGTGGAGCAGTTATTGGTCTCATCGCCGGAAGGTTACTGAATTCTAAGTGATTGTCCCGGGATTGCATTGCTTGCGGAACAGGGCTAATCACGCTGCGAGCGAACACGCTTTACTACGGGGACCACTTTGCCCACGATATGTCCTCGCGGTCTCGGTCCCAGCTCATCCTTATTGTTGCTGTCGCCGGACTGGTCGTTTTCGCAGGGTGCAGTGGAGCCGATCCCGGCGACGCACCAACTTCGAATACAACTGAGACTCCCATAGGTGACACTCAAAGGTCGACGACCACAGCGGGACCGTCGATAAACGGCACACTTGAGGTCCACTTTATCAATGTCGGACAGTCCGTGAGTACGCTGGTGGTAAGCCCGAGTGGGGAGACGATGCTCGTCGACACTGGCCACTACCAAGACGACGGCGAGTACGTGTTGCAGTACCTGCAGGCACACGGAATCGAGCGCATCGATCACCTCGTGGTCTCGCACAATGACGCCGACCATATCGGCGGGAACGCTGCGATAATCGAATACTACGAAACCTCTGCGGACGGCATCGGCGCCGTGTATGACCCAGGGATTGCCGCCAGCACCCAGACATACGGCGAGTATCTTGATGCTGTCGAGGAACACGAGGTAACGCTCTACGAAACGCGGGAGGGCGACAACGTCGCCTTCGAAGGTGTAGACGTCCAAGTTCTCGGTCCGCCAGAGCCGTACTTGGAAAGCGAAGCCCGCAACGAGAACAGTATCGTTCTTAAGCTCAGCTACGGGGAGACGAGCTTCTTGCTGTCTGGTGATGCAGAAGACGATCAGGAAGCGTACCTCGTCGAGGAATACGGCTCCCAACTCGAATCCACGGTCCTGAAAGCTGGCCATCACGGATCCTCGAGTTCCACAAGTGGCCGGTTCCTCGATACGGTGAAGCCCGACGCAGTCATCATTTCCAGTGCCTACGATTCCCAGTACGATCACCCGACAGAAGCTGTGCTGCAACGACTCAGTGACCGGTCGATTCCGGCGTACTGGACAGCCACTCACGGGGATATCGTGCTGGTCAGCGACGGCCGTGCCGTGTCGGTTCGGACTCAAAACGCAGCACCTACGGATCCTTCGACGATTCGCGATGCTGACCCCGCGACCGTGGGTGTTTCCGGTGAGGTCACGGAACGCGAAGTTCTCGCTGGCGACACCGTAGCCACGCAGACCGAGGCAGTCGCAACCGATGGTGGGACACCAACACTAACCGCGTCGCCGGCGGCACTGGCCGTCACGGAAGTCAACGCCGACGCAGAGGGTGACGATCGGGAGAATCTCAACGATGAGTACGTGGTATTTGAGAATACTGGCAACGACCCGCTTGAACTCTCAGGGTGGACTGTCGAAGACGAGGCGGGGCGGACTTACACCTTCCCCGAGGGATACACGCTTGACTCCGGCGCTACGGTGACATTGCACACTGGCAGCGGTTCCGATACCGAGACTGATGTGTACTGGGGGTCGGGGTCACCGATCTGGAATAACGACGGCGATACCGTTATTGTGCGTACCTCGGATGGTACTACCGTGTTGGAGGAGTCCTACTGATGAGCAATCTTGAGGCACTCGATGACGGGCAGTATACTGCTGTTGTCGACACGATTGAGGACGGTCTCGCTACGATCTTCTTCGAACAGGACGGTGACGAAGTGGGTGACGCCATAATAGATGCGAATACATTGCCGGCCGATGCCCGTCACGCCGACGCAATCCTCACGGTGGAGATCGCTGCTGCTGAGATCAATCAAATGGACTACGAACCTGAGCGGACCGAGACACGCAAGCAGAGTGCACAAGATCGGTTCGATCGGCTATCGTCTCGGCCGCCGCGCGACGACGATTCGTCCTGACTCACTACTCAGATCAGTTCTGCGGGCATCTACTAACTACGCCAAGGGTAGGGAGTAGATGCTGGTGTTATTTCCAGCTCTTTCCACAGTCGTCGCAGCTTTTCATACCGTGCGTTCGGGTGACGTTGCTGCTACCGCATCTGGGGCACTTCGGGCTGAAGAGTCCCATACCCACCGTAACGGTATTATAGTGACATAAAATTAATTGAATCTGTGACATATTGAACCTTGACGTGTATCATATCATCTGGCAAATATCGTAGCTTGCTACAAACCACGAAGTTTCCTCAAATTCCATCTGGCGGGGACTACTGACTACACGCTCTATATTCAGCAGCTTGTTTCCGACAAATACTGAGGAGATGACGACCTGTACAGCATTCGTCTGTAATGAGCGATTCCTGTTGTGGTGTGGGAAGTTTCTAAGACACCCTCGAAAATGCCGACTTGATGGACAAGTCGGAAACGAACCCGGCGAATCCCGCTCGATCAGGGCGGATCACACGCCGCGTCTGACTGTTTTAGTGCAAGGTTCTTCTAAGAAGTCGGTATGCGACTCGAAGCGACTTCGAAGCCGGACCAGTACAAGGTCTGGATGACCGACGACGAGCTCGAGGAACTCCGGCGGGCCGCCGCGACCCACCGCGACGACCTCGTGATCCAACTCGGGGGCTACGTCGGCCTCCGGGCCTTCGAGATCCCGCAGGTCTGCCCGAAGCATGTGAAGCGAACCGACGACGGCGACCACTACCGTATCCGGGTTCCCGAGGGAAAGGACACGACCGGCAACGGCGGGAAGCCCCGCGATGCCTACCTGCCGGCAGACGTCGAGGGCGACATCCACCGCTACCGCAACGCTGCAGACATCGACCGCTCAGAACCACTTGTCGATCTCTCCGAACGCGGCATCAGAGACGTGGTCAAACGTACTGCCGAGCAGGCGGCCGAGCAGACGGGCGACGACGACTTCCGTCACGTCAGCTCCCACGATCTTCGCCGCCGCTTCGCCCAGCGACTTCTCGTCGACGAGCAGGTGAACCCGCGAGTGGTGATGCAGGTCGGGGGATGGGATTCGTTCCAGGCGATCGAGCCCTATCTTAATGCGCCGACGCCGGACGTGGTCAACGAGGCCTTCGAAGAAGCGGGCCTCGGCTGAAGAACAAGCTACGGCAACACTATTTTGGATCGGTGAATATGGTGTCGTATGGTTGAACCTTCATCACTCGCAGCGGCGACCAGCGTGATCTCAAAGGCAAGCGAACTCTCGGATCACATCGAGTACTGGAAGCAATTTGCTGGCGAAGAAATCGATGTCCGCACAGCTGAGGTGGCGCGAAGCTACAGAGACAGTGGAGATGAATACATCGAGACGGTAATAATCATCCGAGGCACCGTCACAGACGTATTGAGTAACCCGGCCGGATTCTTACTGAGCGATGTAGAGGAGATATTACGCACTCGGAAGCTTCAGCGAAGCTACTCTACTGCGGGATATTCAGAAACGATGACTCTCGAAAGCCCCGACCGAAACTTGCGGCGGGTGGATGAGAAATTCGTCGCCTTCTCCGATATCAATCAACTTGAGCTAACAGAGGTAGCTGAGGACGCGGACGAAGAGGTTGAAGACTCCGGTGAAGGCGGATGGCAAAGAGATTGAGTTTTGAACCGATTCTGTGGGACTTCAGTATGCTAAGCTCCAATACCATCGATTTACTGGGTGTAGTGCTGCCCTTCATTGGGACACTAATATTGGCAGCATTATACTGGAGGATGTGGAAGCAACAGCGTAAACAAACCGAGTTTCAGGCGTTATCCTACCTTCCACAGATGGTCATTGAGTCTGAAGAAACAGAGGAAATGATCAGAGATATGGATTCTAAAAACCACTGGTTTGTTATCAGAAACTCGGGCGATGTGCCCTTCGTGACCTCAGTAAGTATCTCCCTTGCTCCGGTTGAGGAAATTAACAAGGACGCAGAACTACTCAATCCTTCTTCAACGTTCGATTCAATCCCAGACGAGCACAAATTCTCCGACGAGTCGTGGAAAAATGATTCTTTGTTTCTCAACCCAGGAGATAACAGGAAATGGAGATTGAATATGTTCCGGCAAGAGGGAAGATCTCAGTATCAGAGCGATGAGCTTGAGAGAATGTACTTCCTGCGCGTCGATGCAGAACTTGAATCCACATTGAATCCATCTCAAGAGAATAAGATCACCCGCTTATTCACCTTGTTTATGCGTCAGCCGTTTAATCTGGTCCCGACAACATTTGAGGAAGCAAACAGAAGAGTGCTCGAAAAGGGGAGTTTGAGTCAAGAATCAAATGAAATGGGTTCGGACTAACCGTAACTCCGCTAAACACATACTGTGACTGACTTATCCGACTCCCTGGGAGAGTCGGACGCGATCAGTCGACTAATCTGGGATGCGCTAACTTGAAGCCGAGTAACATCACGGCAACAATCGCGACGGTCGACCATCGGATAAGACCGTACTCCTCAAGACTCTATTTAGCATCAGCACCGCGAACGTCCACGTAGCGCCAATTAGTTGCGAAAGTCCTCTCTGCAACGAGGAGACAGGGATACGCACCTGTCAGATTCAGGAGGTACATTTTTGACGCTTTGTGCCGGAATGAGGGAGTAATGGGACTCAGGTGCCGTCTTCACGGGCACACGTACGGGGAACCTGAGGTGGAACGGAGCCGGGAAGAAATCGGGAACGAGGTGGTGGTCACGGTTCGTGAAGTGAAGGTGTGTGACCGCTGTGGAGCCGAAGAGACGGTCAGCGAAAACAAGGAAGTGACTGCCCTCCGCTCGCCGTCGGAGCTCGGGCTGGACGAGGGGTCGATCGGTTCCAGCGCGAGCAAGACACCGCCGGAGTCCGAGGGTAAATCGGAGTCGACGCAAACCGCCGTCTATTCCGACGGAGAGATGGGAGACGATGAGCAGACGACGGAGGAAGACTCCGACACGAAAGTGTACCAGGCGGCGGATTCGGACGCCTCCGCCGCCGGGACGGGACAGCCGGATTCCGACAGGGAGGAGTTTGCACAGGCGTCGACCTCGACGAGTACCGGATCGGACGCCACGGACGAGGTGGTCGAATTCTTCTGCCCGAACTGCGGGCGTTCTCGGATCAAAGACACCGCAATGCTCCGTCCCGGCGATATCTGTCCCGAGTGCAAGCAGGGCTACATTGCGGAACGCCGGCCGTAGTCCCAGTAGGGCATCCTACTCGTCGGGCCAGACGTCGTCGGCGGGGCGCATTTTGATTTCGCCGCTGTCATCGGGCCGAAACAAGACTGTATCGCCAGCTTCGACGTCGACATCTTCAGCAACGTCGGCGGGAATCGTCACGCGCTTGCAGCCGTTGCTCTCCTGAACCGTCGCGCTGCGGGTCTTAGGCTCCCGTCCCGTGCTCATATCTTCCGATACGGGAATGACGGGTATAAAATGTCACACGGGAATTCCGGGAACGCTCCCATTGATGGGAATAACGGGCAGATTCTGGGCATTTTCCGATTAACCACCGCTGTCTGAAGAGACGGCCGCACTCCGGTCGCTCCGGAACTCGCGGTCGGATCGGACGATGACCCGAGAACGCGGGGCTTCGACCCCGAAACCCTCCTTTTCAGCAAACGAGGAGGGCCGGACGGAAGACGAATCGACTAATGAGCACCGCGAGCGCGCCGAGTGCCACATCGAGTGGCAACCGAATCTGGAGGCGCCACCGTGAGCGACCTGCTCGACGTCACGCGCCAGCTACGGGAGCGCGTTGAGGCAATCGAGCGCGACCGCGCCGAGGCGATGCTCGCCGTCCCGGGTGAGACCGTGGAGGACCGCCGATGAGCGTCTTCGGCTCGACCGCGTCGACGATCGCGGCCGGAGTCGGGCTGACGGCATTGACGCTGGCGGCTGTGCTACCGCTGCTCGAACTCAGGTATCAACTCCGACTACGCAGACTCCCGCGGTCCACGGGCGGTGATCGGGCGTGACCGACAGCGGCGAGGTTGCGGTCCGTGAGAACGGCAGCGTAACCGCGATCGAAACGACGTCGTTCGGGGAGACGATCTCGATCGACCTCGATAGCTCGCCGCCATCGGTCGGCGTCCCCGAGCAGACGGCGGTCGTCTTCGAGGACGACGGCGCCGAGGATCCTGACGACAACGACGTCCGTGCTGATGGCGGGATGGTCAGCGATCGCGTGACAGTCCGCCAACGCGGCGTCGGACTCAGCGGCGAGAACCGGACGCTCGCGATCGGCGTGATGGTCGCGGCGTATGCCGCATCCGGCTACTTGTTCGCCGTCTCGGAGCAGCTTGCAGGGATCGTGACGTTCGCGGCAGCGGCGCTCGCAACGTACTTCATCCTGTATCGGAGGGCCGAGTGATGACCGGCACGGACCCAGCGATTGGCCCGGAGGCGCTGTATCTCGGCGGGACGATCGCGGGCGGTTTCGCGACGGTCGCCCTGATGCTGGCAATCGCGCTTACAGACTCGTTCACACTCGTGGCAATCGCGGGTCTGCTCCCGATCGTGATCACGATCGCAGCTGCCCACGACTACGGCGGCCGCGAGGCCCTCGATGCCGCACTTCAACCACACGCCGACGAGCCGGAGGTGGAGTCGTGACGGATCGGAAAGACGCGGCTCGAAAGGGCGGCTACGTCCGGCAGCACGGCGCCCGCCGCGGCCGGCTGAAACACACCGTACAGACACTCAAACAGCTACTTTTCAACCGATGAGACACAACAGAATTCGACAGGTGGGCATCCTCGCGCTGCTGGCATTGTTCGTCGCCAGCAGTGTGGCGATGCCCGTGATGGCGCAGAACAGTGCGGTCAACTACGACGCGGACGCGACGCAGTCCCAGTACTACCGCGGCCAGGTGACGATCAACACCTACCAGATGGACTGGGACGGACTCCAGTGGGAGAACGACGCCGGTGAGGTAGAGGACCTCGCGGGCCAGGTGAACGAGTCGGCGGACAACCCCTACTCCTACACCGTCACGCGAGTGAACGTCTCGGACTTCGGCGAGTTCCCCCACCAGAAGGACGGCGTCTCGGCGCTTGACGCGGGCGAGTGGACCACGTCCGGCGCTTCGGTCAGTAACACCGAACCCGCCACGGGCGTCGATGCGGTCGAGATGACACTCGCGCAGGGCGACTCCGCGACGTTCTCGAACTTCTCGATCACGAGCGACGAGTCGAAGAAGTCGCTGATGATGGCGTTCGACGTTGACTCGCTCGACTCGAACGCAGTTATTGAGGTGCGGATCAACGACTCCGACGGCGACTACAAGGTCGCTGAGATCAACGCCAGCGAGTCCTCGGGAGAGAACTGGATGGCGGGCGCGACGGGCGACGGGTTCGTCTTCCAGCGCCAGCTCGGTGAGATGACGACCCAGACGACCAGCGGGTCCGACGGGACGTTCAACGACATCGAAGAAGTCGAGGTCATCGCCCAGACCAACGGCGGCACGATCACGGTCACGGGGCTGAACCTCGACAAGTCCGGCAATTACGTTCTCGGTGACCGCTTGGCGGACACCGACAGCGACGACGAACTCGAAACCGAGACCATCACCGAGGTCAAGGACGGCGGCGCGATCTCCGTGACCGACCTCTCGACGCTCGGTGACACCTTCGACACGGCGACGATCAACGGCCTGACGGTGGACTTCCACCGCTACCCGAGTTCGCTGCCGAGCGCGGACGTCGAGGTGAACTTCTCCGAAGCAGGTGCGTACCCCGGCTTCGACTTCAAGATCGATCTGTACTACCGGATGGGCCTCGACACGGGCTACGACCTGAGCTACTCGAACCTCGATCTCGTCGCCGAGCAGTCCGTCCCGGAGAGCCGATATCAGGCGACCGACATCGTCGAGGGCGCCTCGGACACCGACTTCGATGACCTTTCGTGGGACGACGCGGGCGTGACCTACGGCAGCGTCGGCGACACGATCGTCGTCGAGGACACGGTCCAGCCCTCGCAGAACATCGCGCTGCACTACCAGTACCTCGTCACCGGCGACGAGCGGACGGCGATGCAGCAGACTGGCGGCGCGATAGGGCCGACCGGTGGCTCCGGTGGCGGCATCATCGGGTTCATCACGAGCATCCCTGGGATGATCATCACGACACTGGGCGGCCTGCTCGGTGGCAAATGGTTGATGGGGTAAACCGATGGCTCCAAGCGCCACCGAGCTCCTGAACCGCGCGAAGGGCTCATCCCTGACGAACATCGCCAAGCGTGGGTTCGGAGCGTGGCTGCTGTCGATCTCGGCGGGATTCATCACCGGCACCCAGGCGATCATCGACCTGCTGATCATCACGCCAGCGAATCTCCTGATCGGGCTTGCGGACTCGTCCATCGGCGCGTTCCTGCTCGAACCACTGGGCATCGTGATCGCTGGAAGCCAAGCATCTCAGGAAGGTGTCCGGGCATTCGGATTGTTCGGACTGATCGTCGCTGTGGTGCTTGTATTGGCGACGTTCTGGATCATCATCCAGTACATCAACCGCCAGGACACGACCGACGTGCCGATCCCAGGACTCACGTTCGACGTGATCCCGTTCGTCGGAGCCGACGAGGAGGCAGACGTCGACGACTGAGATGTCCCGAGATCGCCGGATTCCCCGAACCGAGGTGAATGCTGGTGAGTAGCGACGGCCAGTCGCTTCGTGAGACGTTCCTCAAGGACAGCAACGTAAGCTGGGTGGACCTCGGCGAAGCGACGGCTGGAGCAGCTCTCCTTCAGGTATTCAGACTCCTGATCGCAGTCCCACAGGGAATAGCGGCGGCGATCGATTCGTTCACGAGCCGGATTAGTTCCGGCTTCGAATCGGGCATCAATCAGCTGTCGACGACGATAGCTGGCGAGACCGCAGCGGCGTGGGGGCCGATCGACGCAGGCATCTTCTCGATACTGTTGAACATCGTCGCCGTGCTGTTGGCGGTGTTCATCGTCGTCCAGGGCTGGAGGTGGATCAATGCCTAACCCGGGATCCGGGACTGACCCGACCTCTGAGGACGACCCGAACATCTCCTTGCCAGGCTGGATCGACAACCCGGAGCGAAAGATCCGGAACGTCGTGTTCGGGGCGCTTCTGTCGGGGTTTGGCTCGATCCTCAACGAGATCTTCGGTGCCGGTGAACTGCTGGTGCTCGGTAGCAACGCTGGTGTCTTTGGCGCCCGCGGTGAGATCTGGGGGATCGCAGACCTACCGGCGGTGCTCTTTCGGCTTGGCGGCGACGTGGTCGCGTTCCTCATCGGCAGCGCCTTCGACATTCTCACGAGCCTGATTTCGGGGACGGTCCCACAAACCCCGGGGCCGATCTCGGGGCTGATTGCGACGCTCGTCGTGGTCGTGCTCTTGGTGGCTGTGGTCCGCATCGGCGGCCCGCTCCTGCTGGCCGGCCTCGAAGCAATCCCGGTCGTCGGCGGCCCGATCAGCACCATCCTCGGGAGGTTCCTATGACACTGAAAGACTGGATCAAACACCCGATCACCGTACTCACGGGATCGCTGGGCGTGATCGGTATCGGCATCGAGCCGGCACTGGTCAAAGGCCTGCTCGCGGCGCTGTGGGCGACGGCACCGACGCTGTTCACTGCCTCGTCGATCACGGCGTTCTCGCTGATTCCGAACCTGCCGACACTCCAGCCGCTGCGGCCGGTCGCGGTCACAGTCGCACTCGTCACGGGCGGAATCTACCTCGCTAAGCTCGGCGATCGCGCACTTGAGGAATTTCAAAAACGACTATGAGACGACACACTATCGACACGAACACGATTCGGACGTATAGACAGCGAACCACGGCGACGAGAGGGGGTCCGTGATGCCGTCGAAGTGGCTGCTGATCATCGGCGGTGTCGTGGCGCTGTTGCTCGCGTACTGGTTTATCGACGAGTACGTCCTGGGCGACACCGACGAGGTCAACGAGGCTGCCAGAAACGTCGGCGAGCGGGCCCGCGGCGCGACGGAGAACGCAGCACGCGGCGGCCGTGTCGCGGTGGTCGGCTTCGCCGGCCTCGGGGCATCGCTGGCGATGGAGCTGCTCCAGCTCGCCGGCGACCTGAACGCGGTCCTCGGCGGCGCTCCCGTCGTTATCGGCCACGTGATCTTCGGCGCGTTCACCCTTGCCGGGCTCCAGGGCGTGATCCCGTTCGACAAGCAGATCGCCGGGTTCTTCTTCATCTTCGTGACAGCGATCGCGTTGATCCTGCGGTACGGAGACGGGGGTGGGGGGTGATGCCCTCGATCCCGGATGGCGCGACCGAAGCCGTCGCGGGCGTCGGGATCGGCGGGACAGTCGAGGCCGCGACGGGCGGCCTGAGCACAGCAGCGGCGATGGTGGGCGATGTCGTCGCGGGCGTGGTCCCGGAGTTCATACAGCAGTTCATCCCGTTCCTCGGGACGGTGATGCTCTGATGCGTCGGAGCCGCGGCCGGATAGCCCGCGACGTGGGCTCGCACCACCGCGGCCTGTGCGGCCGCGGATACTCCCCCGCATCGGGAGTGATTCAGCGATGAAACGCGCACACGCTGCGGTCGGACTGGCGCTCCTGCTGGTTGTATCGGTTCTCGCGCCCTTCGCGGGCGCTGTAGCTGCGGCCCCGTCGGGGATGGTGAGGGTCCCCGACGGCCAGATCACAGAGGACGTGCCGGCTGGGGAGTCGGTGCCGATCAGCGCTGCCGACCTGGAAGGCTACGTCCTCGCGGATGATCACGCCGACACGCTCGAAGTGATCGTCACAACGCCGGCGCGTGCCGACGAGAAGTATCTCGACGACGACGCGAACGTGATTGGTGGCGGCGAGGTCGCCATCGTCCTACGCGACACGAAGAGTCACGACGGCCGCGACGTGGCGATCGACGCCGGGGTCCTTCGTGAAGCGCTCGGCTCGACGCCGGAAATGATCTACGGGACACACTCTTCGGGGGAAACCTGGACCTCTGAGGCGAGCTACGAGGACGGCTATCTGCGGTTCTACGTCGCGAAGTTCAGTTCCAACACGGTGACGTTCTCCGGGGAGTTCCGAACGACAGGGACCTTCTCGGACGGGTCCACCGTCTCCTACCAGCTGGATGACCTCGATTCCGCATCGAACGTCACGGTAAATCTGACCGGGGTATCTAACAGAGAAAATAGGTCAATATCGGGATCGGGATTAGAGACGGTGAATATAGCAGGCAACACCGAGCCGACTGGCTTTCAGTCTACAAATCCGAGTGTCTCAATAACTGGCAAAGAAGAACTTGCGGAGTTCAGTTTCAGCGGGTACGAAACCCGAAACGTCTCATTCGACTCTCGATTTGTCCAAAGTATAGATTTGTATGTGGTGGAAACTGGACCGAACACCGGATCTCAAGATATATTCTACCGGATCGGAGAGTCTGAAAATTGGACAACATTGGCCGATTTATACGTTAACAGCGGAGATACCTATACGATAAATGAGACAATAAACCGGACGCGAGACGGTAAGACCCTGCAAATTCGGAACGAAGGGAGTCCAGCGAGAGTTTATGTCGATGTTAGATCCGGCCCAGTTGGTACTGTAACCGGGAAAATAGACGGCTCGACCTTCATACAGACTGATTTAAGCGACGGAGAATCTACAGAAACCACACTCGATCTACAAACGGGCTCCCAAGCGGTCAATATATCATCAAATAAGGGACTCGCGAGTTGGAAAATTAACGTCTCAGAGAGGACAGAGACAGTCGACCCCACACTCCAACTTAACAGCAATTCGACGAGCTACACCGGCAGCCTGTCAGATGGCGAAACTATCACCCGGACGATCGACAAGGGCGCACTCCAGGAGGGCGAGAACACGATCAACGTCTCGCTGCCGGATCAGTCGGCCGACGCGCCGACGATGCAGGTTGAAGCCAACATCAGCCACGACGCGACCTCGAAACAGACCGTCGAGTACGACGGCGAGAAGTACAGCGAACGCTACGACATCTCGAAGACGTTCGCCAGCGATCGCCAAAGCGCGCAGGCGACGATCCCCTTCGAGGGCACGGTCACGTCGATCCGCGAGGTCCAGGTCCGCGAGAACGGCGGTTCCTGGACGACCGCCGACAGCTGGTCGCTCGACCAGACGACGCTGACTGTCGATGTCGGAAGCGTCACCGCAGGCGACACCGTCACTGTCCGGGCGTACGGCTCGAAGGTCGTCCCGAACAACGGCGAGATCCAGGTCACTGACCCGGCAATCCTCGGCCAGTCGGACGACCCGAAGATCGAGGTGACGAACCGATCGAGCGGTGACTTCGAGCTGCTGTACTCGGGGACGCCACAGAAGGAACGCGTCCACTACGCCTACAACGAAACGTGGACCGACGACACCGAGTATGCCTACTTCAGCGGGAACGACCAGCGCTTCGTCGCGCCGAACGTCGAGGCCGGCGACCGGATGCGGATCGGCACGATCCCAGTCAAGGTCGAACCCGCGACTAACGACGGAGACGTCGAGGTGATCGTCACCGACCCCGCACAGTCGGACCCACAGTACCGCGTGCGTGCTGGCAGCCAGTCGGGAGACACGATCAAGTACACCTACATCGACGCGAAGGACGACGCGGAGTACGAGCTATACTCGGAGACGCTCGGCGTGGTCCTCGACTCCGGGACGGCGAACTCGCCGCTGACGCTGACTGGAACCGACGACGCCGGCGTCGTCGAGTGGCTGCTGAACACCGGTAGCGGTGGGTCGACAGACAGCGACGACGACATCAGCGTGATCGGCCCGATACGCGACACCTCGTCGGGCCTGCTGAGCGGGCTCCCGATCGGCGCGATCGTCGCCGTACTCGGCGTCGGAGCCCTCGGCGTGTTCGGTATCGCGTACGTCCGCGGCGGCCGCGAGGGCGTCGCGTCGGTCGCCTCGATGGCGACGAGCGCCGGCGGGACCGTCGGCTCGACGCTGATGCGGACGGTAGGGTGGATGCGGCGGCATCCCTACGTGACCGCGACAGTCGGCGGGATCATCGGGGTGGCGCTGCTGGCTACGGGCGCGATCTCCGTTCCGGAGGGTACTGTCCCGGCGGTGTTCACCGTGGCCGTCCCGATCGGTGCCTACCTCGGGTTGTCCGCCCTCGACCGGTTCAGTTGGCCGATCTGGGGAGTTGTGACCGCGATCAGCCTGATCGTTGGGCTGGTGTGGTTCGGCGTCGATCTCACGGGCGCGTTCCTGAACCAGCAGGTGACCGTGATCCTCGCGGTCGGCGGGATGTACCTGCTCTACCAGCTGATCCAGGCGTACCGGTCGCCGGATTCGGTTCGGAACATCGTGTTCCGTGGGATGGTCAGTTCGGAGACGAACACCGAGACGAAAGACTCGAATCGGGGTGACTGACGATGGCGAACTACCGCTCGATCATCGCGGCGCTCATCGTAGCGACGCTGCTGCTGTCGGCGGGTGGACTCGCGGCTGCTCAGTCGGCCAATGAGACTGACACCAACACCGACGCGGAGTACACGATCGAGGAGCTCCGCCAGGACGGCAAACACTACTCGGTACCGTCCGCGCGGATCATCCCGGCGGAGGAGCGCATCTTCTGGCTGGAGCATACCCCGGCCAACCAGCCATGGCGGGATGTCACGAAGGCGAACAACGGGCCGAAGTTCGACACCGGGCAGACGCTGAAGACGAACACGCTGTATCTGCGAACGATCCGCGCCCAGACGGACCAGGAATCAGCGACGGTGACGATCGTCTCCTGGGACCGCGAGACGCGGCAGGTCACCCACGGGAACACCACGACCACCGAGGCGTACGCGGCGAACGTGACCGTCCAGGAACAACAGGTAACGCTCGGCTCCGGGTGGGCGATGGGTGAGGTCGATCTCCCGCGACACGACGAGACGAAGCGGGTCACGATGTGGGTCAACGGCCACGAGGATACGGCGCGCTGGACGTTCACCCACCGATCCGTGGCGTTCACGCAGCCGATCGACGTGGGGTCGTGGTCGGAGTTCGTGATGCTCTCGACCGGGTTCATCATCGTCCCGGCGGTGGCATTCGGGGCCTACGGCGGGCGGAAGGTCCGCTCGTGGATCGATCGCGCCGGTGCGCCGCCCGGCCACGGGCTCGGCTACTACCTCGGCGTCACGACCATGATCACGCTGGGGATCGTCTTCGGGGCGTACTACTACGCCGCGGAAGTGATCGTGACCGTTCCGTTCGTACTGGGCGCGTACGTGGGCGTCGTCTACATCGGGTATATGCTGGCGACCCACGAGGGCAGCACCGAGTCACAGCTGTTCTGGCAGCCGCACATCGACAGCGTCGAATCGTTCACGTCGACACGACTCCCCGCGGTCGGCTCCGACAGCGATCAGGACTCGATGTCGTTCAGCGAGGATATGCCGTTCGGGACGATGCAGAGCTACCGCGTCCTCGACGAGGGCCAGGCGGGCCTCTCGATCGTCCGCAACGGCTGGATGGCGTTCCTCGCCCGGCTGAAAGGTGGTCGCGCGAAGATCGAGAATGCCGACGAGTTGCGGACGCGGTTCTCGCTGTGGGAGTCGCCGTGGACCGAGGTGTTCATCATCGATCCCGACGCCGAGGAGCTGATCGAGTACGAACCGCCGGGACTTGCGCTGAAGACGCCGGAGATCGACTCCTGGAAGGACCTCGTCTGGCCAGCAGTCCTGTTATTCGGCGGCGTCGCACTGACGTGGCGCGCAGCGGCACTCTACGGGCCGACAGTCTACGCCGCACTGATCGTCGCCGTCCCGCTGGCGACGTGGCACTTCGCCGTCGAGGGCACTGACAGCCACGTTCACATCGAACCGGCGCCGGCGGCACTCCGACCGGTGCTGGCGTCGATGCTGGTGATGTCGATCGGGAACCGCGACGCCCACACGCTCGACGAAGCCGAAGAGTTCGCCTGGAAGGCACTCGCCGCCCAGGAGGACGTGAAAGTGGATCAGCTCCGCCGTGGGACCGAGACGACGGTCCATCAGGCGTTCGGTGCGTCCGCCGAGGACGGCGTCGACGACAGCGCCAGCGACGAGAGGGGCGCGACGGCGGCACCCACCGCCGACGGTGACGTCGTCGAAGACGTCGGCGACATCGACACCAACGGGACGATGACCAACAGCGCGCCGCCCCGCAGCGACGGCGAGGAGGGCGACGATGACGACGAGTGACGGCGACGCGCCGGAGGCGACGCACTACCGCCGACCGGCGGAGGCCCAACTGCCGCGAACGATCCGAACGCTCCGCAGACAGCTACTCGCGGGTTTCCACTCCCGAGATGCCGTCCTGCAGTGGCTGCAGGACCTCGCAGTGCGGACGCTCGGCGAGGTGCCGACCGCACAGTTCGCGACTTTCGCCTCGGAGTTCCGGCCGGACAGCGATCACAGCGAGGGCGTGATCCTCGCGGCGTTTCTCGATAGCGAGGCGCGAACGCGAGACATCGAGGACGGCGTCGCCGAGCGCGTCCGCCAGCAGTGGGCCGCGGAAGTGATCGCGCCGGTACAGGCCGACTCGTTCCGGTCGCTGCGAAAGGACGCGGGCGAGTACGTCGGCGAGACCGAACGGGATAGCGACGGCGACGCGGGCCACGACCCACAGGCGCAGTCGATCGCGATGCGCCCGGCCTTAGAGGAACTGCACACGTTTCAGGAGGTCGCACTGCATCGCCCGCTGAACGGCGGCCTCGACGACCGCGCGGAGATCCTCGACTGGGGTGACGATCTGATCGTCGCGACGCGTGGCGAGCCGCTCGGCGACGGGACGCCGCCGGGAGAGTTCATCCGCGATCTCCACAACGATCCCTGCGGCGACCTGCTGCTGTGCGATACGCGACCGCACTGGCGGCGCTGTCGACAGTGGTATATTTGCCGAATCATCCTGCCGGCGTTCAACCGGGCCGTTCGCGATCTGACGCGACGGACAGCCGAAGAACCGGCGAAAGGCGAGACAGAGGACCGCGGCCCGACGGGAGGCTAACGATGAGTCTATCAGAACCACAATTCACAGAGGAGAAACAGCGGTTCTTGAACCGATTCCTCGAACCGCGACACGACACGTACAACGTCGACAAAACGAAGAATTGGCCGGACAGTCGATCGATTCGATCCTACCACGGGGGAGACAAACCGGGGAAAGATCACGGCGGCGTCGGCGCGTTCAACCCCGACAAGTACGAGTACCCACAACTCTGGCCGGCGATCATCGACACGACGTGGGAGTCGACGAAGCACAAGATCGTCGGCGGCACCGACCTGCTGACAATCGGGAAGCCCGGATCGGGCAAATCGACGCTCGCGAACCACATCGCGCTGCGCTCGATCGAGGGGATCACGCCGACCTCGGCGTGGTCAACGAAGAAAAATTCGGTCGCGAAGGTGGTCTGGCGCGGGTCGTCCGCTCGCTCGGAGTGGCTGCCGCTGGCGCCGTGGACGACGCTGTGTCTCCCGGAAGGCGTCGACTACGATGCGAAGTTCGTGCCGCGAGTGCCGACCGAAGAGGGCTACACACTGACCCTCGACGAGCTGGAGCAACACGTCGTCCGCGACATCGTGCGCTACCGGAACCCGAAACACCTGAACAAAGAACTGCTGGACGTCGGGCAGTTCCACGTCGTCTATCCGGACCCGCGGATGCGCGGCATCCAGGGGATCTACGAGAACTCCGACGAGAAACAGTACGACGCCCCGCCCGAAGGCGATCTCTTCGACGAGCGGGACCCGTCGAATCACTGGTGGTTCGGCTGGGTACTCGCCCGCGTCGAGCACGGCCCGCACGACTGGACGACGCTGATACTCGACGAGATCGGCGACATCGCGCCGCAGGGCGCTGGAAAAGACGAGTTCGGGACGCTGCAGAAAATCAAGCTCCTGAAAGATAGCTGGGTCGACGCCCGGAAGATGGGACTGTCGATATTCGCGTTCGGCCACAGCGAGGAGGACATCCACTCGAAGATTCGGCGAAAGATGCGCTGGCGGATGTACCTCCACGGCACGGCGAACCCGACGTCGAAGGGCGAGGTCGTCGGGTTCAACCACGTCCCGATGGACCACGGACACCTCGCGTCGAAGTACGAGTACGCGGGCTTAGTTTTCAACGAACAAAATTTCGATTGGATCTCGTGGCCGGAATACTACACGCCGATCGACCACAAACTGAAGCTCGAACGGAGGGGAAAATGACCCGAGATCGGAGCTTCAGTTTCGCGAAGACGGCGGCACCGACCGCGAGTCGCCGCGCTGCGAGCCGGTTACGCGCGCGCAATTCCGAAAGGAACGTGGGGGTCCCCCCGCGGCCGCGATGGGAGGTGCGCTGCTGATGGCGCTGGGCGCACTCTTGGAAACGCTTGGCGTCGGCGGCTCGATCGCGACCGCGGTCTCGGCGGCCATCGCGCTGTATCACGGGCGCTCGGTCCTGGCGTTCGCCGCACGCCTCGGAACGTGGCTGCGGATCGCCGGGCTCGTCGGCTTCGTGCTCTTCTTGGCGCTGCTCGGCTTGATCCCGGGCGTCGACCTTGCCGTGCAGTTCGGCGTCCTGGCCGATCTCGTCGGCGGCCTCGTCGAAGCGGTGCCAGTACCGCCGCTGTCGGAGGTGCTGCCGTGAGCACGCTCGACGACACGCCACAGGTCGCCTGTGTCCGCTGTGCGGTCGCGGCAGCGCATCCACACGCGGAACTACCACGCGTCTGCCCGGCGTGTGGGCGAGATCGAAACGCGGGATGAATAGCGGCCGCGGCCGGGGAAGCCGCGGCCAGGGAGACGGGCAGGTTTCGGGTGGGGTACACGGGCTCACGCCCGCACTTCGAGCGAGGAACGGACGGAATAAAAATCGTCAGATGGCGTCAAACTACCGTGCGTCATCGGAACAGAGACGACGGCGTGCCCCTTCGATATGGGCTGAACAGTAGGTTTTCGTAATCCCGGCAGCTGCGAACGTGAAATACGCGGTCGCTGGGTCGTCACACTTCCGATGATCGCACGTTCCGAGTGACATACCTCGCAGTGAATGCGCTGAATAGCAAAAATCCGAGCCACGCAGAGCGAAAGTGAAACGCGAGGCTGCCGGTACAGCGGTGTCAGAGAAGATCCTTCGCACCCGGACAGGAACCGGTCAGTACAGATGTTGTAGCGGGCGGGGCAACCGATCGGGAAAAGCTAAACAGGTAGCTGTTAGCACGTGGTGTATGTCCCTGTCAAGAGATGTCCTCCTGTTCAGTATCGTGTTGATGCTATGGGCAGTTCAAATTGAAGCCAGCGGATACGGGACCTCGAATACGATCGTTCTCACATCTCTCGGGGTGGGAGTGTTTGGACTTATTGGGAGTTTCTTTTCGTCGGTGAACGCTGCGAATCAGAGTCCCGAATCGGACTCTTCTGAGTAATACGCAGGCTCTCTCTGACGGGTTACGCAGCAGACGCTCCGTAAAATAGGCATCGTAATAGGAGTTCGATAATACTCTGCCGGACAATTGCTATCGAGTCGATCAGTCCTCGGAGTTCGCCTCGGACTGCCGGGGAAGGGTCCGCCGCGCCGAGAAGTAATACAGGATCACCACAACGCCCACAGTGGGGACGACGACGCCGAGCCAGTACTGTTCGGGGTGTTTCAGATTCAGTCGCCGCGCGTCGAGGTACATCACGACGGCGAGCGGGTACTGGAGAAACAGCACCCCGATCAACAGCAGCACCACCGGATCGAACATTGAGTGCGCATTGCGCGTCTCGTGAAATGACTGTTCCGCCGAGGTATTCGAGACGGCCGTCAGACGAGCGGCTGAGGTGCCGAGAAGGGAGTCATAGGGGTATTCCCACGGTGATTTGTTTCACGATTCCACACCTGAATCAGCCGTGAGAGTCTGCCTGCGTGTTGAAATATTCACAAGTGTACATCAACCTGCGATCACGAGAAACAGCCGAGAGAGAATATCTACGAACCGTACTTTATATCTCCCTCAGAGCACTCTCATTACTCAAATACATCGATAATACTCCGGAGCAAATTCCCAAGCGCACCGAGTACCCCTTCGCCCGATTCTTCGCTCGGGGGTGTAGTCACCGTGCTCGTCTGTTCGTCGGTTGATGAGGGAGCTTCCGTGTTCGTAGTCGTTGTCTGTGCAACTGTTGCGTCGGCGTTATTGACGGCCTCGGTTATCGCCGCAGAGCTCCCCTCATCGTCGACAACGAGTAGTTCGATGTCGCGAGAGCCGGGGCCTTGTGCGTCGTAGGTTACCTGTTCGCCTGTCACTACAGTTCCGTTCTCAAAGGTCCAGACGTACTGGGTGATGGTCCCGTCGTCATCTTTAGACGCGCTCGCATCGAGCGTTACCGTCCCGGCCTGGCGGTCGACCGATGAAGTAAACGCCGCGGTCGGCGGTGTATTCGGGACAGAGATATTGATGTCCTTTTCACGCACGTCGGTATTCCCGTTGCTATCAGTTACAGTCAATCGGATGGTATAGATTCCGTCACTCGTGTAGGTGTGTGTCTGCGTTGGCCCGTTCGCAGTCGACCCGTCGCCGAATTCCCACCGATAGGAACTGATAGCCCCCTCGGCGTCGGTTGACGCACTGGCATCAAACGAGACGGATTCGCCCGTCTGCGAATCGAATGTGCTCGGGGCAAACGCGGCTTTCGGTGAGGTGTCTTCCACGGTCACTGTCCTCGTCGCTGTATCAGTGTTACCGTTCCCGTCTCGGACTGTCAGCTCGACCGTGTACGTCCCCGGGCTGGTGTAGGTGTGAGTTCGGCTCGTAGTCGAGAGCTGGCCAGTCGTGCTGCCGTCGCCGAACGACCACTCATAGGCTGTGATGCTGCCGAAGAGACTGTATGACTGTCGTGCCGTCAGTGTGATTGGATCGCCGACTTTGACAGTCGTTTCGCTCGGCTCGAAGCGCGAAGCGACGAGCTTGACATTTTGTATTTGGCGCAGGTCCTCTTCGAACCCGGGGTCGGTCAGGTTCGTGTTTGAGAGAATCAGTTCCGGTTCAGAGCTGCCGTCGTCGGTCGACTCAGTCGTTGACGTGTCGGTTGACCCGTTGAGAGATGTGTCCTCTAACGACGGTTCGGAGATGCTGGTAATCAGACTATCGTCCACGAGTTCAGTTGAGATGGTATCGCCAGCCCTGACATCAGTAAACTGGCTCGGGGCTTTTCCATCGGCGCTGATGAACACGTCGTATGAGCCCTCTACCCACCGCTCACCACTCCACGGCGTCACTCCGACAACCTCACCGTCGACGAAGACGGTCGCCCCCGGCTCTGTAGTGCGGACCGTTATCGGTTGTTCGATCTTCGTCAGTCGGGTATCAATGTCGCGTGGTTCGGCCATACGGCGCGTTTCGGGAAGGTATCCCCGCTCGGTCACAGTAACTCGAACCGAGCCGTCCCTCCCCACGTCTGTCGGGATCTCTCCTGTCCACGGCGTCGTCCCAACCTGCTCTCTGTCGATAGATACAACAGCCCCATCAACATTCGAGGTGACCGTCACTGTCTCTGTTTGATCCTGCTCGGGTGATTCGATTTTTAACGGCTCATCAGGGACAAAAATGTACGGCGCGGTTCCATACAGTGAGTCGAAAACCGCAGCGAAGCCTTGGTCGGGTATGTCTGTCGGCTGCAGACAGGCGTCAAAATCCTTACCTGTCAGTGATCCTCTTGATTCGGGGTCCCAACAAGCTTCTAAGTTGATGGATTCGATGGTCGTTCGCTCTTCACCAGGCCCAAGCAACCGCGAAACCCCGATGGCATGAGTCTCGTGTGTCCACGCTTTGCCCTCGCGTGCGGTCCCGACGTATAGCGGTGTCTCGTCAGCCATCTCGCCGGGTCCAAGGTACTTATCCTTTCCAATCGGCCGGTACGTCATAACTTCGCGGGTTCCGTCAGTGGTAGTCGCGGTCACCACTTGCCCGGGAGTAAAGAACTCGTCTGAGGCGTCTTTTGTAAAGAAATTGTGCAGCTTTTCGAATGGACCACCGATAAGAACCGAGAACAGTTTGGCCGTCGAGCGCCCAGCCTGACCGTTCTCTTTCGGATCTTTCGGGCGCGTGTCGCTGACTATCTTGAACTGCAATCCTGAGGCGTAGCCGTCACCGTCACGGTCGATACGCTCAACAACGACCAGTTCTTGCACTTCCCCCGAACCTCGTGTCTTAAATTCGACTTGCGCCGGTAGTGACGTCCCTCCGCCTGCATCTACAGAAGGTCTTACATCCAGTGACTCGCTGTGGTCAGTGGAAGCGAGAGCCGGTGCCGTCGCCCCGATCGCGGGTCCGGCAGCGAAAACGACCATTATCACCGATAGGATGGTTAGCGTGGTGTAGCGTATGTTTTCCATATTAATATCCAATTATTTTGTTTGGTTAAGGTGTCAATGGTATAGTTCTATGGGGTGACCAATAGCAGTGTTTTCCCTGTGGAACTCTTGACGGACTCTAAACCCGTCTACATCGTAACAGCCTTCGTTAATTCGAAGAACTTCTGACCAGATTCAGGTACGTTGAGACCAGTGTCGCTACTTCGTTCGTCTGTAGTCAGCGGTTCCTGTTTGGTGTAGGAAGCCCTCGATGACAACCTCTGAGGAGTGGTTCTATGAAGCCTTCGGACGGCCAGATAGAGTTATTTCCTCAGAGCGCCTCTATGACGTGATCAAAATGGAAAAGAACGTCGGCGGGAACGATCGCACCACTCGCCTCGTACTCGGGTCGGTACTCGGGACCGTCTCGCTGGCCGCGCTCGCTGGGATCCTCGGCCTCGCGGTCGGGCCGCTCTCGACGGGCGTCGTCGCCGCGGTGCTGGGTCTCATCGGCCTCGTGTTACTCGTCACCGGCCTCACCCGGCAGTGCGTCATCAACCGCGTGCTCGGGCTGAATACCTACACGAGTGAGCCCGCGGCCGACATCGAGACCGACACCGCGACAGACACCGAAGAGGCAGAGCCCGTTCAGTCGCGGAAGTCGGTCTGATCGCGACGCCTTCGGATTTTTCGACCCGTGGATTTCTGCCGCAGGACGACGACCGGCGGGCACCGAACGAGCATCGCATCGCCGACAGCAGCACCGGCCGGCTATTGACGGGGTGCAACGCTGTCGTAGTGGATGGCGGTTGCGTCGGACGCTCTCGGAAAGCCGGGGGTGCCGGGAGCGTTCGAACGGGGGCTTTCATAACAGCCTCTCAACCATTATGGGGGCATCTCACAGATGTCTATCGAGGGTTCACAGGCGGAATCTCTCTAACGAATACTTTTAATTGACAACACTTTGTGCGGGCTTGTATGAGTTCGTCCTCAGAAGGACTCTCTGATTTACTCGAACGTGTTCTTTCGCAGTATCCTGTAAATCAGATAGGAGATGGAATCACCGCACATACTACGCGTGAGGACGTCCAAGAAAGGATTCCTGGAATCATCAACGAAGTTCTCAACGATGACGACATAGTAATAAAATCATCTGTGGGTCAGGGGAGGTGGACATCGATACCGTGGATTGCTGTAATGGATCCACGTGAGACGACTGCGATACAAGAAGGGATATATGTCGTCTACCTCTTTGAGCCACAGGAAGGACGTGTCACTCTATCTCTCAACCAGGGAGTAACGACTCTCAAAGACGAATTAGGGACGCGGGAGGCTCGTCAGCAATTAAAATCAAACGCGAAAGAAATTCGTTCCAAAATTCACCCGGATGGATTCTCACAAGGGTCTCTGGAATTCCCTAACGCTTCCCAACGAAACAAACTGTACGGGCCTGGAACGATCTACTATCGACAGTACAAACAGGGGAATATTCCTTCTGATGAGGAACTCAAATCAGACTTACAGACACTCGTAGATTCCTATCAAACCTACATTTCTGCCGATGATGGTGCACCGACGATATACCAAGCACCAATTAAGCCAGGAGGCCCCATTCAGGCAAACTTTGAGCGGACCGTCATTGGTGGGATTCCTCGCGAGCGTCTGGAGGACATCTGTGATTTACCGATCAGTCACAGAGACATCCGAGTTTGGGGCAATCGAGAATCCAACCCGGCTAACGTAGGTGATTATCTTTTATTTGCCTCCCGTGATGGTCGACACGATGGAGAATACACGATATTAGCTCGGATCGCCAACGCGGCCGTACTCGACGAGAAGACAGCAGAAGAATTCACAAACGCTGTCGGATGGGATGAGCAGACCGACGCAATATTCCCTCACGTGATGTTCTTGGAGCCGTTGTACGAGGTTGATCTCGATCAAGACAAATTTTGGGAGCTACTCGGGTACAAAGGGTTCCCCAACGACACGTATAGTCCAATAAAATTCGACCGCCCCGATTCGACGTTCTTTGAGGAATACAGCACTGTTGAGGAATTCATCGACCAAATTAAAGGAAAGAAAATCTATCCCGAGAAAACAGTTCCAGAGTACGGTTCTATGGACGACGCGATTGCTGATATTCGCCGCAAGATCTCCCGATCTCCCGACAAAGCGAACTGGCTCAAAAGCCGGCTTGGAGAAGCGATAATCCGGAATTGGTCAGCAGGGCTTAGCGGGTTCAAACCTTCAGATGAAGTAACTTCAAGTACCGCAGCCAAGTTCGACCAACTCCGCTCAATCTTTGAATCTCTTGAAGGAGAACTCGAACCGAAGGCCCAAGACCTCGGTGTTGGCACCTTCGAAGATTTCTCTCCGGGGAAAATGCTCTTTCTCGGTTGGTTCCGGATAATCCAAGAGGAGTTAGATATCACAGGATCGTCTCTCAGCCAACCACGACTCAATAGTATCCTCAACGACACATACACGGATGAGTCATCATCTTCTTCCTCGATCTCAGGCTCCAATTCGATCTCGAACCATCTCGAAAACGGGGAAGCATCTATCTACAAATTCACCGCACCACCGGACTACTGGCTCAGTGCGTACGAATATGCTGCAATTGGATTTGAAGAAAGCGAGTCCGATGAGTGGGAGGCTATTCAGCAAGGGGACGTTATTTTCTTCCACTCTACGCAGTCTCCGGGGTGGGAAGTGCTCGACGATCAGGAGGCGGGGATCATCGGAGCCGGAATCGTACAAGCGACGACGGTCAAAGCGGACGGGGAGAGTTGGTGGTACGACGAGCAGGAAGATCGTCCGAAGAGCGATGAATTCCCCTATCTCGTCACGTTCGAGTCGTTGTACGCAACTGGGGATCTCGATGTGGTCGATTTCACGAAGGATATCTACGCGAAGACCCAGGAAACGGTGAACAGCGAAATCGACTCGCTCACCTCGAACTTACTTTCGTTCAGCGAGGTAGAGGACATAAGCCGTGAGGCCAGTGGTTCCGGTTTCCCCCGACAAAAGGTCGTTCGAGAACTCAATGACCGAAATAAAGCTATCGCGATCGCGAACGCGCTCTCTCCGAAACTCCGTGAGACACCGGCGATTGCTCTCGGAAAAGCTTTCCAGGGACGGCTCAACGCCGAAGAGCTTCTGAACGGATTGTACTTCCCCGGCCAGCAAGGTGAGGAAATCATCGCCCAAATCGAGGGGGCACTCCGTGCCGGAAAACACGTGATTCTCACAGGGCCTCCTGGAACGGGGAAGACCGAGATCGCGCGTCGTCTCGGTGAATACCTCGTGACAGAGTACCCCTACCTCTACTCCGGATCCCAGGTCACGACGGCGACTGCCGACTGGTCCACCTTCGATACGGTCGGCGGGTATATGCCCAACGAGAAAGAGACGGACGGGAACCACCTCGAATTCACTCCAGGCCTCGTTCTGAACCGTTTCAAATCGCGGACGAACAATTCCCAGCGCAACGAATCGCTCGTCATCGACGAGCTCAACCGCGCCGACATCGACAAGGCCTTCGGCCAGCTCTTCACGGTTCTCTCAGGACAATCCGTCCAGCTCCCCTACACTAAGGACGGGAGAGAAGTCGAACTGGCCCCGTTCGACGGTCGTACCTTCTGCGAACCACACGAGTATCGAGTCCCCGACTCCTGGAGCCTCATCGCGACGCTGAATACCTACGACAAGACGTCGCTGTACGAAATGAGCTACGCCTTTATGCGGCGGTTCTCGTTCATTCGCGTTCCGGCACCGAGGCTCGACGGCCTCGACGACGCAGAACTGCGATCCCTGTTGCTGGAGTATACCGATCAAGAGGTCTGGGACATCCAATCAGCGAGCTTCGGGGTCGACGGCGACGCTGAACCGCTACGTGACGTCGGACACGTGTGGCGAGCGTCGAATAGTGCGATCGAGGACAGAGCGATTGGACCGGCCGTAGTCAAGGATATGTTGGAGTATCTCTCCGAGGCGCACTCGATCCCGTGGGAGCGCCGATTGACTCAAGCAGTCATCTCCTACATCTTCCCACAGCTCGAAGGCGTTCCGAAGCGCGACCGTGTCGTCCGCGGGATCTCTGAGGTCGACCACCTCGATCAGAACCTCCTCGACGAGGCCGCTCGCGACATCCTGCAGGTCACGATTCAAGATAGCGATGAATAGAGAGGACCTCCTCGAAGAACTCACAAGCGACATCCTGGCGTACGTGATGCACGGGGCGTTCCCCGAACAGAAGTTCGCCTCAGCGATCAAACCCGACGAACTCGACGAGCGGTTCGTGGAGTACGAACTGCTGCTGGATCTGCACTTCATCCTTCTCCCGGAGGTTGTGGGATTCGTTGAGAAACTCCCGAGACGGGTCCGCAACCTCAAAACAGAGACCGAATCGGTCTCTCGGACGAGTCGTGGAACTGTCGACGGGAAGATCAACTGGGCCGCCACGATCAAACAGCGCTACTCTCGAAACCCGGGAGACCGATCGACGTTCGTCTGTGAGAACCGTACAGAGGACTACGACACCGCGGAGAACATCGTCTTCAAACGCGTCATCTCGATCATCCACCAGACATTACGTGAAGCCGAAGAGTACCTCAAGCAGGATTACGAGTGGGTGGGGGACCGGTGGAACGAACCGTTGATCGACAACCTACAGCGAATCATCGAGCAGAACGTCCACGTGCGTCGGATTCGCCGGCCGAAAGCGTACGAGCCGACAGACAGGATGCTCAACACGGCCACCGAATCGCGCCACAGGATCTATCGAGAGGCGGCACAGTTGCTCAAACTCCGCCGTGAACTCTACGACGGAGACCGAGATCAGCTCGAACGTCTTCTCTCCGAGACGGCCATAACACCGGACGACGACGAGACGCTCCTCGAACTGTTCGTGCTCTTCCGATTCATCGCGACGCTCGAAGAGTTCCATACGACTTCCGCGGAGTTCGAGACGATCAAGACCGATCGGCAGGAGATCGCGCGTCTCCAAGCCGAAGACGACTCCGAGATCGTGGTCTATCACGACAACTCGGCGCGGGATCGAGACGTCTCGTTCAACGCCTTGCCCGATCGCGGCAAGGGGCACCTCTCGCGAACGGAGAAGGTCCACACCACGGGCTTCGATGTCGCGAACGACTACTTCAAAGAGCGGGAATTCCAGTCCCATACCGGACGTCCGGATCTAATCGTCATCGAGATCAGACACGCCGACGGCGACTCGGATTACCTGATTACCGAGGTCAAGAACAGCAGGAACAGGAGCACGATTCGACAGGGAATCAAAGAGACGCTCGAATATCTCGCCTTCCTTCGCCAGGACGAAGAGTTCGTGTACGGGGACGAGGACGTCAACGAGGAGTACTTCGGGAACGGATGGAACGGCCTCCTCGTCGTTCAGGACCTACACGAGGAGACTGCGTCGCTCGACGAGCAGGACGGGGAGATCAAGATCCTTCAGGCCGGTGAACTCGAAGATGATCTGAGTGAGCTTCTCTCGGTATTCTTTGAGGACGATAGGACCGGAACGAGCGGTCAGTAGGTGCGAGCAGACGACGTTCGTCCTCGACGGCTCCCATCAGGTGCAGAATCTGCGGCGGATGACCGACGAGTACTTTGAGCTGGTGCTGGGGAAGTACGACGAGTTGGTTGACTGAAATATGAAACCGGAACTCGACACTGCAGACACGTGGTCGTTCCGCGGCGGCCGCCAGATCCTCGAAGAGAAGGGACTGCTGGACGAGCTGCCGGAGATCGCCGCCGCCTACGTCGAGCACGGTGGCGGGAACCAGAATCTGGCCGCCCGAGCGGAGCGACTTGACCCGCTGAACTGGGATCAATCCGCCTCGGCGACGTTCTCCGTGTCGGACGCGACGGACGGCCCGTCACGTCGGGCGGACTTCAACGCGTACAAAGACGGCGTGCTGGTCGAACACGAGCGAGGCGAGCAGATGCGGGCGAACTGGCATCTGCTGAAGATGGAGGCCGCCTATCGTGATCCGGACGGCTTCGACCGCGGCGAGGCGATCGAGGCCGGGGTGTTGCTGCTACCGTCGCACGTGAACTTCCCGACGCTTGATCGGACGAAAGACGACGTCCGGGCGGTGCTGGCCAACTCCTTCGACTTCTCGCTGCCGCTGTTCGTGTGGCAGTATCCGACTGAGGAACGTTAGAAGATTGAAAACGGATTATTACGACCCAGACAAAAATCTCCACAGAGCTAACAGAAAGGCAATAATTAGTGGGAGGGCGAACAGCCAAACCGATCCTCGCAACCCTTCAATAGCGAGCGCGGCAATCAGCATCACGATACTGGCGACAAGTAACCCATCAATCCCGCGACTTATGGCGTCGCCAATCCGCTTGTGCTGTGCGCTCATCTTCTTCCTGTTGAACCTTCGAAGGTAAACGTATTAGTTTTACTGTCCATACTCTTGAGGGGATTTAATAGGTAGAAGGCAACGGGTGATTGTAATGCTTGAACAGAGCATTCGTCGATTCGAACTCTACGATCTGTTTAGTGTGTTTGTTCCTGGTGTGGCCCTTCTTTTTGGATTAGCTCCTTTCTTGCCTGAATTCGTCCCGCTCACGTCGCTACAATTCTTGATTCCGCTCTTGGTTGGGGGATTTATCGCTGGGCGTGCCGTCCACGCAGCGGCAATCCGTATTGAGCGGTCTGCTGGTCGTACGAGTCACCGAGAGCAGTTCGTTAGTGAAGTGAGCAATCCAGAGCTATTACAGACGGAAGTGGTGCGCCGGTTCTGCAAGGAGTGTGCAGGGGTATTCGACGAGATTGGTCTCGACGATCTCGAAGACGATTTAGTACCTGAATCCAGCGGTGATGGACCCTCACTCGGCGAGACGGTATACATTCTCGTCCGCTCATATATTCATATGGACTCTCGTGGTCGGTCGCGCACTTTCCAGGCGATATACTCGTTTCATCGGAGTATGTGGATAGTTATGGGTTCCTTGGGGATATTGTATGCACTCTACGGAGTCGCTGACGCAACAGGGGCGTTAACCGGAGCGGCGACTTTTCAAACACATCTTGGAGCACTCGATTTTCAGCCCACTTTGGTTCTTATGGGAGCAGAAGTCATCTTTCTAATCGGCTATGAGATTTTCAGTAAGGCACGACCGGAATACCAGAAGTACTTCATACAGTACCTGATTGCCGATTTCCTCGTGTTGGAGACTGCCGACTACCCTGAGGCTGTTATTGCCGCAGAAAAGCTGGAAGATATCAACGTATGAAACCCGATTTTAACAAGCGTGACCCCGGTAAAGGCGGAACGGGTAACACGGTCACGTTCCACGATTGCGGGCTTGAGCGAGCAGTCGAAGTTCGTCCTCGACGACTTCCACCAATTGCAGAATCCGCGGCGGATGACCGACGAGTACTTCGAGTTGGTTCTGGAGAAGTATGATCAACTGGCTTGAGATAATCGTGGACGGTCTCGTGACCTTTGCTACGCCGTTGTCTGTTCTCTTCATAGCCTACCAGCTGGTTCTTCGGAAGAGACAATTTACAACCCAGTTCGAGGATGGCATCACAGAACAGTATCGAGAACTCATCGGCGAAATTCCGGTCGAAGCTTTCCTCGGTGAGAAAGAAGTAGAGGATTATACAGATAAAAGACAGTACTACTACGAATATATCGACCTCTCAAACGAGCAGGCATTCCTCAGACAAGAAGGACGTGTGAGTAAATCTACTTGGGAGAATTGGAGGGATGGAATAGAGTCAAATTTAGATCAGCCCAGTTTTGAACAGGCTTGGGAGGATTTCAAACAAAGCGCTCCAAATAGCTTTAAGGAGCTGAGAAAATTGGAAAATGAAGGTATGTCAGATGACCCGCGTGAATGGGAACATCCCTGGCGTGCGAAAATCGAGGCAATTTGGTACACGATTCGGTATTGATTTGCCTCCATCGAAATTCCGAGTATCACCATTGTTCACCAGCGTGCGGGAGTGGCTTCGCAAACTTCCGCGAAACCGCGACGAAAACGAACTCGCTGGTCGATCACTTGGAAGCGCTGACGCTCCCCGATCCCGACGACGTCGCCGACGGGCTGAGAGCAATTTCTAAACAACCGATGTCACTATATCTCTGGCAGATGAACACACTCAGAGTTAGACACGAATGAGGTTCAGTTTCCAGCAGAAGAAAACGGGAGGTGAAAAAGAGAGACTCCACAACCGCCTCGATATATTGGAGGAACGAGGACTTCCAGAAGAATCTGTTCAAGCATACCGGAGTGCAATTGGTGGTGACCACATCTCTGCATCCCAGCAGTTCTCCGAACTTGATTCTCTGAGCCTGCTTGGGGAGATGCACGACCTCGAATACTATCAGAACGAGGTTGCTGTGGAAGGGACAAATAACACTCCTGACCACTACTTCACCGACAGTAAGACAGCCTATGAAGTCATTCAAATAACCCCGAAAACAGACGAGCAGGAGCTAATCACCGGCTATATCCGTCGATTCATAACTTCGTATTCGAAATCCGGGTTCCACACCCAAGTAATAGCGACGCAGTCGGAAGAGGTCGCTATACAGTCAGAGTTTGATAGCGACTCCGTCGACTGGATTACTGAGATTGATTTTGTACCTCACAAAATCCTCGCACAGATCGGAACCCGAGTCACACGAAAAGCTCGTAAAAAAGGACGAGAGCTTCGAGGGCACCACGGAATCAATATCGCAGTCGTCGACGTTCGCTATGCCTATCTTCACTTAGGAGTTACTGTTAGAAAGGTACAGAGGGCGTTTGAGGCAGGTTTCTTCCCGTCTTTGGATGCTGTGCTATTGCTCGTAAATGGTTTTGTAGACGATGAAGCCAAACCAGCCCTTTGGCCGATTATCAATCCGTCTACTGACGAAATAACTGAAAAAGAGTTTGAGACGGTACAACCGGTGAACCCTATGTTAAAAAGAGGAATCTACATTCCGGCGTCCAAGCCGCTTGATGATGCTTCTCCCGACTTCGCCAAAGCGGGGACAAAGATAATCTTCGGAGACGTAACTATCACAAACCCATTACAAACAGAATTTATGTTAACTGGATTTATCGGGAACGAAGGGTTCTCAGATATCGAAATTAAAGAGACAAGTAGCTGATAGGCACAATTTGATTGGCGTGATGACGTACTGTAGACTAAACGATTCGGGGAAGCGGCGGCGATGGCTGCCTTCACGGTCGCGGTCGCGGCGATTATAGCAGACGAGTAACCGAAGATCAACTCGGCACCACCCTCACGGGTGGTTCGGACTCCGGTGTCGCTGAAACGAATACGTTGAGATCTCGGGTAAAAGGATTTAGGCGGCCGAATTAGACGAGTCTAATAAACAAACGCCCCTATCCGGGAGTTGAATATTACTTCCAGTGTCAATTAGACACGAGTGAGTTCTATAGAATTGGTGCCTGAGATGATGAGGAATTAGGTTTGTTTCCATCAAAAATCTCTGGCGAGATAGATTTCTTCATCTCGACAAGTTGCTGCCGGAGAGACCCGCTTGTTTCCCGGATTAATTGATCATCTGGCCACGTATGAATCTCAATTCCCCCAAGATCATCCGCTACCTCTTGAACTGTATTTATCTGCCTCAGGGCATATTCGACCCACTTATCACGATCTAACAGTTTCTCGAATTCATCTGCCGCACTCTCGAAGCCTGCTTCTCGAACCGCCTCAATACACATCTGGAAGTTTTCGCCTCGCGGATTAATTGGTTCGTGGAAAACGACCTCCGGATCAAGTGCTCTAAACCAGTTCAAAGCCTCTCGAATGTCTTCTCTGTCCATCGTTGGATACGTTGGGGAAAACGACACAAAGTGTGGAACACCTGTTTTGAACATCTCGTCCAGTGCTTCCCAACGTGCCATCGGTGCGGGAGCATTCGGTTCAATCGCATTAACTAACGAAGCATCAAAACTTGGGATGGAGGTCCCAATAGCGATCTTCTCACCTGCTTGTTTGAAAAGATCAATGTCACGGGTCAGATTCGGACTCCGACTGAGAACTCTGACCGGGATCTCGTGATTAACGAGTTCTTGAATACAACCTCGGGTAATCTGCGCTGCTCGGCGATCCTGATAACAATCCGTCCCGCTGGAAAGCATCACGATGCCACGACCTCGATCTGTCTTCCTCCACTCGCTGAAATCCTTCTCTTGAAGTCCCTCGTGGAGTCTTTCAGGGAGATCATCGCGATAGAGTAGGTAGTTTCCCCAGTCGAGTTGTGGATCATCGACATCGGCCTTCTCTGCCAACATTTCGTCTCGACTATCGACAGCGGGAGTCGATGGAACATAGCAGAACTTGCAGCCATGGCGACAGCCGGTGGCGACGTTAATTACATAGTCACAGAGGCTCTTTTTGTACAGCTTCGATTCGCTCAAAACCGTTTTTGTCGGATCCACATTAGTCCGGAGATTTCCACGCTGTTCACCAGCCTCGGATGACGCACACTCCCAGCAAAGGAGATGTCCATCCGGCGTTGCACTGAATCGATCTGTGATTTGATTCCCGCAGTCTGAGCAGACTAACCCCTGTTGCCAGAGATTGATCCGAGTTCCATATTCGTACTCTGCTTCTCGAAGTTCGTCGAGGGTCGGATTTTTTCCGAAGTCCTTGACCACTGTCCCGTCGTCGTCAACAAGCCGGACGAATCGATCGTACCACCCGCCCTCGGGATCCCTTTGTAGGTCAAGGTCCATTCAGGACACCTTGTTATACAGATATATCTCAAACCCCAAATACTCCAGCCGTATCCGGAGTGAAAGTAAAAGTCGAGAGAAACAGTGGAGTATTACGCTGAAACGGGGGGCCGCGGGTACTCTTCCGGAGTCTCCTTCTTTTCCATTTCTCGGCGGAAGTGGTCTTCCTTATCACCAGCGTACTTCACGAATTGCTTGTCTGGCCAAAGGTGGACTGGGACGTTCAGTTCGTCTCCAAGTTCTTCAACCGCCGTCAGTTGCTTTTTCGAGTACTCAATCCAGTGGTCTCGCGAACGGAGCTTATCCAGCTCCTCGGCGAGTTCTTCTTGTCCCGCTTCCCGGGCTGCCTCAACAGTCATCTCAAAATTCCCGCCGCGGGGATTAATTGGCTCGTGGAAAACGACGTCAGGATCAAGACGTTCCTTGAAGGTTTTCAGAAGGTTCCGTAGGTCGTCGCGGTCTTGGGTCGGATACGTCGGGGACATCGAGACGTAGACCGGGACACCTGCGTCACTGATCTCTTCGAGCGCACGAAGTCGAGCCGAAGGTGCTGGAGCGCCGGGTTCGATAGCTCGTACCTGTTCATCGTCCAAGCACGGAATTGAGGACCCAACGGTCACAAGTCCGTTTGCGGCTTTGAACACGTCGAGATCACGAACGACGGCGGGGCTGCGAGTGAGGATCCGAACAGGTCGACCGTGATTGACTAATTCGATAACACAGCCACGAGTGATCTGCGCTGCTCGGCGATCCTGGTAACAATCAGTCCCGCTCGAAAGCATCACTACGCCTCTGCCATCCTCAGTGTACTCCCACTTCTGTTTTCGATCGAGTTTGCGCCTTAGGCGTTCCGGCAGATCATCACGATAAAGCAAATAACTCCCCCATTCCTCTTGTCCGTTCTCTACATTGGCCTGTTCATTCAGCATATCACCTCGCATTTTGATATTCGGAGTGTTCGGAACGTAACAGAACTTACACCCGTGAGTACACCCAGTAGCGATATTGATAACATAATTACAGAGGTTTTTATGATGAAGAGCAGAATTGGATAGAACCGCTTTAGTTGGATCTGTGGTAAATGAGACGTTTCGTTCATCGTCTTCGGCTGAACTGGAGGTAGCACAGTCCCAGCATAACAAGTTCCCCGATCTATTCGCTCCAAATCGATCCTCAACTAATGAGTCACAGCGAGCACAGCATAAATCAATTTCAAATAAATCAAGTCTTTCAAGTGGTTCTCCTACGCTTTCGCTTTTTTTCCGAAGATTGCTAAGTGAAGGTGATGTGGAAAAGTTTCCTTGTATTTTACCAGTGCCATCAATAATTTGATAGTAAGGGTCTGAACTGGATTTAGCCTGAGATAATCTTATATCGATCATACACCGGTTAGTGATTTGATGTTAGAAACATATAAATCATATTGAATAAAAGAAACAAAAGTCAATTAACCGTTACGTTTACTTACCACTGCAACATCCATAATTTTTGAGATGGACAATCCGGTGAAGCCCGACGATGCTGACGAAAAATGGGAAGGTTATCCCAAACATACACGGGCAAAACACGACCTACTTAAATATTATATAGATATTTGGTGTAGAATACTCGGTGCAAGTGGTGATAAATTACGTATTTTTGATTGCTTTGCAGGTCGAGGCGAATATGATATAAACGAGGGTCAAGAGCCAATTTCGCTCACTAATATCACATCACCCGCTGATTGCCCTGGATCGCCACAACTCTTGTTAGACACAGTAGTTGGAAGAGTTGATAACATTTCGGAAGCCGAGTGTGTGTTTATTGAAAAAGAACGGAAGAACGCAGAATTATTAAAAGAAAATCTTCCAGATGAATCTTCACTTCCGGATGGAATTAAATATCGAGTGGAACAGGGTGAGTTTCAAACACAAACGCCAAAGTCAGTGAATCAAACTGGAGGTTGGTCACTCCCAAGTTTCTTTTTTATTGATCCATTTGGATACAGTCCATTAGATTACGACGTCGTAACCCGATTAGGAAGCCAATCGCGCTTTGAGATCTTTGTTAATCTTATGGCAAGCCAGGTAGTCAGATGGGAAGATGCAGACAAGCATCATAACGCGCTCACGAATCTATTTGGAACAAAAAACTGGCACTCAGAATTAGAAGAATTCGCTCCAGAGCACTGGAATGATAAAGAGGTCAGCTATTATTGCCATAGACTTGAAAAGAATGGACCTGAGTACACCCGTGCTTACTTAGTAACAGAAGAAGACACGAGAAGGATGAAATACTATCTTGTCTTTGGCACTAATAGTACAAAAGGTGTAGAAAAAATGCATTCATCTATGAAAAGATGTGGAATTGGTGAATTCGCATATGCACCGAATCGTACTGAACTTCACGAAGAGCAACGCGGCCTTGGTACTTTTACTGAAAAACAGAGAACCCAGAAAATAAAACAAGATCTCTTGGATGATTTCACTGGAATGTCTCTATCTTTCGACGACTTGTGCGAGAAGTTTGTGACTGAAAACGAATATCATTTTTCACAGCGAAAGGATATTAGAAAAGCTACAAAGCAACTTGAGAATGAGGAGAGAATATCTGTCACTCGGATCACTTCAAAAACAGAACGAGGGCTTGGAGGGGATGATATTGTCAGTTTCCCCGAATAATAGTCAGGCACGCCGACTGTTTTCCATTCATTCATAAGCCGATATCAAACGGAGTTATGTAAAATGGCAGTAGACTTCATTCCACTCTCAGCACACCAACCCGGTCTTACTGTGTAAGGCGTCCACAGAGCCGGTACCGGTCGCCATAGACGCGTCGAGACCCAACCATCCGCGGAGAGAAAGTCCACACGAACACTCAAAGACAAGCACACCACGCTGCTTGGCGAACTCACCCGCTTAACCAACACCCACCACCGAACACCGCCAGTGTTGGGTAACGACAGCAAACAGACACATATCGGAAAAACCACCGGACAGCGACGTTTCCGATCATTTCGGCCATTTTCCGATATTCGCCCGTACACACAACTCTCACACACCTGAACAGCCGAAAATCCCGGTTCAAGAACCGTTTCCGGTAACGACCCCACTGGCGATATATAACAGCCGAAAAAACGAGAGAGTGTGCCCGCGTTCAGTTCGCGACCGCGACCAACTGCCACGCCCCACCGCGCGGCTTCACCGCCCGGATCGTCAGCCCGGCCCGCGCAACGGCCCGCGAGACAGCGGGCGGAACGCCGGTCGCCGCCAGCGTCGCCTCGACGGTCCACGCGCCGACCGGCCCCTCCCGCGGCGTCAGGACGTCGACGCCGAGGACGGACTCACAGTCCGCCAGTGCGGCTTCGGCGTTCCGCACGCGCCGGCGTTGGATCGCCTGACACGTCATCGCTCTACCGCCCGAAGATCGCGCACGCACCGGGCGCACACGTCGCCGTCCGACGGCCCACGCGACATCAGCTCGCCGCACTGCACACACGCGACACCGTAGATCGGCGCGGCGAATCGAACGCTCATCGGTCGGCCTCCGGGCAGTCGTCGCGGTGGGTGAAGTGCTCGCGGTCGCTCCACAGCGTCTCTCGACCGCAGCTGGGACAGCGTGCGACGTGGTCGAAGCCGGTCAGCGTCTCGGCGACGTCGTGTTCGAGGGCGATACCTTCTTGGGTCGTGTCGTCAATAGTTGACGACGGGTTCGTCTTGGACATAGTGGATCCAGACACAACCCGACTCCCTCGGTGTCTTCAGCACCGGGGCGATTCCTGCGTGAAATCGCCCGACGAGAGCCGGGTGTGTCTATTTCCACAATGTATCCCCGACCACATAAGTTTTTTCTTACGGGAGAAAGAATCGGAGGTTAATGAGTTCGGAATCAGCGGAGAAGGTACAGAAGATGCATCCTGACGAAGTGCTTTCGTTCGTTCGAGAACACGAAGATCCGGGGGTGACGGCGGGAGAAGTTGCGGAAGCGTTCGGTGTTACTCGAAGGGCCGCACGATACCGACTCGATCAACTCGCAGACCGTGACGATGTATACGGCAAAACGGTGGGTGCCTCAGCAAAGATTTGGTTTCCAAAAGGGTGATTAGAACTCTTCATCCAGCAGTTTTCGGCCGTCTGTCGTCAACCAGAAGACGAGTCCAGAGGACCCTACTTTCTTCGATTCTAAGTACCCTTCTTCGACCAAGGATTTCAAGCGCTCTTGCGCTCCCCGCTGGGTCATCTCCATCTCTTCGTAAATGTCTGCGACAGAAACTACCGGCTCTGGATGAAGGGCTATAATCCGACAGATTTCAGCCGGCGATTGACGAGGCGGACGGCCCATATCCCAATATTATGGCGATATTGGATAAGTCCACCTGATGCATAATTCATTCTTCTGTAAGTAATTACCTACGGAAGAAATAAGTACCCCGCGTTCACTTGCCTGAGATAGACGACGCTCACCAGCGAACTCGGCGCGCCCACGAAAACGCGCCGGCCGGGGTAGAGGCCCGGACCGACGCTTGTGGGGTCGTCTACGAGGTACGACAATGAACTCTACCCACCGCCGAGGGCTTGAACCTTCGGACGCGACAGCCGAATCGCACAGACCCAACACCCGACTCCGCACCGACGGCGGCGAGACGAGCGCCGATTCGACCGACGACTTCCGCCACGACACGTGGTTCGACGCGTTCAAGGCGTCGACACGGCAGTTCGCCGCCGAAACCGAAGATTTAGAGGCCATCCTGGCGGGCGACGCCGGCTTTCACACCTTCTTCCACACCGAGGGCGTCGACGTCACCCGCGGCGTCCAGACGGCCATCTACCAGGGCCTCTACGACACGCTCGAAGAGCTGTACGTCGACGAGGAACTGGTCGAACAGAGACACGGCGAATGCACGCCCGAGGCAGTCGCCGACGAGGTCATCGAACAGATCACCCACGAGCACGGCGTCTCCCTGAGCGACCACGTCGAGGAGACGATTCGCGACCGCGTCACCGGGCGGGTCCGGGATAACATCGACAACCGCGGCGGTGAAGCGTAATGACCGACGACACGCTCACCCTCCGCGCGACCGGCCCGGCGGAAGCGTCGCTGGAAACCGACCACGACGGCGTCCCGATCGCGACGACGACGGAACGCCAGCTGGACGCCGAACTGGATTTCAACGCCGCGGCGTTCCAGAAACTCGGCGCGGCGAACACGCGCGGTGCGTTCCTTCGACCCGACGCGGTCGCCGACCTCGTCTGCGAGACGCGGTCGGGATCGGACGGCGACTTCGCGCCGCAGGAGGGCTGGACGCTCGAACTCTCCGGCTCGTTTGCGGCCTACGGGCAACTCGCCTACGAGATCGCCGACGACGTGCTGCGGACCGACGCGAGGGACAAGACGGCCAACGTGATGTGCCACGTCCTCGACGCCCTCGCCGAGTACGCCGTCGACGACCGCCCACGGCTCGTGATGCTGGACATCTGCGACAGCTACGACCCAGCGGACTACTCCAGGCAAAAACTCCTCAGCGCGCTCGCTGACGCGCCTGAGTCGATGCCGGACGCGACGCCGCCAGCGGAGGCGATGGCGGATGACTGAGACCGTCCGGGCCTGTCCCGATTGCGGCGAGGTCACGGACATCTTCCGGCGGATGCCGGGGAAGGGCGCCTCACACCACGACGAGCGAGCGCCCAACTGGCGCTGTTCGGCCTGCGGCGCGGAGTTCGACGAGCCCGACGAGCGCGAAAAGCGAGCCGAAGCGCCACCGATCACGGGCCCGGCAGCGGCGCTCGTGGAGGCCTCGGCCGAGGACGTGCCGGGAGGGGCCGACTGATGGCCGACGCCGACTGCTGGAGTCCGATCCGACTGCGGGCCGACGACGCCTACCACGACGTCGCACAGCTGCACCTCCACGAGTTCGCCCGGGCCGACGGAGGGCTCACACCGTGAGCGACCCGCCAGAGTTCACGCCGCGAGCGGCGGTCAAACGGTGGCTTGAACGCGAGCGACTCGACAAGGCCGAACAGACGGTAATCGGCTACCGAGGCCAGCTCAAACTGTTCGTCGAGTACTGCCAACGCGAGGACATCGATCGGCTCGGCGACGTGACTCCGTGGGACATCCAGGAGTTCGAAACGGTCCGACGTGGTGAGGACATCGCCACGGTCACGCTTCGAAACGAACTGCTGACGCTGCGGCAGTTTTTGCAACACTACGTCTCGCTCGGTGTCGTCGACGAGCACGTTCCGGAGTCGATCGAGCTTCCGAAAGTCCCGAGAGAAGAACAGACGTCCGACACGATTCTGGAAACCGAGGCGGCGCAGAATCTCCTGGAAGTGTTCCGTGAGGGGACGACCGAGCGGTTCGGCCGGGGCCACGCGTTCCTCGAACTGGCGTGGTATACCGGCGCGAGGATGGGCGCGATTCGCGGCCTCGACGTCGAGGATGTGGATTTCGGTGAGGGCTACGTCCAGTTCCGACACCGACCTGAAGAGGACACACCGCTGAAGAACGCCTACGACGGGGAGCGTGCCGTTGGCATCAGCGACGACGTGATAACGGCACTCCAGGACTACATCGTCGAGGAACGCCCCGACGTGACCGACGACTACGGCCGGAAACCACTGTTTGCGACGATCCACGGTCGGGCGAGTCTTACGACGCTACGGAAGGCGGCGTACAACGCGACGCTCCCGTGCCGGTACGGCGACTGTCCACACGGAAAGGACCGCGAGACCTGCGAGTGGACGGTGGCGAAGCGCTCCACGAAGTGCCCGTCGTCGCGATCTCCGCACCAGATCCGTTCGGGCTCAATCACGTGGCAACTGAACAGCGGTCTCCGGGCGGACGTCGTCTCGGAGCGTGTGAACGCATCGGAGGACATCATCACGATGCACTACGACAAGGCGGACCCTGTCGAGGAGTTCCGCCAGCGGCGGAAACGGCACCTGAACAAGCTCGAAATTTCGGAGTCAGAAGAATGAAAACTACACGACAGCAGCGGGGCAAGAAGACGAAGGCCGCCCCAACCCATACGCGGTCCGAACCGTTGCGATATTCTCATATTCTTCGGTCTCAGCCCAGCGGCGTCTCGATGGCCACCTGGGCGTCGTCGATGGCGCGGCTGATGCGGGGGACGAGCGCGGCCACTGAACTGTCGGTGTAGCCGTCCTGGCCGTCACTCCGAAGGATTTCCTGAGCGCGCTGGAGGTCGTCGACAGCCGCACGGAGTCTGTCGTTCGACCGCTCGGCCGTGCCCTCCTCGGCGGCGGCGACCGCGTCCTCGACGGCCCGCTGGGCGCTCGATAGCAGTTCGAGCACCTGTCCCCTCGCGCCATCTCCCTCCGCCAGGTCACCCGCGAGGTCGCGCAGGTCCCCCAGGAACGCCGCCAGCGAGCGGGCCAGCGACGCCTTGCCCGTTTCCACGGTCTCCCTGACGGTGTCGTCGGCATCACCGAAATCGGACGGGGTGACGCGGTAGGCGCCACGTCGCCCGTCCCCGTCGACCACCTCGACCGTGTAGGTCCCCGCGCGGTGGACCGGAATCTTGTACCGATCCGGTTCGACCGGGCGGCTATCGTACACCGTGCCGGCGTAGTCCTCGATGACTCGCACGCGCTCGATACCGTTCGCGGCGCGGCCGTCGCCCCGAATCGTCGCGGCGTCCTCGCTGGCGACGACGGTGAGTTCCCCGCCGGCGCCGGCACGGACCAGTCCGCCGTCGTGGTCGAACCGCTCGGCGATCGGCGCGTAACCGGGCCCGTTGACCACCAGCAGGTGGTCGCCCCGCTCGACACGCAACAGGCCGAAGACGCCGCCGCGGGTGACCGTCGCGACCGGGTCCGGACTGGCCAGCCTGACGGCGGCCTCGACCGGGACCCCGAACAGCGAGACGGGAATCTGGTCTGCCAGGGCCGACTGGGCGTCGTCGCTCACATGCTCTACAGTCCCTTCGGCGCCTGCCCGGAGCTGTCGAACTCTGCCGACGACACGGTCGGCGAGCCCACCGGGCACGTCGCCAGCGATACTGCGGCGGTGTTCCGGGTCGGTCACATCCGCCAGTGGGTCCGCAAAGCGGGGCTGCTCCCACGGGATGCCGACAGACGTGATATGGCTGGCGAGTCGGTCCTCGGCAAAGCCCGGCACGGCGAACTCGAAGCTCAGCTGTGGACCCACGAAATCGTCGATGGCCTCGCGGACTCGCGCCATCGGTTCGAGCGCGTATGTGACGTCGCCGTCGGTCCGGCTCTCGGGGCTGGTCAGCACGATCCCCGGCTCCCGGACCGGGATATCCGTGGGCGGCCGCGGGAGACCGTTCCACGAGCCGACGGTGACCCGCTCGTCGATGAAGTCCTCGCGGTTGACCGACAGGTCCGGATGCTCGTCCAGCGGCTGGCCGTCCAGTTCCGGCATCACGAACGGCAGCCGCGCTCCCTCGTCGCGTGGCAGGCCGTAGGCGAACGGGGCACGGACCCGCGCGGAGATATCGACGGCATCGTTCGTGATGTCGGAGTCCCAGTCAGAGGACGGGACCCGTTCGAACGTCGGGACGACGGCGTTGGTCTCGCAGGTGCTGGAGTGGGAGCCGACCTCCGCCAGCACCCCGGGCCGACGTTCCTCCGCGGTGGGCGGGTCGGCATATTCGTTGTTGGGCACCTTCCGGGAGTGGGCGCTGGCCGACAGCAGCAGGGGTGTCCCCGTCTCACGGTCGACGAACACCTGGAGTAGTTCCCAGTCGTGCCAATGGAAGTTCACCGTGAACTGGTCGAACGCCGAGTACATCCAGTACTGGATGACGTCGATACCTGGACTGCCGGCGTCCGCGACCACGTTGTAGAAGACCGTCGGCCACGGCGGCGACTCGGGGTCGGTGAAGGCCGCGGCGTAGCTATCGAGGGCGTCGAAGCCATCCAGGACGCGATCGCCGGCGCCGAGTAACTCCGTGGGGTCGGTCGGGTACCACTCTTCGAGCCGGCCGAAGTACAGGTCCGGCGCATACCGCTGCACGATGGCTGGGGCGGTCGGCTCCGGCGTGGCGGTGACGGTGGGCTCTGGAGTCGGTTCGGGTGTCGGTTCCGGGTCGGCCGGTTGCTCGACCGGGCGTGTCTGGAACCACGCCGTCGCGGCGCCTCCGCCGGTCAACACGCCCGCGGCGAAGGCGCCAAGGACGCGCCGTCGACTCGACTCACCGGATCGCTTTCGTTCCTCATCCCCAGTCATAGCGCGCCTATTTCCGGCCAGAGGGGATATACTTTGACTCGGCGCTGGTCGGGGTGGGGTCCGATGGTCTCCGAACGGCATTGTACCCGAACAGAGTCCATCCCTTCGCCTCCCCTGACAGAAGCCTGAGACGGCCCTCACTCCGTGTGATCATCACTACGTGCAGCGGGCACCAGCCGTTGTCGATCCAAAAATCGACCCGCGAAACTTCGCCGTGAACCGCTCTCCCGCCTATTCGAGGTCGAAGCGGTCGTGGGTCATCACTTTGTGCCAGGCGTCGACGAAGTCCTCAACGAACTCCTCCTCGCCGTCGGCGGACCCGTAGACTTCAGCGATGGCGCGGAGCCGGGAGTTCGATCCGAAGATGAGGTCAGCGCGGGTCGCTTCCCACTGAACGTCGCCCGTGTCGCGGTCGCGAAGTTCGTAGCGGGTTTCGGACTCGTCGGCCACCTCCCACTCCAGATTGTTGTTGAGCAGGGTCTCGAAGAATTCGTTAGTCAACGCGTCGGTATCGTCGGTGAAGACGCCGAGGGCCGATCCCTCGTAGGTCGCACCCAGCGTCCGCATCCCGCCGACCAGCACCGTCATCTCGGCGGGCGTGAGGTCCAGCAGATCGGCCTTGTCGACGAGTAGCTCCTCGGCCTCCTGCTCGGCGTCGTCGCTGAGGTAGTTCCGGAAGCCGTCCGCATCCGGTTCGAGCACCTCGAACGACTCGACGTCTGTCTGCTCCTGCGTGGCGTCGGTGCGTCCCGGCTCGAACGGGATGGTGACGTCGTAGCCGCCGTTCGCCGCGGCCTGTTCGACGGCCGCGTACCCGCCCAGCACGATCAGATCGGCGAGGGAGACTCTCGTATCGTCCGACTGGGCGTCGTTGAAGTCCGCCTGGATCGCCTCGTACGTCGCAAGCACCGATTCAAGCTGCTCCGGCTCGTTGGCCTCCCAGCTCCGCTGGGGTTCGAGGCGGATGCGGGCGCCGTTTGCGCCGCCGCGCTTGTCGCTGTCGCGGTACGTCGACGCCGCCGCCCACGCGGTCTTGACGAGCTGCGAGATGGACAGCTCCGAGTCGAGCAGCTCGGATTTGAGTTCGGCGGCGTCCGCCTCGTCGATCAGGTCGTAATCGGCGTCAGGCAGGGGATCCTGCCAGAGCATCGTCTGCTCGGGGACCTCCGGTCCGAGGAACCGTTCCGGCGGGCCCATATCGCGGTGAATGAGCTTGTACCACGCTTTCGCGAAGGCGTCCTGGAACTCCATCGGGTCCTCGCGGAACTCTTCGAGGACCTCCCGGTAGTCCGGATCCTTCTTCAGCGCGATGTCCGTCGTCAGCATCATCACGTCTTCCTTCTCGGCGGGATCCTCGACGCCGGGAGCGGCGTTGTCGAGTTCGCCGTCTTCCGTGGTCCACTGCCACGCCCCCCCGGGACCTTTCTCCGGCTCCCACTCGTGGTCGAGTAGGTTGTTGATGTAGCTCATATCCCACTGGGTCGGCGTCGTGTTCCACGGGCCCTCGATCCCGCTCGTGATCGCGTCGGGACCTTTGCCCTCGCCGAAGTCGCTCTCCCAGCCGAGTCCCTCCTGCTCGATGGGGGCCGCGGCGGGTTCGGGCCCGACGTGTTCCTCGGGATCGTCGGCGCCGTGGACCTTCCCGAAGGTGTGGCCGCCGGCGATGAGCGCGACCGTCTCCTTGTCGTTCATCGCCATCCGGCCGAACGACTCCCGGATGTTCTTCGCCGAGCCTTCGACGTCCGGCTCGCCGTTCGGCCCCTCCGGATTCACGTAGATGAGGCCCATCACGGTGTTGCCAAGCTTCCCCGCGAGGCTCCCGTCCTCTTCGAAGCGGTCGGGCGACGTCGTCTCCCACTCGCTTTCGGGACCCCAGTCGACGGCTTCGTCGGGCGTGAAGTCGTCCTCGCGGCCGCCGGCGAAGCCGAACGTCTCGAAGCCCATCGACTCCAGGGCGACGTTACCGGCGAGGACGATGAGGTCGGCCCACGAGATCTGTTGGCCGTACTTCTGCTTGACCGGCCAGAGCAGTCGTCGGGCCTTGTCGAGGTTCACGTTGTCCGGCCAACTGTCGATCGGCGGAAGCCGCTGTCGGCCGCCTGCTGCCCCGCCACGCCCGTCAGTGGTGCGGTACGTGCCGGCGCTGTGCCACGCCATCCGAATGAAGAGCGGACCGTAGGTGCCGTAGTCGGCCGGCCACCAGTCCTGAGAGGTCGTCATTACCTCCTCGAGGTCTTCTTTCAGCGCTTCGTAGTCGAGTTCCTCGAACTCCTCCGCGTAATCGAACTCCTCGCCCAGCGGACTCACGTCCTGTGTGTTCTGGTCGAGGATTTTCAGGTTCAGCTGATTCGGCCACCAATCCTGGTCGGACCTGTTCATCGTTTACTGATTATCGCTTCGGCATATAATATTGACTAATCTGGAAAGCGATCCTTCGCTGCCGCAAAGCGATTTATCGAATACGTGAAACTCTATCCGCGATGAGCTACTCTTTCGGAGTTACCACGGCGTTTTCGAAGAATCGTTTTTCACAGAGTCGCAATGACCACTCATATACTGGTTCGCGTCGGGGCTGTCGCGACAATGGTGGAATCGGCACCGAACGAACAGACTAAACTGACCATCTAAACGGACGGCTGAAACAGAAAGGTCGCCACGGATGGACTCCGCGACGGGAGGTCCCGACGAATCCGACCTTCTCGGATTCAGCTCCCGGCTCGTCGTCTGCCGGCCCAGACGAGGATAGCCACCGCAAGGGCTCCGACGGCAGGCCAGACGTCCGTGCTGGCATAGAGGTTGCCAGCCGGCGGCAGCCACCCGGTGAGCGGGAAGAGATACGGCGGTGCGATTCCGTCGACCCGAATCACGAACAGATCCAAGAACAAGTGGGTTGTGCCGCCGCCGACGAGCGACAGGAATGCGACGCCGCGGTCGGAATCGCGGATCGTCAGCGCACCGATCCCTCCGAGGACGACGGCTCCACCGAGCGTGTGGACCGCCCAGAAGGAGTAGGGAATTCCCGAAATGCTGCCGACCGAAATATCCAACAGGACGGTCGCCTTCATCACGTCCGGCATCACGGCCCCGACCATCACGACCGGGAGATATCGATCTGGGAGGGACGTCAGCCGGACGGCAAGGACGCCCAGAGCGTACGCGAGCAGCACGTGAGTGAGCAGATCTGGCATCAGGTCCCCTCCCGCGGGACGAACTGCCATTCGTCGGTGTCGATCCGCCATCGTCGGAGAAAGGCCCCCGCAGCGAGGAGGCTGCCGAGCACCGAGACGCCGTACATATACGTCCGATCAGCCGGCGACTGCGCGTGATACGCGGTCGTCTCGAACTGCCGGTCGGGGGCCAGAGTACCGTATATCTGGACCTGATCTCCGACCGCGACCGTCCCTGGTTTGGGCGCGGTCACCCTGAGCCGTAGCCCCTCGAATCCTATCACAACGGACCCGTCCTCGATTCCCACAACCTCGCCCCACAGATGAGCCTTTTCGCCCACGTGTGTGGAATATTCTTCGCCGATCGCCTCGGAATCCGGGTAGGCGTCGGACCCGTTGAACTGAAAACCGAACCCGACGACCAGTCCGGCGAGGATGACGACCAGGGCGATGAAAGCCGGAAGACGACGCACACGAACAACGGGACACCTCCGTGTATTTACCGTTTCGCTCTCGCATCGCCTCATACTGGTTACTCTCACTTTTTACCGCCGAGCGCCACCCCTGTCGACGGCGCTCGGCGGGAAGAGACGAGAGTAATCAATATCAGTGCATCTGTCCGTACAACGAGTACAGCACGAACAGCATCCCGACCGCGACGATCGCGGTCTGGATAGTACCAGCCAGAAAGATCGAGAGGCCGAAGACGTCGAAGAGGATGCCTTCGATGACAGCGCCGATGCTGATGAACAGGAACCCGATGGCGACGTATAGCATCGGCTCGCTGCCGTAGACTCTGTATCCACGGTACGCCTGATACGTTATCAAGAGGCCCAGTCCGACTGTGATCAGTTTCGCGATGACGAGTTCGATGTGCATAGTTAGGTGTCCCGGATGTCGTTCCAGATGCGCGAGAACCGCTGTGCGGCGTCCTCTCGAACGTGGATGTTGATATCGATGGCCCCGTCCTCGATATCGACGGCCAGCCGATCGACGTTCGCCTCGTAGACGCTGTGGTGGCTCCCGTCGGCCTCGATCTCCGTCCCTTCGACGAGGAGGTCGCTGTCGACCATCTCTTCGACGCGGCGGTAGATCGTCGAGAGGGCGACGTCACACTCCTCGCTCAGTTCTTTCGCCGAGAGCGACTCGCGACTCGTGGCGGCCATAATCTGGCGGACGCGTTTCTCGCCGAGGAGTTCCAGCAGTTCGTCGGCGCGATCATCCTCGGACACGGCTGTTCCTCGCAATAGCAGGAAATCAGGCCAGAGTGCTTAAATAACGGTGAGTTTTGCGTCGCGTGCAAAACAGCGACTCTGTCTTTGTAGCCCCGTCTCCTCGGTTCAACTGAGAGGTGACCGATGATGCCAACCAATAAACTGTGCACGCGTCGACGAGTGCTGGGAGTAGCCGGCAGCGCTGCGGTCGCCGGCCTTGCTGGCTGTACGGGCTCGGGAGTGGGCGGTGCCGCCGAGGATGCTGAGTCCACTGCGACTGCCGAGGAAGACCACCAGGATGGTGGGACGGCGACGGAACACCACGACGACGAAGGCGGTCACAACGAAGAAGGCGGCCACGACGAAACCGAAACGGAATCTGGGCACCACGACGAAGAGGACGGTCACGGACACGACGAGACGGTCGGGGAGCCGACCGAGACCGCGGAGGTCGCGATGCTCTCGACCGACGACGGCGAACACTTCGAGCCGCACGTCGTCCGCGTCACCGTCGGCGGGACGGTCACGTTCGTCAACGAGAGCGGCAGCCACTCGACGGCGGCGTATCACCCGGACAACGACCAGCCGCAGCTCGTCCCCGACGGGGCGGCGTCGTGGGACAGCGGTCTCCTGTCGGAGTCGGGGGCGACGTTCGAGCACACCTTCGAGACCGAGGGCGTCTACCACTACTACTGTGCGCCCCACGAGACGATGGGTATGATCGGGAGCGTCATCGTCGGCGAGCCGGACGCACACGATCAACCGGCGCTGGAAGACCCGCCGGAAAGCAAGCCAGAAGCCGTCCGCACCAAGATCGCGGAACTCAACGAGATGTGCAACGAGGCGCTGGGCCACACTCATTAGATCGGTTCTAACCCTTTCGTAGTCGATCGCCATCCCTCCATCTTCCATTCTTTTGGTCGCGGTGGGGTGTGTCTCCCTCACGACGCTATCACAGAGACGGCCACCATCGCGTTCGACTGATAAAAGTCTATTACCGGGACCCGTGGAGTCACCCACGATGGGTGGCCAGCGATCGTCGCGCCGGTGGGTGTACGTAGCGCTGGGCGCGGCCGTGATGGGCGCGGCCGGAACATACCAGTTCGTCTGGTCGTCGCTCAGTGCCGCGGTCGGGGCCCGAATTCCCGCCTCACAGACCGCGCTCGGGACCGTCTTCACGCTTTTCGTGGTGACGCAGACACTCGTGCAACTGCCGGCGGGGAGCATCCGGGATCGCTACGGCCCACGGAAACTCCTCGCCGTCTCGGGGATCCTGATGTTCGCGGGATACGTGGGACTCGCCGTCGCCCCGATCCTCCCTGTGGCGTTCGCGTCGTACGCGATCGGCGGTCTCGGGGCCGGGATCGCCTACACCGTCGCGATCAACACGCCGGTCAAGTGGTTCGACGAGTACCGCGGCCTGGCGACCGGGATCGTCTCGATGGCCTACGGCGGCCTGAGTTTCGTGCTGATCCCGCTGGTGCGAGGGGCGATCGACGCTGCCTTCACCCGGACGCTTCTCGTGATGGCGGTGGCCGTCGGGGTCGTCGGACTGCTTGCGGCGGGCGTGCTCCGCGATCCCCGCCGTGAGACCGGCGAATCCACGTCGAGCGCGTCGACGGAGCAGAGACCCGATTCCAGTTCGGATCCCGATTCCGATACCCGGGCGGATACTGACGACGCGCCCGCGACGTCGACGGAGGCAGTCGGGTGGCGGACCGCGGCACGAACGTGGCAGTTCTGGGTGTTCTACGGCGTGATGGTCGTCGTCAACGGCGTGGGACTGATGCTGATCGGCCAGTCGGTCGGGTTCACGACCGGACTCGGACTCTCGCCGGCGACAGCAACGACCGTGGCCTCGGTCATCGCGCTGGCCGACGGCGGCGGGATCCTGGTACTCGGTGGGCTGTCGGATCGGTTCGGGGGCGAGCGGACCGCCGGCACCTCGCTCGTGTTGTGTGGATTCTCACTCGCCGCGGCAGTCGCGAGCGGGGTTCGTGGGTACGGGACGCTGTTCGTCGTGTTCGTTGGCGCAGCAGCGTTCTTTCGAAGCCCGGTGTTCGCGATCTTTCCGAGTCTCGTCGGCCACTACTACGGCGAGGCGCGCTCCTCCGAGAACTACGCGGCGATCTACACCGCGAAAGTCCCCGGCGGCGTGTTCGGCGGCACCGTCACCGGCGCGATGATCGCCCTCCTTGGCTGGTCGACTGCCTTCTACATCGGCGCCGTCCTAGTGGTGGCTGCAGGCCTCGGGGCGTTCGCCCTTCGTCCGGTGCAGGGACCAAACGATTAACCCCGTGGACAGGGTATAGTATTCTATGGAATACACAACACAGACCACAACCGATGGTGAGTTCGACGACGTGGTCGACGCCACGATTGCTGCACTCAACGATGAGGGGTTCGGTGTCCTCTGTGATATCGATATCCAGGCGACACTTGAAGAGAAACTCGGCGAAGAGTTCCGCCAGTATCGGATCCTCGGTGCGTGTAATCCCTCGCTGGCGTACGAAGGATTGAACGAGGAGATCGAACTCGGTGCGCTCTTACCCTGCAACGTCATCGTCTACGAGCGCGACGATGGCGCTGTCGTCGTGAGTGCAGTCGACCCGGGACAGTTGATCGGGATCACGGACAACGACGCGCTTGATTCGATCGCAACCGAGGTCTCCGAGCGATTCGACCGTGTCCTGACCGCCGTTACGGACGAGTTCGATCCCGCATCGGAGGCCTGAGTTGGGATGTCTTCCTCCGATCGACTGGATCCGACGACGATACTGCTCCTGATCCTCGGAGCGTTCATCCTCCTCCCCTTGCTGATGATGGGGTTAGGGTTCGGCGGGATGATGGGGTACGGAGGAATGATGGGCCAATACGGGGGGACAGGTGGCTGGTGGCCGTTCGTCGGGATGCTCTTCCCGCTCGTTTTGCTCCTCGTGCTCGTCGGCGGTGGTTACCTCGTCTTCCGGCGCATAAGCGAAACGCAGGCGGATCAGGATTCCGCGATGGAGGAACTCCGTATGGCGTACGCTCGTGGCGACCTCACCGACGAAGAGTTCGAATCCCGACGCGAGACGCTCGAACGATCGGAGTGATTACTACCTGATCCGCTTGGAATCTGCTCGAACGACTCAGTATCAAGTAGAAAGTCTCGAAGCGAGCGGCAATACCGTGTGGTCGCAGAAGCCTGCCGACGCGACAGTCTCGGGTTAGTCGAAATCTGGCAGGTCGTCGGGTGCCTCGTACTCGGTTTCCCACGTGATGTACTCGTCTTTCAGCACGTCACAGACGGTCTGTCCCAGTTCGGTCAGGCCAGCGTTGATCGCCGACACCGACCCCCACGAGTCGAGGTCGGGGTGGTAGTTCCGCTCTTTCCAGTCTTCCGGGATCCCCGGGGCGTGGTAGCCGACCCGTTCGGCGAAGGAGTCCCAGAAGAAGTCGAACTCACGGAGCAGTGCGAGGTCGGTGACGATCGCGAAGTCCTCCTCGTCGAGGTCTGTCCGCGCGGCCCAGTCGGTGAACGCCTCCTCCCAGGCGCCGTCTCGAAGTAGCTGTTCGATCTCTTCGCGCTTGTAGTCGGTGTCGCCCACCACCTCGGCGTCCTCGTAGTCGTTCGGATCCATCTCCTCGAGTTCGGGCGGCGCCGGAACGTCGACGTTCAGAGACATACCGGCTCTTCGGCGTCGACGCCCATATACTGTCGGACGTGACACCTGCACAGTTCGTCACGGCTCGGATCGCGAACTGATCGACAGAGCGCAACCGACCCATTCTGTCTCAGTCACCCGCGTCGTTCCCGGCGATGGCGCCGCATCCGCATACTGGGACCCAGGACCGATTGTTCCGGGAGTATTACTAAATGAGCACCGTCCCATTGTCCGCCGTATGTCAGAGGAGACACTCTACGAATCGGAGGAGACGCGAAGCCGGAACGGGATCGCCACCTACCTGCGACGGCTGGCGCGCGCCCTCGGACGCGGCGAACCCCTCCCGGCGGACGAGGAACAGACAGTCACGGTCGACCCGCCGATGGAGCCCGAACTGGCGGTCGAAGTCGAGCGCACCGGCGACAAACTCACCCTCGATGTCGAAATGGAGTGGGTGGAGGAGGATGGCGACCTCGACATCGACGCCGGCGGCAGTAAAGCGACCTTCGAGCTCTACGAGGACACCGCGGGACAGCGCCGCTGGCGACTCGTCCACGACAACGGCAACATCATCGCCGACAGCGGCGAGGGGTACGCCTCGACCCAAAAGGCCAAACAGGGACTCGAAAGCGTCAGAACCAACGCCCCGGGCGCGGCCGTCGTCGACCAGTCGAAAGACGACGAGTCCGAGAACGTAGAGAGCGGCAGCGACGCGACCTTCGAGCTGTTCGAGGACAAGGGCGGCAAGTGGCGCTGGCGGCTCGTTCACGACAACGGTCAGATCATCGCCGACGGCGGCCAGGGGTACGCCTCGAAACAGAAGGCCAAGCAGGGACTCGACAGCGTCAAGGAGAATATCCGCGGTGCCGCCGTCGAACTGCAGGACTAGCCGCCCGGGCGACCGCCGCCACCCTGACCCCTTCTTGTTGCGTCACTCCGGGCCGACAGCCACCTCGGCGGCGTCATTCGAGCCAACAGCCACCTTGGCGGCGTCATTCGAGCCAACAGCCACCTTGGCGGCGTCATTCGAGCCAACAGCCACCTTGGCGGCGTCATTCGAGCCAACAGCCACCTTGGTGGCGTCATTCGAGCCAACAGCCACCCTGGTGGCGTCATTCGAGCCAACAGCCACCCTGGTGGCGTCATCCTGAGCCGCCAGCCGCTCGCGGCGGTTCCACGGATTTCATATACGTTCGTCGGTTCTCCACTCGTATGGACGAAGTCGACGACCAGTACACGCCCGCGGACGTCGAGGCCGCGGTGGAGACGTACTGGGACGATGCCGACGCCTACGAGGCGACGAAGGAGGCACACGCCGACGACCCCGCCTTCTTCTTCGTCGACGGGCCGCCGTACACCTCCGGGCAGATGCACCTCGGGACGGCGTGGAACAAGACACTGAAGGACGCCGTCATCCGGTACAAGCGGATGACGGGCCACCGGGTGACGGACCGGCCGGGGTACGACATGCACGGCCTCCCGATCGAGGTGAAAGTCGAGGAGGAACTCGGCTTCGAGACCAAACGCGACATCGAGGAGTACGGCATCGAGGCGTTCATCGAGGAGTGCAAGTCCTTCGCCGAGCGCAACCGGAAGGCGATGGACGAGGACTTCCAGTCGATCGGCGTCTGGATGGACTGGGACGACCCCTACGAGACGATCACGCCCGAGTATATGGAGGCCGCGTGGTGGGCCTTCCAGCAGGTCGCAGAGCGCGACCTCGTCGAGCAGGGCAAACGCTCGGTCAACTACTGCCCGCGGTGTCAGACAGCAATCGCCGCAAACGAGGTCGAGTACGACGAGATCACCTCCCCCTCGATCTACGTGAAGTTCCCGCTCTCCGATCGAGAGGGCAGCCTCGTCATCTGGACCACGACGCCGTGGACCATCCCGGCGAACACCTTCGTCGCCGTCGACGAGGAGATGACCTACCAGGCCGTCCAAGCCGAGAAAGACGGCGAGACCGAGACGCTCTACATCGCGGAACCCTGCGTCGAGGACGTCCTGAAGAAAGGACGATACGAGGATTACGAGGTCATCGAGGATTTCACCGGCGAGGACCTGGTCGGGTGGACGTACGACCACCCGCTCGCCGCGCACCTGAACGAGCACGCCGACTTCGAGGGCGCAGGCGAGGTGTACACCGCCGACTACGTCGAAGCCGACCGAACGGGGCTGGTCCACTCCGCACCGGGGCACGGGCAGGAGGACTTCGCCCGCGGGCAGGAACTCGGACTCGACACCTTCGTCCCCGTCGACGGCCGCGGCGAGTTCACCGAGGAAGGGGGCGACTACGCCGGCACCTTCGTCCGCGACGCCAACGACCCGATCATCGAGGATCTCGACGAGGCCGGGCACTTGCTCGCGTCCGGGACGCACGACCACCGGTACGGCCACTGCTGGCGGTGCGACACGGACATCATCTTCCTGGCGACCGACCAGTGGTTCATCACGGTCACCGACATCAAAGACGAACTCCTCGACAACATCCAGGAGACCGAGTGGTATCCGCAGTGGGCCCGCGACAACCGCTTCCACGACTTCGTCGCCGACGCGCCGGACTGGAACATCTCCCGCCAGCGCTACTGGGGGATCCCGCTGCCGATCTGGCAATCAGAGGACGGCGAGTGGATCGTCGTCGGCACGCGCGAGGAACTCGCAGAGCGCGTCGATCAGGACATCGACCCCGACGAGATCGACCTGCACCGGCCCTCGGTCGATCCGCTGACGATCACCGAGGACGGCAAAACCTACGAGCGCGTCCCGGACGTCTTCGACGTCTGGATCGACTCCTCGGTCGCGACGTGGGGGACGATCGACTACCCGAGCAAGACCGAGGCCTACGAGGAACTGTGGCCCGCCGACTGGATCGTCGAGGCCCACGACCAGACTCGCGGGTGGTTCTGGTCGCAACTCGGAATGGGGACGGCCGCAGTCGGACGAGCCCCCTACGAGGAGGTGATGATGCACGGCTTCGTCAACGACGAAGACGGGAGAAAGATGTCGAAGTCGCTCGGGAACATCGTCACCCCGGAGGAGGCCATCGAGCGGGCCGGCCGCGACCCGCTGCGGGCGTACCTGCTCAGCCACGATCAGCAGGGCGTCGATCTCTCCTTCGAGTGGGACGGCCTCGGCGAGATGCAGTCGACGCTCAACATCTTCTGGAACGTCTTCCGCTTCCCGCTGCCGTATATGGATCTCGACGATTACGACCCCGCCGACGCCGACCTCGACGAGGGTGAACTCACGGTCGTCGACGAGTGGGTGCTCTCGCGGCTCCAGACCGTCGAGGCCGAGGCGGCCGAGGCCTGGGAGAACTACGAGGTCAGCACCGCCGTCAACGCCGTGCTCGACTTCCTCACGGAGGACGTCTCCCGGTTCTACGTGAAAGCGATCCGCGAGCGGATGTGGGAGGAGGAGGATTCGGCCTCCAAACGCGGCGCGTACGCCACGCTCGCGACGGTGCTCGACGAGACGATCAGGCTGCTGGCACCGATCACGCCCTACCTCGCAGAGCGGATGTACCAGCACTTCGACGGGAGCGAGACGACCGTTCACGCGCTGTCGTACCCGAGCGCCGACGAGACGCTGCGCGACGAGGAACTCGAACGGCAGATGGCCGTGCTCAGAGACGTCGAGGAGGCGGCCGCGAACGCGCGCCAGCAGGGCGGCCGGAAGCTCCGCTGGCCCGTCTCGCGCGTGATCGTCGCCAGTGAGGACGACGACGTCAGAGCCGCGGTCGAGTCGCTCTCGGATCTCCTTTCCGAGCGCGTCAACGCCCGCTCGATCGACGTCGTCGCCGAGTTCGACGAACTCGTCGAGCGCGCCAGCCCTGAGATGGGCGTGATCGGCCCCGAGTTCGGCGCCGACGCCCAGAAGGTGATGGAGGCAGTCCAGGGACTGACGCGCGATGAAGTCGAGGCCGGCGTCGAAGTCGACGGCGAGACCTACGAACTCGAAGATGAGATGGTGAGTTACGAGGCCGAACCGCCAGAGTACATCTCGGCGGCAGACTTCGACGGCGGGACGGTGTACGTCGACACCGAACTCACAGACGAGATCGAGGCCGAGGGGTACGCCCGCGACGTCGTCCGCCGGATCCAGGAGATGCGAAAGCGGCTGGAACTGGACGTCGACAGCGAGATCGACACCTACGTCGACGTCGCCGACGACCGCGTCGCCGACTTCGTCGACCGTCACCGCGACGTCGTCGCCGAGGAGACCCGAACCCGGGAGTTCGTCGACGGTCCCGATCTGGCGACCGACGGCGAGTCGGCACTCGTCGAAGAGTGGGACGTCGAGGGCGTGACGGTCACGATCGGCGTCGAACCGATCGACGCCGGGTAGCGGGCGCCGTAACGGTCAAATTCAGCAGAGCGCGCCCTCAAACGACGAAGATCAGCACAGCGCGGCTTCGAGCACTTCGAGCGGGTGTTTGATCTCGTAGCCCGTCCCGTGTTCCATCTGCATCGCGCAGGTCGGACACTCTGTCATCCCGGTGTCCCCCTCTGCGCCGTGCATGTGCTCGAACATCTCCTCGGCGATCTCCATCGAGTTGTCGTACTTCTCGTCTTTCCAGCCGTACGTCCCCGAGATCCCCGAACAGGAGTCGCCGACGTCCTCGATCTTCACGCCGTCGAGGTCGCGGAACAGTTCGATCGCCTGCCGGTCGACACCCTGACTGCGGGCGTGACACGGCGCGTGATAGGCGAAGGCGCCTTCGTCGGCGCTTGCCTCGGCGAGTTCGGCCTCCAGATCCTCGTGGATCCGGAGGTACTCGAGCGACTCGGAGGTGTTCTCCGCGAGGTCCTCGATGCCGTCGATGTCGAACAGTTCCGGGTACTCCTGTCTGAGCGCCATCGAACAGGAGGTACAGGAGGCGACCGCGTCGTACCCCTCCGCGATCAGGTCGGAAAAGGAGGAGACGTTGACCTCCGCGGCGCGCTCGGCGTCGTCGAGCATCCCGTTTGCGAACATCGGCGTGCCCGAACACCGCTGTTCCGGGGCGACGATCTCGTAGCCGAACGACTCGTAGACGCGGACGAGCGCCTTGCCGACCTCCGGGGTGTTGAAGTTGGAGTAACAGCCGTGGAAGTACGCCACTTTCTTGTCGGCGTCGACGGGCTCGCCACGGCGTACTCGCGCCGCGCGGGCGTTCTGTCGTGAGGCGTCCGCGCCGCCGCGCTTGCGCCACCACTCCTGGAAGGTCTCGGTGGCGAAGGCGGGGAACTCGCGTTCGGCCGTCACGCCCAGCGTCTTCTCCATCACCCACCGGGCGGGCCCGAAGTTCATCACGGCGTTCGCGACGCGCGGGAGTTTGCTCGCGAACCACGCCGACGTCCGGTAGTTCGCGAGGATCCGGTTGCGGATGTACTTGAGAGAGAGTTTGCTCATCTGCTCGTCGACGTACGCCCCGCGGGCGGTGTTGTGCATCTGCGACAGTGGGACCTCCGACGGACAGGCGTCGTCACACCGCATACAGTTCGAGCAGGACATAATCGAGTCGTCGATGTCGATGTCCTCCTTCCGCTTGAGGCGCCACTGCTCGGGACCCTGGAACTTCGGCCCCGGGAAGTCGTCGTCGACCTCGGCGACCGGACAGGAGGTATCACAGACGGAGCACTTGTAGCAGTTGTCCGCGCCCGGCCGCAGGTCCATCGCGCCGTCGTCGTCGCCGAAAACGGAGACCGGTTCGAAGTCGGCGTCGTCCTGTGCGATCGGTTCCATCGGCTCCGTGGGGTTCTCTGCGTCGCTCATCTGATGATAGTCTCCCGTATACTCATTGTGTCACCTCCTCGCCCGCGCGTCGCCCGGCGTACGCGCCCGTCGCGAGCGAGACGCCCGCGGCGGACTTCTCGCGGGCCACGTCGGCGCCGCCGAGGACGCCGCCGGCAGCCCGGAGGTTCGCGAAGTGTTCGTCGCCCGATTCGTCCCTCGGCCGCAGGTCGTCGTCCGGGTCGACGCCGAAGCGCGCGAAGGCGTGGTCGCCGAACGCCGCCGCCTCGGACCACTCGTAGCGGTCGTCGGGATGCGGCACGTGACAGCCGAACAGCGGCTCCGTGACCGACTCCCGGTCGGACTCGATCCCCTTGCCGACGAGGCCGCCCGTCGCCAGGACGAACTCGTCGGCGTAGTACGGCACCTCGGTTCCGCGCCGGTCGACGAGCACGGATTCGATCCGGCCGTCGTCGGCCTCGTAGCCGACCGCCGGGTTGCCGGATGCCATCCGGACACCGGCGGCGTCGAGCGCGGAGATCAGCCGGTCCTCCAGTTGCATCCCGAGCAGGCTCGGCGGGCCAGTCGGGATGTCGAAAACCGCCGCGCCGAGGCGGTCTTCGAGTTCCGAACGCACCGCGTCGCCGTGGTCGTCGCCGAGCATCGCCGGGAACCCGACGCGCTCGTGGCCGTCGAGTTCGGCGGCGACGGCGTCGGCGAGGCGCTCCCGGGCGTCCTCCTCGTCGTCGTCGAGTGCCTTCGCCAGCCGCGTCGTCCGCGCGTCGTCGCGGAACGTGATCGGGAACTCGACCGTCGCGCCGTCGACCTCGAAGGGGACGCCGGTCGCCGCGAGATGGTCTGCGGCGGCCGGCGCGTCGAAGTCCGTCAATCCCCCGAATCCGACGAGCAGCGTATCCTCGGGCACGCTCGCCAGCCCCGGCTCGACCGACGCCGGATACCGCGCTGTCGGCTTGATCGTCCCGCCGTGGGTGAGCACGAGGGCGTTGCGGTCGGTGTGGCCGCCCACGTAGGCGTCGCCGACGGCCGAATCGAAGAGCCCGAGCCCATCCCGAATCGCGTCGACGCCGACGATGCGGTACGGGTGGGTCTCTGGCAGACGGTCGATCATCTCGAAGGGCTCGGCGATCGGACTCGCGCCGTCGGCTGCGCCGAGGACGTCCACGAGACCGCTGGCCTGCCGGAGCGTGCTCTTCTTGTGTGACAGCAGGCGGACCTGCACCCCCGACTCCGCGGCCGCCAGTGCCGCCGTCATCCCGGCGATGCCGCCGCCGACGACGAGGACGTCGTCACGGATCGGCATCGGTCCCTCCGGGGTCGCGGTCGGCAGTGGGATTCTCGTTCGGCGTCCCGCCGTCGGTGACGCCGACGTGGCCGTCCTCCCCCGATCTCTCGGCGGCGTTCGCACTCCCGTCGCTGGATTCCCTGCTCGCCCCTGTATCGAACGCCCCGAAGTCGACCGGGTCGTCCGATGCGGCCGGATCGCCGTCGCGGTTCATCGTCGTCGCGTGGAGGAGATGCTTCAGCATCGCCTGTGAGAGTTGCTCGCCCCACAGCGCGTGGCGTTCGCCCTTCCAGCGTTCCTGATAGAGGTCATCGAGCGCGGCACGGGCGGTCGGTTCGTCGTATTCCGGATAGAGTTCGTTCGCCATCCGGTGACAGCAGAACGCGCCCTGACAGTTCCCCATCGACGCCCGGGTCCGGATGCGGACGGCGTTGAGTTCCGAGCCGGCGCCGTCGATCGCGTCGTGAATTTCCGCGCGCGTGACGGCCTCGCACTCACAGACGGTCGGGTTGGGGCCGTCCCACTCGCCGAGCACCTCGTCGACCCGCGACCCGAGCCGCTGGCCGCTCCGCCGGCCGATGGGCGAGCGGAGCCCGAACTCGTCCATCCAGTCGCGGAGGATCGAGAAGTCCGCAGAGCCCGGCAGCGGCTCCTCGGCGGTCCGACAGTCGGCGTCGACGCCGAGTTTCCCACAGACGTGATCGGAAATCTCCTCGGCCATCAGCCGGTAGGTCGTGAGCTTGCCGCCGACGATAGAGGTCATTCCCCCCAGGTCGTCGCGCTCCTCGTGGTCCAGGAGGAAGAACTGCCGCGTGATGTCGGTCGGGTCCTCGCTGCCGACATCCGGCGGCTCGTACAGCGGCCGCACGCCCCAGAAGGAGCGGATCGTTCGGGCCTCCGCGAGGATCGGCACCAACTCAGAGAGGGTGTCGATCATCATATCCACTTCCCATCCCTCCTCGGGGTAGTCCTCGGGGTCGTCGACCTCCTCGTCGGTCGTCCCGAGGATACAGGTGGTCTCGTGGGGGACGACGATGTCCGCGTCGCCCTTCGGCCGGCAGCGGTTGATGACGGTGTCGACCTGCCGGACGTTCATAATCGTCATCACGCCCTTCGAGGGCCGGACGGCGATGTCGACGCCGGCCATCTCGCCGATCTGTCCGGCCCACGCCCCCGTGGCGTTGACGACGTAGTCGGCGTACAGTTCCTCCGTTTCCCTCCTCTCTCCGTGCTCGTACGTCCCGGTCCCGGCGTCGTGTTCGACCTCGACGCCGACGACTTCGCCCTCCTCGACGAGCACGTCGGTGACCTCGCTGTGGGTCTCGACGCGCGCGCCGTGCTGGACGGCGTCGGCGGCGTTGGCGACGCAGAGGCGGAAGGGATCGACGGCGCCGTCGGGGACGCGGATCGCGCGGTCGATGTCCTCGGCGAGGTACGGTTCCAACGCCTTCGCTTCGTCGGCGGAGAGCACTTCGGCGGGGATTCCACAGTCGTGGCAGCCCTCGAGCTTCCGCTCGAAGTAGTCGTCGTCGTCCTCGGGGCGCTGGACGAACAGCCCGCCGGTCATCTCGACGCAGTGACCGGCGATCCGGCGGAGCACGCGGTTCTCCCGGATACATTCCTCGGCGGATGCCTGGTCGGAAACCGCATAGCGGCCGCCGCTGTGGAGGAGCCCGTGCATCCGCCCGGTCGTCCCGTGGGTCAGGTTGCCCTTCTCGACGAGGGTGACCTCGAGGCCGCGCATCGCGAGGTCCCGCGCGATGCCGCAGCCGGTCGATCCCCCGCCGATGACGAGGACGCTCGGTTCTTTACTCATTTCCCAGTTTTATCTTTGCCAGCACGCACTTTAGAGTAGCGTCTGTCGGGACAGCGAGGGGCGGCGGGCACCGTCCGTCGGGACGGCGCGGGCGGACCATCGGCGCCGTCGTCGAGTCCCGCAACGGTGGACATTTCAGCCACCGGCGCCAAGCCGGAGCGATGACTGCCGACACACCGCCGCTCGTCCTCGACATCGATGGAACACTCACTGACGGCTCGGGCCGCCTCGACCCGCGCACGTTCGAGTACCTACCGACCTGGGACGCGCCCGTCGTCCTCGCGACGGGGAAGGCGTTTCCGTACCCGGTGAGCCTCTGTCACTACTTCGACCTCGAAAACAACGTGATCGCCGAGAACGGCGGCGTCGTGCTCGCTAAGGGGACCGTCTCGTATCAGGGCGATCGCGACCGCGCGCAGGCCGTTGCCGACGAATTCGTCGCGCGCGGGGGCGATCTCGGCTGGCCCGGCTTCGCTGCACTCAACGAGTGGCGCGAGACCGAGGTCGCTGTCAACACCGCAGCCGACCTGGACCTCCTGCGGACGGTCGCCGCCGAATACGACCTGGAAGTGTTCGATACCGGCTACGCCTACCACGTCAAGACGCCGGGCGTCGAGAAAGGCACCGGCCTCGAAACCGTCGCCGACGTGCTCGACCGCGAACCGACGGACTTCGTCGCGATCGGCGACAGCGTGAACGACGTCTCGCTGTTCCGGGCCGCGGGCCGGTCGTTCGCCGTCGCCAACGCGGACACCGACGCGCGCGAGGCCGCCGGCACTGTCGTGGAGAAATCGTACTTCGACGGGACGAGTTCGGTACTGGACTCGCTCAGGTCGGCGTAACCGGTCGCGAGAAGGGTTCGCTCAGGTCGAGGTGACCGGTCGCGAGAAGGGTTCGCTCAGGTCGAGGTGACCGGTCGCGAGAAGGGTTCGCTCAGGTCGAGGTGACCGGTCGCGAGAAGGGTTCGCTCAGGTCGAGGTGACCGAGTCGAAGGATAAAATTCGTTCGGCGGTGTCGCTACGCTTCGGCGGCGTCGCTCTTGTCGTCGAACGGGACGAACGTGCCGTTGATGTCCCACTCGTGGATACAGTAGGGGCTTCCCACAGTGTGGGGTTCACCCTCGTCGTTCACGGCGAGTTGCCATCTACCGGCGTCGTCGTCCCACACTTCGATCCGTCCGCAGCGTTCGCAGATCCGTTCGCTCGGTGTGCGGAGTCCCGGTGTCATTACTGGAGATGGCACGCCCGAGTGATTTAACAGTGACTCCTTCGGCAGCGGCCGCAAGTCAGGTCGAACAGCCTTTTGCCCGCGCCACTCGTTCGCAGCGTATGGGATTCCACACGTTCGACCACGAGCGGGCCGCCGACCTCGAGGACCCCGGTCGCTACCGGTTCTGTTCGCGCGAGGAGCTTTTGGCCGCCCTGGACCTCGCTCCGAAAGACGTCGTCGCCGACATCGGGAGCGGGACGGGCTTTTACACCGACGAGATCGCGCCACACGCAGACCGAGTCTATGCGATCGACGTGCAGCCCGAGATGCACGACCTGTACCGGGAGAACGGTGCCCCGGACAACGTCGAGTTCGTGACGACCGACGCCGCGTCGCTTCCCTTCGCTGACGACGAACTCGACGCCGTCTTCTCGACGATGACCTACCACGAGTTCGCCGCCGACGAGGCGTTCGCGGAACTGGCGCGGGTGATCCGCCCCGGCGGCCGTGTCGTCACCGTCGACTGGTCGAAGACTGGCGCGGGGGCAGACGGTCCGCCGATGGACGAACGCTTCGGGCTCGCAGACGCCGTCGAGGCGTTCGAGGAGGCCGGATTCACGACGCTCGAAGCGGCCTCACGCCGAGAGACGTTCGTCCACGTCGCGTCCAGATAGGTTCAAAAGCGGCTAATAATCGCCCTAATATTAAGAGATTATAGGTATCTATATCCATTTCTGCCATATTAACGGAACCCTTTTGCGTCCTTGTGGACTGCTACCATATATGGTGATATACAACCGAGACATCGATCCATACCACCCGGAAGAGAGCCGGTACGAATGTTGTGTCTGCGGCGCACGCGCAGACTCCGGCGGCGTCTGCGACGCCTGTGGCAGCGAATCGTTACAGAACATCGCGGTCCCACGGGAGTGATCTGGCTGGGGAACGCGAAACCGCCGGCGACGCCGGACGGGCGATGCCACGCGGGATGCAGTCCCGTCGGTCGGGTGGCATCTACTCCCGTCGGCCGCCGGCACGACAGTAGCGTTTGCCCGTCTTCGCTCACCCGATCGCACGGCGGCGTGCGACCGGGTGAGTAATCAGTTGCAAACGCTACTACAACTGGCCACACGATTCGACCGTGCGGATCTCCCGAGTTCGCCGGATCGCTCGGGGCGTCGCCGTCGGCTCTGCCGGCGGCTCCCCGACCGCCGACACGGTCGAATCCGGTAGTCCGTGCCACTGTGTGCACGATTGTCGACGACGAACGCTGCTGGAACCGCTCGGACTACCTCTGCCTCTACTCCGCCGCGCGTTCGATCCGGCATCGGATTCCGTTTCGCCGTTGCTCGCTGGGCGGGACTGTCCATCGGCTTTGCGCCTCAATACGTCGGCTCCGCGTACTCGAATGCGCGCTGATAATGATTACTCTCACTTGTTACCGCCGAGCGCTACCCCTGTTGGCGGCGTTCGGCGGGAAGAGACGAGAGTAATCAGTATGAGGATCAGTCAGGTCGCGTCTCTCCGTCGATCTCGGCGATCCCAGTATATCGATCGAGGAGGACGACGAGGAGCGCTCCGACGACCGCGGCCGCCGAGAACGCCGCGACCGCAGTCGGCGTCCAGGTCCGTCCCAGTTCCGCGAGCTGCGTCCCCGTCCGGGCGACCGGTGCGCGAAGTGCGCCGACGATCAGCGCGACGAGGAACGCGAGGGTCGCTGCCCGGGCACGTGCGAGCGCCCAGCGGACCGCGTGGGCGACCGTGAACAGGCCCACGACCGCACCGAGCAGGAACGCGACCACGACGGCGCCGTGTTCCCGGAGCGGCGCGATCGGCCCGCCCGTTACGAGCGCGAGCAGGGCGTCGACGAACGACGAGAGCGTCCCGGTCATATACTCGTACTGGCCGAGGATGATGAGCAGCAACGACCCGGAGACGCCGGGCAGAATCATCGCACTCACAGCGACCGCACCCGCGACGACGGTCACAGGTAGCCCGGTGCCCAGCGTCGCCGCCGCGCGCCCCGACACGACGAAGGCGAAGACGAATCCCGCGATGGCGGCACCGACACGCGCCGGCGTATCCACGGCGACCTCCGAGAACAGTACCCACGCCGAGGCCGCGATGAGTCCGAAGAAGAACCCGAACGTGACGACCGGGACCGTCTGAATTCCGATGTGGACTACGCGAGTGATCGTGACGATAGCGGTTGCGATCCCCGCACCGAGGACGACGAGGAATCCCGCGTCGACCGCGCGGAGCGCCTCGATCGCGTCCGCGCGGCGGTCCGGGAGTATCCCGGTCAGGACCGCGTAGATGCGGGCGGGCGAGACGGCGGTGATCGCGACGATCAGCCGCTCGTAGATCCCGGTCACGAGTGCGATCGTCCCGCCAGAAACCCCGGGTACGGCGTCTGCTGCCCCCATACAGACGCCTTTCAGGTAGACGACGAGCCACGATGTCGCCGTCGGATCGAGCGTCGCCGCTGCGCTCTCGCTGGTCGTCTCCCCGGCGGTTCGCGACCCGTCCCGCTCTTTCGACATACGACCCCTTTCGAGAGCCCCCTACTCCGGGCTTTCGTTTCGTGGCGTGGACAGCGGACGAGGGAATCCGCCGAAAGAAACAGTAGTTTGCATTGAGATATGTTCCCATATGCCAATGGTAACCGTCGATGTCGATCGGGATCTCAAACAGCGGATGGACGAGCAGCCGGACGCCGACTGGGACGAAGTCGTCCAGCAGGCGATCAGAGAGCGGCTGGAGAAACTCGAACTGCTCGAGGAACTCACCGAGGAGACGGAGCTCACCGAGGCGGATGCCGAGGAACTGGCGTCGAAGATGGACGAAATCGCCCGGGAGCGTATCGAGGCGGAGTCGCCGTAGTCAGTAGCAAAAGACTGGGCAAATCGCCCCGTCGGTGGCGGCGGGACGGAAACCTACTTCCCGCCGTCGATTCTCCTTCCGGTATGCTCTCGCTTGCGCTCGCGGGCAAGCCCAACGCGGGCAAGTCTACCTTCTATCGGGCCGCGACGATGGCCGACGTCGACGTCGGCAACTACCCGTTCACCACGATCGATCCCAACCGCGGGGTGACCCACGCCCGAACGCGCTGTCCGTGTCTCGACCGCGAGGAACGCTGCGGCAACTGCGAGGACGGCGTCCGATACGTGCCGGTCGAACTCCTCGACGTCGCCGGACTCGTCCCCGGCGCCCACGAGGGACGCGGGCTTGGCAACCAATTCCTCGACGCGCTCACCGACGCGGACGCCATCCTCACCGTCCTCGACGCCGCCGGCGGCACCGACGCCGAAGGAGAGCCGGTCGAAGTGGGCACGTACGACCCCCTCGAGGAGGCCGACTTCGTCGAGGCGGAACTCGAACAGTGGCTCGCGGGGATCATCGAGCGGAACTGGGAGACGGTCGTCCGGAAGTCCCGCTCGCCCGACTTCGACATCGACGCGGCGCTCACGGAGATGCTGACGGGCTTCGGCGCCTCCGAGTACGACGTGGCGGCGTCGCTGCGAGCCGTCGAGTACCCCGAGGACCCACAGCAGTGGAGCGACGAGGACCGCGAACGGCTGGCACGCGACGTCCGCGAACGGACGAAGCCCATCGTGCTCGTCGCCAACAAGGCCGACATCGCGTCGTCGGAGAACCTCGATCGGCTGCGCGAGGTCGACAAACCGGTCGTTCCCGCCACGGCCGACGGCGAGCGGGCGCTGCGGACGGCCGCTGAAGCCGCCGTCGTGGAGTATCTTCCAGGCGACGAGGACTTCGACCTCGTCGGCGATGTCTCCGACGCCCAGCGGAAGGGCCTGGAGACGATCCGCGAGGTGATGAAAAAGCACGGGGGAACCGGCGTCCAGACCGCGATCGACACCGCGGTCTACGACGTCCTCGATATGGTGACCGCCTATCCCGTCGAAAACGAGACGAGATGGACCGACGGAACCGGCGAGATGCTCCCCGACGCCTTTCTGTTGCCCCGCGGATCGACGCCGCGAGATCTGGCGTACGCGGTCCACTCGGATATCGGAGAAGGGTACCTTCACGCCGTCGACGCCCGGTCGAACCGCCGGATCGCCGAGGACTACGAACTCGAAGAGGGCGACGTGGTGAAGATCGTCAGCACGGCGAATTAGCAGGTGCAGGGTCCGCCCGGGCACGTCGGGCGGAGACAGCGATCAGACGACTGCGTTGTACGCATCTTCCATTATCTCCAGCGCCTCGCGCAGCGATTCCTCGTCTGTCGCATAGGAGAGCCGCGCGTAGCCCCGACCACTCTCGCCGAAGGCCTCTCCCGGGACGACGACGACACCCCGATCTAGACACTCGTCGACGAAGCCCTCGGGTACCTCCGGCATACAGTAGAACGCGCCACCGGGGGTGGGAACGTCCAGTCCGATGTCGGTGAGGCCGTCGACGACGATGTCGCGTCGGCGCCGGAATGACTCGGTCATCTCCCCGACGAGATCTTGCGGGCCGGTGAGCGCCGCCTCGGCGGCGAACTGCGAGGGTGCGGCGGCACAGGCCTGTGCGTACTGGTGGACGCGGAGCATCCGCTCGATTCGGGGGGTGGCGGCCGTGACCCACCCGAGCCGCCAGCCAGTCATCGAGTACAGTTTCGAGGCGGAGTTGACGACGACGACGTTGTCGCTGTCGGCGAACTCCATCGGGGAGCGGAACTCGCCGTCGAAGACGGTGTACTCGTAGACCTCGTCCGAGATGCACAGGACGTCGTGTTCGTCCGCGATACGGGCGAACTCGCGGATGTCCTCCGGCGGCGAGACGGCGCCGGTCGGGTTCCCGGGACTGTTGACGACGAACGCCACGGTGTCGTCGGTGATTGCGTCCTCGACCGCCGCCGGATCGAGCGTCAGATCGTCACGGAGCGGAACTGGGACGGGCGTTCCCCCGGTGAGTCGCGTGAGCGCGTCGTAGGAGACGAAGCCCGGATCGGGGATCAGCACCTCGTCGCCGGCGTCGACGTGGGCCTCCAGGGCGATGTGGAGCGCCTCCGACCCGCCTGCGGTGGCAATTACGTTGCCGGGATCCACGTCGACGCTTTGATCGCGGGCGTGTTTATCGGCGATCGCTTCGCGGAGCGACTGCATCCCCTTGTTCTCGGTGTAGCCGTCGGCGAGTCCCTCGCGGATGGCCTCAGCGGCCGCCTCGCGGGCGTGGGCCGGCGCCGAGAAGTCCGGCTGTCCCAGTCCGAGGTTGATTGCGTCCTCGCCCGCGGCCTCGAAGACCTCGCGGATCCCGCTGATCGACACCTGCTCGACTCGGTCCGAAAAGTGCGCCATACTCTCTCCGGTGTCGGCCACCGGGTTAGGTTTTGCTTCCTCGGTCGAGCGGCCCGATGCGGAACGCCCTTTGGCGCCCGCGCCTTGGACCCGGGCGATGACCGAGAACCGCCCGGAGCCGGAACTGTACGATTCGCTGGAGGGACAGGTCGCGCTCGTCACGGGCGCCAACCGCGGGATCGGCCGACAGATCGCCGCGAACCTGCACGACTTCGGGGCGACCGTGTTCGCCGCCACGCGGTCGATACAGCACGACGTCCCCGACGAGTGGGAACACCTGCTCGTGGACGTCACTCAGGAGGGCGAGATCTCCGGCGCGGCCGACGAAATCTTCCAGTCCGCGGGGAGGTTGGACATCGTCGTCAACAACGCCGGGATCGCGGAGTTCGATTCCGACATCGTCTCCGAACCCGTCGAGACGATCGACCGGACGCTCGCGACGAACCTGCGCGGGCCGATGCTCGTCTGCAAGCACACGGTGCCGCTGCTGCTCCAGACCGACGGCGGGCGCGTGGTCAACCTCTCTTCGGGGATGGGTGCACTCGCGGAGGAACAGACCGGCGGCTCCCCCGCCTACCGCGTCTCGAAGACCGGCGTGAACGGCCTCACGGCGTACCTCCACGGGGAGTACGCCGACGAGGGCCTGCTCGCCAACTCGGTCTCCCCTGGGTGGGTTCGCACCGAGATGGGTGGCGAGGAGGCCGACCGGTCGATCGAGGAGGGCGCGGCGACGCCGACGTGGCTCTGTCGGTTCCGGCCGGGATCGCCGGCCGGTCACTTCTGGCGCGATCGCGAGATCATCGAGTGGTGAGCGACGGCGCGGTGGTCCCGGCCGGCGGCGCTCCGACCTTCGGGAGCGAGGCCAGTGGGACAACGCTTTGATCCCGGGCCGCGTTTCGCCGGGTATGACCGAAGACGCCGGACTCCGCGAACTCCCGGGGGCGATCGCTGACTACGCCGCGGGCGTCGGCGACGTCGTCGCCCGCGGGCTGATCGTCGCCGCCGTTCCGCTGTTGCTCGTCGGCCTGCTCGCGCTCGTGATCGTCGGCGGTGGTGTCGCGCTCGTCCTCCTTGCACTCCTCGCACCCGCCGTCGCGGCACTGATCGCCCTCGAAGTCCCCTCGCGGGTGCGGGAGTACCTCGGGTAGGCCGTTCCGCCCTGCCACCCGAGCACCACGGCCGAGCGGGTGCCGGAAGTCACAGCAGTCAGGCACGGATATATACCGCTGTGTCTCGTCTCAGGGACACGATGACCGCAATCTCGGCGTCTTCGCTCCTCGATGCCTTCGGGGACCTGTTTTTCGTCTTCGACGGCCACGGGAGGCTAACCGAGTGGAACCAAGCCACTGCGAGGGCTACGGGCCTCACGGACGACGAACTGTCGGGTGCGTCACCGTCTGAGCTCGTCGGTGAGCCGGACGCGGCATCAGTCGAATCGGCGGTCGAGACGGCGTTGAAGACGGGGGACGCCGCGATCGAGGTGCATCTGCCATCTGACGGTGAAACGCCGGTTCCGTACGAGATCGAGCTCCACCGCCTGCCCGACAACGAGGATCAACCGTCCAGGTTCGTCGGCATCGGACGCGAGGTCTCGGAACGGGAGTACTACCGGGAGCGGGCCAGCCATCGCCAGGAGGTGCTCCAGCGGATCTACCAGATCATCTCGGATTCCGCCCGTTCCTTCGAGATGCAGGTAACCGATCTGCTCGAACTCGGTCGGGCGGAACTGGACGTCGCCTACGGGACGCTCTCGGAGATCCACGGAACCGAGTACCACTTCGAGGTTGTCGCCGCCCCCGACGACAGCATTCAGTCCGGTGACGTCGTCCCGTTGTCGGCGACGAACTGTGAGCTCGCCGCCAGCGAGCGCGAGACGCTCGTCGCCGGCAACGTCGAACGCGACGCACCGGATCAGACACATAGGGCGGGGTTCACCGACTGGGGGATCTCCTGTTACGTCGGTGCGCCCGTCTACGTCGACGACGAGGTGTACGGGACGTTCTGCTTTTACGACACCGAGCCCCGAACCGGGCAGTTCGACGAGTGGGAGGTCACGCTGGTCGATCTGATGAGCCGCTGGGTGAGCTACGAACTCCAGCACCGTCGCTCGAAGGAGCGTCTGAAGCGACAGAACGAGAAACTCGAGCGGTTCGCGTCGATCGTCTCCCACGACCTCCGAAACCCGCTGAACGTCCTCACCGGGACGATCGAACTGGCGGCGGAGACGGGCGATCTCGATCACCTCGACAGTGCCGAGAGGGCCATCGAGCGGATGGAGACGCTCATCGACGAGTTGCTGACGCTGAGTCGCGCGGGCGAGACGATCGACGAGACCGAGCCGCTCGATCTGAGATCGCTCGTCGACCGCTGTCGGGAGAACGTCCCACTGGGCGAGGCGACACTACGGATCGAGACCGATCGGACGGTGTCTGCGGACAGAAGCCGGCTGGCGCAACTGATCGAGAACCTGCTCCGGAACGCCGTGGAGCACGGCTCCACGAGCACCCGTTCGGAGACTCACGGGGACGCCGACGAACACGGCTCGACGAGCACCGATTCGGATGTCGACGGCGACACCGGAGACCGGCTCACGATCACCGTCGGTGACCTCCCCGACGGGTTCTACGTCGAGGACGATGGGCGGGGAATCCCCGAGTCGGATCGGCAGACCGTGTTCGAGAGCGGCTACACGACGGCGTCGTCGGGGACGGGGTTCGGGCTCGAAATCGTCGCCGAGATCGCGGAGGCACACGGCTGGGACGTGCGTGTGACGGAGGGGGACGCCGGTGGGGCGCGGTTCGAGATCACCGGTCTGTCGGAACTGTCGCCGGGGGACGACGAAAAACCGGAGGCTTAAACCGCCGCGGAATCGAACCGCCGACTGCGCGAGGGTGGCCGAGTCTGGAAAAGGCGGCGGACTCAAGATCCGCTCCCGTAGGGGTCCGTGGGTTCAAATCCCTCCCCTCGCATCTGAATCCGTGAGCGACAGCGAACGGTTCAGTGGATCGGTGGGATTTGAACCCTACCGGGCGCGCGCAGCGAGGCACGAGCGAGCACGTCCGGTTTCGGTTCAAATCCCTCCCCTTCCGTATCCGACCGACAGTGAGCCGTGCTACTCGTCGCTTTCGTCGTCGCTTCGGGATCCGAGTTTCTCGACGACCGCCGCGCCGACATCGAGCAGCAGTTCGCTCCCCTTCAGCAGGATCGTGATCGATTCCTCCAGCATCGGCCAGGAGAGCGATCGACCGCTCGGATTCACTCCAGCAGCGACTCGCCGGTCATCGTCTCGGGCTGTTCGAGGTCCATCAGCTCCAGCATCGTCGGTGCGATGTCGGGGAGCGAGCCCCCCTCCCGAACTGTCCGGCCGCCGTCGTCGCCGTCGGGGGTCAGATAGATCAACGGCACCGGATTCGTCGTGTGCGCCGTGTGCGGCTGTGCCTCGGTCCCCATATCGTCGGCGTTGCCGTGGTCGGCGGTGATGAGGACGTGGCCATCTGCCTCCTGAATCGCGGGCACCAGCCGGCCGACACCCTCGTCGACGGCCTCGACGGCCTGTATCGCCGCCTCGAAGTCGCCGGTGTGGCCCACCATATCGGGGTTCGCGTAGTTGAGGACGAGCGCGTCCGGGTCGTCGGATTCGATCCGATCGATCGCGGTCTGGGTCACCTCGGGGGCGCTCATCTCCGGTTTGAGATCGTACGTGGGGACGTCCGGACTCTCGACGATACAGCGGATCTCGCCCTCGAATTCGACCTCGCGGCCGCCGTTGAGGAAGTAGGTGACGTGGGCGTACTTCTCGGACTCGGCGATCCGGAGCTGTGTCTTCCCGGCCGCCGCGAGCGTCTTGCCGAGCGTCTCCTTGGGTTCCTCGGGCGGGAACGCCACCGGGAGGTCGAACGTCTCGTCGTACTCGGTCATCGTGACCACTCGCGTTTCCGGGGGTGACGTCTCGACTGGCCACTCGGGCTCGATGTCGGCGAGCATCCTGACGAGCTGGCGCGCCCGATCCGGTCGGAAATTGAAGAAGAGGACCGCGTCACCCTCCGCAAGCGGCGGGGCCTCGTCGACGAGCGTCGGTTCCACGAACTCGTCGGTGTCGCCGCGGTCGTAGGAGTCGCGGACGGCCGCCACGGCGGTGGGTGCCCTGTGGTCGGCCTCGCGGTTGACGATAGCGTCGTAGGCGCGCTTCGTCCGCTCCCAGTTCTGATCGCGATCCATCGCGTAGTACCGCCCCGACACGGTGGCGACGTCGCCGGTCCCGTGCTCGTCGACGACCGCTTCGAGGGTTTCGAGGTACTCTTCGCCGCCGTACGGGTCGGTGTCGCGGCCGTCGGTGAACGGATGCGAGACAGCGTCGACGCCGCGGTCGCCGGCGAGTTCGATCAGCGCGTGGAGGTGGCCCTGCTCGGAGTGGACGCCGCCGTCGCTGAGGAGCCCCATAAAGTGAACGCGCCCGCCGGTCTCTTCGACGTGATCGAAGACGGAGGCTATCGCCTCGTTCGTCCGGAAACTCCCGTCTGCGATGGCGTCCTCGATGCGGGTGTACGCCTGCTTGACCACGCGCCCGGCCCCGATGTGGAGGTGGCCGACCTCGCTGTTGCCCATCTGTCCCTCAGGAAGGCCGACGCGGCGCCCCGAGACGTCGAGCGTCCCGTACGCGCCGGCCTCGGCGTACCGATCGACGTTCGGCGTCGACGCCGCCTTCACCGCGTCGCGTCGGTCGTGATCCCCGAGACCCCACCCGTCGAGGATGACCAGCGCTGCTTGCATACCTGTCGCAAGGTCGACCGAGGGTGAATAGCCTTCGCTTCACCCCAGTCGCGCCCGACTTGGCCGTTTGGCCTCGTCGACGGAGTCGCGCCCCGACGCGACACCTTCTTTCGGCTTCCCGCCGTCCTCCGAGGCGATGGCCGACGACCGCGGGATGGGGGATGAGCGTTCGGAGCGCGGCAGTGACGAGCGTTCGGAGCGCGGCAGTGACGAGCGTTCGGAGCGCGGCAGTGACGAGCGTTCGGAGCGCGGCAGTGACGAGCGTTCGGAGCGCGGCAGTGACGAGCGTTCGGAGCACGGCGCGGACGCGGGTGAGGAAAGCCGGTGGGCGCGACTCCGACGCCCGATTCCCGAACGCTGGGCGCAGTACTACCTGGGCAACGGCGCGAGTCTCGGCTGGCTGCTGGTCGTCGACGCGGCGGCATTCCTCCTCGGCGTCAGCTTCTACGTCCACTCGGACCCGTCGCTGGGCGACATCAGCGCGCTCGCCTATCCGCTCTTCGGAGATTCGCCGACGGCCCTGGCGCTCGCGGCGCTGTCGGTCGCGACGCTGCTTCCCAACCTCGGGCGCCGCGTCACGGAGGCTCCATCGAATCGCGTGCTCGCAGTCCTGCACACGCTCGCGTTCGTCTGGCTCGTGAAGTACGGGCTCTGGACCGCCATCGCGCTGAATCTCCGTCCAGACCTCTACGTCGGCTTCACGCCGGCCCTCCTGTGGGAGTACTGGATCATCCTCCTCACGCACCTGCTCTTCCTCCTGCAGGCTGCGCTGATCCCGTACTACGGGGAGACGTCGCGAGAGGCGCTCGTGGTGGCGCTCCTTCTGTTGCTCGTCAACGACGTCTTCGACTATGGACTCGGCCTCTATCCGCCGCTCCGGTACGACGCGGGGGCGCTTCTGGCGGGTATTACGGTGGCGCTTTCGTTCCTCGCGGTCGGGTACGCCGCGTGGGCGTTCGACCGCTGTGACGCGACCTGAACGGATCCGGCACCGTTGTGAGGATCCAAAAATACGACAGGTACTTATATCGAGAAGGTTTACCTTCGGTTATGGACTCTGCGGTACTCCTGGATCTCCTCGGCAACGAGAACAGGCGGCGCATCCTTCGACTTCTCTCGCATAAGCCCTGTTACGTCACCGAGATCAGCGAGTACCTGGGGGTCAGCCCGAAGGCGGTCATCGACCACCTGCGACGGCTGGAGGAGGCCGGACTCATCGAAAGCCGGACCGACGAAAAGCGGCGGAAGTACTTCCACATCGCGCGGAACCTCCGTCTCGAGGTGAGCGTCTCGCCGTACCGGTTCGGTGCGAAAAGCGCCTATCCGGCCAGTCGAAGCCTCGATATGCGGGGGCGGTGTGAACACATCTCGATCGACTTCCCGGCCAGCGAGGACGACGCCGGACCGAGCGCGGCCAAAGATGCTCCCGAGGGTGCAGTCGAAGAATCCGAGGATGACGCCGACGTCCCGGAAATCGACGGACAGCGCATCGAGGCCAACGGCGGCGCCGGGAAAGCGGATCCGAGCGACGTCGCCGCGCTCGCCCGCGAGTACGCCTACCTCGAAGACGTCGAGAGCGAACTCTCCCTGGCGCAACGGTGGGTGCACGGTCGCGTGACCGACATCCTCGATAGCCTCTCCGAGCGGTTGGGCACCGAGGCCGACAGCCGATTTCACGCGGAGGTTCTCGCAGCCATCGTCCGCGATGCGCGGAGCGCCCGCGAGGTTTCCCGGGAACTCAACGCCAGCCCCGAACGGGTCGAGACCGCCCTGGATCGGCTCGCAGAGCGCGGCCTCGTGGAATACGAGGGATCGCGCTGGCGAATCGCCTGAGACGGAACCGGATCGGAGACGCGAACGCAGGAGACGGACCGACGTCGGGACCGCGAACGCACAAACTACTCTTTGAGCCTCCACGAAGTACTTGCACGTACCCCATCGAGTACGGATATGCATCGACGGACGCTCCTGGTCGGGCTGGGTGTCGGGGCGCTTTCGCTCGCTGGGTGTCTCGGCGGTGCCGACGACCCCGGCGCGAGTGGAACGACCCCCGCCGATACAGCAACCGAGGACTCGGAAACGGCGACAGACGCCGCACCCGGCACCGACGACGGGGACGCACGCACCGACCTGCCCAGCGAGTGTCCGACGTCGCAGGACCTCGGTGTCGAGTGGCCCACGGAACTCGACGAATCGACCGTCGAACCGTTCGTCGAGGACTACGAGGACGCCTACTACCGCGAGGTCGTCGTCGAGTACGAACCCGAGTCCCAACTCGACGAATACGATCTGGCCGGCAGCGTGAGCGGGTCGCCCCGAGCGGCCGAGGACGGCTGGATCCTCAAATATTCCGGAGGAGGTGGCGTCTATCGGCCGACCCTGCTCGGCGGAGCGACGCCCGCCGAGGCGCCCGACGGCGTCGAACCGATTCCGATCGCCGAAGTCGACGACGAGCGGGTCGTCGACACGCTCGAAGCCGCCGCCGAAACCGGCGAGGCCGAGTTCCACGTCGATACGCCCGGTGAGGAGGTCGACCGCTACGTCGATCGCTTCTCGTCGCTCTCGTCGGACTTCTATCTCTCCGGGCCGGGTGACAGCGACACGCTGTATTTCGACGTCGACGGCACGACGGTCGAACTCTCAGTGACCGCAACCAACTTCCACGGCGACTACGCGTGGGAGGCGTGGTACTACGTCGACGAGCAGGTCGTCCGCCGGGCCGACGACGACGAGATCGATCCCCGCGAGGGTGCGCTCCTCGAATGTCGAAGCGGAGAGTAACGCCGATCACTATCGCGCCTCTCCGAATGCGGGAGAGGCGAAGAGGACGTTCATTATCGCGTTTATTTCACTCTCTCGCACCCGAATCAGCTGTGTGAATCTATCTGCACACCTTTTTTCCGCTCGGGTCGGCGAAGCCGACCACTCGCGCAAAAAATCTGCACCAAAAAAGTCCGACGGCTCCCGACGGTCGCCGTCGGCGAACCGCTCGCTCACTCCGTTCGCTCGCGGATGCTATCGTACGGTAAGCGCACTATATTCAGCACGCCGTTCCTATCACCGGCTGAGGGTTTCAACAGGGCCGGATATTCGTATCCCTCCTCGATATCACAAATAGATGACGACGCGAAGAGAAGTCGAGTCCCCCGAGTGGGGCCCCTCTAACGAAACTGTACTCCTGCCACGACAGCGTTGCACACCGTCAATAGCCGGCCGGTGCTGCTGTCGTCGATGCGATGCTCGTTCGGCGCCCGCTTTTCGTCGTCGTCCTGCGACAGAAATCCACGGGTCGAAAAATCCGGCTGCGTCGCGATCAGACCGACTTCCGCGACTGAACGGGCTCTGCCTCTTCTGTGTCTGTCGCGGTGTCGGTCTCGATGTCGGCCGAGGGCCCACTCGTGTAGGTATTCAGCCCGAGCACGCGGTTGATGACGCACTGCCGGGTGAGGGCGGTGACGAGTAACACGAGGCCGACGAGACCCAGCACTGCGGCGACGACGCCCGTCGAGAGCGGCCCGACCGCGAGGCCGAGGAACCCAGCGAGCGCGGCCAGAGAGACTGTCCCGAGTACCGACCCGAGTACGAGGCGAGCGGTGCGATCGTTTCCGCCGACGTTCTTTTCCATTTTTGATCACCTTATATAGGCGCTCTGAGGAGATAACTCTATCTGGCCGTCCGAAGGCATCATAAAACCAATCCACAGGGGGTGCCACTGAAGACTTCCCACACCAAACAGGAATCGATCAACACAGTGCGCTTACCGTACGATAGCATCCGCGAGCGAACGGAGTGAGCGAGCGGTTCGCCGACGGCGACCGTCGGGAGCCGTCGGACTTTTTTGGTGCAGATTTTTTGCGCGAGTGGTCGGCTTCGCCGACCCGAGCGGAAAAAAGGTGCGCAAGCGGATTCTCACGCCAGATTCGGTTGCAAAATCGTGAAATAAAATACCGTGACAAGCGTTCTATGACACTCTATATCCTGGGTAGGAACAGTTACTGTGTCGCCCCACGACCCGGACAGAACTTTGGGCGGTCATAGTTATAGTGGCGTTCGCAAGTCTTCGCTCATCCGATCGCAGGACTGTGTGCCATCGGATGAGCAATCAGTTGCGAACGCTACTATAGAAAGGTCGGCCCCACAGTTTGAACAGTCTCATACTCTCGTCTCTTCCCGCCGAGCGCCGCCAACGGAGATGGCGCTCGGCGGTAACAACTGAGAGTAATCAGTATCAGTAGATTTGCGTATTCGTCCCCGTCTGGTTAGATGCAGAGGTGAACACTTCTGTCTCTGCCCCCTCCAGTGCGTAGAACTGAGTCCCCCGACTCCCAACATAGATGGTGCCATCTACTACGACCGGCGACGACTCCACCCATCCATCAGTCTCGAAAGCCCACCGCCGGGTGCCGTTCGTTGCATCCAACGCATATACATAGTTATCTCGGCTCCCGATGTAGACAGTATCCTCGATGACCGCTGGCGGTGAATGCACCCCATCATTAGTCTCGAAGGTCCACTCTGGTGTCCCGATAGTCGCATTTATCGCGTAGACGTGGTTGTCACGGCTCCCGACGTAGACAGTGCCATCCGCTACCGCCGGTGACGAGTCTACCCAGTCATCAGTCTCGAAGGCCCACTGCTGAGTGCCGTTCGTTGCATCCAACGCGTAGACGTGGTTATCGTGGCTCCCGACATAGACGGTGCTATCCACCGCCGTTGGCGAAGAATTCACTTTTCCATCAGTCTGGAAGAGCCACTCTCGGGATCCGTTTGTTGCATCCAGCGCGTAGACGAGGTTGTTCTCAGTTCCGACGTAGACGGTGTCATCCACTACTGCTGGCGACGAGACTACCGGGTGAGCTGTCCCGTATGTCCACTCTTCGGTGCCATCCGCTGCATCTATTGCGTGGACGGAATTGCTTTTGCTTCCAACGTAAACGGTCCCATCTACGACCGCTGGCGACGAATGCACTCGTCCACCAGTCGCAACGGCCCACTGCTGGGTACCGTCCGTAGCGTCCAACGCGTAGACGTGGTTATCTTGGCTCCCGACGTAGACGGTACCATCTACCACTGCCGGTGATGAGTATATCAATTTGTCAGTCGTGAAGCGCCAGCGTGGAGTGCCGTCACACTCAATAGCAACGATACTACTCCCGACAGCTGCATACACCGTCTCGTCCCAGACCGCGACCTCATAGACGGCTTCCTGAAACTCTTGGGCCCAAGCGATTCTGGGATCGCTGATTGGACCCGACTCTGGGTCAGTATCGTATCGATGAGTCGGGTTGTACATTGGGATGGCGCGACCTGACATACCCGGCACAGACAACCTACTGTCACTTAATATGAGCCAGTTCGTGGGAGGTACAGAGCGGGAAAGTGACGAGTTTAGGAGTGATACTTGAGAATTACAGCGAGGGACACTGCACATTCATCCGGAATCTGGGACGTGATAGACTGATTGGCAATCTCTCGGTAGTCGGTTCGCACGCAGACTCTCACAGTTGATTCGGATATATACACGTGAGACAACACCATCTACGCGGACAAACCACACGTTCAGATCTCCCGCGTGAGCCCGTCCCGGAGGTCGCGACCGAAGTAGTGACCGGCGAGTGCGACAAGCACACCGGCACCCGTGCCGATACCGGCGATGGCGAGGCCGTAGTCGGCCAAGACGCCGATCGCGACCGGCGCAAAGAGACTGGTGAGCGTTCCGATCACGAACGCGACGCCAGCGGCGATTGCGCCCGCCAGAGCGACCTCGAAATACCGACCCCGGGAGCCGACGAGGCCGACGACGAAGGCGGCGAGAAAGAGGCCGACGAACTGGCCGATCGACCCAACGAGCGGGATCGACCCACCGGCAACGGTACCGAAAAGCGAGAGCGCGAGGACGACGAGGAACGACCGGAGCGAAAACGAGGGAAAGAGCCCCCGGAGTCGGCCGCCGTTCTCCGTTGTCTCCGCAGCAGTTCCTTCGCCGGTGGCGGCCGCGGAGCCAGCCCGGTCGTCGATCCCGTCCACGTCGTCGAGCAGTGACGACGGGTCGACCCGCTCGGTCCGTTCCTCCTCGTTCGAGCGCTGCATACACATACACTGTGCCCAGCGGCCCTGACTCTTGTGCCTCATTATCAGTGGGCGTCGATCCCGACGCGCCCGCCGCAAACGAGTGGATTCAAGTCCGCGCCACCGGTAGCCGGGAGTATGAACCCGGGAGACCGTGTCCGCGTCGAACGCGCGGACGTCACGAACGAGGGCGTCCTGATGCCCTCCTCGACGCCGGAGCAGATCGTCGTGAAACTCGACGGAGGGTACAACGTCGGCCTCGATCGGGCCGAAACGGAAGTCGAGGTCCTCGAGTCGGACGTCTACGACGTCGAGTCCGCACAATCCGAATCCGAGTCCTCCGAGATCGCCTTCGACGACGACCTGCCGACGGTGTCGCTCATCTCGACCGGCGGGACGATCGCCTCGACCGTCGACTACCGGACCGGCGCCGTGACGGCCCAGTTCGACGCCGAGGACGTGCTACGGGCGGTCCCGGACCTCGCCGGCCGGGCCAACTACCGCGGCCGCGTCGTCACCAACATCCTCTCGGAGAATATGACGCCCGCCGTCTGGCGCGACCTCGCGGAAGCCGTCGCCGAGGAGATCCGGGCCGGCGCCGACGGCGTCGTCGTGATGCACGGCACCGACACGATGCAGTTTTCGGCGTCGGCGCTGTCGTATATGCTCGATACGCCCGTCCCGATAATCTTCACCGGGAGCCAGCGCTCGGCGGACCGGCCCTCCTCCGATAACGTGATGAACGCCGTCTGTGCGGTCGAGGCCGCGAAGGCCGACGCCGCGGAGGTGCTGGTCTGTATGCACGCCTCGACCTCGGACGACGTCTGTTCGCTCCACCGCGGCACGCGCGTCCGGAAGAACCACACCTCCCGGCGGGACGCCTTCGAGACCGTCGGCGCCGAGCCCCTCGGGACGGTCGACTACGACGCGGAGGCGGTCGAATTCCGGCGCGAGTACGCCGAACGCGACGCCGACGACCTCGCTCTCAATCCGGACCTCAACGAGAACGTCGACCTGCTGAAGTTCACGCCGGGGATGGACGTCGACCGCTACGGGGCGATACTCAGCGAGGCTGATCTGGACGGTCTCGTCGTCGAGGGAACCGGACTGGGCCACGTCCACACCGACCTCATCCCCGTCCTCGAAGACCTCGTCGACGACGGCGTCGTCGTCGCGATGACGAGCCAGTGTCTGGAAGGCCGCGTCTGCGACCGCGTCTACGACACCGGCCGCGACCTCCTCGATGCGGGCGTCGTCGAGGCGGGCGACACCCTCCCGGGCACGGCGAAGGTGAAACTGATGTGGGCGCTCGAAAACCTCGACGAGCCGGAAGCGGCGATGGAACGCTCCCTCGCCGGCGAGCTACAGGAGCGGTCGGTTCCCTGGACGTAGGCCGTCATACTGAGTACTCTCGTCTCTTCCCGCCGAACGCCGCCAACGGGGGTGGCGTTCGGCGGTACAAAGTGAGAGTAACCAGTATCAGTCGTCCCGGAAAAACGCTCGGGCGACAACCGACACCTGACTTCCGCAGAAATGACAGATCACCAATCCACGTCGACTGCGACTGCCTCGACCGAAACAGAGAGCCCGACGCACGTCTGTGACGTCTGCGGTCGCGCGTTCCACACCGACGAACTGCTCGTGTTGCACCGCGGGGTCAGACACCCTGGAGACCTCGACGAGACCGAACGGCAGGCGTACCGCGAGGCCTACGCGGCCGAAGAGCGGGAGATCCGCTCCTTTCGGATTCGGGCGCTTTTCGTCCTGGTGATCCTGTACTTCGGCTTCCTCCTCCTGTATGTGTTCTATGCCTCCCCGTGACGACACACGCCGCAGGCAGGCGGCACTGTGGCTCGGGCGGCTCGGAGCGGTCGCGTTCGCTGTTGTGGGCGTTCTCGTCCTCGCACGCGGCGTGGCCGCAAGCAACGCTGCCGTCGGGCTCTCCGACGCGTCGCGCGAGGGGCTCGCGGTCCCACGGTGGCTCTACGTCGCCACGGGCGGCGCCGCGATCGGTGCCTCGGCGCTTTTGGCCGGGTTCGTGACCGATCGGCGGTTCGTCGCCCGCGTCCACGAGTGGCGGGCCGACCTCGGCACCGACGGTCGATTCCGGCGAGTCGGCGGCGCGTTCGCGGGCGTCCTCGGGGTCGTCCTCCTCGCGTTGGTCGTCTACCGCGGGATCGACGGGCCACAGCTCGCGACGATCAATTTCGCGGTCGTGGTCGTCTTCGCCGGCGGACGCGCGGGCCTGACGATGGCGACGTACGCCGTCGGGGACGTCTGGCCGGCGCTGAATCCGTTCCGGACCATCGCCGCACGGCTGCCGACCGGATTCCTTGCCTATCCCGACCGGTTCGGCCGGTGGCCCGCCGTCGGTGGACTCCTCCTCCTCGTGTGGATCGAGACGACGACGGGGATCACCGACAGCCCGGCCACGCTGGCGTGGGTCGTTGTCGGCTACGCGGTCGTTTCCGTCGGCGGTGCGATCCTCGTCGGCAGCGACACCTGGTTCCGAAACGTCGACCCGATCACGACGTTCTTCAGATTCTACGAGCGGGTCGCGCCGCTCTCGTGGGAGGGCGGCCGGCTCCGCGCGTCGTTACCGGCGATGCGTCTCGTCGAGCGCGAGGGCGGCGAGGCAGTCGGCGAGACTGACAGCGGGTCCGGCTCGAATCTGCTCGTCACCGGTCTCGACGACGTCGGCGTCGCAATCGCGCTGATCTGGGAACTCACGTTCAGCGGGTTCGTCACGACGGAACAGGGCGCCGCGGCGATCCGTGCCGTTGCAGGGCTCGGCGTCCCGCCGATGCTCATCTATGTCGTGCTCTTTCTCGGTGGTTTCGGGCTCTTCTACGGCGCGTACATCGTCGCAGCACGGGTCTCGGTGCGCCGAATCCGCACGACGCGGACGCCCCGGGAACTCGCGGTGGCGTTCGCGCCGTCGCTGCTCGTCATCGCCGCGGGCTACCACCTCGCCCACTACTTCGGCTTCTTCCTGTCGCTGTCACCGTCGCTTCTGGCGGTGCTCGTCGCGCCGCTTTCGGCGCCGACGAATCCCGTCGTCCTCACGCTGCCGGCGTGGGTCTCGGCGCTGAACATTGCTTTCGTCCTCGGCGGCCACCTGGTGGCGATCTGGGTGGCGCATTCGACCGCCTACCGGCTCTTCCCGAGTCGGCTCCAGGCCATCAGGAGCCAGTATCCGTTCGTGCTCGCGATGATCGGCTACACCGTCGTGAGCCTGTGGCTGGTGTCGCTGCCGACGGCCTCGCCCGCGTTCATCGGCTGATACTGATTACTCTCTTCGTTTCCCGCCGAGCGCAAGGCACTTGTCGCCGCGTCCACTCCGCGTTGTGGGATGCTCCTCGCAGGAACCGTCGTCGCCGATCCCGAGACCGTCTACGACGAGGGCGCGATCGTGATCGACGACGATCGGATCGTGGCCGTGGGACCGCGTGCTGATCTCGAAGACGCCTACCCGGATCAGCCGGTTCGGGAGTTCGACCTGCTCGCGCCCGGTCTCGTCGGCGGACACGTCCACTCCGTCCAGAGCGTCGGGCGCGGGATCGCGGACGACACCGCCCTGCTGGAGTGGCTCTACGAGCACGTCCTCCCGATGGAGGCGTCGCTCGGCGCGGAAGAGATGCGGACCGCCGCGGAACTCGGCTACCTCGAACTCCTCGAGAGCGGGACGACGACCGCCATCGATCACCTCTCGGTCCGCCACGCCGGCGAGGCCTTCGAGGCCGCGATCGATCTGGGGATCCGCGGGCGACTTGGGAAAGTGCTGATGGACAAGCGCGCCCCCGAGGGGCTACAGGAGGACACTGACGAAGCCCTCGGCGAGACCGAGCGGCTGCTGCGAACGTACCACGGCGCTGCCGAGGGTCGGATCAAATACGCGGTCACGCCGCGGTTCGCCGTGAGCTGTACGGAAGCGTGCCTCCGTGGCGCCCGAGCGATCGCCGACCGCCACGAGGACGTCCGCATTCACACCCACGCCAGCGAGAACCACGACGAGATCGAGACGGTCGAGGAAGATACCGGACTGCGGAACATCGAGTGGCTCGACGAGGTCGGGCTGACTGGCGAGGACGTCGTGTTGGCCCACTGTATACACACCAACGAGGACGAGCGCGACATCCTCGAACGGACGGGGACGCACGTCACCTACTGCCCCTCCTCGAATATGAAACTCGCCTCCGGGATCGCGCCGATCGTCGACTACCTCGACCGCGGGATCGACGTCGCCCTCGGGAACGACGGCCCGCCCTGTAACAACACGCTCGACCCGTTCACGGAGATGCGACAGGCTAGCCTCCTCCAGAAGGTCGACCGCCTCGATCCGGAGGTCACGCCCGCGGCTGTCGTCTTCGAGATGGCGACTCTCGGTGGTGCCCGCGCCGCCGGGTTCGACGACGTCGGGGCGCTACGCGAAGGCTGGAAGGCGGACGTGATCGCGCTCGATACCGACGTGACCCGCGCGACGCCGATGTACGATCCGCTCTCGCATCTGGTTTTTTCGGCCCACGGCGACGACGTCACGTTCACGATGGTCGACGGCGACATCGTCTACGACGAGGACTTCGGCGGCTTGCAGACCGGCGACGCCGCGGCGATTCGGCGGCGAGCCCAACGCGTTGCGGACGGTCTCGCCGAGTGACGAGGTTGGCGTTCCCCGCGACCGGCTCTGGCCCTACGCAGTGTCGTGTTTCAGCCGGTAGCCCTCGTCGGTTCGCCGCACGTCGTCGACGACGCGGAGACGGATTTCCCGCTCCTGTCGCGTCCGCACCGGAAAGTCGTAGTGGGTGGCCTCGTACTCGAAGTCGGTCCCCTCGGCGCGTTCGGCCGCGATGAACTCCCGATGGGACGCGAGGCGGTCGGCGGCGACGCGGCGGGAGCGATCCGCGACCGTTTCGACCCGCGCACCGAGTTCCGCGAGGACGTCGGGATCGAGTTCGTACCCGACGGAGTTGCGGCCGGCCACCATCGCCGCGAGTGTGGTTGTGCCCGTCCCCAGGAACGGATCGAGGACGGTGTCGCCGTAGACCGAGTACATACAGACGAGTCGGTAGGGGATCTCGAACGGGTAGGCCGCGGTGCGGTCGCGGACGTCCTGTTCTCCTGGGCCCGTATCGGAGTCGTCGGTGGCTTGCGCCGGTCGGTCCCCGTTGCGGGCCTGCCGGGCGCCGGCCACGTCGGTCCAGACGTCGGAAAACCAGCGGTTGCGCTCCTCCCAGAAGTACGCCGCCTCGTAGCGGCGGGTCGCGTTCGGCTCGAACGATCGGCTCGACTCGCCGTTGCGGAAGAGGAGAATATACTCGTGTTCGAGCGTCACGTAGGCGTTCGGCGGCACCATCCCGCTGCCCATAAACTTCGCCGCGCCGTTGGTCGGCTTCCGCCAGAGCACGTCGGGCAGCGGGTCGAATCCCAGCGACTCGAACGCTTCCGTCACGCGGGCGTGGTTCGGGTAGACCCGGAACCGATCGCCGAGGCTTCGCGTCGCGTCGCCGACCACGACCGCCGCGATCCCGCCGGGTGCGAGCACGCGCTTTACCTCCCTCCAGACCGGGTCGAGGACGTCGTGCATCGCCGCGAACGCCCGTTCGCCGTCAGCCTCGTCGAGCGCCGCCGCGACCGCCTCGGAGCGCTCGGCGAACTGCCCGTCCCACAGTTCGATCATCGGATACGGCGGCGACGTGACGACCAAGTCCACCGCGTCGTCGTCGACCGCTGCCATCTCGCCCGCGTCGCCGACGTAGGTTCGGTGGCGGGTTTCCACAGAGACGAATGTGTGCCGACGGGTCTAGATACTGTCGGTCGGTCAGTACGTTCGCGCCCTCGGAGTGCGGCGACCCGCTCGATCAAGGGTTCCCGGCCGTCCCGATTCCGATCATTCGTATCGGACAAACGCTTGGATAAGCGCGCGGGGACGAACTTCGATCCGGTCCAGAGACAGCAGTTCCGAGAGCAGACCAGGCGCGGCCTCTCTCCCGGCGACAGCGATGACCGACCTTCCGACCCGTATCTCGGCAGTCAGGTCGGCCTCCGAGAGCACACGGGAGAGCGCCGGGAGCCTGTCGTGTTCACTTCGCAGCAGGCGAACGCCAGCCCCCAACGATGGGAGTTGGATGCGGATCCGGTCGTCGACGGTACCGACAGCGATATCGATACCGTCGATCGACACCGACAGATCGGCCGTGACACTGAGACTGGGACCGTCGCGGGCAAGACGCTCGACGGTCGATACCAGGTCACCGCTCGCTGCCACGATCACTCACGCTCGGTTGTCGTGATGCGAACCGTTCCGTCGACGTGCCAATGTGCGTGGTCAGCGTCCTCACCGACCTTGCTCGGGACGGCCACGTCCATATCCTCGAATTCGTAGACGATCTCCGCCCCGCGACCGGTCAATCGGTCGTACAGCCCGATAGCTAACTCGGGCCAGGTCGTGGTCTCGTCGATTTCCGTGTGTGATTTAGTATCACTCATATCATTAACTATGTGACGTTGCATCTTATACCTGTGGTCCGTTTGGATTCCGGTTCAGGGACTTCCGTGGGCCGGCTGACGGCCATCAGGGGGGTGCTCAGTCAGGGGGTGCGGTCGCGGCGGAACTGCCCCTGATTCAAATCTCTCGGTAAACTACGCTGTGTTCACTTTGTTCGCAGAAACGGATGCTCGGTCAGGGATTTGAACCACGGTCGCAGCGGAGCTGCTCCTTGATTCGAATCCCCTCGTGGACACCGCACTGCTCACTTCGTTCGCAGAATCGGATGCTCGGTCAGGGATTTGAACCCTGGTCCTCGGCTCGAAAGGCCAAGATGATTGGCCGGACTACACCAACCGAGCCCGCATCTTGTCTTGACGGGCAGACTCGTTTAAATATTCCGTTACGGGGGCGGTGCGACACTCGTTCGCGCACGCTTGCCGTCCGCACCGCGGTGGGTTTCACGCCGCCGCCGGCGCAGTCACTTCCCCTCGAATTCGGGGTCGCCGTCGCCCATAAACGCCGTCATCCCTTCCATCAGGTCGTCCGTATCGAACAGCAGGCCGAAGGACTGCGCCTCCACGTCGAGTCCGGCGTCGAAATCGTCCCAGCCGCGATGCATCGCGCGTTTCGTGTACCGCTGTGCGATCGGCGGCCCGGCGGCGAGGTCTCGTGCCCACTCGAAGGCCCGCTCGTCGAGGTCACCGTTGTCGGTCACTTCGTTGACCAGGCCGTAGTCGGCCATCGTCTCGGCGTCGTACCGGTCCGCGGTGAAGATGATCTCCTTGGCGCGACCCATCCCGACGATCCGCGGGAGGCGGACGGTCCCGCCCCACCCCGGGAGGAGACCGAGGTCGTGCTCCGGCTGGCCGAACTCCGAGCGCTCCGAGGCGATCCGGAGATCCGCGCCCAGCGCCAGTTCCATCCCGCCGCCGAGGCAGTAGCCGTCGATGCCGGCCACGACCGGGAGATCCGACGACTCCAGGCGACCGCACGTCTCCTGGCCCAGCCGGGAGATATCGGCGGCGCGGTTGGCGTCGCCCGCGCCGCCCGCCATCGCCTGGATGTCGGCGCCCGCGGAGAACGCCTCGTCGCCCGTGCCCGTCACGAGGATCGTACGGACCGAATCCGACTCCTCGAACCGCTCGACTGCGTCGACCACTTCACTCAAGAGCTCCTCGGTGACCGTGTTCATCCGGTGCGGCCGATCCAGTTCGATGTGGCCGACCCGATCGCTGACCGAAACCCGAAGCGTCTCGTAATCGTCCGCAAACTCGGCCTCACTCGCCTGAGCCGACTCCTGCGCACCAGAAGCGTCGGTATCGGCTCCGTCGTCCGCGGCGTCGTGCAACGACCGCCCGGCGTCTGCGAGTTCGCGGAGGTACGGGTCGGCCTCGTAGCGTGCCGCCCCCGTCTCGGCGTGCCGCTCGTCGAGCACGTCGAGGAGGTCCGAAAGCCCCGCCTGGTCGACCATCTTCGCGGGGCCGTCGGGCCAGCGAGCGCCGAGTTTCACCGCTGTGTCGATCGCCGCCGGATCCGCGACGTCGCCGCCGACGAGGGCAGCGACTTCGTTTGCGAGGACGGCCTGCAGGCGCTCTGCGATCCCGTCGCGGGTCTCGTCGGAGGGCACCTGCGCGCCGTCCCCGTCCTCGTACTCGTAGAACCCCGTGCCGGTCTTCTGACCGAACTCCCCGGCGTCGACTTTCGCCGCGAGCAACGGACACGGTTCGTAGGCGTCGCCGAGTTCCTCGTGGAGGTATTCGAGGACGTGATAGGCGACGTCGATCCCCACTCGATCTGCGAGCTCGAAGGCGCCCATCGGGAGCCCGAGGCCGTACTTCGTCGTCGAATCGATCTCCGCCATCGTCGCCTCGTCAGTCTCGACCAGCCAGGCCGCCTCGTTCAGGAGCGGCACGAGCACGCGGTTGACGATGAATCCGGGACTGTCACGGTTGACGCGGACCGGCGTCTTGTCCATCGCTTTCGCGAGGTCGGTGACGAGAGCTAAGGTCTCCTCGCTCGTGGCCGCGCCAGCGACGACCTCGACGAGATCCATCCGGACGGGTGGATTGAAGAAGTGCATCCCGCAGAACCGCTCGGGTCGCTCCGTCACCTCCGCCAGTTCCGTAATCGACAGGCTTGAGGTGTTGGTCGCGAAGACCGTTCGGTCCGGCGCGACCGCTTCCAGATCCTCGTAGACCTCCCGTTTGATCGCCATCCGCTCGGGCACTGCCTCGATCACCACGTCGGCGTCGGCGACGGCATCCCCCAGATCGACGTGCGTCTCGATCCGATCGAGCGTCGCGTCCGCCTCCTCGCGATCGATCCGGCCGTTCTCGACGAGTTTGTCGAGCGACCACTCGATCGACTCATAGCCCTCCTGGACGAGATCAGCCTCGATGTCGCGGAGCCTCACCTCGTACCCGGCGAGGGCGGCAACCTCAGCGATCCCGTGGCCCATACTGCCCGCGCCGAGAACCGCGACGGCGTTGACGTCGTCGATCTCCATACCGGCGTGACGACGGCTCGCTCTTTCAACGTTTCTGTCACCCGCGGTGGAAAACTCACGCGCCGTTTATTTCGACGGTCAGTCGACCGCGCGCCAGAGATACCGGCTCGCGTAGCTCCGATACGGTCGCCACCGTTCGGCGTGCTCCACCATCGCCGTCCTGTCGCCCTCGTCGTATCCGTACAGTTCAGCCATCCCCGCCCGGATTCCGAGATCCTCGATCGGGAACACGTCGGGACGGCCGAGCACGAAGATGAGGTACATCTTCGCCGTCCAGGGGCCGACGCCCCGGATCTCGGTCAGCATCTCGATGACCGCGTCGTCCGTTTCGTCGCGCAGTCCCGCCCGGGTCAGGTCGCGATCCTGAAACGCCGCGGCGACGTTGCGGACGTACTCGACTTTCTGCCCGGAGAGTCCGACGTCTCGGAGGATCGATTCCTCGGCCGTGAGGATGCCCGCGGGCGTCACCTCGACGCGGTCGAACAGCCGCTCGCGGATCGCCGCCGCGGAGTCGACCGAGAGCTGCTGGTTTACGATTGCGACGACGAGACGCTCGAACGCGTCGTCGGCCGTGCCGATCGACAGTTCCCCGTGCTCGTCGACGAGCGGTCCCAGTTGCGGATCGGTCCGTACCGGTTCCATCAGTCCCTCGTCGGACCGGCGGAGAGAAAGGTGCGTCGTTCGTCCAGTCGGACCGACCGGCAGTCGCTCCTACGGGTCGAAGATCTCCGTCTCGCGGTCCGCCGAGTCGTCTTCGATCCCGGATTCGATATCCGAGAGCGGGTCTGTCGAGCCGACCTTCGATTCTATCGTATCGAGCAGGTCGTCGACCGCGGATTCCACCCGCCCGGACCGGCGTTCGACCATCGCCCGGATCTCCGAGCGCTCGTACTCGATATCCGCATCGATCGTCTCGTATGCCCTCGCGATGCCGAGGAGCTGTGCCTCGAAGGCGGTGCATGCCGCGCCGACGAGTTGGGTCCGGAACTGTTCCCGGGAGCCCGGATCGTGATCGGTGCCGACGTAGTTCACGTAGGAGAATACAGCGTTTTGAACGGCGTTTTCGATGAGCGCTTCCAGGATCCCGTCGAGTTTCGACTCCAACTCGTCGTTCATGGTAGCAATCTGTCAGAGAACGAACTTAACAGTTTACACGACAGCGACGAGGTTCTGTCGGACGAGGTCCGAGCGGGACCGCTGCCGAATCTGTCGAAACCCACGTGCTGTCCTTCCACGCTACCGCCGACCCCGAACCCGACGATATTTTGGTTTCTCCGACGAACGGGGGGTATGGGAGAATCGGGCGAGACGGCCGATCGGGACCAGTCCCCGGACGCGGACGCCGCTGCGTCGTCCGAGCAGGTCACGATCGGGCGTCCCGACGTGGGCGTCGTCGACGCACTCGTTGACCTGTGGGTTTCACTCGCGAGCGATCAGCGCGCACACGACTCGCACATCCTGCCGACGGAGAACCGGAGTCTGGTCCGCGAGACGCTCGCACGCCAGGTCGTCACCGACGGCGTCCGGATCGCCCGGTTCGGCGACGAGGTCGTCGGATTCGTCAGTTTCGATCTCGAACGCGGCTCCTTCGAGCAGGACGCGACCCGAGGCGTCGTCCGCAACGTCTACGTCCGTCCCGAATACAGAGGCCGGGGAGTCGGGACCGACCTGATGGACGCCGCGGAGGCCGCACTGCAGGAAGCGGGCGCGAGCGTCGTCTCGCTGGAGGCGATGGCGGGGAACGACCGCGCTCGCGCGTTCTACCGTGAGCGGGGCTATGCGCCCCACCGGATCCAGTTCGAGAAGCGGGTTCGCGCTGCGGACGAGAGGGATGAGGGACCCGGCGAGACGGCGTCCGACCCGTCCGCCGAAAACGACACACACTCAAAGGAGGACTGAATACGTCGACGCAGGCCAGGGGAGCATGGGCGGTTCATGCACTCGACTTGTAATCGAGACTTCGTGGGTTCAAATCCCACCCCTGGCTCGTCTCGGGTTTTTCGGCTCCCGCCTGCGACCCCCGCGTGGTGGATCGCTGCGGTTTTCGTAACGGCTTTGCCGTGGCCACCCAACACCCCGGTATGGACTGGCCACACGACCCCGACGGTGAGAAGGGCTCCGAGGGTAGACGCAAGTACGGCCACGCGGTGATCGCAAAGAAGGTCGACGAAGAGGAGGACTTCCCGCTCTCGACCGCCGAGTTCGTCGAGGAGTACGGCGACCATCCCGTCAGACTCGACTACGAGCGGGTCGTCTCCGTCGCGGAGATCTTCGAGCACGTCGAGGGCGAAGAGTTCGAGGACTTCGTCTCGTTCCACAAGGCCGTCGGGAAAGCGATGCGCGAGAACGGCTACTGGTTCTACGAGGGCGCCGAGGAGTTCGCCGACGCCCCGGAAGCCTGACGACAGCTGTCGTCCCCTCCCGTTCCGTTATTCGTTTCTGCCGAGGAGGCGTGCCCAGAACGACCGCGACGACGGCCGCTCGGTCAGAAGCACCGGCGTGTCGAGTCGCTGGATCGTCTCGAACGCGAGCGATCCCCGGATCACCCGGGAGAGCAGCCCCCGCTCTGTCGCACCGACGATCACCAGACTGTATCCGGCGCCGACCTCCTCGATCACGGTCTCGACCCCGCCAGTTTCGACGCGCAGATCGGCATCCGCCAACTGGTGGCTCCCGGCCCAGTCGGTCAGGAACTCGCGGCCGGCGTCTTCCGCTCCCGGTTCAGTGACGTGGAGCAAGGTCACGTCGACGTCGACCGTCTCCCGGAGTGCGAGCGCCACCTCGGCGGAGAGATCCGACGAGTGGCCCCCCGCAGTGGGGACGAGCACGTCCGTCAGATCGAGCCCCTGTCCGTCCAACACGAGGAAGTCACACGGGAGATTGTGCGTGAGCTCTTCGAGGGTTCCTTCGACACGACCGCCCGCGAACTGCGCACCGCGGTACCCCATCACGACGGTGTCGGCGTCGTTTGACCGTGCCGCGTCGAACACCTCCGGCACGCCGCGGTGTGAGAGGATGGTCTTCGTCTCGATCGGGACGTCGAACGCTTCCGCGTCGGCCTTCGCCGCGGAGAGCAGTTCCTCCGATGAGGCGTCGATCCGCTCTCTGTTCTCTGCAGCGGTGCGTAACGACGTTTGATCAGGGACCGTGATGATGTGTGTCGCGAGCACACGGCCGCCTTTGTGACTGGCCAGTGCCCCCGCGAGCGTTATGAGGTCGCTTTCGGTCCGCGGGTTCGACACCGCCACCATAATCGTCGGCCCGTCGTCACCGACTGGCGCGACTGCGTCGGCGGCGTCGACGACCCCCTCCGGCAGTTTCTCCTCGCGTGCTCGGATGAACTCCGACAGAACGCCCTGTTGTGTGGTTTTCCGCCGAGCGTACAGGAAGTACCAGAGGACGGCAACGACGACGAATACGCCCGAAAGCGCGATCTCCAGGCTGTCCATAAACCCGACGAGACCGAGCGATAGCACCGCTCCGAGGATCGGCGTGATCGGATACAGTGGAACCCTGAACTCCGGATCGTACTCGGGGACGTCTGCCTCGCGGAAGACGATCAGCCCGAGGTTCATCAGGGCGTACACGATGAGATGGAGGACGCTGGCCGCTTTCGCGAGCACCTCGATGTCCCGTCCGAGGAATGCGATGAACACGATGATGAGCGCTCCCGTCACGAGGATCGATCGGTACGGCGTCGCGTAGTTGGGGTGGATCTCGTTGAGCCAGTTGGTGACGATCCTGTCACGGCCCATCGCGAAGTTGATCCGGGCCGAGGCGAGGATCGACGCGTTCGCCGACGACGCCGTCGCCAGCAGCGCGCCGACCGTCATCACGGCTGCGGCCGCAGCGGCGACACCGCCGATCGGGCCGATCGACGCGGGGAACGCGACCGACGCAGCCTGTGCGACCGGTGCGTCCTGACTGAGTTCCGGCCACGGAATCACGCCGAGCATCGTCGTCACCAGAATCGCGTAGACGACGGTGACGATGGCGACGCTGCCGATGATCGCGATGGGGAGGTTCCGCCCCGGGTTCTTCAGCTCCTCGGCCACGGTGGCGATCTTCGCGTATCCGAGGAAGGAGACGAACACGAGCGCCGTCGCCGGCAGGATCGCGCCGGTCCCGAACGGTGCCAGGCCGTCCTCGCCGGCGAGTGTCGCGTAATCGAACGAGAGGAACCCGGCGAGGGCAAACGCGGTGAGGATCGAAAGCAGGATGAAGACGATCACCGTCTGGATGCCGCCCGTCTCCTTCGCGCCGATGTAGTTGACGGCGACGAACACCGCCCCCGCGAGGAGTGCACCGAGTTGAATCGGGTTCAGGAAGGCGATTTCGGGGAGTCCGACGAAGACTGCCAGATACTGGCCGAACCCGATACAGTAGAACGCCGAGGCGAAGGCCAGGCCCATCCAATCGCCCATCCCGGCGATCGAGCCGAACATCGGTCCGAGGGACTTGTTGATGTAATAATAGCCGCCGCCTGCTTTCGGCATCGCCGTTCCGAGTTCGGAGACCGAAAGGGCGTTCACCATCGCGATCACCCCGCCGGCGACGAACGAGAGGACGACGACCGGCCCCGCCGCGTTCGCTGCGACACCTGGCAGGACGAAGATACCGGCGCCGATCATCGTCCCGATCCCGATCGTCATCGCCGAGACGAGGCCGAGGTCTTTGGCGAGTTCGTCGTCGCTCATTCGTCCGCGTCCTCTCGCGGGAGCGCGATGACGGGGCGGTCCGCCTCAGTGACGAGCTGCAGCGAGAGATCGCCGGTCAGAAACTTCATCAGCCGGTTCCCGCTCCGGGCTCGATACGCGATGGCGCTCGCATCGACCTCTTCGGCGGCCTCGAAGATCGAATCGGCGACGTCTCGGGCGTATGCGGTGTGTTCCTCGGCGTCCGGGAAGACGGAGCGGACGGCGCTGTAGGACTCCGCCGCGATAGCCTCGGACTGCGCGACGGGCGTTTTGTCCGGTACTCCCTCCCCCTTCTCGACGACGTGAAGGGCGGTCACCCGGTCCGGCTGGTACGGTTCGAGGGCGGAAGCCGTGGCGAGCGCGTCGTCCTCGTGGGCGACCGGGAGGAGAACGTGAGCGAGCAGATCCCGTTCCCCGGTGTCCGATTGACTCATTGGGGCAACCATACACGGACCTCGGTTAAACCGGTATCCCTGCGCATCTCCCGGAGCGGATGCCGGGCCCAGTTCTGCGTGCGGCAGTGGGTGGGCCGCACGCAGTGCAGTACTGCTCGCGCTCACTGTTTCCCGCCGAGCGTCACCCCCGTCGACGGAAACGGACGGACGAGACGAGCGTGATCTGTATCAGACCGCCGCGACCCACGCGCGGTAGTCGCCCTCGCGGCCGTAGACGTCGATGAACACCTGATCGGCGAAGGCTGCGAGACGATTGGCGTCCGAGCGCGCGGTGACGCGGACGTTCGTCCCCTCGGCCTCCTCGGGCGATTCGATCTGGTCGATCCGGAACTCGGGGAACGAGTCGATCAGTTCCGTCAGCCGATCGAGTTCGTCGTCTTCGACGTCCAGATTGAATGTACTCTCGGAGAACTGCAACCACGGTGCGGGGGCGTCCTCGCCGTCGGCGTCGGGGTCGCTTTCGGCCTCGACTCCGGGATCGTCCTCACTCTCGTCGTCGCGGTCGCTGTCGGCCTCGATCGTCAGAAACGGGCTGGCCCGCGTCCGGTGAGCGGCGATGGCGTCCGCGAACAGTTTCCGTCGCGCCTGCGGGTCGTCGGCGTCGAATCTGGTCATAGGGGACAGTATCCGTCGCAGCCGTGAAAAAACGCCGATCGACTGGTGTGCGGCTCCGCCGATCACCGGAACCTCCGGCGGCCGCCCCCCGGACGCGTTTCTTCAACGTTATACGGACGGACGAAGAGTTCCGAATATGGGCAAGCACATCTTGCTTCTGGGCCCGCCGGGTGCCGGGAAGGGAACACAGTCGAAGCGCCTCGCCGAGGAGTTCGGCCTCGAACACGTCACGACGGGCGATGCGCTCCGCAACAACAAGCAGATGGACATCAGCGGGATGGACACCGAGTACGACACGCCGGGGGCGTATATGGACGCCGGCGAACTCGTCCCCGACGAGGTCGTCAACGCCATCGTCGAGGAGGCGCTCTCGACCGCCGACGGGTACGTCCTCGACGGCTACCCGCGGAACCTCGAACAGGCGGAGGAACTGACGGAGATGACCGACCTCGACGCCGTCGTCTACCTCTCGGTCGACGACGACGAACTGGTCGACCGGCTGACCGGCCGCCGCGTCTGTCCGGACTGCGGCGCGAGCTACCACGTCGAGTTCGAGCCGCCGGCCGAGTCCGGCGTCTGTGACGAATGCGGCGCCGAACTCGTCCAGCGCGACGACGACACCGAGGAGACAGTCCGCGAGCGGCTCCGCGTCTACGAAGAGAACACCGCGCCGGTCGTCGAACACTACCGCGAGGAGGGCGTGCTCGTCGAGGTCGACGGCGAGGGGACGCCCGACGAGGTCTTCGAGGCGATCGCCGACGTCGTGGACGTGTAACCGCAGGACGTGCGCTGCGGCGGCCGACACGTCTTTTTTTACGGTAACGACGCGCGGAGAGTGTAAGCTTCATAACCGACGGGGAGTTATCGGAGCGTAGATGCCACGAATCGAATCGAAAGTTCGCACGCTCGTCTCCGACGACGGGATGCGGGAGGCCGTCGAGACGGTCCTCGAGGCGACCGACGACGGCGAAAGCGAGGTCCAGTGGCTCGACGTGAAGGGCGATCTCACGTCGGGGCAGTGGGGCCGGCTCATCGAGAAGGAGATCCTCGTCGAGGGCGAGGCAGGGTTCAAGCTGGCCGATCCCGAGGCGACTGAAGCGGGGCTGGAGCCCGCATCAAGCGCCTCGTCGGATACCAGCATCGACACCGAGATCCCCGACGACGACGAGTCATCGTGGTCGAGTTACGACAAGGGCGCGGCAGTGCTCACGCTCGGCCTGTTCGTCGGCTACTCCTGGAAGCCGCTCCGGGACGTCATCGGCACGACGATGGACGTGCCGCTGGGCCCGCTACAGGAGTTCCTGCCGTTCTACGCCGTCGTGATGATCCTCGCGCTCGCGACCGGCCTGTATTCGACGTTGCTGCAGGCGAACCTGATGGATATGGACAAGATGGGCGCCTACCAGGAGCGGATGCAGGAGATCCAAGAGCGCCGGAAGGAGGCCAAAGAGGCCGGCGACGACGAGGCCCTCGATGCGATCCAGGAGGAACAGATGGACGCGATGGGCGACCAACTCGGGATGTTCAAAGAGCAGTTCCGCCCGATGGTGTGGATTATGTTCCTCACCATCCCGGTGTTCCTCTGGATGTACTGGTCGATCGGCGTCGGCCAGAACGCGACCGCCCACACCGCCCTGGACTCGCTCGTGCTCCCGCTGGTCGGACAGGTCGAGTGGACAGAGTCGGTGCTGGGGCCGATCCAGGCGTGGATTGTCTGGTACTTCCTCTGCTCGATGGGCTTCACCCAGATCATCCGCAAGAGCCTGAACATCGACATCTCGCCGACCTCCGCCTGATCCGGCGACCGGATCGGGCGATCCCGCCCCGCGTTCGGCCGACTGCAAAGACAACCTCTTTTACCCGCCTTCTCCCAGCAATGGTATGTTGTTGACCGTCTCTGGCCCCCCCGGGGCTGGCAAGAGTACGACCGTAACTGCCCTCGCGGAGACGTTCGACCTGGAACACGTCAGCGGCGGGGACATTTTCCGCGAACTCGCCGCCGAGCGCGGGATGACCGCGGTGGAGTTCAACAGACTCGCCGAGGACGACGACCAGATCGACCGCGACCTCGATCGGCGCCTCCGCGAGGTCGCCCTCGAACGCGACGACGTGCTGCTGGAATCGCGCCTCGCTGGGTGGCTCGCCGGCGACGCCGCGGATCTGCGCCTCTGGCTCGATGCCCCCATCGAGGTCCGCGCGGCCCGCATCGCCGGCCGCGAAGAGAAATCCGCAGAGACGGCGCTTGATGAGACCCGCGCCCGAGAGGAGAGCGAGGCGCTTCGCTACCAGGAGTATTACGGGATCGACATCTCGGATCTCTCGATCTACGACGTCGTCCTGAACACCGCCCGCTGGGACGAACACGCCGTCCCGGAGATTCTGACGGCGGCGGTCGAAGCGTACGACCCGGCGGTCGACGAGGGGAAATACCCCGTCGAAGGCGTCAGTTACGATTTCTGACGATGACGGACCCTCAGGCGACCGGCAAGACCGAAACGGAGCGGCGGTGACGATGGGGACGCTTCGCAGTCCCCCGGCCGATCGGTCGGTCGACGAACTGCTGTCGTTCGGAGTCGTGAACCTCGACAAGCCGCCCGGCCCCTCGGCACATCAGGTGTCGGCGTGGGCACGTGACCTTGCAGGCGTCGAACGCGCTGCCCACGCCGGGACGCTCGATCCGAAGGTCACCGGCTGTCTCCCGATCCTGCTCGACGACGCGACCCGGCTGGCGCAGGTGTTTCTGGAGGGGACAAAAGAGTACGTCGCGGTCCTCGAACTCCACGGCCCGGCGCCGACGGATCTCGACGCCGTCCTCGACGCCTTCGAGGGGGAGATCTACCAGAAGCCGCCCCGGAAGAGCGCGGTCGCGCGTCGCCTCCGGACCCGGGAGATCCACGCCCTCGACCTCCTCGAAGTCCGCGAGCGGCAGGCGCTGATCCGCATCCGCTGTGAGAGCGGTACGTACGTCCGGAAACTCTGTCACGACATCGGCCTCGCGGCCGGAACTGGGGCTCATATGGGCGATCTGCGGCGCACCGCCACCGACCCCTTCGACGACACGGACCTGGTCTCGACGGCGGATCTGACTGACGCGCTCACGTTCGCCGACGAGGGCGACGAGGCGCCGCTCCGCGACGTGGTCGCCCCGGCCGAGCGCGCGCTAACGCATCTCCCCCGCCTCACGGTCGCAGTCTCCGCGGCCGAACAGATCGCGGAGGGTGCCCCGGTGTACGCGCCCGGCATCGTCGACGTCGGGCCGGACGTCGCGGCGCTCGACGAGGCCTCGGAGTCGTCGTCGGACGCGCCGCTCGTCGCCTGTTTCACGCCCGACGGGTCGGCGGTCTGTCTGGGACACCTCACCGGGGACCCGCGGGCGGAGTCAGGCGAGGCCGTCTCGCTCGAACGCGTGCTGGTCTGACCGACGCGCCGCCGTTCCCCGAAGCGCCCGGGCCTCGCGGTGAAACGAAGGACTTAACGTCGACACTCATCTCTTTTCGAGTGCACACTGGGACCGTGGGGTAGTGGTATCCTCTGCCGATGGGGTCGGTAGGACCTGAGTTCGACTCTCAGCGGTCCCACTTTTTGCGAAGCGAAAATGGGAGGACGAGATACCACCTACTGGAATCGCAGCGGTCCCATACTAGTTCTGAGGGAAACGACACGGGAGCGGTGCGTCTCGGAAACGTGGATCTGCGGGCGACGGGTGACTGCCCGGGAGTGACCCTCGCTATAGCAGAAGAACTTACTTCGTGTATACTGTTTGTATACGTATGAGCACGACGCTCCGGGTCTCCGAAACGACGAAGCGGAAACTCGAACGAATCAAACAGGCGGACGAGTCCTTCGATGAACTCCTCGGGCGGCTGGCCGACGTCGAGGCGATGATGCAGGCGTCGGCTGGATCCTGGGAAGGAACTGAGAAGACGGACAAAGCGCTCGAAGAGCGTGATCGAATGAAGGACAGCTTCCGCTCGGGATGACGTTTCTCGACAGTTCCACCATCATCCACTACCTCGACGGCACCGAGGCGATCGCCGAATACCTCGACGAGGAAACCTCGCCACCCTACCTTACCTCCTCGCTCTGTGTCTACGAAGTCCTGATGGGGGCGGTTCATACCGACGGATCCACCGACTTCGGGGCGGAGCGCTCGCGATTCGGCTGGGTGGCTTCCGTCGATCTCACAGAGGAGATCGGCATCGAGGCCGCACGCCTCCAAGAGGAACTCAAACAGACCGGTGATCTGCTGACTCCGCGTGATGCGCTGATCGCCGCGACCGCGCGGACGGCAGGGGACGAACTCGTGGTTGTCGATTCCGACTTCGAGACCGCGGGGCTTCAGGATATGATGGCGGTGACGGTTCTCCCCGAGTGATTTGGGAGGCGGATTTATCAGTCCTTGAGTAGCGTAAACACGGGTCTCTCTGTCAACCTCGGCAGTCGCGATTCCGATATGTCTTCACGTTCAAAATCGTCCTCAAGAATGTTCTTGCGGTGGCCTTCGGAGTTCATCCACTGTGCGACAAGTCCCTCACCGTTCGTCGCCGAAGTCCCCGAACTCGTCGAAGTCGTCCGGTTCCTCGGGCACTTTCGGGTCGGAGCCGCCGCCGAGGTCGAACCGCTCCGGCGGCTGCCCCGCCTCATCGAGGACGACGTCCGCGATCTCGATGGGACAGTCGACCCGGACCGCAAGCGCGATCGCGTCGCTCGGGCGAGCGTCGAAGACGAACTTCCGCGCCGTGCCGTTATCATAGCGCTCGGCGTCGATCTTCGCGTAGAACGTGCCGTCGGCGACATCGTCGACCCGGACTTTGTCGATCGCGCCGCCGAACTCGGTGAGTATCTCCACGAGCAGGTCGTGGGTCAACGGCCGCTCGAACGGCTCTCCGGAGAGCGCAAGCTGGATGGCGCGGGCCTGATCGGCGGTCACCACGATCGGCAGGAACTCAGACCGGGCCGCAACAACGACCGCGGGGATGTTCTCGCCCTCGGCGTCGACGCCGACGGCGATGCCCTCGACCTCGCCCGGATGATTCATACGAAACAGTAGAACGCCCGGGTACGAATACTTACGGGAGCGAAGTCCGTGGCGATCTGTCAGCGGCGCTCCCCGTGGTCGCGGCGACAGCGCCGTGCCGGGAGCCGACGGAGCCGCAAGGTGCTACCGCTGCCGGACGAACCAGACCGCGAACCACACCAGCAGGACGGTCAGGCCGCCGAGAAACACCAGGAGACCGGGCGGGGGGCCGGTGGCGGCAGCCGTCTCCGCGGCCACCTGGACCGAATCGGCCGTCTCCGCCGAGTAGCCACCGCCCGTCTGTGCGCCGAACGGCAGCCCCTCGATCGCGAACTGCGCGAGGAGACTCACGAATGCGACGACGGCGACGCCGCCGAGCAGGCGCGTGAGCATCGCCGAGAGCCCGTCGGTCTCCTCGTCGTCGGCCGCGACGACGACGAGGGGCCGATCGGCGGGGGCGTACACGTTCATTTCGCGCCCCTTCTCGGAGTAGACGGTATCGACGACCTCGACCGCGCCGGCGGATTCGAGCCGTTCGAGGTGGTACTGGACGTTCTGCAGCGAGGTGTCGACCGACTCCGCGAGGGCGGCGGGATTCGTCGGGTCCTCGTGGAGCGCGCCGAGGATGCGGCGCGCCGTCGACGACGAGAGCGCCGACAGCAGGTCGTCGGCGTCCTCGTCGTCGAGACCGACGACGCGGGGTTCGGCGGCAACCTCGGGGTCGGAACTGGAGGGCAGGAGGCGGGCCATCGCTTTGGGCTAGGCCGTGGTGCGATACAAATCTGTTGTTTGCGGGAGTACAGTCGGCTCGATCCCCGGCTGCGGGCGGGTGATCTGTTCATACTGTCGGACACAAGTCTATGAAGAATTTCGCCGCCCTGGGCGGCAAATATCTTGAAACAGTTGTGTCCGACAGTATCAGACAAGGATGACTACGACCAGCGCGACGAGCACGGCGCTCGTCAGAATCACCTGCACCACCGTCGACGCGAGCACGCCGACCGTGGAATACAGCGCCACGCGGAACCCGGCCTCGGCGTCGGCGTGCTGTGCGAACTCGACGGCGAACACGGTCGCAGCGAGTCCCAGAATGAAGCCGAGCGGCCCGGCGACAAAGAGGAGAACGAGGCCGACAAGCACTGCTGCGGCGGTCGTGAGTACCGATGCGCCGCCCGCGCGAGCGGCGATCGCGCCGCCGAAATAGTCGACGACAGTCGTGAGAAGCCCGACGGCGACGAGGGCAGCCACGAGAACGACCGAGGGCTCCGCATAGCCCGTCGAGTGCCAGTAGAGGAGCACGCCGGCCGCAGAGAGGAGACCGCCGGGAAGCAGCGGGAGCACCGCGCCAACGACGCCGACGGCGACGAGGACGAGAGCGAGCCAGCCGAGCGGGGTCATACGGGGAAGAGCGGCGGCAACGGTGATGAAACCGACGGTGTCGGAACGGTCCCGCCTACCCCTCCTCGAACCGCGCACGCTCTTCCTCAACGGCAACGACGTCAGCGCCGTAGCGATCCACGAGCGACGCGTACGCCGAACCGAGGGCCCGGAGACACGTCCGGACGGAGGCATACCCCAGTTCGTCGGCGACGTCCGACGCCGGGTGCGCTTGCAAGATTTTCCGAACGAGCAGCCGTTCTTCGCGCGGCGTGAGCGGGGATGTCGGGTCTTCGCCGCCGCTGGTCTGGGCGGATTCGTTTCGCTGTCCCGCCGGGGCATCCAACAGCGCGGCGAGAGCGAGTCGCCGGAACGCCTCCGGCGCGGTCGCGTACTGCCCCGGTCCCGTGGCAACCCCGACCACGATGCGCCACTCGCGGTCTGTGAGTTCCACCGGCGCGTCGACCCCGCAGGCCGAAAGCGCGCCGCGGACGACGTCCGGGTCAGCGTCGCGGAGTTGATCCGCGAGGACGGCGCCGATCCGGTCGCGGAACCATCGCGCGTGCCGGTCGCGGAGTTCCCGTCCCGCCGACGAGAGCGGATCGAGCATCACCGCGGAGTACTCGCCGCTAGCCTCGTTGCGCGTCGTCGAGAGGTGGACCGTCTCGAAACCGTTCTCGGCCCAGAAGTCGAGCAGTTCGGGTGTCGCGCCGTAGCCGACGCCGAGATAGTCCGCCTCGCCGTCGAACTCGGCCCGGAGCTCCGAGAGGAGCGTCGAGCCGAGCCCCTGGGAGCGCGCCGCGTGGTGTGTTGCGATCCGGACGACGCGGTAGCCGACCGGAACGGCTGCCGCCTCGTCGCGGAGCTGGCTCGTGAGGATGTCCGGCAGCATATTGCCCCGGACCCGCTCGCCCTCGTACATCGCGCGCCTGGTGTCGGCGTCGAGTCCGCCCTCGTGGGCGAAGAGCGCGACGCTGACCACGTGCCCCTCGTGTTCGAGGACCCGGACGCGAAGGTTCGGCGCATCCAGCAGGCGCGCCAGATCGTTGGGCTCCGTCCGGTAGTGGGCGAACACGAGGAGGCCGAACACCGCCCGCAGCAGGTGTTCGTCGGCGGCGAGTTCGTCCGACTCGACCGCGCGGTAGGTCACCGACGACGGCGACGCGTCGGCGACGAGGTCGGCGACAGGCGGGCGGGCGTCGAAACACAGCGTCCGGAACGCCCACGCCTCGATCGGATCCGCGGGCGCGTACCGGATCGGTTCGCTCATCGTCACGTCCCGCACCGCGTGGTCCGTCTCCGTCAACTGCTCGCGGAAGCGGACCGAAAAGCCCCGCCCGGCACCCTCGTAGCCGTGAACGGTCGTGAAAAAGGCGATGTCGGGGCAAGCGAGGAAGGCCGAAAGTCGCCGCACTGACAGCCCGGCCGCCTCGTCGACGAGGACGACGTCGGGATCGCCGGGTAGCGCCGTCGCCTCGGCGGGTGGGACAAACCGAATCCGACCGCCGTCTGCGGTTTGTATCGCATCCGGTGGCGCATCCGTCTCCGTCGACGCGGATCCGTCCGGCGGGTCGAACGTCGAGTCGTCGAGCGCGTCGAGCGTCGAGAGCAGTTCCCGAGCGCGGGCGAACAGGTCGCTGGCGTTTCGGCTTTCCGGGGCCGTGACGAGAACGTCGTCGCCGGCGGCCGCAAGCGACGCCCCGGCGAGGCCGGCAGCACTCGATTTCCCGCGGCCGCGATCCGCCTCCACGACGACCGCGTTCGCGCCCGCGTCCGCAGTCGGCGGGTGCAGCGACTCCAGCGCCCGGAGCACCCGCGACTGGTCGGCAGTCAGACAGGCCTCGTAGGCTGCCCCCGGGAACCGACGCCGCTCTGCGGGCGGGACGACCGGCGAGGAGCGCGACGGAGTGGCTTCGGTAGCCTCGCCGCGGCGTTCGAACGTTTCCGAGTCGACGTCGACGATCGCCACGCCGGGATGTTGGCGGAGCGTCGCTGCAAGCCGCTCACGGAACCGGCCGCCCACGTCCGCCCCATCGTAGGGCGGGACTGCAAGCGAGGATTCGAACTTCCCGTCGCGGTCGGGCCAGGAGGAAAGCGGCGGTGTCAAGAGCACAAACAGGCCACCGCCGTCGACGACGCCGACGAGGCGGCCGAGGACGTTCGGGGAGAACCCTTCGTGGGCGTCGCAAATCACGGCTGTCCGCGTGGTCCCGAGGAGTCGGCCAGCGTGGTCAGGGTGGAGGCGCTCGAAGCGAAACCCCTCCCGAGTGGAGACAAGGGCCGTCTCCGCGGCCGGAATCTCGGCGCCCTCGATCGCCGAGAAGGCGGCGTCGATGCAGGCGTCCCGCTCACCCGCGAGAACGAGCAACCGACGGTGGTCGGTTCGGCGCGCCGCCGCGCGGAGGTCCGCGGCGAGGGCGGCAACGGTCATACCCGACTCGTGGCCGCGGCCGCGTAAGGTGATTTCGTTTGTGGGGATTCGACGGCACCCAGCTCGCCGAATCGACGGTGGGCTCAAAGTCGCGTGTGGCGGCGTGTCACGCCACGACGCCAACGAAAGCCCTTTTATGCGATCCCGGGCTACCTGACTGTACAGCCTGCCCGGGGTTGATGATGCTCCCCGCCGTCAGGGAATGCGTTTCCGGCGGGGCAGTCGAGCCCGCGAGCAGGAGAGGTGAACAACAATGCCAGTCTACGTAGAATTCGACGTTCCAGCCGACCTCGCCGAGGACGCCCTCGAGGCGCTCGAGGTCTCCCGAGACACCGGTACAGTAAAGAAAGGTACGAACGAGACGACCAAGGCCGTCGAGCGCGGCACCGCGGAACTCGTCTTCGTCGCCGAGGACGTCTCCCCCGAGGAGATCGTGATGCACCTGCCCGAACTCGCAGACGAGAAGGGAATCCCCTACGTCTTCATCGAGACGCAGGACGAACTCGGGGAGGCTGCAGGCCTCGAAGTCGGCTCGGCCGCCGCCGCGATCGTCGACGCGGGCGAGTCCGAGGACGACGTCGAAGACATCACCGCGAAGGTCGAGGAACTGCGGTAAGCGACGATGAGCGCAGAAGAGACCGCCAGCGACTCGACGTCCGCGGAGGTCATCGAGGTCGTTGGCAAGACAGGGATGCACGGCGAGGCGATGCAGGTCAAGTGCCGCATCCGCGAAGGCTCGAACCAGGGCCGTATCATCACCCGAAACGTCCTGGGGCCGGTCCGCGAGGGCGACATCCTGCAGCTTCGCGAAACCCAGCGTGACGCCGACTCCATCGGAGGGCGATAACCTATGGTCGAGACACGAACCTGTGATTTCACCGGCGAGGAGATCGAACCCGGCACGGGCACGATGCTCGTGAAAAACGACGGAACGATCCTCCACTTCAAGAACTCGAAGGCCGAGAAGAACTATCGGCTCGGCCGCGAGCCCCGCGATCTGGAGTGGACGGAAGCAGGACGCGCCGAGGGCAGTAACGAATGAGTAGCGACGAACGCACGTTCGTGATGGTCAAGCCCGACGGCGTCCAGCGCGGCCTCATCGGGGAGATCGTCTCCCGGTTCGAGGAACGCGGGCTGAAGCTCGTCGGCGGGAAGTTTATGCAGATCGACGAGGCGCTGGCGCACGAACACTACGGCGAGCACGAGGACAAACCGTTCTTCGACGGCCTCGTGGAGTTCATCACCTCCGGCCCGGTCTTCGCGATGGTCTGGGAGGGCGCCGACGCGACCCGGCAGGTCCGCTCGATGGTGGGCGAGACCGATCCCGCCGAGTCCCCGCCCGGCACGATCCGCGGCGACCTCGGCCTCGACCTCGGACGGAACGTCATCCACGCCTCCGATCACGAGGACGAGGGCGCAAACGAACGCGAGATCGACCTCTTCTTCGACGACGAGGAACTGCTCGACTACGAGCGGATCGACGAAGCCTGGCTGTACGAGGAGTAGTCGACGCCGTCGTTTCTTCGCACCGACTCGCTCGGTCCATCTATCGCTGATACTGTCGGACGTAACTATCCGGTAGTTCTCGGCACCACGAGGTGCCGAGATGTTCACGAACTTACGTCCGACAGTATGAATCCCACCGAGCGGGAGCCACCGTTTGCCTCTTCACTCGCCGGTGGGTACTGTCTCGTATGCGAATGGTGCCTACCCCAATGTGTGCTGCGATGGCGATGGTCTTCGGACTCGTCGGCGCCGCGTTCCCCCGACGCGTGCTCGACACCGCCGGGCGCTTCCTGCTCGCGGGCTATGAGAACCCCGAGGATCTCGAACCGAGCGACTGGTACGTCGCCGCGACGCGGGCACAGTTCGGCCTGTCGGCGCTCGCCGGCGGCCTCGTGCTCGCGCTGGAATACGGTCGTGGCGACGGCAACGACGGGTCCGAGGCCGACGCCGACGCTGAATAAAAAGTGAACCGCCTCGGGGCCAAGTGGTTCGAGGGAGCTTTGTCTCTCGTTATCCCGGAAGACGAAGTCTTCCGACGACCCCGAGGCCCCGCCTTGTTTCCTCTGTAGATCCCGCCCCGCCCTACACCTGCGGCGGCGCGACGTCGAGTTTCCCGGCGTCGAGTTCGCCCTCGATCTCGCGGGCGGCCGTCACTAGGTTCTCGATCTTCTGGTAGGCGATCTCCCGCGGCAGCAGTTTCACGCCGCAGTCCGGTGAGACGGTGAGTTTCTCGGGCGGGACCACCTTCAGGCCCTGTTTGATGTTGCGTTTGATCTCCGCGACTGGCTCGACTTTGGCCTCGTGGACGTCGACGACGCCGAGGCCGAGATCGGGCTCGAAATCGGGCTCCTGGAAGGTCTCGATCTGCTGGTAGCCGTCGTTGCAGAGTTCGACGTCGAACTCGTCGATCGGGAAGTCGTTGATCTCGGGGTAGATCCGCGAGTAGTCGCCGTAGCAGACGTGAAGCCCGATCCGGACGTCCTCGGAGATCCCGTCGACGATGCGCTCCAGTGACTCGCCGACGATGGCGTGATCGTCCGGGGTCGTCGCGAGCGCGGGTTCGTCGATCTGGATGTAGCGCGCGCCGGCGTCGACGAGCCCTTCGATCTCCCGGTTGACGAGATCCGCGAGGTCGTAGGCGAGTGCCGCCTCGTCCTCGTAGGCCTCGTTGAACGACCACCGCGCGAGCGTGTACGGGCCGGTGATCGGCACCTTCACCGGCTTGCTCGCGACATCTGCGGTGAACTCGAACTCCTCGAGGAGCCAGGGTTCGTCGTACTCGACTTCCGAGACGACCGAGGGCTTGTCGAAGTAGTTGTGGCCCCACACCTTCACCGGGCCGTTGAACTCGTAGCCCGGGATGCGTTCCGCGAAGTACTCGACCATCTCCTCGCGGCGCATCTCGCCGTCGACGACGGTGTCCAACCCCGCTCGCTCGTGTTCCCGCGTGATGAGCCGGGCGGCGTCGTCGTGGGCCTCCGCCAGGTCGTCGTCGTCGAACTTCGCGTCGGGGTCCTCCGAGAGGTCCCGGGCGCGGTTGAGCCACTTCGGTTTGGGGTAGCTTCCGACGACCGTCGTCAGGAGGAAGTGGTCGCCGTCGTGGCCGTCGGGCCGGAACTGCGCGCGGTTGTCGGCATCTCTGGCCATCAGACGCTCACCTCCCGGTCGAGTTCGACGGCCGCCGCAAGCGACTCGAGTTTCGCCCCGTATTTGTTCACCGGCAGGTAGAACGGCTCGGTGTTGGTCGTCAGATAGACCGTCTCGAAATCGGCAGCGGGAACGCCGTCGGCGAACCACTCGACTCGTTCGCGGAGGGTTCCGGGCGACTCCACGAGCGTGTTCTGCCCGTCAGCGACGCCGAGTGCGACATCGTCCGTCACGCCGTACTCCGAGGCGTTGTAGACGGTCTGGTCTCGGTCTCCGGCCACGATGTCGAACCCGAGCGCCGAGACGTCGGTATCCATCAGGTGCGCGTACGTCTTTTCGTCGAGCGCGCCGAAGTACGTGTAGACGACGACGTCGGCGTCTGTGGCGTCGGCGACCGTGTCGATCGCTTCCGGCACGGCCGCGGCGATGTCGTCGTTTGGAGGGGCCGTGACGAGCGACGGTTCGAGCAGGAACAGCGTCTCGTGGTCGGGGAACCCCCCGACCTCCTCGGCGAGAAACGTCGCGATGGCGGAGAGAAACTCACCGTCGTCGCCGTAGTACTCGTCGGTCGCCAGATCGGCGAGAGAGTACGGCCCGGGCAACACTGCCTGGAGGGGCTCCCCGTCGAGGAGATCGACCGTCGCCTCGAGTTCCGCGGCGACGTCGCCGGAGGCGGTGAGTTCGTCGACGACCCGCGGGTCGCGATAGAAGTTGTTGTTGTCGTAGTAGCGGACGATACCACCGGTCTCGACCCCTTCGGCGACCGCAAGCGGGTGGGCGAGCATATCGTCCCAGCGGAGCCCGCCCTCGACGATGCGATCGAGAGCGGCCTCACGCTGGTCGCTCACGACCGCCGATCGGGCGTCGGCGTACGTCTCACGGATCTCTTCGGACTCCTCGCCGGAAATCAGGTCACCCTTCTGGTGGCCCTTGAGGTCGGACAGCTCCGACTTCGCCCAGTCCGGTAGCGGGAACAGCCCGGGCGTCGTCGCGACGTAGTGCGTCATCGGCGAGGGCTAGGAAATGCTGCTGCTTAATATTTGCTATCGTAATATATTCGTTTCAGTTATTTACCCGCATCCGCAGCCCGTTCAGCTCCCTCTCGAGTCAACGCCACGACCGAGAGCGTCTCGAAGGGGTACGACTCTTCGACGACGACCTCGTGCGTAAACCCGCGAGACTCGGCGCGGTCGAGTACCGCCTCGTACCCCGTCAGCGAACTCACGAGGAGCAGAACCACGCCGCCGGGCGCGAGCACACGCCCGACCGAGTCGATGAACGGGTCGACCAGTTCGCGGCCGGTCTCCCCGCCGGAGAGGGCCTGTTCCATCCAGTCGTCCCACTCGTTTTCGGGGTCGGTCGGGAGATACGGCGGATTGAACGCGACCGTATCGAAGGCGTCGTCGGCGAACGGGTCGACGAGGTCGGCTCGAACGACATCGAAAACGGGGGGAACGTTCGTGCCGTCGCCCGTCGCGGCGACCGACCGGAGGCGGGCCTCGTGGCAGGCGTGCGGACTGAGGTCGCTCGCGACGACCTCGGTCACCTCCTCGGCGTCCCGGACTGCGCGCTCTGCGACCCATCCCGAGCCGGTACCGACTTCGAGCAGCCGGCCGCGGCCGCGGTCGACGACTGCCGAGGCGAGCAACCCGGAGTCCTCCGCCGGCTGGTACACTTTCGTGTCGACGCCGCGGCGCTCGGCCAAGCCGCTCCGCGTGTCCTCGCCTGCGTCGCGTTCGGTCCCCGTCTCCGCCGCCGCGGCGCTTTCCTTTCCTGTCTCCGCCGCCGCGGCGCTTTCCTTTCCTGTCTCCGCCGCCGCGGCGCTTTCCTTTCCTGTCTCCGCCGCCGCGGCGCTTTCGTCCCCCGCGTCGTCTGATTCGTCGGTCACGCTCTGTCTCCTTCGGCCTCGGCCGGTGGGGCCTCCTCGTTGTCCTCTCCGGCGAGGACGAAGCCCCCGGCCTCCTCCCGCCCGGCGAGTTCGCGCTGCGGGAAGGGGATCTTGATGCCTTCCTCCTCCAAAGCTGCCTTGACGGCGCCGATGACGGCGGTCTTCGAGCGCCACTGTCGACGCGCACTTGGGTTGTCGATCCAGTAGCGGACGCCCAGCACGACCGCCGAGTCGTCGAGGCGCTTGAGAACGACCTGCGGTGTCGGGACGGTCATCGTGTCGTCGACTTCGGCGACGGCCTGCCGGGCGACCGCCGCTGCCCGCTCTGGGTCCGCGTCGTAGTCGACGCCGACTTCGACCTCGATCCGGAGGCGACCCTTCCGGCTCCGATTGACCAGACTCTCGGAGGACACCACGTCGTTAGGGATCATCACGTACTCGCCGTCGTACGTCTGGATCCGCGTGTTGACGATCGTGATGCCGGTGACGATCCCCTCGTGGTCGCCGACCTGGATCCAGTCGCCGATCTCGAAGGGCCGGGAGAACATCAGGACGAACCCCGCGATCATCGCACCGAGGGTCTGTCTGGCGGCCATCCCGACCACGATGCCGAGGAAGCCGGCCCCGACGAGGATGCCGCCGATGTTCACCCGCCACAGCGAGAGCACGATCAGGAGCGCGATCAGATACACGGTGACCTGCCCGACGCGGAACGCAATCTCGCTTTCGTGCTCGCCCAGCGACGAGCGACTTTCGGCGAGTTCCTCGACCAGCTGCCGGATCAGCCCGATCATCGTGTACGCGCCGATCAGGAACAGAAGCGAGATCCCCAGCCGGACGAGCGCCTCCGGACCGAGGTTCTCGGCGAACATACCGAGCAACTGGTCGGAAAGTCCCCAGACGCCGACGATCACGAGCCCGGCGGCCGCGGCGATAGCCATCGTCCCGGCCGTCACGAGCAGGTGCCACACCGTCGACGGGATCCGGTCGGGACTGACGTCGTGGAACCGCCCCGTCCGGGTCAGAAGCGCCATCACGAGGAGCGCGAGGACGAGAGTGATCGCGATCCGCGCGGTGAGCGACGGTACTACTTCGGGAATCGCCGCGAGCGCGCCACCGACGTCTGTCCCGGGCGTCGGTGTCGGCGTCGTCTGCAGCAGGGAGAGAGCAGGCACGGTCGACACCTCAGCGCCCGTGTTCGTCCGCGATGGCGGTCAGTTCGGCGAACTGTTCGGGCGAGAGCGAGCCCGCGCGCCGGCGCAACAGCCCCTCGTCTTCGGCCTCGACAGCCTCGACGACCGCTTCGGGGTCCGAGAGCCCGGAGATGTGTGCCGTATTGCGGATGCCGTTGCGGATCGTCTTCCGCCGCTGAGTGAAAAGCGCCTTCACGAAGTCGAAGAAGAAGGATTCGTCGTCGACCTCGTACGTCGGCTCCGCGGGGCGGAGGCGCACGATCGCGCTCTCGACGGCCGGCGCGGGGTCGAACGCCGTCGGGGGGACCACCTCGACGACCTCGACGTCGGCGTAATGTTGGGCGCTCACCGACAGGCGGCCGTAGTCGCCGGAGCCCGGTTCGGCGGCCATCCGGTCGGCGAACTCCCGCTGGAACATCAGCACCTGTGGCCGTTTGCGCGGGAGCAAGCGGAAGGCGATCTCCGAGGAGATGCCGTACGGGAGGTTCGAGACGCACGCCGTGAACTCGGGAAGGTCGACCGCGAGCGCGTCGCCCTCGATCACGCGGAGCCGATCGGCCGCGATCTCGCCTGCGAACTCCTCGCGGAGGAACGCCGCGAGCGTCGCGTCGCGTTCGACGACGGTGACCCGATCGCCGACACGGAGCAAGCGATCGGTGAGGGCACCCGTCCCGCCGCCGATCTCCAAGAGGTGGGCCGTGTCGGCGTCGGCCGGCAGATACGTCGGGACGCGGTCCAGCACCCGGTCGTCGACGAGGAAATGCTGGTCGCGATCGGGATCGCCGCGGACGCCCGCCCGCCGAAGCAGGTCGTCGGGATCGCGCGGACCTGCCGCACGGTCGCCGGCGCTCGTGTCGGTATCGGGCGGCTGATCAGTCATCGGATGGGGTAACGGACGGGCCCGTGTAAACGTCTCGACTTCGGGCTACTCGTCGCGGCCGACGAAGGCCTTGTACTTCAGGTCGTCGTCGCGGAGTTCCTCGAGAATCCGTTCGACGAGAACCTCCTTCGGGCGGTGCAGGCCCGACACCCGCTCTTCGACCTCCTCGAAGCTCTCGAAGGGCCCCCGCTTCCGCTGGTCGAGGACGTTGTTCCGGAGCTTCTTCCCGATCCCCGGCAGGAGATTCAGCTGGTGGAGCCGCAGCGTGATCGGCTGGGCATCGTTGTAGAAGTCGACGAACCGCCGTTCGTGTTCGTCGATGATCGCTTCGATCGCGTACTCCAGTTCGCCGGTCGCGGTGTTGGAGAGTTTGTCGTACGGCACCTGCTTGAACCCGTCGACGGCGTCGCGGGCCTCCGTGGGTCCGATGACGACCCGGTCGCCGATCGAGACGTCGGCGTCGTCCGTTAGCGTCAGCTCGAAAAGCCGGAAGTCACGTTCCCCGAGCGCGTAGGCCATCGGCGACTTCCGATGTCGCGGCCGGTCGTCGTCGGCGCGCCCGTGCGGGAGGTGATCGAGCACGACCGCGTGTCGCACCTCGGCCGCGTCGGTCTCTGAGCCCGCGTCGGACCCCTCGCCCGCGGCAGTGGCGTCGTCGGCGTCCCCGCTCTCGCTGGCAGTCATAGCTCCACGTACGACCACGGCGTATTTAAAAAGTGGGCCGGCAGATCCGCCCCGCGTTCCGCTGAAGTCGACAGAATCTTTCCGCAGGCGACGAAGTATAGTAGCGTTTGCAAGTCTTCACTCACACGATCGCACGCAGTCGTGCGATCGGATGTGCAATCAGTTGCAAACGCTACTATAGGTGGATATGGACCACCAGTTCGACCGTGACGACGGGACGAGATGTCGTCGCCCGGGTGGGTACCTCCGGTTCCAAGCGGTGTTGGGTAACCAGATATAGTTAGGTACTCTTATTACGAAACCATATATGGTTCTCACTATGTCGGAAGAACCGACAGTGTCACGGCGGCCGTTCGTTGCCGCGATCGGAACCGCGGCTGTCGGGAGCGCTGCCGGTTGTCTGAATATATCGTCGCAGTCGGTGGATCTGCTGTCGGCCGGGAGCCTCGCCACGACGTTCGAGGAGTACGTCGGACCGGCGTTCGCGGAGGAGACCGGGATCGACGTTCACGGCGAATACTACGGGACGAACGCCGTGATGCGGATGGTGGAAGATCGAACGAAACACCCCGACGTGATCGTGAGCGCCGATGCGACGCTCCTCCGCGATCGGCTCTACGGGGAGTTCACCGACTGGGACGTCGCCTTTGCGACGAACAGCCTGGGGATCGGCTACCGGGAGGCGACCCGGTTCGGGGAGGGACTCGCCGCCGGAGAGCCGTGGTACGAACTCGCCCGCGAGGCCGACGAGGGCGACATCGCCATCAGCGATCCGGATCTGGATCCGCTCGGCTACCGTGCGGTCCAGGCCTTCGACCTCGCCGAAGCCGAACACGGTCTCGACGGTTTCCGCGAGGCGATGCTTTCGTCCGTCTACACCGAACCCGAGGAGCCACAGATGATGGCGGGCGTCGAGACCGGGTCCCGTGCCGCAGCGATCGTCTACCGGAATATGGCCGTCGACCACGACCTGCCGTTCTTCCGGTTCCCCGATGCCTACAACTTCTCCGATCCCGAACTGAAAGACCACTACGCGACGGCCACCTACACCACGGACGACGGATACACCGTCGCGGGGCGGCCGATCATCTACAATATGACGGTGAACGAGGCGGCAGACAGTCCGGCGGCGGGTCGAAAGCTGGTGTCATTTGTCGCGGAGAACCCGGAGATACTCGACGAGGCGGGGCTGACGACGCGGGCGAGCCTCCCGCGGACACACGGTGCAGTTCCGGAGGCGATCGACGTATGAACCGACTCGTTCCGGAGGCGATCGCTGTATGAGCCGCGTCGACGCGATCCGCTCCCGGGGGTCGTTCCGAACCCCCGACCGGCTCGTGCCGGCGTTGCTAGGCGGGGTGTTACTCGTGTACTTTGCGATCCCGTTCGTGGTGTTCCTCTCGCGGACCGGCACGGCGAGCCTCGTTTCCAGGCTTGCCGCCCCGGAAACGCAGGTCGCGATCAGAAACTCGCTCATCACGGCCCCAGTCTCGACAGCGATCGCGACGGTCTTCGGCGTCCCGCTGGCGTACGTGCTCGCACGGACGTCGTTCGTCGGCAAACGGCTCGTCGAGGGCGTCGTGATTATGCCGCTGGTCGTCCCGCCGGTCGTGGGCGGCGCGATGTTGCTGACGGCGGTCGGCCGGTTCACCCCGATCGGGAGCGCGGCCGCCGCGGTCGGGGTTCCGCTCACCGGAAGCCTCCTGGGAGTCGTGCTCGCTCAGACGTTCGTCGCGGCGCCCTTCGTCATTATCACGGCCCAGGCCGGCTTCGGCGCGGTCGACGAGCGCCTGGAACAGGCGTCGCGGTCGCTCGGGTTCGGGCCGCTCGCCACGTTCTGGAACGTCTCGCTCCCGCTCGCGAGGGGTGCGATCCTCGCCGGCGTGGTCCTGACGTTCGCGCGGGCACTCGGGGAGTTCGGAGCCACGATGATGGTCGCGTACAACCCGCGAACGATCCCGACCCGGATCTGGGTGGACTTCATTTCGGGCGGCATCGACACCGTGGTGCCGCTGGCGCTCGTCTTGCTCGGGGTCACGCTCCTTGTCATCACCGCTGTCCAGCGGTTCGGGCGGATCCCGACGGTGGTGGACCGATGATGCTCGACGTCGACTCGCTCACCCACCGCTACGGGGCCGAAACGGCCGTCGACGACGTCTCCTTCGGGATCGAACGGGGGGAACTGGTCGCGCTGCTCGGCCCCAGCGGGTGTGGCAAGACGACGATCGTCCAGGCGATCGCCGGGCACGTCTCGCCCGCAGCCGGACGTATCCGCCTCCGCGGCGAGGACGTCACGGACCGCCCGCCGGAAGCCCGACAGGTGGGGATCGTCTTCCAGCAGCCGACGTTGTATCCGCATATGACTGTCGGCGAGAACGTGGCCTACGGGTTGCGTGCGCAGGGGATCGAGCCGCCACGCCGGAACGAACTGGTCGGTGAATATCTGTCGTTGGTTTCCCTGGAAACGCAGCGCGAGGCCTACCCTGTCGAACTCAGCGGCGGCCAAAGACGACGGGGAGAACTCGCGCGAGCACTAGCCCCTCAACCGGACGTCCTGCTGCTCGATGAGCCGCTCTCGGCGCTCGATCGATCGCTGCGGACCCGGTTACGTGACGAGATCGCCCGCATCCAGCGGGAGACGGGCGTGACGACGCTTTATGTCACACACGACCAGTCGGACGCGATGGCGCTCGCAGATCGGTTGCTGGTAATGAACGAGGGACAGATCGCCGGGCGCGGCCGCCCCCGGACACTCTATGAATCGCCCCCGACGCCGTTCGTCGCGTCGTTTCTCGGCCGCTCGAACGCGGTGTCGGCGACAGTCGTCGACCGCGAGCCGCCGACGCTCGCGCTCGGCGAAGCGACGATCACGCTCCCGGAAACCGAGACGGACGTGCCGGTCGGGACGACCGTCACGTGTCACATCCGACCTGAACACCTGACGCTGCGTTCTTCGGAGGGGGAAGACCGTTCGGTGACCGCGACGGTCGACCGAGTCGCGGACGTCGGAAGCCGATACGACGTGACAGTGACGCTCCCGAGCGGCGAGGAACTCGTCGTGGAACGGCGGGGTGAACCCCCGGCGGCGGGCGAGCGTGTCGGCGTCGAGTTTTCGGCCGCGAGGACGGTCCTGTTCGCAGGCCAAAAGAGGGCGGATCGCGCTCCGCGGACATAGTTCGCTGACGAGCGGGGTGAGTACCGGCAACCAGTTACTAACACAGGCCACGGACCGACGGCGGGGCCACCGCGAAGCGAAGTTCTGATACTGATTACTCTCACTGTTTACCGTCGAAGGCCACCCCCGTTGGCGGCGTTCGGCGGTAAGAGACGAGAGTAATCAGTATGAGACCTGTCGCGACGAGGAGATCCGTCCGACAGGGAACGGCGAGTCCGACGACCGGAAGCTCGACGATCCTGACGGGAAACCGCCGGCTGCGGCCGTAGAGATCGTTGACGAGATCGAACGAGGGACGAGCGAGTCCTTCGCGGAACTGGATCCGTCCGGAAAACTGCTCGCCGGTCAGACGTACTTCGCGACGACGTTCAGAATCTCGTCGAGTTCGTCGCCGTCGAGCGCGTAGCGTTCCTGTGCGTACACCGCGCGGAGTTCGTCTCTGCTCTCCGGGAGGAGGTCGGCGATCTTGATCGCCGTCGTGGCGTCGACCTTCTCCTGTTCGAGGAGTTCCTCGACCAGATCGCGGGACTCCTCGGGATCGAGGGTGGCAAATCGGTTCACGTGTTCGATAGCGCGCGCAAGCTCGTAGCGAAGCTCCCGCTCCTCGTCGGCGGCGCGTTCGGCCTCGACGTCCTCGAGGAGCGTCTTGACCTCGGAGACGGTCAGATACTCCTCGTCGACCTTCTCTTTGAATATCGTCATCTGGGTGGGGTGTTACTCCTGTGCGCGCAGGTGTGCCGGACGAGCGATGATCGTCTTCTCCTTGCCGCCGTCGACGATCTGCACCTTGAACGCGCGGCCCTGTTTGCCGATGACCTCGCCCGTGTGGCCGTTGAAACGCGGGTGGAAGCGCCCCTCACGGACGCTCGGATCGATCGCCAGGTGGACTTTCTGTCCATCGTCGAACTCCTGGATCGCCCGCTGCGGCGGGGAGGTGCCGCGGTCGCGCGGTTTGTTCGAGAGCTTGTTGCGTGTTCCCTGAAGTGGACCGTTGGAACTGGGCATAGTCGTTGTAAGACGTACTTCCGACGTGGTTATAAAACGCACGTTCCAGCCCCGCCGGGAAGGGCGGTGATAGGGATCATCGTAAGTCCTCATAGATTTCTCGCCGATCGATCCGACGAGAATCGATGGATAGTTACGATGATCCCTATGAGCCCCTGGGATCGCCGAATTCGGTGACGCGCCGCTCGGCCTCGTCGACAACATCTATACGGAAGGCCGTTGTACAGCCGCCTATGAGCCAGGAATACGCGACCAGCAGTCAGCTCCCGGACGACGTCGACGGAACCCTGGAGGGTTCGACACACGAGGACTCGAGTTCTCGACTCGAACGGTTCGGCCTCGGGGTTGCGGCGAGTATTCTCCTCGGCGCCGTCGTCGGCGTCGCGGCCACGGCAGTGTTGGATGCCGGCGCGGTCCCGCTGCTTTTCGCAACCGGGATGGGCTTTCTCCTGTCACCGGTGATCGGTGTGCTCGTCCTCGAGCGCAACGAGTAGCGCGGACGTCGCGACGCATCCTCCCTTTCCGGAAGACGCAGCTATCCGAACGCGAAAGGAACGTAGTCGGTAGAACGGTGTGGGCCGAAAACGGCGACCGGCTCAGATCCGGCCGACGTTCTCGACGGCGACGCTCTCGACGCCCTCGACGTCGGCGAAGGCCTCTTCGACGGCTTCGGTGCCGCCGGCGTCGTCGGGGACGATTACCGTCGGCAAAAGCGCGACCAGCCCGAACGCGACGTCGTCACGCTCGAAGCCGTTGATTTTCGCGCCCTCCGGGAGCGACTGTTCGAGGCGCTCCTGGAGCTCGTCGAGGTCGATATCGGGGCTGTTCGGCATCACCTTGATCTTGGCAGCTACTTTTCCCATCGTTCAGGGTCCCATAAACCCGCAGTCGGGGCACTCATAGAGGTTGCTCTGTTTGCGACACTTCGCACAGCGGGAGATCTGGTGGCCACAGTCCGGACAGTTGAACGTCGCCGCGCTCATGCCGGAGATGTTGATGCCACAGGACACGCACTGTCGGGCGTGTCGCTGCTCGGACTGGCTCATACACTACAGCACCCGGCGCCGACTTTTAACGGTTGTCTTTCACGCCGGTCCGCAACCGAAACCCGACTCAGCCGAGTGCAAGCGGCCCGAGCAGCACCCCCATCAGGTGGACACGCCGCGCGCCGAGGCGGGGCGGCAGCAGTCCGACCAGCGTCGCCAGTGCGAAAACGGCGCCGCCGAGGACGCCCGCGAAACCCAGCGACAGCGCCAGCAGTAACCCGATGACCGCAAGCACCAGGGGTTGGCGCGGGAGCCGTCGAACGAGGCGGAGATACCAGTCCCCGACGGAGACCAGGACGACGGTCCCCAGCCCCGCGGCCAAAACGATGACCAGAAGCAGCCCTCCCAGTCCGAGAGTTCCGGTGGCTGCCGCGCTCCCACCGGCCGTCGCACCGCCGTTGCCGCCGGTCCCGAGTTCCGTGAGCGCGACCGTCACGCCGCTCCGCGGCGCACCGAGAACGGCGAGCGATGCGACCGCGAACACTGCGGTCGCCGTGTCAGCGCCGCTCGTGGCGACGACGTAGGCTCGATCCGCGCCGCGCCCTGCCGGCCCGCTTCCGCCGGCACCGCCGAGCGCGAGGACCGCCGCCACCCCCGCGGAGACTCCCGGCAGATAGCCGACCAAGGCGCCGCCGCCGGTCCCGGCCAGCGCCGCGCGGAGGGTTTCGATCCTCGTGAGGCCGAACGTCGTCCCGTCCTGCGGCGGAATCGCCCCCTCGGCGTCGAGCGCGTCCAAGAGGACGGGCGCGCCGAACAGTCCGCCGAAGAGCGGGGCCAGCATCGACGCCGCACCCTCGGGAGACAGCGGGCCGCTCGCCGGCAGATCCAGCGTGAGAAACCCCAGCGCTGTCGCCGCAGCGAGACAGAACAAACCACCGAGGCGGGCGCGGCGGGTCGGCTCCGCGAGGACGAGCAGGGCGGCGACCGCCGCGAGCAAGAACGGCAGCGCAGCGAAGAGATACTCGCGCCCGGCGGCGATCACCTGCGACAGGGGGACCGCAAGCGCCACCGCGGCGACGAGTGCGACCGAACTGCCGAGCGCCGACAGGCGGATCGCCTCCCGACCCCGGCCTGCGAGGACGAGTCGATGCCCTGGAAGTGCGCCCGGCGCGGTCGCCGCCTCCGGGACGCCGAGGACGAGCGCGGGCACGATCGAGAGGAACGTGTGGACGACTCCAGCGGCGAGGATCGCTGCCCCGACAGCCGCCGCCGGGCCGTCGATGCTCGGCGCGACCCCGACCAGGAGAAACGCGACGTTGTTGACGTGGAGTCCGGGGACGAGCCCCGTGAGCGTTCCGAACCCCACCCCGACACACGCGTAGGTGAGGACTGTCAGCGGCGGCGCCATCGCGACGGAGTGGTCCGGGTTTCGTACTTGAACGTTTGCGTGCATCGGCGGCGAATCGTCAACACCACACGACGGCGCTGTCGCTCTCAGTTAGCGTCGAAAGAAAGTCAGGTCGAACGGCAGTTCGGCGCGACGTCGGACAGCGGTCCGGTGCTCCGGCGTCAGCCGAAGAGGTTGCCGAGGCCCTCGCCGGAGGCCTCTTCGTCCTCGTCGTCGCCTTCGTCGGCTTCTTCCTCGGCTTCCTCGGCCTCGTCGGCCTCGTCAGCTTCCTCTTCGTCGGCCTCTTCGACCGCTGCTTCGCCGCCCGTGGCGGGCGCGGGAGCGGCGGCGGCCGTCTCGACGGCCTCCTCGATGTCGACGTCCTCGAGCGCGGCGACGAGCGCCTTCACGCGGGACTCCTCGACATCGACGCCGGCGGCCTCGAGGACCGCGGTGACGTTGTCTTCGTTGATCTCTTCGCCCGATTCGTTCAGGATGAGTGCTGCGTAAACGTATTCCATTGTCGTGTACCTCGTGTGTTATCCGAACATCGCGCCGAGTCCTTCGGCACCGTCGTCGTCATCGTCGTCGGTCCCGTCGTCGTCGGCGTCGGTTTCCGCATCGTCTTCGTCGTCCGATTCCGCTTCCGCCTCGTCGCCGTCGTCAGCCGGCTCTGCGGCGGCTGGCTCGGGCGCTTCGACGCCCCGAAGCTCCTCCGGGAGCGCCTCCTCGTCGTCGACCTCGCCCGCGAGGGCACGCACCTGTGCGTCGGCCTTCGCGACGAGGTCGGGGAGGACGTCGGGGTCCTCGATCGCGGCGAACAGTCCGAGTGCCTTCGCCTCGCCGGCGGCCTTCGCGAGCAGCGTTCCGGCGGTCCCCGCCGTCGGATAGCTCGCGTTGACCGAAAGGTTCCGCGCGGCGGCGGCGGCGGACTGGACGTCCGCACGGTACTCGTCGACGTCGATCTCGAGTTCGTCGGGCTCGAAGAGGACGCCCTCCGAGAAGACGCCGCGGAGGTCGAGTCCGACCTCCTTCGGCTCGATGCCGAGTTCCGAGAGGACGCCTTCCAGCTCCGCGGAGACGGTCCCGCCGGCCTCGAGGACCTCCGAGTCCTCGGTGACGTGGATGGAGCCGTCCATAATCCGCGCGGCGGCACCGACCTGCTGGAGCTCGCCCACGAACGGACCGGGGTCGACGCCGGTGTCGCCCTCGGGGATGACGATGTCGTTGGGGGCGACCTCGCCGGCGCTGATCGGCGCGGGCGTCTTCGAGGCTTCCAGCTGCTGGAAGAGCCCGAACGGGTTGTCGTTGGTGCCGACGAGCGCCACCTGGCCGGAGACGTAGTCGACGAGCTCTTCGAGCCCGTCGTCGACCTCCTCGAGCGCGCGGACGGTGAGCGTGTTGCGGCTCATCCGGAGTGCCGCGCTGCCGTGGAGGTCCCGGCGCATACTCTGTAGCTGGCGGCTCGGGATCCCGGCGACGTCGACCACGCCGACCGACTGGTAGCGTTCGAGAAAGTCGACGAGCTCGCCGACTTCCTCGCGCTTCCACTCGGGGATCGTGTCCGTCCGGCGGGCGGAGGAACTCCCGCTCATGCGGGGACCTCCACGGACGGACCCATCGTGGTCTTCACGTACATCGAGTCGATGTTGAGCGGGCCCTTCTCGAGGCTCGCTTCGAGTCGACGGACGATGACGTCGACGTTGGTCGCGATCTCGTCGGGGTCCATATCTTCGGCGCCCACGCGGGTGTGGAACGTCCGGCGATCGCGAGAGCGGAGTTGCACCGTGTTCTTCATCCTGTCCACCGTCTCGACGACGTCGTCGTCCGGCTGGAGCGGCGTCGGCATCTTCCCGCGCGGACCGAGAACCGTCCCCAGATAGCGGCCGATGTCCTGCATCAGGCTGGCTTCGGCCACGAAGAAGTCGGTCTCGTCCGCGAGGTCTTTTGCCGCGTCGGTGTCGTCCCCGAGCTCCTCGAGGTCGTCGCCGTCCAGCACTTCGTCGGCGACGTCCTCGGCTCTGAGGGCGGTCTCACCGCTCGCGAAGACGACGATCTGTGTTTCCTGCCCAGTACCGGCGGGCAGCACCACAGACTCGTCGACTCGTTGCGACGGGTCGTTAAGGTCAAGGTCGCGCAGATTGACGGCGAGGTCGACCGTTTCGCGGAACTGCCGCGGCGGCGCCTCGTCGAGTGCGCGAGAGACTGCGTCAACTATCGTATCTGCCATCATTCACCTCCGTAGTACGCAGGATTGCTCCTACGGGTCAGTGACACAGGCATCTGCCTGTCTCGTCGTAGGGAAGGCGGATGCCGGACTTAAGTCCGTCGAAGCGGAGCCCGCGTACCGCCTGTTTTCGGGGGCGAGACGCCCGATCCGTGGGAACTATCGGCACGGAATCGCGGGATTCCATCAGCCACACCGCCCCGGCGCCCGGGTCACCAGACGTAACCGTGGTAACGCCCCGGCGCCCGAGTCACCAGACGTAACCGTGGCAACGCCTCGGCGCCCGAGTCACCAGACGTAACCGTGGCAAAATCCGAGCGGGAGTGTGACGACAGCGAGATTCCGACGGTTTGCGCGAAGAACCAGAGCCGAGACACTGACTGACGGCGAGACGCGAGAGAAATCCGCAGGCGGGGAGGACGTATGAACCGACGTACGTTCGTGACGGCCGCGGCCGGCGCCGGGAGCGTCCTGCTCGCCGGTTGTTCGGGCGGCGGCGGTGGCGGCGGCGGCAGCGACGGCGGGACTGATACCGACGGCGGTGGCGGTGGGACTGATACCGACGGCGGTGGCGGTGGGACTGATACCGACGGCGGTGGTGGCGGTGGCGGCAGCGGGACCTTCCGCCTCCTGATCAGCGATCAGCCGGCGGCCATCGAGGACTTCGAGTCGCTGGACGTGACGCTCTCCGCGGCCCGCGTGTTCCGTGCCGGCGAGGACGAGACGATCACGCCATCGGCGATCACCACGACAGTGACGGTGACTCCTGAATCGACTGCGACGAACGAAACGGCGACAGAGACGGCCGAGCCGACGGACACCGAGACGACAGCGGCGGAGACCGAAGATGGCGATTCGTCCGGATTCGTCGAGTTCGACCTCGAGGACGTGACGGTCGACCTCACCGAGGTTCTCGGCACCCGTGCCGTGGCGGTCCTGGAGGGCGAACTCGACGAGGGGCGCTACGCCGGAATCGAACTCCGCGTGGCCGCAGCCGAGGGCGTCGTCGACGGCGATACGGTCGACGTGATGGTCCCCAGCGACCGACTCCGCATCATCAAGCCGTTCGAGATCGCCGCCGACGCGGAACTGAGCTTCGTGTTCGACATCAACGTCGTTCAGAAGGGCCCGAACGGAGGGTACAATCTCCTGCCGGTCATCGGCAAAAGCGGCGTTGCGGGCACGGACGTCGAGGTCGCGGAGGTCGAGGGAACTGGTAGCGAGGACGACGGGACCGAAACTGAGGCGTCCGGCGACACAGTGACGGCGGCCGGGGACGGTGCAGACGGGGGCCAGGCGAACGAATCCGGCGCCTGATCGGCGGGCGGTTGGTTCTCGCCGCTACGACGCGGGCGAACTGGTTTTTCGACGCTACCGTGTGATCAAACGCGTCCAGCAGCAGGTACGGCTCGGGGCGTGCGTGCCGCCGAAACGAGGCTCCGCGTTGGAGCAGAAAGTCGCAGTTCCCGGACGCCGCCGCGTTACTCCGCGAAGACGTCGTCGTACTCGCCGTCTTCCATCCGCTCTTTGAACTGGCGCGGGTCGTTGCCCTCGATCGTCACGCCGAGGGAGGTACAGGTACCGACGACCTCCTTCGCCGCGTTGAACAGGTCGTAGGACAGCAGATCCGAGGACTTCTGTTCGGCGATCTTCTTCACCTGCTCGACGGTCAGATCGGCGACGAAGTTCTCCTGGGGTTCGCCCGAGCCGGTCTCGAAGCCGGCCTCGTCCTTGACGAGTTCGGCCGTCGGCGGGACGCCGACCGAGATGGAGAAGGAGCCGTCGTCGTCGTATTCGACGGTGACGGGGACTTCCATCCCGTCGAACGCTGCGGTCTCGTCGTTGATCTCTCCGACGACGTCTTGGACGTTCACGGGGGTCGGGCCGAGTTCCGGGCCGAGCGGCGGACCGGGGTTTGCCTCCCCGCCGGGAACGAGTACTTCGATGGTTCCAGCCATACCTCACAACACCCTGTGACGACTTTTAACGGTTTTCTTTCGGCCGAACGGGCGTGTGAGGGACCGACATAGCGTCACGACGGAAGGGGCGGCAACGGGCTGCTCACCTCAGATCGAGGCCGAACGGTGCGGCGTCGGCCGCCGCAGCCGCCATCGCACCGAGCAGTTCGGCGACGGCGTCGAGATCCTCGGTGTCGACCACTTCGACGGGCGTGTGCATGTAGCGGTTCGGAATCCCGAGATTCAACGCCGGAATCCCGCTACGGGACGTGTAGAACGCGTCGGCGTCGGTTCCTGTCCGCGTTCCCGTGGCCTGCAACTGGACGTCGACGTCGGCAGTCGCGGCCGAATCTCGGGCGAGTTCGACCAGCGACGGGTGGTTCGCGCTGCCGCGGGAGACGACGGGTCCCTCGCCCAGTTCGACGGGGCCGACTCGCTTGCCCGGGATGTCGGGGTTGTCGGTGGCGTGGGTCACGTCGACCGCCACGGCCGCGTCGGGGTCGAGGTCGAAGCCGACCATCTTCGCGCCCTGGACGCCGACCTCCTCCTGGACGGTGCTGACGGCGTAGACCGTCGCGTCGACGTCGGCCTCGACGGCCGCGCGGAGGCCCTCGGCGGCCGACCAGATCCCCACGCGGTTGTCCATCCCCCGCGCGGCCATCCGCGTTCCGTGAAGCGGTCGCACGCGGGTCTCGACGGTCACCGGGTCGCCGACTTCGACGAGGTCGCCGGCCTCCTCCTCGTCTTCGGCCCCGACGTCGACGAACTGCTCGCCGATGTCGTCGTACTCCTCGTTGCCGACGTCCCGCAGGTGGATCGCGGTCTGCCCGATCACGCCCGCGACGGGCGTCTCCGCGTGGACGGTGACGTGTTGTCCCTGGGAGACCGTCCGGTCGGCGCCGCCGATCGAACCGATCCGGAGGAAGCCGTCGTCGGTGATGTCGCGGACGATGTACCCGATCTCGTCGGCGTGGCCGCCGAACGCGATCGAGGCGTCGGCGTCGCCCTCGTGGACCGCGACGGCGTTGCCGTAATCGTCGGTCCACACGTCGTCGGCGAATTCCTGGACGTAGTCGATCCACACCCGCTGGCCGACCGCCTCGAACCCCGAGGGGCTCGGTGTCGTCAGCAGATCCGTCAGAAACGTGCGTCTGTCGTCGTCCATACCTACGCTCCGACTGCCCGGCACCTGATAAGGATTACTCTCGTCTCTTCCCGCCGAATGCCGTCACCGGGGGTGGCGCTCGGCGGTAGTCAGTGAGAGTAATCCGTATGAAACCACCGGCTGCCGGAGCGGCAGGCGGTCGGTGGGGCCGGCGGTGTGCCGCCACAGCGACTCCCGACGCCGATCCTCGGACCCGCAACGGTTTTACTTTCTGTCGGCGTATCGAAATATGTGATGACCGACAAATCGTTCACGCTCCTGGAAGTCCACCTGCACGACGGACTCAGTTTCAGCGCGACCAACACCGCACCCGCGATCGGCGGGTCGGGCGAGGACGGGACGGACAGCGAAGCAGCCACCGAGGAGGCCGAGGAGACGTATTCAGTCGGCCTGCGCACGGGCGCACTCGTGGCCCTCGTCCTCCTCGTCGCCCTGGCGGCCGCGGCGAAGTATCTCCGTGGCGGCGACGACATCGGGGAACTGGCCGACCTCGACGATTTCGCCGAAGAATAGGCGAGGGGCTTGTCTGAAGCGGCTCTTTTCACCCGCCGGCCGGAGCGCGCCGGGTCGGATACGCTTAAGCGCCACCCGGGGTATCTTGCCCGTATGACCGTCTCCAGCGCTCCCGGGAAGGTGTATCTCTTCGGGGAGCACGCGGTCGTCTACGGCGAACCGGCGGTTCCGTGTGCGATCGAACGGCGAGCGACCGTCACCGTCGAGGCGCGCGAGGACGACCACATCAGAGTCGAGGCGCAGGACCTGAGCCTCGACGGCTTCACCGTCGAGTACGCGGACGGCACCGATCACCGACCGGACGTCGACGTGCCGGCGGGCCTCGTCGACGCCGCGGTCGGCTACGTCGACGCCGCCGTCGAGCAGGCCCGGGAGGCGGCCGGTGCCCCGTCTGCGGGCTTCGACATCACCGTCGAAAGCGAGATTCCGCTCGGGGCAGGTCTCGGGTCCTCAGCCGCGGTCGTCGTCGCCGGGATCGACGCGGCGACCCGGGAACTCGGCGAACCGCTCGACCGAACGGAACTGGCCGACCGCGCCTATCGCGCCGAGTACGACGTCCAGGAGGGCCAGGCCTCCCGGGCGGACACGTTCTGTTCGACGATGGGCGGCGCGGTCAGAGTCGAGGGCGACGACTGCCGCCGGATCGACGCGCCGAATCTCCCCTTTGTCGTCGGCTTCGACGGCGGCGCGGGCGACACGGGCGAACTCGTCGCCGGCGTCCGACAACTGCGAGACGAGTACGACTTTGCGGCCGACACCGTCGAGAACATCGGCGACATCGTCCGGGCCGGGGAGTCGCGTCTGGCGGCTGCCGATCCGAGCGCCGACCCCGACGAGGAACTGCTCGCGGAACTCGGCCGCCTGATGGACTTCGACCACGGCCTGCTGGAAGCGCTCGGCGTCTCCTCGCGGACGCTCGACAATATGGTCTGGGCGGCCCGGGAAGCGGGTGCCCACGGCGCGAAACTCACGGGCGCGGGCGGCGGCGGCTGTATCGTCGCCCTCGACGAGACGCCCGAGACGAGTACGGCGCTCCGGTACACGGCGGAGTGTCACGACGTCTTCCGCGCCGAACTGGACCGCGAGGGCGTCCGCGCCGAAGGTGCGACCGACGGAGCGGCGAGCGACAAGAGGGGCACGGGAGGTGAAGTGACGTGACGGTCGTCCTCAAACTCGGCGGGAGCGTCATCACCGACAAGGAGACGCCCGAGACCGTCGACGAGGACGCGCTCGATCGGGCCGTCGAAACCATCGCCCAGTCGGACGAGTCGTCGCTCGCGCTCGTTCACGGCGCGGGGAGTTTCGGACACCACTACGCCGAGAAGCACGGCGTCACGCCCACCGAGGGAAGCCACGACGCCGACGGGGTCTGGGCGATCCACGATTCGATGCGACGGCTGAACGACGAACTCCTCGGTCGGCTTCAGGCCGCCGGCGTCCCGGCGCTGCCCGTCCACCCGCTCTCGGTGGGTGCGCGGGACGCCGAATCGACGCTTTCGCTCGCGCTCGATTCCACGGAGACGATGCTCGCGGAGGGCTTCGTTCCCGTCCTCCACGGCGACGTGATCGCGCAGGCGGGCGCGGGCGCGACAATAATTAGCGGCGACGAACTGGTCGCACGGCTCGCTGACGGCCTCGACGCCGACCGCGTGGGTCTCTGTTCGACCGTCCCGGGCGTCTACGACGACGACGGGGACGTGATCCCCGAAATCACCGACTTTTCCGAGGTGGAGGCGGCGCTCGGCGCTGCCGAGACGACGGACGTGACCGGCGGGATGGCTGCAAAGGTCCGTGCGCTCCTGGAACTCGGTGCGCCGGCGCACATCTTCGGCCCCGACGCGCTCGCCGCGTTTCTCGCTGGCGACGCCGCGGGAACGGTGGTCCGGGGAACGTAGGGACGCCACGCGAGTACACGAGAGCGGCACGGATCCGGCCTCGCGGTCCTCGGAACGACTGCCGAGGCCCCTGGTGGACGACGGTCGAGGAGAGTTGCTTCGGCGGGGCGGGGTTCAGTTTCGAGACCGAACCGGAGAGCGACGGTCGGTTTTCCGACGGCCTCGACACGCGGTTGGAGGTGGCGGGAACGGATGCTCGCGGTTCCGTCGAAAACGGCTTCGTTGATCGTCTAAACGCCGATCGAAAGCTGAGGAGTTATCACGCTGGAGTACTCCCCACGAGATACCTACTCAACCCAGAATATGTCAGGACAGTATGACCTCGTCATCGTCGGCGGCGGTATCAGCGGCGCATCGCTCCTCTATACGACGGCGAAGTTCACCGACATCGAGTCGATCGCGTTGATCGAGAAGGAGTCGGAGATCGCGGCGATCAACTCCCACCACACGAACAACTCGCAGACGCTACACTTCGGCGACATCGAGACGAATTACACCTTAGAGAAGGCCGAAGGCGTCAAGACCGGCGCGGAACTCCTGGCCGGCTATTTGGAGAACCACGACCCCGACCGGGAGATGCACGCAAAGCGCAGCAAGATGGTGCTCGGCGTCGGCGAGGAGGAGGTCGAGGCCCTCGAGCGGCGGTACCACGACGAGGGCTTCGGCGATCTGTTCCCGAAACTGCGGCCGATCGGTCGCGAGGAGATCGAAGAGATCGAACCGAAGGTCGTGGAGGGTCGCGACCCCGATACCGAACTGCTCGCGCTGCAAACTCCGGACGGGTACGTCGTCGATTACGGCGCAACCACGAAGTCGTTCGTCGAGGAGGCGCGCGAGGAGTCGACGGTCGACGTCTACACGGGGACCGAAGTCGAGGAGATCACCGAGAACACCGAGGGGTACACGCTTACGACGCCGGCGGGACCGTTCGACTGCGAGGTGGCGGTCGTCGCCGCCGGCTCACACAGCCTCCAGATCGCGAAAGAACTGGGCTACGGCGACGAGATGTCCCTGCTTCCGGTAGCGGGCAGCTTCTTCCTCGGTGAGGATCTCCTGAACGGCAAGGTCTACACGCTGCAGATGAAGAAACTGCCGTTCGCCGCGATCCACGGCGACGCGGACGTCCACGACCCGAGCGTCACGCGCTTTGGGCCGACCGCGAAACTCGTCCCGGCGCTGGAACGTGGTCGCATCTCGACAGTGAGCGACTTCCTCGACGTCTTCGGCTTCAACGCTGCCTCCTTTCTCAGCTACGCCAACATCCTCGCGGACCGCATCCTGTTGCCGTACGTGCTCCGAAACCTCCTGTACGACGTACCTGGGGTGGGCAAGCGGGCGTTCCTCCCGCACGTACAGAAGGTCGTCCCGAGCGTCGAAGCCGACGATATCGAGCGCGCGACGGGCTATGGCGGCGTCCGGCCCCAGATCGTCGACACGAGCGCGAAGTCGCTGGATATGGGTGAAGCAAAGATCGTCGGCGACGACATCATCTTCAACATCACGCCCTCTCCGGGGGCCTCGACCAGCCTGAAGAACGCGATGCGCGATACGGAGACGCTCTTGGACTTCTTCGACGCCGACTATGAGTTCGACGAAGACGCCTTCCGCGCGGACACCATCGAGAACTTCCCGCGGGACGAAGAGCAGTCGGGCCAGTTGGTCGATCCGCCCGCCAGCCACTGACGCGTGCTCGATAGCGGGCGAGATCGAACGGTTTCATACTGATCACTCTCGTCCCCAAGAACGGAACCGCAGCGTCGGAAAACCGATCGTTTGGGCTGTCTGCCAACTAGTAGAACGATATTCGAATCTTCTTTATTTTCCTGCTCTATTTTCGAATTGATTGCGGAAGGCTTATACGTCAATCCGGCATCAGACCGTTTGCAATGGCAAACGGTACGGTTGATTTCTTCAACGACACAGGCGGTTACGGTTTCATCGAGACAGAGGACGCTGACGAGGACGTGTTCTTCCACATGGAGGATGTCGGCGGCGAGGACCTCACCGAGGGGACCGAACTGGAATTCGAGATCGAACAGGCCCCCAAGGGCCCCCGCGCGACGAACGTCGTCCGCGTCTAATCAGGTCGAACGCGTCCGAACGGAGACCGTCGCCGCCCGGCGTCCGCGGGAGTTTCTCCCCGCGTGTCGGCATCACGCGACGCATTTCGGTGACGACGCACGATCCGCGATTTTTCCTTCCAGATTCAGTTGTAAGCGACGGCGCTGTGTGTCATAAGCGAGATCCGGAGCGAACCGGCAATCTCTCGTGAGGACCAGTAGACCCTTTATCGCCCGACCGCTCGGTTGTCAGTGTGAGTGTATCAGTCGTTGACACGATCAGGGGAATGGCGAACCGGGCGAACCCGGCGTTCGGGGCGGGGGCGGTGCTCGTTCCGCTGGCGCTTTTCGTCGGTGCGGTCCTGTTCGGAACCGTCGAACAGCTCACGTACGTCCACGTGATGGCGGGGGTGCTGTGGACAGGTATCGACCTCTTTATGGCGATGGTGTTGGGGCCGGTGCTCGGCGGGCTGGCCGTCGAACAGCGCGCTGCGGTGTTTCAGCGGTTCACGCCGAAGATGACTTTCCTGATGCCGACGCTCGCGTTCACCACCATCTTCGGCGGGATGGTGCTGGCGGCGGAGATGGGACTGCTCCCCGGGCTCGCGGCGTGGGGCGGGCTGTTCTCGGTCGTGGCGATGGGGCTCGCGCTGGCGGCCGTCGGCTACCAGTTCGACTCGTTCACCGACCCGCGGTGGCTCGCGCTCTTCGTCGTCATCGTCGGCGGCGGCGCCGTCTCACTCGTGGCGAACCTCGGCAGCTTCGCGATGCCGGGGGTCCCGATTCTGGTGGCGCTCGGCATCGTGAGCGTGCTCACGATCCTCGGGTTCGGCGTACTGCTCCCCGGCGAGGCGCGGATGTATCTGGAGATGACGTCAGAAAGTCCCGACACCGACCTCATCGCCTCGATCGGGATGCGAAACGCGAAGCTGAGCGGGGTACAGGGCGTCCTTCAACTCAGCATCGTCGCCGTGATGGTCTACATCCGCTGGGGCGGTCTCGGGTTCTGAGCCGGTAGATTTCGGCCGTTCTTGCGGTTTTGACCCGCGCCAAAAGACACATAAAACCGGAGAGAGACCTTCCGGCGAGTCCAATGTCCCCGACCGTAGCTGTCGCGCACTACCCCGAGGGTGCGGGACACGCGACGCGGATGTTAGCCATCGCCGAAGCCATCGAGTCCGCCGGCGGATCGGTGCGGATGGCGGGCGGCGGCGCCGGCCGCGAGTTCGTCGCGCTCAACGGCTACGACGAGTTCGAGCCGACGAACGTCGACTACATCGACGCCTACCAGAACGGGTCGGTGTGGCAGGCCACGAAGCGGAGCCTCCCGGCGAGCCTGGGCCGGATCGCGGACTACCAGGCCTGGCTGTCGACGACCGAGCCGGACGCTTTGGTCACCGACGATATGTTCGCCGCGATGGCGGCGACCCGGTGTGACGTCCCGCTGTACGTGCTGAAACACGATATGCCGGGCCTGTACGACGACTTCGCCGAGCGGACCGGCGCCCGGTTCCACACGCTCTTTCAGCTCTCCGCGGCGCGGGAGTTCTTCTACCCGGTTGTCTGGCCGGAGTCGGGCGCAGATCCGGCGGCGGCGACGCGGATCCCGCCGGTGGCTCTGGACGGTCAGCCGCCGGTTCGGAACGACGCCGACGTGGTGGTGGTGCCGAGCCACTACTCCTCGCTGTCCCGCGTCGCGGGCCACCTCCGCCGCCAGGGCTACGACGTCCTGAACGTCGCCGACGAGGGCTGGGAGCCGGTAGAGTCGCTCCTGCCGTACATCCGCGGCGCCGACGTCGTCGTCTGTTCGGGCTACTCGACGATTATGGACGCCGCGGTGGCCGGCACCCCGTGTGTCGTCCACCCGGCGACCGACGAGCAGGACGCCGTCGCCGACTGGCTCGAACGGTTCGACGTCGGCGGCTTTGCGGTCGCCCCCGACCCGATCGACGTCCTCGACGCCGTCGCCGACCCGCCGGCGGCCCCGGAGTTCCCGAACGGCGCGACCTTCATCGCGCGGAAGGTCCTCCTCGACCTGCAGGATCCGGACCCGTACGCGACGCCGGATGTCGACGAGGCCAACGCCGACGGGAACGCGACCGAGATCGCCGCCGACTCCCGCATCCGGTCCGTCGCGGCCGTCCCGACGCTCGCGGCGGTCTGTCTCGCGACGACCACGAGTCTCGCGGCACCCTCTCGTCTCGGCCGAAAGCTCCGGCGGACGGCGTCCGGCGTCGCGGGGGCGGGTCGAGGGGCTGCTGGGTGGACTGCCAGGGCGGGCCGCCGCCTCGCGAACGGGATCACGGCGGGGCTGGCCGCGACGGCCGACGGCTGTGTCGACGCGTTCGACCGCTGTCGACGGGCGATTCCGGGCCGGGTCGGACTGTCGTAGTCATTTTCTCGCTGTCGGCCTCGCAAGTGGGTCGGCGGCGTCGGCTGTCGTACTTAGTTCGTCGGCGTCAGCCTACCGCAATTAGTTCGTCGGCGTCAGACTGCCGCAATCAGTTCGTCGGCGTCGCGTTCTCCGCTCCCGATTCGTTCGCCCGGGTGCGCACGTACCGCTGGCCGACCATCCCGTCGAGGAGGCTGTCGACCGGCGCCCTGTCGTCCCGGAGGACCGGCACGTCGTCGGTGGGTTCGTCCCGGCGGTAAGACCGCAGGTCCGCCGAGAGGTCGATGCCGATGTCGCGCTTCTCGTTCCGCGCCTGCAGTTGTTCGCGGGTGAGGAGGGTCTCGTCTTTCGTCGCGACGACCTCGATGTTCTGGACGACCGGGCCGCCCGCGGTCGGGAAGCTGTAGACCCGCGGGAAGACCCGTTCCATCGTCTTGTACTCCGCGCGGTAGAACTCAGAGGCCGGCCCGCTCGGCGCGGAGATGATGTTCGCGAGCAACACGCCGTCGTCGTCGAGGCGCTCCGCGGCCAGCCGCATAAACTCGACCGTCGTCAACTGGAACGGCACGGTGTCCTTCCGGTAGGCGTCGAGGACGATGACGTCGTACGTGCGGTTCGTCTCCGCGAGATACTGCCGGCCGCCCCCGACGTGGACGTTCATCCGGGGGGAGTCGGGCACCCCGAAGTACTCGTCGGCCGCGTCGACGACGGCGGGATCGAGTTCGACGACGTCGACGGTGACGTTCGGATACCGCTCGTGGAAGATCCGCGGGCCGGTGAAGCCGCCGCCGCCGACGAACAGGACGCGGTCGACGTCGTCGGTGAAAAGCAGGGGCGCGTGGAAGTACCGGGTGTACTCGAAGACGTGTCGCGTGGGATCCTCTCGATCCATCGCGCTGTGCGGCTGGCCGTCGAGGTAGAGCGTCCGCGTGTCGTCCCGGTCGACGACGCGCAGTTCCTGATACGCGGTCTGGGTTCCGTAGACGGTGTCGCCGGTCACCCCCGGGCCGACCCCGCCGACGGCCGCGGCCGCGACGAGCGCGACGGCGACCACGCCCACACGGAGGCCCGAATGGCCCCGAAGATCCGGCGCGCCGACGGCGGCCGCGGCCGAGACGGCCGACAGTCCCAGCACGAGACCGATCTGGGGGACCGAGAGCGTCGGGACCAGGACGTACGTGGTCGCGAACGCGCCGACGATGCTCCCGACGGTGCCCACCGCGTAGACGTGACCGGCGGTGGCGCCGACGTCGCCGCCGGCGAGTTCCGCCGCGTAGGGGCTCACGTACCCCAGCAGGTACGTCGGCGGGCCGAAGAGGATCGTGATCGCCGGCAGCGACGCGAACTGGCTCGGCAGCGGGAACACGTCGGTCGACTGGACGACCAGATCGCCGAAGAGGACGACGCCGGCGACGTACAGCGCCGTCACGAGAAAGACGCCCACGAGACGGCTGTGAGAGGCGTTCGACGCCGCGCGCTTCCCGCCGCGGTGGTAGCCCAGGCTGAGCGCCGCCAGGAAGACGCCGATGATGCCGCCCCAGGTGTAGATGCTGTTACCGAACTCCGGGGCGAGGATCCGCCCGGCGAGGATCTCGAGGCCCATACTCGTGACGCCGGAGACGAAGACGGCGGTCTCGGGGCGTGTCGGGAGCCGATCCGGAACCAGCCGCGAGTGCATTGTGCGAACGGACGGGGTCGACCGCCTTCAACGCCGCGGCCGCGGTCGCAGTCGCGACGAGTCACACCGGCGTCCGGATCGAGACGAGAAAGGAGGATATAGGGTGCCGCGGCTGAAAGGGCCGATAGAACCATATGTTCGAGCGAATCTTGTTGCCCACTGACGGGACCAACTCGATGGAGACGGTTATCGAGGCCGCCGCCGACATCGCCGGGCGACGCGACGCCGAGGTGCACATCCTCTACGTCGTCGACGACCGGGCGTTCCTCACGCTACAGGACGAAATGAAGACCGAGGTCCTCTCGGAGCTGAAAGGCGAGGGCGAGGCGGCAACCGACCGTGCCGCGACACGGCTTCGGGAGGCCGGCATCGACGTCGAAACCACGATCCGACAGGGCGATCCGGCCGACCAGATCCTCGCCCACGAGAAGAAACTCGGCGCCGACCTGATCACGATGGGCACGCGCCGCGGCGACTACACCAAGAACCTGATGGGGAGCGTCTCCCAGAAAGTCGTCGCTCGAGCGTCGGCGCCCGTGCTGACGGTGAACCTCGCGAGCGACGAGTAACCGCCGAGAGCGCTCTCAGTCGGCCGGTGTCGGACCCTCACTCCTCGGGGTCGAAGTCTAGGGCCGCGGAGTTGATGCAGTACCGCTGCCCGGTCGGTTCGGGGCCGTCGTCGAAGACGTGTCCCAGGTGCCCGCCGCAGTTGCTGCACAGCACCTCGGTGCGGCGCATCCCGTGGCTGGTATCAATCTCAGTCTCGACCGCGTCCTCGTTGGCGTCGAAGAAGGAGGGCCACCCCGTACCGGAGCCGAACTTCGTCTCGCTGTCGAAAAGCGCTGCGCCGCAGCCGGCACACCGGAACGTGCCGTCCTCGTCGACGTCGAGGTACTCGCCGCTGAACTTCGGTTCCGTCCCGCGTTCGCGCAGGATCCGGTACTCCTCGTCGGTGAGTCGCTCTCGCCACTCCGAGTCCGAGTCCGGAAGGTCCTCGATCGTTTCGTCTGACATGGGTGTCCTTTGAACCGGAGAGATAAGAACTCCCGGCCCGGCCGGGGCGGCAGTTAGCCCGCGACCGGATCCCTCACTCCTCGTCGCGCGTGAGCAGGGACGGCAGCCGGAGCTTTTCGAGGTCGTCGACGTCGAAGCCGTCGAGCAGCGACGGGCGGTCGACCGCGTCGGGGATCTCCGAGGGGTGTCCCTGCTCCGTCGAGAGCGACTCCGGCGGCGGCGACGGCGAATCGGCGGTCTCGATGAGCGTCTCCCAGGTCGCCTCGTCTGACTCGTGGTGGGGACGGACGTCCTGCACCTTCCGTTTGCCCTCCTGAAAGGCTAAATCGAGGACGCTCCGCTCGTAGGCGCTGGAGGCCAGCTCCCGGATCCGCGACCGTTCCTCCGGGTAGCGGTGGCCCAGTTCCGCGGAGATGCCGAGGGCGTACATCCGCCGGATCGCCTCGTCGCCCGAGAGCGACTCCCAGTCGGTGTCGAAGGCGCGTTCGTACATCTCAGAAGTCTACGCGTTTGGTCGGATCGACGACCAGTCCCTCGTCGGTGAACCGTAGCGACCGGATGTCACAGTCGATATCGGTGCCGCGCATCTTCACCACCTGTATCCCCCGCGTCATTCCCGTCGCTTCCAGGTAGTTGTGGAAGAAGACCACGCCGTGCGCGAGGTAGTGTTCGTCGGAGTAGGCGCTCGGATCGGTCATCTCGGAGATGAGAAGCGTCGTCGCGCTGCAGCTTTTCAGCGCCGTGAGAAAGCGCGTCATCTCCTCGTCGCCGTCCGCGAAGAGCAGCTCTAAGAGCATCGTCGAATCGATCACCAGCCGATCGATCTCCCGGGTGTTGACGAACGCGACGATCTTGTCCGCGAGACTCTGTGCACCCGAGTTTCCACTCTGTGAAAACTGATTCAGGAGGCGTTCGCCCTTGTTGCTCGCCAGGTTGACGTAGCGGAACTGCTCGGAGTTCGCGAGGGTCTCGAAGCCGAACTCGAAGTTCGACATATCGTCGACGAGTTCCTCGCGCGATTCGTGCATCGTGACGTACAGACAGTCCTCGCCGTTCCGGAGCCCCTCGGCGACGAACTGCGCTGTGAAGGTCGTCTTGCCGCTTCCCGGCGGCCCCGACAACACGTACAGCCGTCCCGGCAGGAACCCCCCCTGGATCAGATGATCGAAGCCGCTGACCCCACTCGGAATCCGCATACTCGCAACTCACCCGTCTCCGGTTTAACCGTTCCGTCCCGGTTTTCACCGAGCGTAACGCCAGCCGTCGGCCTCGATCCACGACCGGCCGATCGAAAGCGACTGTCGGAACCCAGCCAGAACGGTGAAGCACGTCGCGTCCGTCGCTCCGTTCGTGACTCAACGAGCCGATCCCTCGGGCCCGTCGGCGACCGACGAGCCGATGCGTGTCGGAATCGTCGGTGCGGGTGCAGCCGGTTCCGGTGCGGCGTACGCCCTCCGAGACGCAGACGCCACGGTGACGATCGTCGAGAAGAGCGGCGGCGTGTGTGGCCGTGCAGCGACTCGCCGGAAGCACGGCTGTCACTACGACTACGGCGCGAACTACCTGAAGGAGGCCGACGACCGGACGGCGTCGTTGCTCTCGTCGCTCGGGACCGACGGCCTGGTCGATATCGAATCGCCGGTCTGGACGTTCGACGGCGCAGGCGACATCGCGGCCGGTGACGACCGGAGCAGTCACAAGTGGACGTGGACCGAAGGGATGACGCAACTGGCCAAACGCCTCCTCGCCCGGACCGACGCGACCGTCCACCGTCGGACCCGGGTCACGGAACTCACCCGCGACGGTGGTTCGGACACCAGCCGGCGCCGCTGGACCCTTGTCGACGAGGACGGGGAGCGATACGGCCCGTTCGACGTGGTGCTGCTGACGCCGCCGGCACCGCAGACGGCCGAGTTGCTCCGTGCGACCGACTGGCCGGACGACCGCCTGGACCGGCTCCGCGACGCCGTCGAGGCTGTTCCGTATCGGACGATCAGAACGGTCGTCCTCCACTACCCGTTCCGGGAGTCGTATCCCTGGTACGGCCTCGTGAACACGGACAAAGCGCACGCAATCGGCTGGCTCTCTCGCGAGGAGTGCAAGGACGGCCACGTGCCGGACGGCGAGAGCCTCCTGATCGTCCAGATGGGCCCGGAGTGGTCGACCGCCCGCTACGACGAGGGGCTCGACGATATTCTCCCCGACGTGACGGAACGCGTGGCGGCGTTGCTCGACGACGATCGATACCGCGACCCCGACTGGATCGACGACCAGGGCTGGCGCTACGCGCTCCCGGACTCCGGGCTCGAGACCGCCGCTGGGGCCGCGACCGACGCCGGACTGTACGTGGCTGGTGATTGGGTCGCCGGCGAGGGCCGGGTCGAGCGCGCACTCTGGAACGGCCACGAGACCGGCGAGCGGATCAAAGAGGCGAACTGGTAACCCGCGGGAGTACACCACCGAATGCCGTGGAGACAGCCTTTACTACCGTCGACACCAACAGTAGGTAGTGTCGCTCACCGTCAGAATCGATCCGCACGTCCATTCGGACGCCTCATACGACGGCACGGATCCCGTCGAGCTCCTGCTGGAGCAGGCCGCCGAGATCGGCCTCGACGCCGTCGTGGTCACCGATCACGACGTCATCCACGAATCCGTCCGCGCCGCGGAGTTGGCGCCGCAGTACGGCCTCGTAGGCATTCCGGGCGTCGAGGTCTCGACCGCCGACGGGCACCTGCTGGCGCTCGGGATCGAGGAGATGCCCCCGCGGCGGGCGCCGATGGCCGAGACGGCCGCCTGGGTGCGCGAACGGGGCGGCACCTCGATCGTGCCCCATCCGTTCCAGCGGAGCCGTCACGGCGTCCGGAAGCGGCGACTGCAGGGCGTCGAGCCCGACGCCATCGAGGTGTACAACTCCTGGGCGTTCACTGGCTGGAAGAACCGCCGGGCGCGCCGGTACGCGGAGGCGTACGGCTATCCCGGCGTCGCCGGGAGCGACGCGCACAAGGTCGGGTACGTCGGCCGCGCGTACACCGAAATCGGGATCGACGGCGTCTCCCGGGCGGAGCTGACGGCCGACGTGATTCTGTCGGCGCTGGGCGACGGCGCGACCCGCGTCGAGGGACGACGGACACCGATCCCGACGTCGGCGCGGCACTACGCCGGGGCGGGGGCGAGAAAGAGCAGCTTCTACGCGAAATACGGGGCCTACCGGAGCGGCGCGCTCGCGAAGATGGGTGCGCTCTCCGCTGCACGAACCCTCTATCGGGTTTCGCCGCTCTCCCAGTGAGTGGGGTTCGCGGGACGGCGTCCGTCGATATCGATCTAGCCGCTGAAGCCGAGGCTGGACTCTCCGACGGAAGGATAAAACAGAGTATGTGACGGATCAGATAGCTACACGTAGTCGATGCCGTCCCAGGTTGGACCGCCGCCGTGCCACTGGTGGTTCGTCGGGCCGCCGAGGGACCCCTCTTTCCACTCGATCGGCTCCCAGTCGGGCTCGAAGTTGAGGTACCCCGGACCGGCGAAAAGCTCCAGGCGGAGTTCGCTGGCGGGGTCTTTCACGTACATACAGTCCGCGCGCGTGATCGCGTGCATCGCCGGCCCGTTGCTGCGGTTGTTGATCTCGATGCCGTACTCGCTGCAGATGTCGGCCGCCGTCCAGAGGTCCTGGAGGCTGTCGAGGTGGAAGGCGACGTGGTGGAACTGCGTGGGGTCGTCCTCGCCCTCGCGGTGGATAGCAATGTCGTGCGGGAGCGGCGTGACCGCGTACCACCAGCCCCAGTACTCGCCGTTCTCGGCCTGATATCGTTCGTTCAGCTGGAAATTCAGCGTCTCGCGCAGCCACTCGTCGTGTTTGAACGCGTTCTCGCCGGGATCGTTCACGTGGATGTGGTCGATCCGGCGCGGGGCGATGCGGTTGCCGACGGCCTCGCTGTAGACGCGATTTCCGAGTCCCGACCGCTTGCCCTGGGGGGCGTCGGGCTTCTCGACGTCCCAGTAGAACTCGTAGTTGTGGCCGAACTTGGTGACGCGGATCGCCTCGCCGATGCCGTTCTCCTCGCCGGCCTCGACGTGGGTGATCTCCTCGCCGTCGGCTTTCAGTTGCTGTTCGAGTTCGTCCAGCGCCTCGGCGCTCTCGGTCCGGAACGCGAAGTGATCGACGCCCTGGTCCCCGCTTTCGGTGAGACTGAGCGTGTGGTGTTCCCAGTCACGCATTCCGCGAAGATAGGCCGTGTCACCGTCGCGTTCGGTGATCTGCATCCCCATCACCTCGTTGAAAAACCACAGCGATTCGTCGAGGTCGGGTGTGTGCGCTGCGACGTGTCCGAGTTTCGCGACAGGGGAGTTTCGTCGTTTCATTGGTGGCTTGCGTTTGCTCTCGTTGGGAGCAATTTTATCAGGCGTGGGTGAAGCGCAAGAAAACATTTTCCGGGAAGCCGATTATAGATCGAACCACGATATACGGGGATTTTTTACCTTGAACGGGGGGTCGCCGCCGGATCGAAGCCGAACGGTTCTTTGGATTCCCCTTCTTCTCGCCGGATATATGAGCGGCATCCGTGCAGAAATACACATCGGCTCTCCTGCCGACTGCCCGGCCGCACGGGCGTCGTCGGCAGCGGGCGGGGAGGCCTCGGCGGTGTCGAAATCCGTGCCACGGGACGCCGAGGAACCCATTACCGAGGAGTTCACCCTCAGTGCGGACGCACCGGCGGAGTCGGTCGAGGCGTCCGTCGACACGGATCTCCGCGAAGTGTTCGCCTCCGGCGAGAAACGCGTCTACCGGTTCGAACGGTCACAAACGCGCACGTGTCTCTGTGAGTGCATCGAGCAGTTCGACTGTCCGGTCCAGGGCATCTACTCCCGGGACGGCGAACTCACGGTCTCGTTTTACGCCCCCGACATCGACACCCTGCAGTCGGTAGTCGCACAACTCGACGAGCGGTGGTCGAACGTCGCCGTCCACCGGCTCATCCGATCGAACCACGACGAGGGCGACCAGGATCTCGTGTTGGTCGATCGGGGCGAACTCACCGATCGCCAGCGGGAAGTACTCCGGACTGCCCACGAGATGGGGTACTTCGAGCATCCGAAGCGCGCGAACGCCGGCGAGGTCGCTGCGGAACTCGGAATCGACCCCTCGACGTTCACCGAGCATCTCGCCGCCGCGCAGGGAAAACTGCTCTCGACGATTCTCGACACCTGACGCGAAACGTTACTGCCCGGACTCCGACCCGGCGCTCACGAGTTCGTCGTAGCGTGCGCCCGTCTGTTTCAGCGTCTCCGTCGAGTAGAGCCGCTCGTGCTCGAAGGGGAGGTAGTCGGCGGCGAGTTCGTCGATCTTGTCGTCGACGGCCGCGCCCTCGCGGCCGTGGATCATCGTAAAGAGGTTGTACGGCCATTCCTGGTCGGGGCGCCGCGGCCGGTGGTAACACAGCGTCACGTAGGGCAGTTCGCCCACGGCCTCCCCCCGGGCGTCGAGTTCCTCGTCCGGGACGTCCCAGACCACCATACAGTTCGCGTCGAAGCCGGTGACGATGTGGTTGACCACACAGCCGACGCGCTTGATGCAGCCGTCCGCAAGCAGCCGTTCGACGGCGGCGACGACCGCGTCGACGTCGGCGTCGATCGCGTCGGCGACGTCGCGGTACGGCGTCGCCGTGAGCGGAAAGCCCTCCTGAATCTCGACGAGCAGCGCGGCCTCCAGTTCGGAGAGCCCGCCGACGGCGTCCTCGGAGATCCGTGTCGCCGAGGCATCAGTGCCGTCGAAACCATCGCCCCCTGCGGTCGCGCTCGCCGCGTCGTCGGTGGCTGCAGGCGCCGATGTTCCGTCGGCTCCCGCGTGCGTCTCGCGCGCGAACGAGTCGTCGTTGACGACGGGGAACTCCAGATCGATGTAGTAGTCCGTTCGCATCGGGAGGTTCAGCACCGAACAGCCGGTCTTCGATTCGATCTCCGCGAGGATCGAATCGCGCTTCTCGCGGGAGGCGGCGGTGACGACGAACCACATATTCCACTCGTGGTCGCGGCGGTAGTTGTGGTTCACCTGCCGGTAGCCGTTGATGATCTCGGCGATCTCCGAAAAGCGATCCTCGGGCGCCGCGACGGCCGCGAGCGTGGAACTCCCGATGACCGGCGGATTCAACACCGCGCCGAAGCGGCGGAAGATACCCCGCTCGCGGAGCCGACGGACCCGATCGAGTGCCTCGCCCTCGTCGATCCCGAGGTCGTCGGCGACGACGCGGAACGGCCGCTCGACGACGGGAAAGCCGCTCTGGTACTCGTCGACGAGCGCGGCGTCGACGTCGTCGAGGTCGGCGCGCCAGTCGTCTTCCAGCGTACTCATTACCCGTCTTTTGGACCGGACGAACCTACCTATTTCGGCCTCGTGCCGCGGGGAGACCCAGCACCTACTGAGAGCCAACAGTTTGATACTAGTTACTCTCACTGTTTACCGCCGAGCGCCATCCCCGCCTTCGGCGCTCGGCGGGAAGAGACGAGAGTAATCAGTATGAGAATCAGGCGGGCCACTTTTGGCGATCCACCACCAACGGGTCGTTATATGGCGCAATCGCCGGAGACTGCCGAATTCGGGGAGTGGCCGCTGAAACGACTGATGACCGAGGTCGTCGGATCGGGCGTCAAGTCCGCCGAGGATATGACGCGCGAACAGGCGACGGACGCGATGCGGCGAATCCTCGCCGGCGAACCGGATCCCACGACGCTCGGCGCGTTCTGGATCGCCAACCGCTGGAAGCACAACGTCGCCGAGGAACTCGCCGCCTACGCCGACGTGATCGCCGAGGACGTCGTCTCGGCCGAACCCGACGCCGACCCGGTCGACTGCGGCGCGAACTACGACGGCAAGGGCGACACCGCGATTCTCGGCGCCGCAGCGGGCATCGTCGCCGCCGGTGCGGGCACGCCTGTCGTCGTCCACTCCGGGGACCGCGTCCCGACGCAGAAACAGGACGCGTACAAGCACGTGCTCGACGAACTCGGGATCCGTACCGAGATCGAACCGACCGAGAGCGCCGCGATGGTCGACGAGACCGGGTTCGGCTTCTACTACCAGCCGGAGTTCGCGCCGCACGTCGACGACCTGTGGGACCGCCGCGACCAGGTCGGCGTCCGCACGTTCGTCAACACCGTCGAAACGATCGCGAACCCGGCGAACGCCGACGTCCACCTGGGCTCCTTTTACCATCTTGCCTTCGCGAAGAAGGTCGTCGAGACCTTCGAGGGGATGGAGTCGGACGACCCCCGCCGGGTCGTGATGTTCCAGGGGATGGAGGGCTACGACGACATCCGGCCGGGCTACACGAAGGTCGGTGAGTGGACCGACGGCGAGTTCACCGACTACGAGATCGAGACGCCCGAGTACGGGATGGACTTCGAGTACGAGGACCTGGAAGTCGACCCCGAGGACGTCGCCGGCGACTCGGCGCGACTCACCGAGGAGATCCTCGCGGGCGAGCGCGAGGACCACTTCGCCGACGCGGTCGCGCTCAACGCCGCGTTCCGGATTTACGCCCGCGAGGACGCCGAGACGCTCGACGAGGGGCTCGAACTGGCCCGCGAGAGCATCGACTCCGGGGCTGCGGCCGCCGTCCTCGAAGACCTCCGCGCGTTCTGAAGGGCGTATTCTGGGGGCACATTCTCTCACCATCTGTCGACCGTCGGGGGAACCGGCGTCGTTCGCCAGCCACCGACAGCCAACAGTATATATACGATCCCGACCCAGGAGTGGGTATGTCCGAACTCGATCTGTACGACGAGGCGCGCGCGAACCTCGACCCCGCAGCGGGCGAGGTCACGACCGCGGAACTGGTGGTCACCGACGACGTGCTCGTGAAGGCGTTCGCGCTCGGCCCGGGTGCCGAACTCGACCCCCACGAACACGGAGAGAGCACGAACGTCTTCCACATCCTCGAAGGCGAGGTCGTCGTCGTCCGCGAGGACGAGGAAGAACTCGTTGCGGCGCCGGGTGTCGTCCGCCACGACCGCGGTGTCGAACACGGCGCGCGCAACGAGTCCGACGACGTCGCCCTCTTCACCGCGAGCCTCTGCCCGCTCCCCTAATCACGAGACAGCACCCGGGGTGTCGGATCGCGCCGGCGAAGCGCCGCTTCCGACACCGGGTCCGCTTGCCACCGTCGAAATCCCCAACCGCCCGCTCCCGGTAGCGGATAGTGATGAGACGCGCCCGCGTCGCGACCGGCGGCCGACTCCACTTCGGCTTCCAGAACCTGAGTCTGGCACACGAGCGCCTCTACGGCAGCCTCGGCGTCGCCCTCGACGAGCCCCGAACCGTCGTCGTCGCCGAGCCTGCGGATAGTGTCGAGTGTCGCGATACGACCGGGGGAGAAACCACAGCCGCGATCCGCCAGTACACCGAACGTGCGGTCGAGATCCTCGACGTTCCGGGCGCCGCGGTTCGCGTCGAATCGGCGCTCCCGCGGCACGTCGGTCTCGGCAGCGGGACGAAACTCGCGCTGTCGCTCCTCGAAGCGATCGGCCGCGCGTACGGCCGCGATCCGGACAGCCGGCGGCTGGCGCCGGAACTCGGTCGGGGCGGTCGGTCGGGGGTCGGCGTCGGAACCTTCCGCCGCGGCGGGTTCGTCGTCGACGCCGGTCACCCATCGGCACGGTTTACGCCCGATCGGCCGGCCGACGGCGCGTGGGAGGTGCCAGCGGTCAGCGTCCGGCGTGCGATCCCGGACGAGTGGCGGTTTCTGCTCGTCGTGCCCGACGTCGAACCGGGACGGAACGGCGACGACGAGGACGGAAGCATCCGCGCGGTAATTCAGCAGGCAGACCCGGGGGTCGCCGACCGGATCGCTGGCGAGGTGACCCGCCGACTGCTGCCGGCGGTCGCGGAAGAGGACGCAGTGCGCTTCGGTGCGGCGGTCGAGACCATCGGCCGCCTGAACGGGCAGTGGTACACGGACGAGCAGGGCGGCGTCTACCGGTCGCCGGTCGATCGCGTCGTGGACGCACTCGGCGATCACCCCGCGTGCTACGGTGTCGGCCAGTCCTCTTGGGGTCCCTGCGTTTACGCCGTCACCGACCGCGACCGTGCGGCGGCGGCCCGCGACGCCGGAGAGTCCGCGCTCGACGCCGCGGGCCTGGACGGCGAGGTACGTGTCGTCGCCTGCCGCAACGACGGCGCTACGGTTGACCTCACCGGGATTTCGGCGGGAGATCCGGCTCGGGGCGCCCGAAACGATTAACGGCGCCGGCGACGACGCTTCGGTATGGATCGCATCCCGTTCGGCGTCTCCCGCTTCGACGGCGTCGTCGACGGCGGCGCCCCACCCGGGACAGTGGTGCTCCTCGTCGGCGAACCCGGCGCCGGCGCGCGGGAGTTTATGTACACGAGCGTGACGATGAACGCGGTCGCTCACACCGACCGGGAGCTGTTCGACCTCCACTACGGCGACCTCCACGAGGACGCCACGCTCCCGCCGGAGGTCCATTATCTCTCGTTCACCGACGACGAGTCGAACATCCGCCGGGAGATCTCCTACGTGCTGGAGGACGACCTCGTCTCCGCGGCGGTCGACCGCGTCACGGTCCGCGACTTCTCCCCCGAGTATTTCCAGCTGAGCCCGGTCCCGCGGCAGTGGTATATGGGAGAGACGACCGCCCTCCGCGATCTGAGCGGCACGGAGGGCCGCACGGACGTCCTGACAGCACTCGGACAGTATCTCAACCGCCACGCGGCGGGGAACCTCGTCGTCATCGACTCGATCACGGATCTCGTGGCGGGCATCTCCGACGAGATGACGTGGAACGACATCGCGATGCTGGTTCGGGGACTCGCGAAGGCCGCACACGGCTGGGGTGGGCTCATCCTCGCGTACGTCAGCCGGGCGACGCTCGAACCCACCCAGCTGGGCCATCTGATGGACGCCGCCGACGGGACCCTCACCTTCGAGTGGGAGTCCGGGGGCTCGAAGCGCGCCCGGACGATGGTCGTCCAGGAGTTCCAGGGCGTGCTCTCGCAGATCGAACGCGAGAACATCGTCCGCTTCGAGACGGAGATCCACGAGGGCGGATTCGACGTGAGCGACGTGCGGAAGATCCGCTGAAGCGGGGAGAGGCGTCCCTGACCGCGCGTGCCTCACTCCTCGACGACGTCGACGCCGCGGATCTCGAACCGCGCGCCCCCGTCGGTCCCGTCGGTCGCGCGGATATCCCATCCGTGGGCCTCGGCGCACTGCTTGGCGATCGACAGCCCGAACCCCGTGCCATCGTCCGTCGTCGAGTAGCCGTACTCGAAGACGCGGTCGCGATCCTCGGGCGGGATTCCGGGTCCGTCGTCCTCGACGTAGAACCCGGGCTCGTCCGGAAGGAGGCCGACCGTCACCGTGGTGTCGTCGCCTCCGTGTTCGCCGGCGTCCCCGTGAGTGTCCGAACGGGGGCTCGTGGAGCCGTGCTCCACGGCGTCCTCCTGAGCGTCCGAAGGAGAGCTCGTCGAACCGTGTTCGACGGCGTCCCCGTGAGTGTCCGAACGGGAGCTCGTGGAGCCGTGCTCCACGGAGTTACTGAGGAGGTTCTCCAGCAACTGCCTGAGTTGCGTCTCGTCGGCACGGATCGTGACGTCTCCCGTGACATCCAGCGTCGCCCCGGTCGTATCGACGTTGTTCCAGGTCTGCTCGACGAACGGCGTCAGATCGATCGAGACCAACTCGACGGCCGTTTCGCGGTCGCGAGCGAGCGTCAGGAGGTCCTCGATCAGCGTCTCCATCCGCTCGTGAGCGCGGGCGACCCGATCGAGGTCGTCGCTGTCGCAGGACTCCCGGAAGAGTTCCAGCCCGCCTTTTGCCACGCTCAGCGGATTGCGGAGGTCGTGAGACACGACGCTCGCGAACTCCTGTAACCGGGCGTTCTGTCGTGTCAGTTCCCGCTCACGCTCGCGGAGCCGGTCGGTCCGCTGGACCTGTTCGAGCGCGGCTGCGAGCGTCACCGAGAGGAGTTCGCCGAGCACCACGTCGGCTTCGTCGAAGGCGTCAGGCGTCGACGACCCGGCGATCAGGATTCCGTGCTCGCCGAGCGGGAGGTGCAGTTCGCTCCGAATCGGCGTCTCCGGATTGTACTGGTCTTCGTCCGTTCGGATGTCGTCGATGGCGGTCGGCTCGCCCTGCTCGAACACGCGCCACGCGATACTCTCGTCGCCGGTGAACGTCGGCACTTCACCGATCAGATCGAAGACCTCGTCGGTGGCGGCAGCCGGAACCAACGCCCCGTCCTCGTGGAGGTGGATCGCGTTCGCATCGAGGCCCAGCACTGATGCCGCCGCCTCGACGCCGATCTCGGCGACCTTCTCGCGGGTTTCCGCCGCCATCAGCTCACGTGCCGTTCCGTTGAGCGCTTCGAGCCGCTCGGCGCGTTCCGTGCGGTCCGTGACGTCGTAGTACACCCACAGGTGGCCCTTGCCTTCCGGCAGTTCGATCGGGCGATAGTTCCGTTCGAGCGTGCGCCCGTCGTCGAATACCACCTCGTCGTTCCAGACGGGTTCTCCACCCCTGATGCGGCGATTGATCTCCGAAACGAACCCCTCCGGATCTTCGAGGCGGTCGCTCACCTCCCACGCGAACGCCTCGCAGTCGGCGCCGGCCATCTCCTCGGGCGATCCGGACAACTCGAACAGCTCGAACAGCCGCTCGTTGATCCGCAGTACGGAGCGGGTTTCGTCTTCTACGAGGATGCCGACCGGGAGCGTCTCGAAGAGCGAGGTCCGGACGGCGCTCGATCGACGGAGCTCCGCCTGCCGACGCCGTTCCTCGGTCACGTCCTCGAACTGCGAGAAGATGGTGATGACCTCGCCGTCCTCGTCGGTGACGACGTGGTTGTGCCACACACAGAGCCGCCGTTCGCCGTCCTTCCGGACGATTTCGTTGACGCTGTGGTAGCCCCCCTGATCCGCCAGCAGTTGCCGCTCTACCTCGGCGACGTGGCGCTTTTCTTCCTCGGGGACGATCGGCAGCCACGTCCCGCCCACGAGTTCGTCGGCGTCGTAGCCGGTGATCTCCGTTGCGGCCTCGTTTACCCGCACGATCTCGAAAGATTCGTCGTACTCGATGGTGCCCAGCGGCGACTGCTCGATGAACCGGGAGAGCCGCTTTTGGCTCTCGGCCAGCGCCCGCCGGGAGCGATGCTGTTCGACGGCGTTTTTGATCCGGTTCGCCAGGACGGTGTACTGGTCTGTCCCGGTCTCCTTCTGGAGGTAGTCGGTTACGCCGGCGGAAATGGCGTCGCTTGCGACTTCCTCGGAGCCCTTGCCGGTGAAGAGCACGAACGGGATCTCCGGATCGAGGTTTCGGATCCGTTCGAGTAGTTCGACCCCGTTCATCTCGGGCATCTCGTAGTCGCTGACGACGCAGTCGAAGGCGGTCGATTCGAACCGGTCGAGTGCCTCACTCGGACTCGTGGCGGTCTCCACAGAGAACGATTCGTCGATCCGCGTCAGGAACGACGCGGTCAGATCGACGAACGCGGGGTCGTCGTCGACGTGCAGGACCCGGATCTCGTCGGCGAACTCCGCAGAGAGATCCCCGATCCCCGTCTCGGCCATACTCCGTGTAGAGAAACGTGATAAAAATACCTTCGCACCGGTGCAAGCGAGGACCGTAGCTCTTTGGCCCTCGCGTTCGATTGTCGGGTATGCTCACGGCGCTCCGTCGGCTGGGACTCGAAGTCGCGGATCTCGATTCGGCCCGCGCGTTTTACGAGGAACGCTTGGGACTTGCTCCACAGACAGGCGACGGCGACGCGGCGTCGACAGATACCGGGGCGGAGGCCGTATCAGCCGTCGACTATGCGGTCGGAGCGACGACGCTCCGCCTCCGACGGCCGACCGATCGACCGCGCGGCGGGGTTCACACCCATTACGCGTTCGCGACGACCCCGGCGGCCTACGGCCGATGGGTGCAGCGACTCGCCGATCTCGATCCCGTCGAGTTCTCTTTCGGCACAACCGACTCCCTGTACGTCGACGATCCCGCGGGCCACTGCGTGGAGATCGGGAGCATCGATCGCAGCGGTGCGGGAGCGCACGAACACGGCGGGAGCGACGGAATCGGAGAGGACGACGACCCGGCCACCGGAGCGGCACCCCCACTCACGGGAATCTTCGAGGTGGTGCTGGAGGTGATCGATCTCGCGGCCGCCGAGGAGCGCTACCGACGGCTCGGATTCGAGGTCGTCGACCGCGGCGACGAACGGCGGCGGGTCCGGCTCTCGGGACCTGTCGACCTCGAACTGTGGGAGCCGCAACTGGGGATCGCCGACGGCCGCGGCGGGCTCCACGTGGACCTGGCGTTCGAGACCTCCAACCCCGACGCGGCGGTCGAGGCGGGCGCGCCCTGGCGGACGGGGCCGTACCCCGTCGACGGCGGTCTTCGGGTGGTTGACGACGACGGTCACGTGCTGACGTTTCTCCGGCCGGGGGAGTAGTAGACAGAGAACTCCCGCTCCGTGATGGACGGTCCGCCTCGCGGACGACCACGCCGGAACAGCCGCTCCGACAGCGGTAAAAGCCGTGACGCGGTAGGGGAGTCAAATGAGTCAGGAAGCGGCCGGGGAAGGTCGCGTCCGCGTCGTCGGGACGGCACACGTCTCCGAGGAGAGCGTCCGCGAGGTCGAGGAGACGATCGACGCCGAGCGTCCCGACGTCGTCGCCGTCGAACTCGACGAGGGGCGGTACCGCCAATTAAAAGGCGGCGAACCGGACGACATCGAACCCGGTGACCTCCTCAGCGGCAACACGGTGTTTCAGTTCATCGCCTACTGGATGCTGTCGTACGTGCAGGCGCGCCTGGGCGACCGGTTCGACGTGACGCCCGGTGCGGATATGCTCGCCGCCGTCGAGACCGCCGAGGACCTCGGCATCGACGTCGCGCTCGTGGACCGCGACATCAACGAGACGATGCGGCGGTTCTGGTCGCGGATGAGCTTCGTGGAGAAGCTGCAGATGATCGGCGGCCTGGCGTTCGGCATCGGCGACAGTCGGGGTGTCGGCCTCGCCGGCGGCGTCATCCTCGGCGTGTTACTCGGCCCGCTCGTGGCGATTTTCGGCGGGAGCGTCGGGCTCGGGCACCCAGTGCTCTCGCGGATTACGGGCGGTGTCGTCGTCGCCGTCGGCGTCGCCGCCGCGATCTGGGTCTTCGGCTCCTCGGTCCTTTCGACGGAGGATCGACTGCTCGCAGCGCTGGCGGCCGGCATCGGGATCGGCGGTGTTGCCGGCGTCGGCTTCGGGCTGGCGGCGCCGGTCGTCGACGCGCTGGGCGATTTCACCGTCCGCGTCGTGGGGAGTATGGCGGTCGGGATCGTCGGCGGCCTGCTCGTCGGTGGCGTCATCGGCCAGCTTGCGGCGGTCTTCGGAGCCGCGGAGGTCGACGACGTCGAAGAGATCGATATGTCGCGGATGACCGACACCGACGTCGTGACCGCGATGATGGAGGAGTTCCGGCAGTTCTCGCCCGGTGGCGCAGCGGCGCTCATCGACGAACGGGACGCGTTCATCGCGTACAAACTGGTCGCGCTCCGGCAGTCCGGCGCAGACGTCCTCGCGGTCGTCGGCGCGGGCCACCGCGAGGGGATCGAACGCTATCTGGAACACCCCGAGGAACTCCCGCCGATGGCCTCGCTGACGGGAACGGACGGGGGCGGGATCCCGTGGGGGAAGGTCGTCGGCACTGCCATCTCGGTGGTCGTGATCGGCTTCTTCGTGCTCCTGGCGCTGTCGTCGGCCGGCGACGACACGCTGCTGCGGTTGTTCGGCGCGTGGTTCCTCGTCAACGGCATCTTCGCCGCGGGGCTGGCGAAGGCCGCGGGCGCGCGGTGGTCCTCCTCGCTCGTCGGCGGCGCGGTGGCGTGGATGACGTCGATCAATCCGTTCCTGGCACCAGGCTGGTTCGCGGGCTATATGGAACTCCGGCACGACCCGGTGAACATCTCCGACATCAGCACGCTCAACGACCTCCTGGCCGACGAGGAGAAGCCGATCGGCGACCTCGTCGAGGAGATGTTTTCGGTGCCGCTGTTCCGCCTCATCATCGTCGTCGCCGCGACGAACATCGGGAGCATCGTCGCCTCGGCGCTGTTCGTCGCGTACCTGCTGCCGCTTTTCGCCCTTGATCTCGGCGGGGCGGCCGGCGTGACGCGACTGCTCTTCGAGGGCGCACGGAACGGCTGGGAGATCCTCTGGGGGTCGGTGGCGTAATGGACGTCGCCAATCTCTCGTTTAGCTCCCGGGAACTCCGGGATCTCGCCGCCGCGTGGATCGCTCTCGGCGTCGCGTTCGCGCTCTTCTTCGCCGGCGGGGGCCAGCGCGCGGTGCTCGGTATCCTCGAAGGGGGAATCGTCGGCCCCGTGCTCGTCAGCCTGCTGACGGCAGGCGTCGGCTTTCTGCTCCACGAAATCGCCCACAAGGTCGTCGCCGTTCGGTTCGGGCAGGTCGCGGAGTTCCGCGCCGACTACGGAATGCTGTTTCTCGCGGTGGTGAGCGCCCTCGCCGGTTTCATCTTCGCGGCTCCCGGCGCTGTCCACCACCGGGGACGGCTGACCGCGCGCGAACACGGCCTCATCGCGCTGGCCGGTCCGGCGACGAACGCCGTGCTTGCGGCGATCTTCCTGCCGGTGTTTCTGATCGGCGCCACGGTCGGCGCCGAATTCCTGGCGCTCGTCGGGTCACGCGGGCTCATAATCAACCTCTTTCTGGCGGCGTTCAATATGCTCCCGTTCGGCCCGCTCGACGGGAAAACCGTGCTCGGCTGGAGCAAGTCCGTCTTCGTGGCCGTTTTCGTGCCCGCGATACTCCTCACTGCGGGCGCGTTCCTCGTCGGGTTCGGCTTCTAGAACGATATCTCGGTGCTCCGTCTCCCTCGGCGACTGAACGCTGTCCTGAGGCCGCCGCCAGCTACGGGGAGGGGTCGTAGTCGTGGCCGAGGACGAACGCGAGGGCGTTGATCGCGACGAGGGCGACAAAGAGGAACAGCTCTCCGCCGGTCAGCCCGCCCAAAAGCAGCGGGAAGTACGTGAAGGGGAGGACGATCGCGGCCCAGAAGCTCACGACTGTGAGGCCCTGGAGGCTCGTTCTGACGGCTGTGTTTGCGACGCTGAAGCCGCGACGGAGGGAGTCACGTTCGAGGGAGGACTCGAGGGAGCGGGGGACACTTGACATCTGTTTCGCCTCACTACCCTATAGGAGAGACAACCACATATAATGCCCAGAGCGTTCAGTCGTTTCGTGACGGTTTATCGGGGGTTATAGACTTTTTACCGATGTTTCAATACTCTCTCTAAATGGTCGATAAAGTTTAAAACGCCTTCTAAAACTGTAACTCGGATTCGGAGAGCTATCGTCCTCTACTGGCCACCGGTTTCGAATCCGTGGTCGTCGGTCCCCGAGATGCGGGCGGCAAGACGTCGTCGACGCCCCGAGGCGCGGACGCTCGGCCCCGATCCTCGATCGACCGCCTCGCGTCCGAGACCGGACGTATTTTCTCCCCCGGCCGCGGGAATTCGGATATGACCGAGGAGGCGGCTGACGGCGGCACAGGATCCGAAGGAGAAGAACTGACCTACGCCGAGGCGGGTGTCGACATCGAGGCGAGCGAGGCGGCGACAGCGGCGCTGATCGGCGCGGTCGGCGAGAGCGAGGGCGACTACGCCGGCCTGCTCGATATCGGAGACCGATATCTCGCGCTCGCGACCGACGGCGTCGGGACGAAACTGCTCGTCGCGGAGGCGCTCTCCGACTACTCGACGGTCGGGATCGACTGCATCGCGATGAACGCCAACGACCTCGTCGCCGCCGGCGTCCGCCCGGTCGCGTTCGTCGACTACCTCGCTGTGGACGAACCCGACGAGACTTTTTCCGAGCAGATCGGCGAGGGGCTCCGCGCCGGCGCCGACGAAGCCGACATCGAACTCGTCGGCGGCGAGACGGCTGTGATGCCGGAGGTGATCAAGGGGCTCGATCTGGCGGGGACCTGCGCCGGCCTGGCCGCGAAGGACGCGATCTTCGCTGGCGAGGCCGAACCGGGCGACGCGCTGGTCGGCTTTCCCTCCTCGGGGATCCACTCGAACGGCCTGACGCTCGCGCGGACCGCGGTCACGCGCGACTACGAGTACACCGATCCCTGTCCGTTCGGCGAGTACGACACGCTCGGCGCGGCGCTGCTCGAACCGACGCGGCTCTATACCTACCTACTCGATCCGATGCGAGAACACGACGTCAGGGCCGCCGCCCACGTCACCGGGGGCGGCTGGACGAACCTCGAACGGCTGGGCGATCACCGCTACGTCGTCGACGACGCGTTCGACCCCCAGCCGGTTTTCGAGTTCGTCCAGTCGGAGGGGAACGTCTCCGACGAGGAGATGCACCGGACGTTCAATATGGGGACGGGCTTCGTCTGCGCGCTCGCACCTGCCGACGCCGAGGCGCTGGCAGAGGCGACTGACGGCCGCGTGATCGGTCGCGTCGAAGCGGGAGAAGAGGTCTCGATTCGTGGGCTGGAACTCTGAGTGCGGCGGTGAAGTCCCTCGGGGCAAGCCCGGAGGCACTCGCCTTGTCGATCTGTAGACGGCGCCGCTACAGGTGGGCGGCGACGTCCGCCTCGGTGATGATCCCGATCGTCTCGCCGCCTTCGACCACGAGCACGGCCGAGTGGTGATCCAGCGCCGCGTCGATCTCTTCGAGCGTTGCCGACCGCTCGACGGTCGTGACGGACTCGCGCATCACGTCGGCGACCGGCAGTGTGCCGACGTCTTCGCCCTCCTGGGCGTGCCGAATGTCGCTGTTGGAGATGAGGCCGACCGGCCGGCCGTCGCGGATGACGGGCAACTGCGAGAACCCCTCGTCGAGCATCACGTCCCGCGCGAAACGGACCGAGTCGTCGGGCGCGACGCTCACGACGTTCTCGTTCATCAGGTCGTCGGCGCGAACGATGCCGCCCTCGGCTTCCTCGAGGGCGTTGACGATTCGCCGAAGCGTGGACAGCCGTGGGTCGACGTCGCCGCCCTCGATCCGCGCGATGAGCGGCTGGGAGACGCCGGCTGTCTCTGCGAGGGTGCTCTGGGTCAGGTCTAACTCCGTGCGACGCTGCCGCAGATCCTCGGGGGTCGGGAGCTCCATACTGCTAATTACCCGAAGTTATACGAAAGTGTTTCGGGCGCGTCCCGCCCGCGGGGTCACTCGTCGGAGTAGACCCGGGTGTCGTCGTCTTCCTCCTCGTCGGCTTCGGTCTCGATCACTTCGATCACGGAGAGCGGGACGTCCCGAAGCGCGCCGCCGACTTCGCTTTTCGCAATGCGGGAGGCGTGTTCCTCGCTGTCGGCGTTGAACACGTCGATCTCCAGGACGAGTCCGACCAGGGCCGTGTTGGCGGCGATGAACGCCGAGTCGAACGGCTCCCCACAGGCGGGACACGGCGTCGCCCCCACCTCGACCTCGACGTACTCCTTGTTCTTGTCGTTCAGTCGCTTGCCGGCCTCGCTGACAGCGACGCCGATCGCGTCGTCGATGTCCTCGACGTCGCGGACCAGCCACGCGGCCTCCATCGCGACGAGATAGTTGCTCATACGCTTCCGACGTGCCGTGGGGTTTCGTGTCTTGTGGTTTGCGCGTGTCGGAGATGGATACAGTCGGTTTGCGTCAGCTCGGTGTGACGAAGTGCTCGCCAGAGGTGCGGCCGGGGGAATCGCCAGACATCCGTTCGGGAGGATCGCCGGGCGCGTACGCGACGTCGATACTGCTCATAACTTATGCGAACGAGCGGTGCAGATGACTGCGCTCTTACGACACCAATCGGCCCAGTCGACTTCGGTGGTCGTCGGATCGGGTCAGAAAGTAGAATCGCACCACAGCGTCGACCCTATCCCGACCGACGGCTGGAAAGACTTATATACTCCCGTCGCTCCAGACCGAGCAAGCCGATGATGAAAGACCTGCACCGGGGCGCGGCCTTCTTGCTGTACCAGACGACGCTGCTCTTCGGTATCCTGGCGATGCCGATCGCGCTGTTCGCGCGACGACTGGGGCTGACGCTCCCGGTCCGCACGCTGATCGAGACCGCCGAACGGACCTACGAACGCACGGACGGCCGCCGCGGTCACCGCTGACTGGACGCCGACGCTTTTTCCGCGGGGTTGACGGACGCGTAGTCCCCTGTCCAGGGATGGAAGACACCGATACGGGCAACCCCGGAGGGAAGGGTGGCATTTATCTGCGGCGGGCAACTACCCCAGGTAATGCGTACCCCCACGAGCGACGACGCCTCGGGACGTCTCGATCCGCTGAACGGCGAGCACGCTGACGTGTTCTCGCCGGAACTCGGCGAGTTCACCAACGCGGAACACCGTGCAGAGCAGATGAGCGACAAGGAGACGAAGACGGGAACGACCACCGTCGGGCTGAAAACGTCCGAGGGGGTCGTCCTCGCGACGGACATGCGCGCCAGCCTCGGACGGATGGTGTCCTCGAAGAACGTCCAGAAGGTCGAGGAGATCCACCCCAGGGGCGCGCTGACCATCGCGGGGTCGGTCTCGGCCGCCCAGTCGCTCATCAGTTCCATCCGCGCTGAGGTCCGTCTCTACGAGGCCCGACGCGGCGAGGATATGAGTATGCAGGCGCTGTCGACGCTCCTCGGGAACTTCCTGCGCTCGGGCGCGTTCTTCATCGTCCAGCCGATCCTCGGCGGCGTCGACGAGGAAGGCCCCCACATCTACAGCATCGATCCCGCCGGCTCGATCCTCGAAGAGGAGTACACCGTCACCGGGTCGGGTAGCCAGTACGCCCTCGGTGTCCTCGAACAGGAGTACGACGAGGAACTGTCGATCGAGGAGGCAAAGACCGTCGCCGCCCACGCGATCGACAGCGCCGTCGAGCGCGACCTCGCGTCCGGCAACGGGATGAACGTCTGTGTCGTCACCGAGGAAGGCGTCGACATAACCCAGCACAAGGACTTCGAGGACCTCCTGTAGAACGGCGACGCTTCGGTCGAGTTTCTCGGGGCCGCTTTCGATCAGTCGGAATCGAGATCCGAACCCGCCCGGCACGTCGCCGGACGGGTGGTTTTAGAGCCAGTCAGCGAACGATCCGTCCAGCAGCGTCTCCCGCTGATTCCGCACGTAGTCGCGCTGCATCGCCCAGACGGCGTCCTCGAAGGACGCCCCGTCGGCGAGGTACTCTCTGACGCGGGCGATCTTCCAGTCGGCCGGTGTCGTCCCTCGTTGGACCCGCGCTCGGAGCGGTTCGACGTGCCGCTCGGCCTCCGATTCCGAGCACCCGGCGGCCGTGAGGCCGTCGATCGCGTGTGCGAAGATGTCGTCGTAGACACGTTCCGTCTCGACGGTCTCGGCGCCGTCGTTGCAGATCCACCGCTGGCCGCTGTCGAGGCCGCCCCGCATCGCGGCGTAGAAGTTCTCGCGGGCGGTCGACCACTGCTGGTCGGTCGCGGGGTGCTGACGGCGCGGGAGGCTCTCCATCAACCCGGCGAAGGTGGCTTGAAACGCGAGCGAGTCCCGAACGGTCGGCTGGGCGGCGATCGGCCGGAACTCGATACGGGCGTTCGCCGACGAGCGGGACGCGCCGTCGAACACCGGACGGACCCAGCGCCAGTAGGTGCCGTGCTTGCGGCGGAGGGTCGCGAACTCGTCGTCGAAGCGGTTGCCCGTCGGCACCGGCATCGGGACGACCGTCGCGTCGCCGGCGACCCGGTCGACCGCCTCCTCGACGCTGTCGAGGTCCCGGGGGAAGCGGACCTTCTCGACGTCGTCGGTGTTGAGCACCGACTCGAAGACCAGGATGCGGTTCTCGGCGTAGCCGTCTGTGAGGATCTTGCCGGCGCCGACGTCGTCGTAGAGATCCGGCGGGAAAAACGGGGAGTTCGTCGCCAGCGCCAAGAGCGGCCCGGCAACCCGGAGCGCGTAGTTGAAATACGTCGGGAGGTCGGCGGCGTGGGCCACCTGAAAGTGCGGCTGGATGGAGGTGATGAGCGATTCGGGCATCACCGTATCGGCCGAGAGCGTGACGTTGGGCGCGTCGATGGTCATCTCCTCCGGCGCGGCAGGGCCGTTGGCCATCGCGTGATACCGCTCCGAGCCGCTCATATTCGTCGCGATCCGGATGCCCTCGGCCTCGACGCTGTTGGTCAGATACCCGCGAGCGGTCTCACCCGCCGGCGGAATCGTCCACATTCCGTCGCTCACCAGTTGGATCCCCTCGGCGCTCGTACATTCCTGCGCCGCGGCGAGGCGGGCGCGGACCTCCGACTCCTGTGCCCGCAGGCCGTCGGGGTTCAGCGGCTGTGGGTTGGTCGTCATCTCCGCGTTGTGGAGGCCCAGTTCCTTCTCGAAGCCGATGAGATCCAAGAGTCGACGCGGCACCCGCATCAGCGCGTAGATGCCCGCGTCGTCGGACGCCTCCCACCGGCCGTCGGCGACGGCGTAGAACTCGTACTCGAGCCCCACGATCGACTGGTGGTTGTCGAACGTCCCCTCGTGGAGTTCGGACTTCACCAGATCGGCCTCCGTCCGCGCTTTCGCCTCGAACTCCTCGACGTCGACAGCGAGTGCGTCCCGGACCGACGCCGCCAGGTCCTCGGTCATAGCCAATCGTGGGCAATCGGAAGTCTTCAATCCCGCGCTTCGTGCAGTAGGAGTCACTTCCCCGGACGGAGCCACCGCGACGAGTCGGGGGACTCTTGTCCGACGCGCCGAAACGAGCGCCCGATGCAGTTCGCCGAGTTCGCCGCACGCGCCGCCGACTTAGAGGAGGAACCGGGCGACCTCGCGACAATCGCGGCGGTCGCAAACCTCCTCGCCCGCGCCGACGAAGATCTGCCAACTGTCGTGCGGTTCCTTCTGGGACGCGTCTATCCTGCCTGGGACCCGACGACACTCGATATTGGCCCCGCCCTCCTGCAGGCAGCCATCGCCAAGGCCGCGGGGCCGAACGTCGACGCCGCGGACGTGGAGGCCGAACTCGCGGCTGTCGGAGAGATCGGCGCCGTCGCCGAGGGCTACGACTTCGGCGGCCAACGCGGCCTCGGCGCCTTCACCGACGGACAGAGCGGAGGGAGAAGCGCCGGAAGCGACCTCTCCGTCGCCGAGGTCGACGAACGGCTCCGTTCGATCGCGACAGCGGCGGGAGAAGGAAGCGAGAGTCGACAGCTCGACATCCTCTTCGGGCTGTTCAACAGCGCCTCCGCGACGGAAGCGAAGTTTCTCGCCCGAATGGTGCTCGGCGAGATGCGGATCGGTGTCGGCGAGGGTACGGTCCGGGACGCCGTCGCCGCCGCCTTTCTCGATTCAGACGAGGAGACCACCAGAAGCGACGGGGATATCGACGAAGACGACGACAATGCCGCCGAGCACGACGGTGGCGCCGAGGCGGAGCACACCCGCCCGACCGACGATGCGGTCGCCACGGTCGAGCGCGCGCTGCAGGTCTCGAACGACTACGGGATGGTCGCTCGCGTCGCCCGCGAAGAGGGCCGCGAGGGGCTCGACGCGATCGGCCTCGAGGTCGGCCGCCCGGTCCAGGCGATGCTCGCACAGGCCGGCGAGGCGACCGAGGCGATCGAAGCCTGGGGCGAGGCAGTCGTCGAGACGAAGTTCGACGGGGCGCGGGTCCAGGTGCACTACGACGGCGAGACGACGGCGCTCTTCTCCCGGAATATGGACGACGTCACCGATCCCCTGCCGGAGGTCGTGGAGTTCGTCGAGTCGGCCGTCGGCGTCCCGGTCGTTCTCGACGGAGAGGTCGTCGCGGTCGACGGCGAGGGGACGCCGCTGCCGTTCCAGGAGGTGCTCCGCCGGTTCCGCCGGAAGTACGACGTCGAGCGGATGCGCGAGGAGGTCCGCGTGGAACTCCGCGCGTTCGACTGCCTCCACGTCGACGGCGAGGATCTGCTGGACGCGCCGCTCACCGACCGGCTGGACCGACTCGACGATCTGCTCGGCGACACCGACGCCGTCGCCGATCCGACGATCACGGACGATTCCGCGGAGATCGAAGCGATCGAAGAGGACGCACTCGCGGCGGGCCACGAGGGAGTGATGCTGAAAGACCCCGCTTCGACGTACGCGCCGGGCAAGCGCGGGAAGAACTGGCTGAAGCGCAAGCCGGACGTCGAGACGCTGGATCTGGTCGTGACCGGCGCGGAGTGGGGCGAGGGACGCCGCGCGAATCTCCTCGGGACGTTTCTCCTGTCGGCGCGCGTCGACGGCGGAGAGTATCAGACCATCGGGAAGGTCGCGACCGGGATCACCGACGAGGAACTCGAAGCGCTGACCGACCGGCTGGAACCGCATATCGTGACCGAAGACGGCCAGACGGTGTCGATCGAACCCGCGGTCGTCTTCGAGGTCGGCTACGAGGAGATTCAGCGCTCGCCGACGTACTCCTCGGGCTACGCGCTCCGTTTCCCGCGGTTCGTGACCGTCCGTAAGGACAAATCGCCGGCCGACGCCGACAGCCTCGAACGAGTCGAACGGCTCGCTGACGGGGGATAGCGCTCAGTGTGATATCGCGGGTCCGGTCGTCGAACCATCTCGGTAGCTGTCAGGAATTACCTAACTGGCACAGCCGCTCGATACGGACGGTGGCGTGGTCAATAGAGTCGGAACTCTACAGATATTGGATGGACCGATCATCATGTGGCCGGTACTGCAGGTGCTCGTCGACAGTCTTCACGACGTCGCCGATTTGCCCTCCAGCCTGCTGCACGTAGATGACGCCTGTATGTTCCAACTCCTCACCTTCGACGAGCGAAAGGAAGTCGTCATCGAACGTCAGGAGAAGCCAGTCATTTTCGACTGCATACCGCAACTGCTCGTGGTCCGGTTCGCCGAGAGTTCCTTCGTCCCGGGCTGTGCGAACGGTCCATCCTCGTCGACGGAGACCGTCGGCGACTGGAATCCAGATGCTCTCGTCACAGTACAGCGGCCTCGTCATACAGAGGCGGGCTCAGACGAGGAGGGAGAAGATCTGAAATCCTCGATGTGCTCGTAGTAGTACGCTAACGCTCGATGGACGTCTCCGAGACTGAGATCGGGATACAGTTGCGTGATCTCGTCGGGATCGTAGCCGCTGTGTTCGTACGCCGAGGCGATATCCTTCACACGAATTCCCGTCCCTTCGATCGTCGGCGCACCGTCGCTGTGTTCAGGATCCCGGACGATTCCCATACGTGTAATTGAACCTGTAGTGACTTGAACTGCGGGGTCGTGTTCTGACCTTTCAGCTCGTATGCTTACCAGGTGATTGATTCAACAATCACTATCACTACCGCACCGTGGAGTTCGACGCCGACCGGACTACACCACGCCCATCGCCGACAGCCGCTCGGGGAGGTACGTCTCCGTCACGAAGTCCAGCCCGCGGGACGCCAGCGACTGCTGTTCGGCCTTTTTCTCGATGTCGAGTTGGAGTTCGATCTGCTCGCTCCAGTAGTCGGTCTGGAACCGCGGATCCTCCAGTTCCGACTCCAGGGCGTTGATGTCCGAATCCGCCAGGGGATCGGTCGGGAGGTCGTATTCGACGATGTCCTCCGGCTGGATCCCGACGAAGCGCGCCTCCGGCGTCGCGAGGTACTCCGAGAGGTGCGCAGATTTGATCGAGCCGTACGCGACCGAGCCGTAGATCCGGTAGGACCACGGGTCGCCGTCTGTGAAGACCACGACCGGGAGGTCGAGTTCGTCGTGGAGCCGCTTCGTGATCCGTCGGGTCGCCCGTGCGGGCTGGCCTTTCAGGTGGACGACCAGGCAGTTGTACTCCTCGTCGAAGCCGTTCTCGACGAGGCGGTCGCGCATCCCGCCGGTCTCGACACAGAGGACGAAGTCGATGTCGTGATCGAGGAAGTCGATCGTATCCGGATTGTTCGGAATCTGGTAGCCGCCCTCGCCGACGTCTTTCTGACAGTGGATCTCCCGCTCGCCGCGGCGGGTCTGCTCGCGGAGTTCCAGCGGCCCCATCAGGGTCGCGCCCGACTCCTCGGGCCGCATGTGGAAGTCCTCGCGGGTGACCTCCGCGACGATCTCCAAGTCCTCGATGAGCTGGTTCGACTCGTCCTGGCTGGAGAACTGCGCCTCCTCGTTGTCCCACGACTCCGAGAGGTAGTACAGTTCACGCAGCGTCGAGGAGCGACCCTGCTCCAGTTGGTTCACGAGGAACTCGATTGCGTACGCCGCCTTCAGGAGCTTCCGTGCGCCACGGACGCTGTTTGCCGACCGCGTCGAGGTTCGGTCGCCGTACACCCACACCTTCGAGTCCTCGTCGAAGACGATGTTCGATTTCGTCCGCGTGGGGATCTCCATCCGTGGGACTTCCCCCGACGCGAACTGGTCGTAAAACTCCGCGGCGAGGTCGATGAGGCGTTCCTGTGCCAGATCGTCGTCTGATTTCGTACTCATTGTGGTAGCTCGGGTAGTTTTGCGCTCATTGTGGTAGCTCGGACAGTTTCGTGCTCATTGTGGTAGCTCCGTCCGACTCAGGCGTTGATCGTCAGTTTCTCGGCCTCGACGCCGTCGACGTCGACGTCGAAGGACGGGTCGCCCGCGGCGGTGTAGGTGAGTTCAGCCGACTCGCCCGACGGCACCGACGGTTCCCAGGAGATGAACCACTCGCCGTCGAGGGAGACGGCGCTCGCGTCTTCCGGAAGATCCGACGGTTCGGCCGAGACGATATCCGTGATTTCCGGGTTCTCGCTCCGGTCGGAGTGGTTCTCGACGACGAGTGTGACCTCGTCACCGTCGACGTTGCGTTCGATACTCACGTTGTTCATAATCTGTGCGAGCGCGCCGTCGATGTTCGGCCGGGGGCGGTTCGTGACTTCCGAGAGTTTGTCGGCCATCTCGGGCAGGATCCGACCGAGGACGTCCTGTTTCTCCCGCCGCTTCTGCATCGACCGTCGCTTGTTCAGATACGATTTGAGTTCGCGGGCGGCCTCGCGGACGGCCAGTTCGATCTCGTCTTCGATCTCGGGGATGTTCGCGACCGCGTCCTTCGACTCGCTCGTGAAGGGCACGTTCGTCGAGGCGACGTGGATCATAATCACCGCCGGGCCGCTCGGCATCCCCGAGCCGCCGGGCTGGTCGAGCCCGTAGTTGCGCCAGCCGATTCCCTTGATCACGTCGGTCGTGGCACACGCTCCGCGCTTGTAGACGAGGGGAACGCGGTTCGCGAACCGGAGCAGCCCGACCGTCCCGTCTTCCAGTTCGCCGCCGTAGGCGATGCCGGCCTCGACGACGAAGGGATCGCCGCCGTGGACCTCCGCGTCCCGCGTCGCCGCGGCGTAGAAGTCGGCGTCGAACTCCTTCCGTAAGCCGGCCTCGACGAGTTCGGCCGTGATCGGCGACAGGCAGTTCGTCGGCGGCGCGAGGATGTCGGTCGCGCGCATCGCTTCGAGCAGTTCCGAGGCGATATCGCGGGTGTCGGCGATCGTCCCGACCTTCGGCACGTCGTCGGGAACCGTCCGCATCGCGCTCCAGACCGCCTCGACGACGTTCTCGCGGGCCGTCTCGCCGAACGAGGTGTCCTCGTCGACGAGCCGATCCGCCGAGCGGTCGACGTAGTCGACGAGCGTCTCGCGGGTGGCCCGGTGTCTTGGGTCGCCCTTCCGGAACTTCTCGGCCAGTCGCTCGGCGAGTCCCGCGATCGTCGCGTCGTCCTTCCGGGTGCTCGTGGCCTCGTCGACCAGGGAGTACAGATCCGGGTCGAGATCCGAGGTCAGAACGGCCCAGGCCGCCTCGACCGCGTTCTCCCGGACCGTCGCTCCGAAGTTCGCGTCGAACTCCGCTTCGACGTCGTCGGCGACGGTGTCGACGATCTCCGAAAGCTCCGAGTGTGCCGTCCGCTCCCGCGATGAGAGCGTCTCGGCGACCCGTTCGGCGAACGCCGCCGTCGCCTCAGCGCCTTTGTTGGCGACGGCGTCCTCGATTGCTGTCTCCAGCGGGGTCTCGGGATCCCGCGGGACCGCCCAGCCCATCTCGCGGCCGAAGTGTCGGTCCCGGAATCGATCCAGGACTTTCTTGGCCGTCTTCGAGCCGACGCGGGTGAACTCCTCCTGCAGGAACCCCGACACCGAGTACGACTCGGTCGCGTCGAGCATCCTGATGAGCATCCCCAGTTCGACGCCGTGTGGGTGCGGGCGGATCTCCTCTGTCTCGGCCGGCAGGGAGGCGCCCTCGACCCGCTCGTAGCGTCTCGGCTCGTCGAGCCCGGGTTCGTCGAGGACCAGCCGTGCGTGCGGATTGACGACCGCGGTGTGTTTGATGTAGTCGTGGAGTTGCGTTCGGGCCCGCATATTCGCCTCCATCTCCATCTCGATGCGTGTCCCGTGCGTCGGCGAGAGGTCCGACTCGCCGGGGGCGCGCTCTTCTTCGACGGAAATCTCCGGCTCGTTGGTGTCGGTGTCGATGATGAGCTCGAAGTACTGCGCGCGCTCTGCGCGCTGCGTCCGGGAGGTGATCTTCACGGGTTTGCCTGATGTCTCCTGAGCGTACAGTACAGCCGCTGAGATGCCGATTCCTTGCTGGCCGCGGCTGTTTTTCACACACAGCGCGCCGTCGTTCGCGACGACGAAGTTCTCGTCTCTGCCGGTCGCACCCGGGACCGAGATATCGTAGACGTAGTCCGGTGGATCGATCTCCTCGACGGATTTCACGGGCAGGAGGCAGACGTCAGTGTCGGTGAGGCCGTGGAGGTTCCGTACGACATCCCAGAGCTGTTCCAGCCGTTCAGTCGCGTAGCCATCCGCGTCGAGAAGTCCCTTCTCCTTGAGGTTGTGCGCGTATCGCGGCGCGTCGATCTGCGTGCCGTTCACCGCGTCATCGATGAGGGCCCGGTACTCCCGGGCGTACTCGATACTGGAGCCGACCCCCGCGCCCATCAGGAGACCCGCTATCGAGTCCGGAACTGTCTTTTTATCGACGTCTTCGACGGCGACGTTTTCGAGGAGCGCGGTTGGGATTCGCTTGTACTGCTGTTCGGTCGGGTCTTCGGTCTCGAAGACGTCCAGTAGTCCGGCATCCGCTCCGTACACCTTAGTCCGATATCGCGTGCCTCCAGTATCACTGTACCCGCTCGTATCGGTCGCTACTTCTGTGCTCGCGACGACGCCCTGCATATTCCACAGCGTCGAAAGCTGCCGGGCGAGGGTCTCGCTCGTGGTCGTGTGGGAGAGTTCGTTGCTCGGATGTGAATCGGATCCGTCGCCCTGATACAGGGCAGCGATGAACCGCTGTTGCAGTTCGCTGTCGAACTCGAAGACGAACGGGGGAATCCGCTTGTTTTTCGAGGCGTCGCCACAGACGGATTTCAGGAACATCGCCAGCGGCGATCCGAACGCTTTCACACGCGTCGAATTCCGCTCGCGTTCGACCGTCGTCGTCGATCCGGTGAGTCCGACGATAGCTTGCTCGGTCGCTTCGATCAACTCGGACTCGTGAGAACCGAACGTGAAGCCGACCTGCCGCGGCCCGACGTGTCCCTCCGAGATGTAGTATGCGAGCAGTTCGACGAACTCATCGTCGACCGGGACCGTGACCGGAACTGTCGTCTCCTCGCCGCCGACGCGGTAGGTCTTCAGTTCACAGTCGTCGGCGCGGTCTTCCCAGCCGAGTTCGAGGACTTTTTCGGCCGGTAGATAGCCCTTTTCTACGTAGTTGTTTTCGAGACTATCCCGAAGAATGTCGACACCCTCGTAGCGGTAGTAGTAGCGCCGTCGGTTGCTGTCGGCCGACGGCTTCTTCCGGACGGTCTCGTCGGTCCTGAGTTCCGCTATCGTCTCCTCGTCGAACCCGTAGACGTAGAGGCGTCGATCCTCGAGTTGATCGGGCGCGATGTGTTCGAGAAGGTTGATCTCCGTTACCGGTTCCTCTGGACCCGGAAGCCGACGGGGAGCCAAGACCGTGTCTCCGGCCTCGAGTTCGCCAGCTTTCACTTCCTCCGTTCCTCGATCGGGGGCGATCGAAAACAGGCTGTGGTTCCCGGTGACCTCGACGGAGCGCCCCCGGGCGGTCTCGATCCGGTACACCCGCTCGTCGGTCTCGTGGCGGATCGCGTGCGTCACCGGTTGCCAGGTCATCTCGTGGCTCTCGCGGTCGAACGACGGTACCTCAACATCGTCCGGGACGGGAGCCGTGTCGGCGCCTTCCCGGGAGAGATACGCGTCGCAGAGGACGCCGATCGCCACGAACTCGACGTCACCGTTTCGGCGGACGAGGAGCTTCTGATCCGGCGTCAGCGACTGCTTCCTGGCGTGAAACCGGGAGCCATAGAGGAGTTTCCCGAAGACTTTCGGGATCTGCTCGCGGGTGATCCCGGGGCCGTTGTCCTCGACGATCAGCGTGTAGTAATCGCCCGACTCCCTGATCTCGACGGAGATATCCGGCTTGATCCCGGCCTCTTCGGTGGCGTCGAGGGCGTTGTCGACCGCCTCCTTGACGGCGGTGACGAGCCCTCTGGCCCCCGACCCGAAGCCGAGCATCTGCTTGTTCTTCTCGAAGAACTCGGCGATGGAGATCGCCCGCTGGCCCCCCGCCAGCTCCTCGGCGATCCCGACGTCCTCCTCCTCGGCTTCCTCCCCGCCGAGTTCCGACTGAAACGAGGTCATTCTGTGCGCCACCCTACCCGACGTACGGTTAAGAAGGGTTCGACAGCGGAGCGGAAGTGAAATCGGCGGAACGGGAGACAGCGAGTGGCGGGTGAACCCGGCCGAGCATCCGGCGACGCCCGGGACTATGGCTCCGTCCCAGCATTAGGTGAAGCCTGGAGCGGTCGATCCTATCTCAGCATTAGGCGAAGCCTGGAGCGGTCAACCCTATCTCAGCATTAGGCGAAGCCTGGAGCGGTCAACCCTATCTCAGCATTAGGCGAAGCCTGGAGCCCTTCACACGTTGAAACGCGCCCGCGCGTGCGAGGGTTTATGAGTGGAGATGAACTAACCCCTGTACGTTCAATGTCACGCGAAACTGAGTACGGGGCCGGGCAGATCCAGGTCCTCGAAGGGCTCGAGGCCGTCCGGAAGCGCCCGGCGATGTACATCGGGTCGACTGACTCCCGCGGTTTACACCATCTCGTCTACGAGGTCGTCGACAACGCGATCGACGAAGCGCTCGCGGGGTACTGCGACCACATCACGGTCACGCTCCACGACGACGGGTCGGTGTCGGTCTCGGACAACGGCCGGGGCGTCCCGGTCGACACGCACGAGCAGTACGACCGCCCCGCCGTCGAGGTCATTATGACGGTCCTCCACGCCGGCGGGAAGTTCGACAACAAGTCCTACCAGGTCTCCGGCGGGCTCCACGGCGTCGGCGTCTCGGTCGTCAACGCGCTCTCGCGACGCCTCGACGTCGAGATCAAACGCGACGGGGCGCTGTGGCACGACAGCTTCGACCACGGGGAGCCGAAAGAGGGCGCCTTCGAGCGCGTCCGCGACCTCGACCCCGACGAGGAGACCGGGACGACGGTCCGCTTTTGGCCCAACGGGGAGATCTTCGAGACGGTCGAGTTCGAGTTCTCCACGCTCGAAAACCGGCTCCGGGAACTCGCATTCCTCAACTCCGGGGTCGAGATCCAGTTGATCGACGAGCGGGGATCGGATGACGACGCGGCCGGAACGGCGGACGACTCCGACGCCGAGCGCCGAGAGCGCACTTTCTGCTACGAGGGCGGCATCCGCGAGTTCGTCCGCTATCTCGACGAGACGAAGACGGTCATCCACGACGACGTCATCTACTACGCCGACAGCGAGGACGGGATCGAGATCGAGGTGGCGTTGCAGGCCACCGAGGAACTCCAGGGGTCGATCCACGCCTTCGCGAACAACATCAACACCCGCGAGGGCGGGACCCACCTCACCGGCTTCAAGACCGCGCTCACCCGCGTCGTCAACGACTACGCACGCGAACACGACCTCCTCGGAGACCTCGACTCCCTGAAGGGCGAGGACGTCCGCGAGGGGCTCACCGCGGTCATCTCGATCAAACACCCCGACCCGCAGTTCGAGGGCCAGACGAAGACGAAACTCGGCAACAGCGACGTCCGCGGCATCGTCGAGTCGATCACCCACGAGAAACTGGGTACCTATCTCGAAGAACACCCCGACACCGCCGGGGCAATCGTCGGGAAGGCCGTCGAGGCCGCGAAGGCGCGAAAGGCCGCAAAGCAGGCCGAGGAGCTCACCCGCCGGAAGTCGGCGCTGGAGTCGACGTCGCTGCCGGGAAAGCTCGCGGACTGTCAGAGCCGCGATCCCGCCGAATCCGAACTGTTCGTCGTCGAGGGCGACTCCGCGGGCGGGTCGGCGAAGCAGGGCCGCGACCGGCGGTTCCAGGCGATCCTCCCGATCAAGGGGAAGATCCTCAACGTCGAGAAACACCGGCTCGATCGGGTGCTGGAGAACGACGAGGTCCGCGCGCTCATCACCGCGATCGGCGCGGGCGTCGGCGAAGAATTCGACATCGACGACGTTCGGTACGAACGTATCATATTGATGACAGATGCGGATGTTGACGGAGCCCATATCAGAACGCTGCTTCTGACGCTTCTGTACCGGCATATGCGGCCGCTCGTCGAAGCCGGCTTCGTGTACGCCGCGAAGCCGCCGCTGTACCGCGTCCGGAAGGGCGGCAAGACCTACGACGCGATGACGGAGGCCGAGCGCGATCGGATCGTCGAGGAGGAGTGCGACGGCAACCCAACGCAGGTCCAGCGGTTCAAGGGGCTCGGCGAGATGAATCCCGATCAGCTCTGGGACACGACGATGAACCCGGAGAACCGCATCCTCAAACAGATCACCGTCGAGGACGCCGCCGCGGCGGACAAGATGTTCTCCGTGCTGATGGGCGACGCCGTCGAACCGCGCAAGCAGTTCATCAAGGACCGAGCGACCGACGCCAAATGGGTGGACATATAGATGCAATTCCGACGCGCACGACGTGGCCGAATGACGCAAGTCGATGGACACGAGGTGGCCGATAGATGAGTTCTGACGCACCGAGAGAGTTCGACCCCGGGGCGGGAATCGCCGCGGAGGTCGAGACCGCGCGCATCGAACAGGAGATGGAGCAGTCCTACATCGACTACGCGATGTCGGTCATCGCGGGGCGGGCGCTCCCGGACGTCCGCGACGGCCTCAAGCCCGTCCACCGGCGAATCCTCTATGCGATGCACGAGTCGGGCGTGACCGCCCGCTCCTCACACCGGAAGTCCTCCTCGATCGTCGGGGAGACGATGGGTGACTACCACCCGCACGGCGACTCCGCGATCTACGACACGCTCGCACGGATGGCGCAGGACTTCTCGATGCGCTACCCGCTGGTCGACGGCCAGGGGAACTTCGGCTCCGTCGACGGCGACCCGCCGGCCGCGATGCGGTACACCGAGGCGCGGATGTCGCCCATCGCCGAGGAGTTGCTCGACGACATCGAGATGGACACCGTCGACTTCACGTCGAACTACGACGACCGGCTGACGGAGCCGGAGGTCCTCCCCGCGGCGTTCCCGAACCTGCTCGTCAACGGCTCCTCGGGCATCGCCGTCGGGATGTCGACGAACATCCCGCCGCACAACCTCGGAGAGGTCATCGACGCGACCGTCCACCTCATCGAACACCCCGACTGTACGATCGAGGACCTGATGGAGTACGTCAAGGGGCCGGACTTCCCGACCGGCGCGAACATCGTCGGCCGCAACGCGATCCACAAGGCGTACAAGACGGGTCGCGGCCGCCTCCGCGTCCGCGCGGAGTTCGAGGTCACCGACGACCGGATCGTGATCACGGAACTCCCCTTCCAGGCGAACAAGGCGCGGCTGGTCGAGCGGATCGCCGACGACGTCAACGAGGGGAAGATCGAGGGGATCCGTGACCTGCGCGACGAGTCCGACCGCGACGGCATCCGCGTCGTCATCGAACTCAAGCGCGGCGCCAACCCCGAGGTCGTGAAAAACCAGCTGCTGGAGCACCACCTCGAATCGACGTTCGGCGTCATCAACCTCGCCCTAGTCGACGGCCAGCCGCAGGTCCTCACCCTCAAGGAGACCCTTGTGGAGTATCTCGACCACCGGCGCACGGTCGTCCGTCGGCGCTCCCAATACGAGTTACAGGAGAAGGAGGACCGCGCGCACATCCTCGAAGGCCGCCTGACGGCGCTCGAAAACGTCGACGACGTCGTCGAGGTCATCCGCAACTCCGAGAGCCGCGACGACGCGAAGGCGGCGCTGCGCGGCGAGCACGTCGTCGAGGCCGACGGCGAACCCCTGCCGTCCTTCGACTTCTCGGAGGACCAGGCCGACCACATCGTCGCGATGCAACTCGGATCGCTCACCGCGATGGAGGCCGACGAGATCCGCACCGAGTACGAGGAGGTCCAATCGCGGATCGACCGCCTGGAGACGATCCTCAACGACCCCGACGAACTCGACGCGGTCGTCAGGACGGAGCTCTTGGCGATCAAAGACGAGTACGACGACGACCGCCGGACGTCGATCATCGAGGACACCGGCACCGTCACCCACGAGGACCTCATCGCCGAGGAGGACGTCGTCGTCGTCGTCACCGAGGACGACTACATCAAGCGGATGCCGCTGGACCGGTTCAAGGCCCAGCACCGCGGCGGCAAGGGCATCATCGGCACGGGGCTGAAAGAGGGCGACCGGGTGTCGTCGGTGTACGTCGCCAGCACCCACGATTACCTGCTGTACTTCACCACCCACGGGAAGGTCTACCAGCTGAAGACCTACCAGGTCCCGGAGATGTCCCGGACCGCCCGCGGGAAGTCGGCGGTGAACCTGCTCGATCTCGACGACGGCGAGGAGATCACCGCGGTCGTCAACACCGCCGAGATGGATACCGACGCCGACGAGTACCTCACGATGGTCACCCGCGAGGGGTACATCAAGCGCACGAGCGTCGATCAGTTCCAGAACATCCGCTCGACGGGGATCATCGCCACGAAACTCGACGACGATGACGCCCTGGTCGACGTCGAGGTGACCGACGGGGACAGCGACCTGCTCCTCGCGAGTCGCGAGGGGATGTCGATCCGGTTCGAGGAGGCCGACGTTCGAGCGATGGGCCGCTCGGCCCGCGGCGTCCGCGGAATCCAACTGGAGGGCGACGACGAGGTGGCCGCGCTCGCGGCCGTCGAACCCGACCGCACAAGCTGGGTGCTCACTGTCACCCAGAACGGCTACGGCAAGCGGACCGACATCGACCAGTACCGCCGGCAGTCCCGGAACGGGAAGGGACTCATCGACATCAAGACGAACGAGCGCAACGGCCTCGTCTGCGAACTGGAGACCGTCGGCCCCGGCGATCACCTGTTCGTGATGAGCGGCGACGGGCAGATCCTCCGCACGCCGGTCGAGGACATCTCGACTGTCGGTCGGAACACGATGGGGGTCACGATTATGGATCTGGAACCGGGTGACGCCGTCGCCAGCGTCGACGTCCACTTCGCCGGCGAGGACGCCGAGGATCCGCCCGCGGAGACCGAAGCGGACGTTGAGGACCCGTCTGAGGAGCCCGGAGTGGACGCTGAAGACCCGTCTGAGGAGTCCGACGCGTCCGAGTAGCGGCGAGTACATCCGGGCCCGGAACGATCCGGCGTATTTCACCGGAAACGTGGTGTGTTCGGCTGTCTCACAGGACCGCCACGAGGGCCGCAGTTCAGAGGATCCGCTTGCCGAGCGCACTCGCCGCCAGTTCCGTCGCGAGCGACGCGGTCTCGTTGTGTTCGTCGAGGATCGGGTTCACCTCGACGAGTTCCAAAGAGCGGAGACAATTGGACTCGGCGACGGCTTCCAGCGCCGCGTGGGCCTCGCGGTAGGTGACGCCGCCGCGGACGGGCGTCCCGACGCCGGGCGCCTCACGCGGATCCAGCCAGTCGAGATCGAGGCTCACGTGGATGCCGTCAGTCCCGCCCGTGGCGACGTCGAGCGCGTCGGCGACGACGGCGGAGATCCCGCGGGCGTCGATGTCGGACATCGTGAAGGCCGTCACGTCGCTATCGGCGATGGCCGCTCGTTCGGCTTCGTCGACGTCCCGGAGTCCGACGAGCGCGACGTTCGACGCATCGAGACCGGCGGCGTTCGCCCATTCGACGTCCTCGAAGGCGCCGATGCCGAGCAGCGCCGCGAGCGGCATCCCGTGGACGTTTCCGGACGGCGAGGTCTCGGGCGTGTTGAAGTCGCCGTGTGCGTCGAACCAGACCGCGCCGACATCCGCCTCCCGAGCCGAACCGACGACCGACCCGATCGCGACCGAGTGGTCGCCGCCGAGAACGAGCGGGAGGGCGCCGTCGGCGAGTATTCGGTCGACCCGGTCGGCCAGGCGGGTCGCGACCTCGCGCGTCTCCCGGAGGAACAGCGTCGAGCCAGCGGCCAGGGTTTCGACCTCCGGATCCCGTTCTTCGGGGCGTGGCGCGCGGACATCACCGTCGTCGACGACATCACGTCCAATGTTCGTCAGTTCATCCGCGAGACCGGCGTAGCGAATCGCTGACGGGCCCATATCGACGCCGCGGCGGTTCGCGCCGTAGTCGACCGGCGCGCCGACGATCCGGACGGGCTCTTTCATCGCCTCAGTCCTCCAGATACGGTTCACAGACGCGGGCGACGCCCTCCGCGAAGTCGATTTCGGGCTCCCAGCCGGTCGCCTCCTGGATCTTCGTGCTGTCGGCCATCGTGTCGTGGACGTAGACGTCCAGCGGGTTCTCGACGTATTTCGGCTCGACGTCGGTCCCGAGTTCGTCGTTGATCAACTCGATCATCGTGTTGAACGTGTAGCTCTCGCCGGTGCCGAGGTTGTAGATCCCCTGCAGGCGGTGGTCGGCCGCGAGTTCGATTCCCCGGACGATGTCGTCGACGTGCGTGAAATCGCGGGTCTGGGTGCCGTCGCCGAACACCTCCGGTCGCTCGCCGTTGGCGATCTTGTGGGTGAACTGCGCGACGGTGTTTGCGTACTCGCCTTTGTGCTCCTCTGCGCCGCCGTACCCCTGGTAGACGGAGAAGAAACGCAGCCCGGCGAGCGTCATATCGTAGTGGTGATGGAAGTACTCGCCGTACTTCTCGCGGGCGAGTTTCGACGCCTCGTAGCAGGTCCGTGCCTCCACCGGAAGCTCCTCGGGGGAGGGCTCTGTTCGAGAGCCGTAGATCGACGAGGTCGAGGCGTAGACAACCGTCTCACAGCCGTCCTCGCGGGCCTGTTCGACCGCGTTGACGAATCCCTCGACGTTCACGCGAGTCGCGTCGCGTTTGTGCTCCTCGGCCATCGTGTACGAGGAGTACGCCGCGAGGTGAAACAGCACGTCGACGTCCGCGGTCGGGAGGTCGTCGTCCAAGACGCTGGCGTCGACGAACTCGACGTCGTCGTCGATGTTCTCGGGCGTGCCGAGGTGAAGGTCGTCGACGGCGATTACCTCGTTGTCCGTCGCGAGGTGATTCGCGAGGTTCGAGCCGATGAATCCGGCCCCGCCGGTCACCAGAACGCGTTGATTTTGCATACCTACTACACACACGAGGGCTCACAAAGTGGTGTCGAATAGCGGTCGACGAATCAGACAGCCGGTCGTGTCGATCGCTGCCGATTTCCCCAAGAGGCGAGTCGAAAATCCAACGAACGCGTCCCAATCGAACGAAAATCGGGAGACTGTTTCACACTCCGTTCATCCATCCACCGGATTTAAGACCGTATACGGCTTAGCAGACTGTATGTCATCCATCGAGCTGACGTCCAGTCAGAAAACTATTCTGACGGCATTGATTAACCTACACCGGGAAACCGAGGACGCGGTAAAGGGCGAGGATATCGCAGAAGAGGTCGACCGGAACCCGGGGACGATCAGAAACCAGATGCAGAGTCTGAAGGCCCTCCAGTTGGTCGAGGGTGTTCCGGGCCCGAAGGGCGGGTACAAGCCGACAGCGAACGCCTACGAGGCACTCGACGTCGACCAGATGGACGAGCCGGCGTTCGTCCCGCTGTATCACGACGGCGAGGAGGTCGACAACGCCAACGTCGACGAGATCGACCTCTCCTCGGTTCATCACCCGGAGCTGTGCCGCGCGGAGATTCACATCCAGGGCTCGGTCCGCGAGTTCCACGAGGGCGACAGCGTCACTGTGGGGCCGACGCCGCTCTCGAAGCTCGTGATCGAAGGCACCGTCGACGGCAAAGACGACACGAGCAACATTCTCATCCTCCGGATCGAGGATATGCGCGCGCCCGTCGAAGAGCCGTCGCACTGACGCGCCGGTAGCTCGGAAAAACTGCCGTCTGGCTTCGCTCTTTTTCGTCCCTCGTGACCGCTCAGAGGCTGTCCCACGCCTCGACCGCGTCGCGCGGCGAGGCGATATCGGCGATCCAGCGGGCGGCGATGGTCTTCTTCAGCGTCCGCGCGGCGGGGCCGCCGAAGACGTTCATCGGGACGTCGCCGACCATCGGCAGTTTGACGCCGTGGGCAACGGCGTCGTCGCCGACGGAGACAACGGTCCCCTTGTCGTCGTGGCGCCACGTCTTCAGCGGCCTGCCTTCGATGGCGCGTGCAACGTTCTCGCCCGCCACGTCGGCGGCCTGCCAGGCGGCCTGGGCCGTCGGCGGGGCGATCGCGTCCGGCCCCTGTTCGACCAGCGCCGTGTCGCCGACCGCGAAGACCCGGTCGTCCGACGTCTGGAAGTCCGCGTCGGCGTTGATCCGCTTCGAGCGGTCGTCCTTCTCGACATCGATGCCGTGAACCTCCTCGTGGGCGGTGATGCCCCCGGTCCAGACGAGGACGTCGTACGGCAGTTCTTCCGGCTCGACCTCGTCGCCGCCGCCGATGTAGACCGCATCCTCCCCGGCCCGCGAGATGAAATCGCCCGTGAGGATTTCGACGTCGAGCGCCTCGAGGCGCTTGCGGAGCGCACCCTGCAGTTCCGAGTCGTTGCCGGGGAAGATCTCGTCGAGCCCCTCGACTAGCGTGATCTCGATCGGCGCCCGGTGCTCGTCGCGGTACTCGGCGATCTCGCCGGCGGTCTGGATTCCCGAGAGGCCGGCGCCGCCGACGACGACCTGTGCAGGATCGTCGCGGGAGGCCGCTTCGGCTGCGTCCCGGATGTCCGCGTGGATCGCACGCGCGTCGTCGAGTCCTTTCAGCTGGTGAGCGTGTTCTTGTAGCCCATCGATTCCGAAGAAGGCGGTGCTGGAGCCGAAAGCCAGCAGTAGATAATCGTACTCGACCTCGTCGTCTTCGAGTTCGACCACTCGCTCGTCGACATCGACGTCAGTGACGTGTCCTTTGCGGAACTCCGTCGACGGGGATTTGATCTCGTCGACCGGGATGGCGATCTTCGATTCGACGCTGGGATCGCGGATGCACCGATGAACCTCGTGCAGGACGAGGTGGTAGTCGTTCTCCGAGATCCACGTGAGATCCGTCTCCGCATCGAGTTGCTCTTCGAGACGCGCCACGGCGCCGGCGCCCGCATACCCGGCTCCGACAACGACGACCTGTGTACTCATAGGTGGATGCGTCTCAGGAGGCCTCGGATAAAGGGACTGCGGAAACGGTCTTCGAGGAGCAGCCCACGCTACCGGTGGATTTTCCGGGGTCGGCCAGGCACCTCCCCGCCGGTATCAGTCGATTGAAAGGCCGGGATGCCAGTGGTCGACTCCCGCCGCCTGCTTTTTTTCCGCCATCTTCGCGAGCAGGTGAACCGCGAGGCTCGCCGTCTCGGCCGCCCGGGATTCGCCCTCGGTCCGGAATTCGCCGGTGATCCGATTCGCGTACACGGAACAGACCGCCCCCGCCCGGAGTCCGTAGATGTTCGCGAGGGTGAGAAGCGCTGCGGCCTCCATCTCGATGTTCTTCACGTTCGCTGCCCTCAGGTCTTCGACCAGCGATTCCGATCCGGCGGCGCGGAACTCCTCGAAGCCCGGGCGTCCCTGCCCGGCGTAGAACGAGTCGGCGCTCATCGTGAGGCCGACGTGGTAGTCGTATTCGAGTCGCTCTGCGGCGGCGACGAGCGCGGAGACGACCTCCCGGTCGGCGACCGCCGGGTAGTCCTCGCGGACGTACTCCGCGGAGGTGCCCTCCTGTCTGACCGCGCCGGTGGTGATGACCAGATCGCCGACGTCCATCTCCGGTTGGATCGCGCCGCAGGAGCCGACGCGGATGAACGTCTCGGCACCGACGCGAGCCAACTCCTCGACTGCGATGGCGGCGGAGGGACTTCCGATCCCCGTCGACGTCGTCGAGATCGGCGTCCCCTCGTACGTGCCGGTCGCCGTCCGGTACTCCCGGTGAGAGGCGCGCTCTTCGGCGTCGTCCCACAGCGCGGTGATCTTGTCAACGCGCTCGGGGTTGCCGGGGAGGAGGACGCTGTCGGCGACGTCGTCGGGACCGACGTCGATGTGGTACTGGACCTCGTCCCCGGGATCTTCGCTGTCGCTCATACGGGCTTTCCAGCGCCCAGCGAAAATAGGCTGTCGCCTGTGGGGACCGGTGGCAACTCCATCGGCGCCGCTGAATTACAGCTATGCGTCGGTGCGTCCCAGTTACGCGTCGGAGTCGTCGTCTACGTCGGCAGCGCCCTCCGCGGACGCCGCACGGTCTGCAGCGGCCGCATCCAGCGTCGCCGGCGAGATCGTGTCCGGGAGTAACTCCCCCAAGGTGTAGGTTGTCGTCTCCTCGCCGCCCTGGTCGCAGACGACCTCGAAGTCCTCGCCGGCGAACTCCGCGAGCGTCTGGCGACACATCCCACAGGGTGTCACGCCGTCGCGAGCGCCCGACGAGACCGCGATGCGCACGAACTCGCGGTGGCCTTCCCTGACGGCGGCCGCCACGGCGACCTCCTCGGCGTGGAGACTGTTCGAGTAGTTCGCGTTCTCGATGTTGCAGCCGACAAACACCGATCCGTCGGCGGTTTCGAGTGCCGCTCCCACGCGGTACTCCGAGTACGGGACGTAGGCCTCCGACAGTACCGTCCGGGCGCGTTCGACGAGGTCGTCAGTCATCAAGTCCGCTTTTTCGCGGCGGGCGCTTTACGCTGTCGTCGGATCGGCGTGTCGGGCGCACCGAGCGGCCGTACTGATCTCCATCGCCTCGAAGAACAAGACCAAAGCCGCCCGCGCACGTATGGTTCCTGTGAACTCCGAGTCGGACACGAACGAACCGGTGAAGCCGACTGGTACCCCGGGCCTCGGCCGCAAGATCCTCCTGGCTGTCGGCGCGAGTGTGATCGTGATCTCGGGGCTCGTCGGGGCGATCATCGGGGGAAACGGCGCCGCAGTCGTGTCGGAATCCGCGATCCTGGGGACCGCCCTGACGATCCCGACGAGTCCCGTCGCGATGGCGCTCTACGGGATGGCCGTCGCGACGCTCGTGCTCGGCACGCTCTTCGGACTCGTCGAACTCGCTTCGCGCCTCGAAGACGCGGAGGGGCCCGAGGAGCGGACCTGAAAAGCGAGGTCGTGGCCGCAAGCGACACGCCGACAGCGCACCGTTTTTATCCGTCCAGTGCCGACTTCGGGGTATGACAACGCCCACGTCCGCGGAGGATCGCGCCGAGGGCGCAGGGCCGCCCGACGAGGAGTTCGATCCGAACGCCCCGCTCGGGGAGTCCGGATCGCGGAACCGAAAACGGGCGGCGCTCGCGGTCGCGCCGTTTCTCGTGATCGGCCTGGGGAACGTGGTATTACTTCTCGGCTGGGGGATCGAACCGCTGTGGGCCTTCGCGATCCTGCCGCCGATTCTCTTCTGTACCGTCCTCGCGTACATCGTCTTCAGCACGGACTTCCTCGAGGATCGGACCTGATACTGATTACTCTCACTTGTTACCGCCGAGCGCCATCCCCGCTGGCGGCGCTCGGCGGGAAGAGACGAGAGTAATCAGTATGACTCCCGCGGCGGGATCCGCGCCCACCGGCCGCCCTCTTTACTACCGCTGAGCCCGATCCCGGAGTATGCTCGTCCACATCCTGATTTTCGATGGGTTCGACGAACTGGATGCGCTCGGCCCCTACGAGGTGTTCCAAACGTCTGCACGCGTCGGCGCGGACTGTCGAGTGTCACTGATCACCCACGACGAACGGGCCACTATTACCGGGCTGAATGGGGTCGAGATCGTTCCGGACGGTGTTCTCACCGCCCCGGAGGACGAACGAGCGCCGGATCTCCTACTCGTGGCGGGCGGTGGATGGGATACCGAGGACCGGGGCGTTCGCCGTGAGATCGAACGCGGCCACGTGCCGGAACATATCTACGAACACTGGAGTAGCGGCAACCGGATTGCGGCGGTCTGTACGGGCACGATGCTCCTGGAAGCGGCCGGCGTCCTGGATGGCCGCCCAGCGGTGACCCACCAGCACGCACTGGAGGACCTTCGGGACAGGGGCGTCGAGGTTATCGAAAAACGGGTAGTCGACGCCGGGGACGTCGTGACCGCGGGCGGGATCACCAGCGGTATCGACCTCGCACTCTACCTCGTCGGCCGTGAGTTCGGGACCGAGGTTGCCGACGAGGTGGCCGAGATTTTGGAGTACGATCGCGGGACGGACGTCGCAACGGCCGAGTAAGTCCGTCCCATCGGGCAGAGAGCAGCGCGAATCGTGTTGATGGGGAACCGCTGTGCGGGGCCGTCCGTCTCAGCCGCCGGTGTCGTACTTGTAGGTCGCCTCCGAGGGATCGATCCCGAAGTCCTCGGCGGTCTCCTCGACGTTGTCCCCCTCCTCGGGTTCGTCGGCCGGCGACGCGTTCTTGAACCGCTCGCGGAACGTCTCCGGAACGTCGAAGTCGGCCGCATTGATCGCCATCGCGATTACGTCGTCGCCGCGGGTCTCGCGGACGGCCTCCAGCCGCTCCTCGACGGGCGCCGGAAGGTCGGCGACCTCCCGCGGTTCGAAGCCGAAGGGCGTGAAGTACGACGGCTGGCGCGTGAACGTGTAGACCGTCTCGTAGCCCTCGTCGCTCGCCTCGTCGACGAGCCGCTCCATCACGTGGGCGCCGACGCCCTGCTGTCGCCACTCCGCGAGGGTGTAGACAAAGGCGAGTTCGCAGAACTCTCCCTGGTCGGTCTTGTGGACGCGAATGCGGCCGAAGCCGGCCTTCCGCGACGTCTCCTCGTCGAGGGCAATCACGTAGTCCCGGGACCGAAACGCGGGATCGTCGATGTCCGCCTCCTCGATCCTGTCGAGTAACCAGACCTCATCGCGGTTTTTGGCGTCCCGGACGTACATAACGAAGTCTACGACACCGGGATGGAAGTGTATTGCGGAGCGGTCAGTTGGAGACGGATAGTGGGACGGGATCTGAATTGGGGAGCCGCTTCTTCGTGATAGTGGTTCAGATTTCACCGAACAACCACCTCATAATAGGATTACCACACTTCGAACGAGCATCGTTCAGTGCAGCGCGTTGCTGAAGTGGTAGTTTCAGCTATCTCGCAGATTAAGTAGTTCGTGGCGTAGGACCACATATGGTCCTCGCATCCTCCCTGACTGGCAATGAGGTAATGACGACCGAAGGCACGGAACTCGGCGTCGTCGAAAGCATCACAATGGATGCCAAGACAGGAGATCTACAGAACCTACGGCTGAGGGCACACGGTGGCGGCGGTGGTGGCTATCACCAGATCGATGATGGCCAACTCCTGGTCCCGGCCGATCGTATTGAGGCAAGACAGGACTACCTACTCGTCCGGCCGCCGCGGGAGAGCCGAGCCGGGACGCTTGATGAACCGTAGTGTCGTGAGTAGTCAGTTTGCGTGAAATAATGCTGCACAGATGGTTCTGATTGACATCCTCCTCCGCCTGAAGGCGGAGGAATCCCGAGTTTGGGATATTAGGGTTTGGAGTCTACCACTTGTGCCTGCGGTTGGAATCCGCTGGACAAGTCATATAGGTAGACTTCGGGCTGTGCCAACCAGCCGGTACTCCTATCCTCGCCCAAACAGGCCGAAGACTCGGAGTTACTTTGATTGATGTCGAGACGGATGTTCTCTGCCCCATTCACGTCAGCGTTGAACGCATCCTCGTGCTCCTCACACACGTACAATCCACGCTCAACACGTTGACTCTCGTCTTTCCTACCACAAATACAACACGTTTTGCTCGTGTCGCGCTCTGAAACTTCTACGACTTCAATACCCTCCACCTTCGCTTTGTACGTGAGAATCTTCACGAAGCGGTCGAACGCCCACCCGTGCAAATCAAGGTTGCCGTGCTTCCCCCAGTTCTTCGACTCGCCGTTTTCGTCCTCTCGGATGCCTTCGAGCTTGCCGACGTTGATTCGACAAACACGGTTCTCGATACATCGTTCAACGATGTGTTTGGCGAGGCTGTGGAAAAAGTGATTACGGCGTTCCGACCACTTCGCGTGTAACTGAGTGGCCCGTTCTCCGCCAGAGTCATCGCACTTGGCGATTTCCTTCGGGAAGTAGTAACCGTCCTGCTTCAAGCGGTTGCCGGGGTACAGGTCGGCTTCCTCGGTGCTGTACGACACGGCGGCGAAGTTGCTAATCCCAAGGTCGATTCCCGCTGTCTCGTTGCCGGGGGCAGTGGGCGTCTCGATTTCGTCTTTGCAAACGAGGTGGAGTTCCCACCGCTCTTTCGCCTTGTCGTAGACTGCGCGGACTTGTTGCAGGTTTTCGACCGTGACGCCGGGGCGTGTCTCGTACTCGACAAGGATGTACTCCCACGCTTTCGGGTGTTCTTTGTGGTTCGCACCTTTCGAGAGGCGGACTCGATTGTTCTTCGTGTCGTGTTTGATGCCGTTTTGCTTCCACGTGATGGTGGAGCGAGGGTGTTCCTCGTGGACGCGGTTGCCGTGGTCGTCGTAGTAGTTTTTCTTGCGGTAGCCGGGCGGATTCGCGCGACTGTCAGACTTCCTCTTTTTGTACCACGAGTTGAAGGCTTCAGCGAGTTCCTCCAGAACGCGCTGACTGGACTGCGAGTGCAATCCCTTGTACTTGTTGTGACCTTTTAACTCGTCTTTGAGGTCGCCGTGGCCGGGAATCTCGCCCGTCTCCTTCCAGACTTCTCGGGAGTAGTGGTTAGCGACGTTCCAGAGCTTGCTTCCACTCCACCCGTGCCGGTCGAGCGGTTCCTCTACCTGCGAGTGGTTGAGGATTTTCGCTTGGTGGGTACGGTGGACTTCCAGCATTTGGAACGTCTGTATAACCTCTTATACTCGCTATTATTGTAAAGATTCGGATTGAGAACGTGGAATATCCAGCCACTACCATCAACGGTGGATTGTTGAACGGGTGGTCGGATTCATCCCGCGCCTAAAGGCGCGGGTATTCTCCTTGCTCTCTATAATTGTTGGGCCCCGGTGAAAATGACCAAAGACAGTATCAGACCAGTTCCGAACAAGGCCCCACACCAGACGAGAATAGCTCAGTATAGTTCGCTCACATCTCGAACGGGGAGATACTGATTACTTCCCCTGCGGGGTTCTGATAGGAGCATAAAGGCTGTATGCGGACATAAAGAGTGGTCAGTATGCCCTCTCGCCGAAGATTCGTCACTGCTTGCAGCGCCGGTATTTGGCTGATAACCGGCTGTCTTGGGACTATCTCACAACCGGACATTCCCCGTGAGACGCAGATACTCGACGAACAAGCGACAATCGAGCCGGGTGCCTATCAAGAGTGGCCCCTCTCCGACCGCATCGACAACTCTACGTTTACTCCGAAGGATGAAAATCCCATCTTTAGTTACGAGTTTGTCGTTAGAGACGGGCCAGCGATGGTAGTCGCTGCGACCACCAGCGAGGAGCTCAAACGCCGCGCAGAGACAGGCGGCCAATATAGAATATGGGGTGGGACTCGGAGCGAGGGTCAACGAGGAGCAACGAGTGAACCGATGCCCACAGAGCTACTCGAAGTGCTCGTGGCCGATAACCAATAGATGGGTTCGAAGACGCTGACACCAGACCGTGATCCTGCAACAGTTCACGTCCAAGCCTATCTCAGCACCCCGAAACAGGCCTGAATCAGTTATCTACCTGAACCAACTCGGAGAGGGTATCATAGAAAGGTCATCACACCCAAAGTAGAGACCGTTCAGTTCAGCCCACCTTTTTGCTGCGTCGGGTCGCGCTGCGCGCGACCACTCCTTGCAAAAATCTGGACCAAAAAGTGACCGACTCCGCCGCCTTCGGCGGCTTCGTCGGTGAACCGCT